>DASYNX010000018.1:0-7300 GCA_036008385.1 Steroidobacteraceae bacterium
CAGTAGAATGCGCGGCCCTTTCACGTCGGGCCCATTTCCCGGGTAACTACCATGTACGCGGTCATCGCCACGGGCGGCAAGCAGTATCGGGTGACGAAGGACGGCCTGCTGCGTGTCGAGAAGCTCGACGCTGAGCCGGGCACCACGGTCGAGTTCGGCGAGGTGCTGCTCGTGGGCGAGGGGAGCGACGTCAAGGTCGGTCAGCCCACGCTCAAGGGCGGCAAAGTGCTCGCCACCGTGGTGCGCCACGGTCGCGGCGCCAAGGTGTCGATCGTGAAGTTCAAGCGCCGCGCTCACTATCTGCGGCAGAAGAATCACCGTCAGATGTTCACCGAGGTGAAGGTGACGGAGATCAGCGCGGGCTGACGAGGTAACCCATGGCACACAAAAAGGCAGGCGGCAGTACCAAGAACGGCCGCGACTCCCACTCCAAGCGATTGGGCGTCAAGCGCTTCGGCGGCGAGCAGGTGCTCGCCGGCAACATCATCGTGCGCCAGCGCGGCACGCAGGTGCGGCCAGGATCCAACGTCGGCGTCGGCACCGACCACACGCTGTTCGCCAAGGTGACGGGCAAGGTGCAGTTCCAGAAGCGCGGCGCCGAGCAGCGCTTGTATGTGAGCGTGCTGCCCGAGAAAGCCTGAGCCCGGCTCCCGCGCCTGGTTGCCGAAGACCCCGGCTCGGAGCGCCGGGGTTTTTGTATGCGCGGGCCGCCTGCGGCAAATTCAAATAGAGTCGGGCCATGAAGTTCGTCGACGAGGCGCGGGCGCGGGTGCAGGCCGGTAACGGCGGGCGGGGGAGCAGCAGCTTCCGACGCGAGAAGTTCGTGCCCTTCGGCGGACCGGACGGTGGCGACGGCGGTCACGGGGGCAGCGTCTACCTGCGCGCCGTCTCCGGAATCAACACGCTCGCGGACTTTCGCATCGCGCGTACCTTCCGGGCCACGCACGGGGAGCCCGGAGGCGGAAACGACTGCAGCGGCCGCGGCGGAGAGGACCTGCACATCCCGGTGCCGGTCGGGACGGTGGTGCGCGATGCCGACACGCACGAGGAGCTCGGCGACCTCACGCGCAACGGAGAAGAGCTGCTGGTGGCGCGCGGCGGCAAGGGCGGCTGGGGCAACCAGCGCTTCAAGTCGAGCACCAACCGCTCGCCGCGTCAGTTCGGCCCCGGGCTCCCCGGTGAGAAGCGCTCGCTGGAGCTCGAGCTGCGGGTGATCGCGGACGTCGGCCTCCTCGGGCTACCCAATGCGGGCAAGTCGACCCTGATTCGCGCGGTCTCCGCCGCGCGGCCGAAAGTGGCGGACTACCCATTCACGACGTTGCACCCCAACCTCGGGGTGGTCGCTGTCGGCGAGCACCGCAGTTTCGTCATGGCCGACATTCCTGGCCTCATCGAAGGGGCAGCCGAGGGCGCCGGGCTCGGGATCCGATTCCTCCGGCACCTGCAGCGCACGCGGCTGCTGCTGCACCTGGTGGACATCGCGCCGCTCGATCCGGCGGCGGACCCGGTGCGCGATGCCCGTGCCGTGGTCGCCGAGCTCAGGAAATTCAACCGCGAGCTCGCGGCAAAGCCGCGCTGGCTGGTGCTCAACAAGCGTGATCTGGTGCCGACGACGGAGGCCGAGCGGCGGGCACGTGACATCGTGCGCCGGCTGCGCTGGCGCGGGCCGCACTTCCTGATCTCAGGGGCGACCGGGCAGGGGACGAAGCAGCTGTGTCAGGCCGTTATGAGGCTTTTGGACGAGCAGGCTCTTGCGGCACGCGCGCGCGCATCATCTCCAGAAGATGCTGACGCCTCGCGGCCGGACGCAACTTGAGGGGGGTCGGAATCACTGGGACCGGAATGCGAGCCTTTTCGTTCATTGCAAGCCTCACTGCATGGCGCGGATGCGGGCCGACAGGCGGCTCTTGTGCCGCGCGGCCTTGTTACGGTGGATGATCTGCTTGCTCACCAGCGAATCGATGATCGGCACCGCCTTCTGGTAGCTGCTGCGGGCCACTTCCGTTTCACCGCCGGAGATCGCCGTGGTCACGTTACGGACCGCGGTGCGCATGCGCGAGCGCAGTGCGACGTTGCGGGAGCGGCGCTTTTCGGCCTGACGGGCAGCTTTTTCGGCGGACTTGCTATTGGCCACGAACTCTCCGTGTGTGGTGTCCCCGATCGCGGGGGCGGGTAGTCTGCGCACCGGGCCTGCGCTTGTCAACGCGACGCCGGTCGGCGACGCGGCGCGGGCCCGCGCATTCACATAAACTGGCCGTCGGTGGAGCGCCCTGGCGGGTCGCACCGGATTTAGTCTTGTGGCGTCAACAGCTTAAGTCATGATGCGTCTCATTCGGGGACTCGCTGGGTTGGGCGGGCAATGCGCCGGGTGTGCCGTGACCATCGGCACTTACGACGGCATTCACCTCGGCCACCAGGCGCTCATCGCGCGCCTCCGCGAGCATGCCGCGCGGCGCAGGGCGCCCGCGGTCCTGCTCACGTTCGAGCCGATGCCGCGCGAGTACCTGACGCCCGCCGATCCGCCTGCGCGCCTGACGAGCCTGCGCGAGCGCTGGCGAATTCTCGGGCCGCTCGAGCTTCAGTACCTGTGGGTGCTGCGCTTCGACGAGGCTTTGCGTAACCTCGACGGCGAGGCGTTTGCGCAATTGCTGGTGCGCGAGCTCAGGCCCGCCGTGGTGGTGGTCGGACACGACTTTCGCTTCGGCAGGAAAGGGCAGGCGAGCGCACCGGTGCTTGCGGAGGCGGGCAGGCGGCTCGGGTTTGAGGTGGACGTGCTGCCCGCGGTCACCGTCGACGGCGAGCGCGTGAGCAGCAGCGGCGTGCGCGCCGCGCTTGCCGGCAGCGACTTTGAACGCGCCCGACGCTGGCTCGGGCGCCCGTGGTCGATGCGCGGGCGCGTGATCCGGGGCCTGCATCTGGGAGCGGACCTGGGATTCCCCACCGCCAATCTGCCGCTCGAGCGGCGGCGCTCGCCGGTCGCCGGAATCTTCGCGGTGCGCGTGCGCGGCGCCGCCGGCGCCCCTCTGGCCGGCGTTGCGAGTCTCGGCACCCGCCCGACCGTCGCCGGCACGGTAGCGCTCCTGGAGGCGCACATCTTTGATTTTGACGCCGACCTGTACGGTCGCGAGATCGAGGTGGAGTTCGTGGCCAAGCTGCGCGAGGAGGAACGCTTTGACACACTCGCTGCGCTCAGCGCGCAGATGCGCCGCGATGCCGCGCAGGCACGGCAGATTCTGAACCTCTGATGCAACGACATGACTGACTACAAGCACACCATCAACCTGCCGCAGACCGATTTCCCGATGAAGGCGGATCTGGCACACCGCGAGCCGGCCGCGGTCCGGCGCTGGCAGGAGCGCGACACCTACGCGCGGCTGCGCGAGATCGCCCGCGGGCGCCCGCGCTTCGTGCTGCATGACGGCCCGCCCTATGCCAACGGCGCGATTCACATCGGGCACGCGGTCAACAAGATTCTGAAGGACATCGTCGTCAAGTCCCGCACGCTTGATGGCTTCGACTCGCCGTACATTCCCGGCTGGGACTGCCACGGTCTGCCGATCGAGCTGCAGGTGGAAAAGAAGCACGGACGCCCGGGTCACAGGCTCGATGCGCGCGACTTTCGCGCCGCGTGCCGCGCGTTCGCGCAGCAGCAGATCGAGCTGCAGCGCGCCGACTTCCGGCGACTCGGGGTCCTCGGCGACTGGGACCGCCCGTATCTCACCATGGCCCCGCGCTACGAGGCGCAGCAGCTGCGGGCCTTCGGCCGCATCATCCGTAACGGCCATCTCTACCGGGGCGTGAAGCCGGTGTACTGGTGCATCGATTGCCGCTCGGCGCTGGCGGAGGCCGAGGTCGAGTACGAGGAGAAAACCTCACCGGCGATCGACGTGGCGTTCCGCGTCAGCGACGACGCCGACCTCGCCCGGCGCATTGGCCTCGGCGCCGCCGTCCTCGGGGCGGCGCCGGTGGACGTGGTGATCTGGACCACCACGCCCTGGACGCTGCCGGCGAACCAGGCCGTGGCGCTGAACGCGACATTCCGCTACGTCCTGGCGGAGGTGCGCCTCACCGGCGAGACGCGCCGCCTGATTCTCGCAGCCGAGCTCCTCGAGCGCTGCCTGCAGCGCTTCGGTGGCACCGCCGCCGCGGTGCTGGGGCAGTTCGACGGCCGCGCGCTCGAGGGGCTGATGCTGCGACATCCGTTTCAGGATCGGCAGGTGCCGGTGATTCTCGGTGAGCATGTCACGCTCGATGCCGGCACCGGCGCGGTGCACACCGCTCCCGCACACGGACAGGAGGACTTCGCCGTCGGTCAACGCTACGGACTTGCGGTCGACAATCCGGTCGGCGGCGACGGGCGGTTCCTGCCGGGTACGCCGCTGGTCGCAGGGTTGCTGGTCGAGGAGGCCAACCCGGTGATCATCGAGGCGCTGCGCCAGCGGGGGCAGCTGCTGCACCAGGAGCCGTTGCAGCACAGCTACCCGCACTGCTGGCGTCACAAGACGCCGGTGATCTTTCGCGCTACGCCGCAGTGGTTCATCAGCATGGAGCGCGCCGGCCTGCGCGCGGGCGCGCTGCGCGACATCAGGGGTGTCGAGTGGACGCCGGCGTGGGGCGAGCAGCGCATCACCGGCATGATCGAGGCGCGCCCGGACTGGTGCATCTCGCGCCAGCGCACCTGGGGCGTACCGATTCCGCTCTTCATTCACAAGCAGACCGCCGAGCTGCATCCGCGCACCGCGGAGCTGATCGAGGTCGCCGCGGCACGGGTCGAGGAAGGCGGCATCGACGCCTGGTTTGCGATCGCGCCACGCGAGCTGCTGGGCGACGACGCCGAGCACTATGACAAGGTGACCGACGTCATGGACGTGTGGGCCGACTCCGGCCTGTCGTTCGAATGCGTGGGAACCGAGCGGCCGGAGGTGGCGGCGCCCGTGGAGCTGTATCTGGAGGGCTCGGACCAGCATCGCGGCTGGTTCCACAGCTCGCTGCTCATGTCCGAGGCGCTCTACGAGCGCGCGCCGTACCGCGGCGTGCTCACGCACGGCTTCACCGTCGATGACAAGGGCCGCAAGATGTCCAAGTCGCTCGGCAACGTCATCGCGCCGCAGAAGGTCATGAATACGCTCGGCGCGGACGTGCTGCGATTGTGGGTCTCGGCGACCGACTACGCCAGCGAGATCGCCGTGTCGGACGAGATCCTCAAGCGCATGGCCGACTCCTATCGCCGGATGCGCAATACCCTGCGGTTCCTGCTCGGCAACCTGCACGGCTATGATCCGGCGCGGCACGCGCTGCCGTTGCCGCAATTGCTGGCGCTCGATCGCTGGGCGCTGGCACGCGCGCATGCACTGCAGCAGGAGATCGTCGATGCCTACCGCAGCTACGCCTTTCATCTCATCTACCAGAAGGTGCACAACTTCTGCAGCGTGGATCTCGGCGGCTTCTACCTGGATGTGATCAAGGACCGCATGTATACGACGCCCGTGTCCGGTCCCGCGCGCCGCTCGGCGCAGACGGTCATGTTCCACATCGCCGAGAGCATGGTGCGCTGGCTGGCACCGATCCTGTCGTTCACCGCCGAGGAGGTGTGGGGCTACCTGCCCGGAGAGCGCCGCGAGTCGGTGTTCCACGAGACCTGGCACGCCCTCCCGCAGCTGCCGGCGGATGACATCGACTGGGAGGTGCTGCTCGCGCTGCGCAGCGATGTTCTGCGTGAGCTCGAGAAGCTGCGCGACGAGCGGCGGATCGGCGCGCCGCTCGATGCGCGCGTCGATGTGTATTGCGTGCCGGCCGAGCTCGCACGCTGCGCCGCGCTCGGCGATGAGCTGCGCTTCCTGCTGATCACCTCGGAGGCGCAGGTGCATGAGGTCGCGGCCGCCCCGCCGGGGGCGGTACCTGCTTCCAGCACCGGCCGCACCGGGGTGTGGATCGTGGTGCAGCCCACCGCCGAGGCCAAGTGTGTACGCTGTTGGCAGCGGCGGCGCGATGTCGGCGCCGACGCGCGCCATCCGCAGCTGTGCGGGCGCTGCGTGACCAACATCGAGGGCCCGGGAGAAAACAGGAAGTACGTATGAGCGATGCGAACCACAGCAGCCCCGGCCCGGTACCCGCCGTCCCCGCAGGCGTGGCGCGGACTTTCCCGGCGGCAGCGAGCGGCTGGCGCTGGCTGCCGCTCACTGCGGCCGTCGTCGTGCTCGATCAGGCGGTCAAGGCGTGGATGGTGCATCACTTCGCGCCGTTCGAGCGGGTGCACGTGCTCAGGGTGCTCGACATCATCCTCACCTACAACACCGGCGCGGCCTTCAGCTTCCTGTCGGAGGCTGCCGGCTGGCAGCGCTGGTTGTTCGTGGTGCTGGCCCTCGGGGTCAGCACGGCGCTCATCGTGTGGATGCGCCGCCTGCATGCCGGCGTCCATGCTCTGCTGGCCGCCGGCCTGGCGCTGATCGTCGGCGGCGCACTTGGCAACATGCTCGACCGGCTCACCATCGGTCGCGTGGTGGATTTCATCCACGTACACTGGGGCCGGGCCTATTTCCCCGCGTTCAACGTGGCCGATTCCGCCATCACCATCGGCGCGGTGGTGCTGCTCATCGATGCCTGGCGCGAAACGCGCACCGCCCGGGCGAGGCGCACGTGATGCAGGTACTGCTCGCCAATCCGCGCGGCTTCTGCGCCGGTGTCGACCGCGCCATCGACATCGTCGAGCGGGCGCTCGAGCTGTTCGGTGCGCCAATCTATGTGCGCCACGAGGTGGTGCACAACCACTACGTGGTGGACCGCCTGCGGGGCCTCGGTGCGGTGTTCGTCGATGAGCTCGTCGAAGTGCCGCCGGGCAGCACCGTGATCTTCTCTGCCCATGGCGTATCGAACGCGGTGGAGGAGGAGGCGCGCGCGCGCGGCCTGGCGGTGTTCAACGCCACCTGCCCGCTGGTGACCAAGGTGCACATGGAGGTGCAGCGCTACGCGCGCGACGGGCGCGACGTGATCCTCATCGGGCACGCCGGCCATCCCGAGATCGAGGGGACCATGGGGCGGTTCGATACCAGCGGCGGCGGCCGCATCCACCTGGTGGAGAGCGTCGCGGACGTGAGCGCTCTTACCGTGCGCGATCCGCAGCGACTCGCCTTCGTCACCCAGACGACGCTATCCGTGGACGATACGGCGGAGATCGTCGCCGCGCTGCGCGCGCGCTTTCCGCAGCTTGCTACGCCGCGGCACGAGGACATCTGCTACGCGACCCAGAATCGCCAGGACGCGGTCAAGAAGCTGCTCGAGCAGTGCGACGTGCTCCTGGTCG
>DASYNX010000019.1:0-37716 GCA_036008385.1 Steroidobacteraceae bacterium
GCGTCACGGCCCGAGGCGTCACGCCCTGAAGCATCACGGCCCGAGGCGTCACGGCCCGAGGCATCACGGCCCGAGGCGTCACGGCCCGAGGCGTCACGGCCTGAAGCATCACGGCCCGAGGCATCACGGCCCGAGGCGTCACGGCCTGAGGCATCACGGCCCGAGGCGTCACGGCCTGAGGCATCACGGCCTGAGGCATCACGACCTGAAGCATCACGGCCTGAGGCATCACGGCCTGAGGCATCACGGCCTGAGGCATCACGGCCTGAGGCGTCACGACCTGCATCACCATCGGCCTTGCCGCGGGAATCCGCATTGCCGGCCTGATCGTCGGTCGTGCCCGACGTTGAGGTCGTACCGGTGGTTGTTCCGTTCGTACCGTCTGCGTGCACGCGCTTCGCCTCGACGATGGTTCCCGCCCCGTCGTTGACCGCCGGCGAGCCATTGAAGGCGACGTATGCGACCACCCCGATCGCGATTACGATTCCGCCCGCGATCCATACTGTCTTAGAAGCCATAGAAAGAACCTCCCGTTGAAAAGCTCAGCAGATTCCCCGTCTGCCAATAACTACACCCAAAGCCGCAAAAAGTTGATTCACATTCCCAAGAAAACTCTCACTGCCCCGCCGGCACCCGCAGTGTTGCGGCGCCAACCTGTTGCCCGCCCATCAGGAAGATCAGTTCCACGGTTTCACCGTTGCGGAAGCCCGGCAACGCCACCCGGATCGGCGCTCCCCCGGGCCTGTCCGGACTTCCCAGACCGTTAACCTCCTGAGTATGCCCCTCACCGGCTATGCGCACGTCCACCGGGCCGCTCGCGCTGACTTGCAACTCAAGGCCCAGCCCCGCGTGGTCGCGATACAGACTGATGTGGCCCGAGACCGGGCCGTTGGCCAGGGAGGCGGTGTCGAGGACCGTCGGCATGTCAGGCGCTGCGACCGTACCGGCGACGTCGGTCGCAGCTGGGCCCGGCCCCCTGACCGTTTCGAACACCAACACTCCGGCAACGGCGACACCGGCGATCAGGGCCGCATAACGCCAGCCGGGTGCTGACAACAAGCGCCAGCCGGGTGCTGACGACAAGCGCTTCCGTGGCAACAATTGTGGCAACGCAGCAAGAACACTGTCCCGGAGACCGGCCGGTGGCTCGGCTTCCTCGAACGACTCGAGCGCCTTGCTCAGGCGCTGAAGCTGGTCGCGCACGGCTCGTGTGTCCGGATCAGCGAGCAGGCAGCGCGCGAGCTCGGCGCGCTGCTCGTTGTCGAGCTCGCCGTCGATCTCGGCGTGAATGAGCGCAAGTTGCCGGGGATCGGTCACGGTCAGAGCGCCCCGTTGTGCAGCAGGCGCTCGCGCAGCAGCTGGCGGGCGCTGTGCAGGCGCGATTTCACGGTCTTTTCGGGCACCTGCAGGATCTCTCCCATGTCCTGATAGCTCAGGTGCATGAAATGCCGCAGTACGATCACGGCCCGAAGCTCAGGTTTGATCCGCATCAGTGCATCCTCGATCGCCTGGTTCAGCTGCTCGCCTTCGACACGTTGCTCAGGTCCCGGTGCCTCGTCCGCCTCCTCACCGCTGACTTCCACAAGGGGCTTCCTCGCGGAGAGGGCGTTGAGGGCTTCGTTGATCGCAATCCGATAGATCCAGCTATAGAACTTGAACCTCGGGTCATAATCGGCCAGGTGCTCGAACGCCTTCAGAAACGCAGTCTGCGCGACGTCACGGGCATCCTCCGGCTGGTGCAGCAGTCGCAGCGCGGCGTTGTAGACCGGCTTCTGGTACCGCACGACGAGCTCCTCGAAAGCCGCACGGTCCCCCTCCCGACAGCGTCGCACCAGCGTCCTGTCGTCCTCTCCATTCACAATTACCGCTCAGCACGCAAAAGGTTGATCCCGTGCTGCAGGTGACTACTCCGGGGCCCGGGTGGTCTCGATGATCCGGTCGAAGCCGGTGTAACGGAATATGTCGTGAATCGCCGTCCTGACGTTCACCAGCACGAGTCCCGACCCCGATCCCCGGACCCGCTTCTGCGTGACCAGCAGCACCCGCAGCCCCGCGCTGGCGATGTACTCGAGCCCGGCGAGGTCGATGACCCGGGGCGCGGACAGCCCGTTGAGGAACTCGAGCGCCGCCTCGCACTCCGTGGCGTCGAGCCGCCCCGCCATGACAACTTCGCCCGCCGGCCCTAGGTGGATCTGGAACATCGGTTCATTTTTTATGTGCCCGTCGATCAGGCCGCCCCCGGGGAACGCAAACTACGCGAATTCAGTGGACCTTGCACCTGCCCGGGCCTTTGCCCGAGCGGCGCGGCTGCGGTGGGAGCTAGCGGTCGATCTGCCGGCTCATTTTCAGTTGGTTTCGTGCCGCGACACGCTGGTAGCTCACTTCATCCATCATCTGCCGCATCAGGTGCACGCCCTGTCCGCCGACCCGCCGCTGCTCGAGAGCGGCGGTGATGTCGGGCGCGGGCAGGGAGAGCGGATCGAACTGCGGCCCGTCGTCTTCGATCGTGATGGTGAGCCGCGGGCCGGCGAGGACCAGAGACACCTCGACGCGGGCGGTGCCGGCCGGAGCGCCGTGCATCACGATGTTCATGAACGCTTCCTCGAGCGCGAGCTCGAAGGGCAGCGCCGCGTCCGCGGGCAGCTTCGCCGCCGACCAGAATTCCTGCAGGAATCGCGTCAGCGTCGGCAGCTCGGCGGCATCGTTGGCCACGACCGCGTGCCGCTCCTTATAAACGGGTCCCGACGGCAGCTGCGCGAGCGCGGCGTCGCGGTCGGTGTGGACCGCCATCATGCGGCTGAAGCCGCTCAGCTCGAACACTTCGCGCACCGCCGGCTGCAGCGCCGAGAGTGCGAACGCAATGCCGGCGCGCTGCGAGGCGCGCGCGGCCAGCAGGAAGACGCGCAGTCCCGCGCTCGAGACGTATTCGAGCGCGGCACAGTCGATGATCAACGCGGCGGGCGCCGCGTCGCGACCGGTGAGCGCCTGCTCGATGTGCTGCTGAAAGCGGGCGGCGGCGCTGAAATCGAGCCGGCCCTCGGGAATCACCAGCGTGGTGCGCTCGAGCGTCTCGACCCGCACCTTCACGGCACACCCCAGGCAAGCACCGCGACCGTGATGTCATCGGACTGCGCGGCGCCGTCTGTGAAGCTCGTGACGCTGTCGCAAATGCGCTTGACGAGCACTGCGGCCGCGCCGTCACCCTGCACCTGAAGCTCCGCGATGAGGCGCGCCTCGCCGAAGGCCTCGTGCGCACCGTTGAAGGCCTCCGTCACGCCGTCGGTATACAGCAGCAGGCGATCCCCCGCTCGCAGCTGCGCGGCGTGATCCGCGAACTCGAAGTCCGGCACGACTCCGAGCACCACGCCGCCGCTGGCGGCGAGGACTTCGACCGAGGCGTCGGTGCGGCGCAGGTATTGCGGGTTGTGGCCGCCGCTCGCGTAGCGCAGCACCCCGGTCTTCGGGTCGAACACGCCGTAGAACACCGTGACGAACAGATCCATCGGGTTCTGCGCACACAGCGCCTGGTTGGTGTGCGCCAGGCAGCTGCCCGGATCGGGGTATTGCGCGGCGTAATCGCGCAGGTTGGTGCGCGCCACGGCCATGAAGAATGCCGCCGGCACGCCGTGGCCGGAAACGTCCGCCATCACCAGCCCGATCCGCCCGTCCGGCAGCTCGATGAAATCGTAGAAGTCCCCGCACATGGTGGTGGCGGCCACCATGCGCGCGGCGCCATCGCAGCCGGGCCGCGCGGGAAAGGTCGACGGCAGGATGGCGAGCTGCAGGGCCCGCGCGACGTCGAGCTCGGCTTTGATCTGCGCCTGCGCCTGTTCGAGCGCAGCGTTCTTGTCGGCGAGCTCCCGGGTGCGCGTGGCGACGGTGGCTTCGAGAAAGTGCGTCTGCAGCTTCAGGATTCGCAGCAGCCGCAGCAGCCGCAACGCCCGCAACCAGCGGGCGTCGAATCCTACGAGCAAGAACGGTGCGATCGCGAGCAGGTCGACGATGCCCTGGAAGCTGAAGATGAAGACCAGCTTCTGGGGCGCCGCGACGATGCGCAGCAGGTATTCGAACGAGAACACCGTGACGACGACGATCTCCTCGATGTGCAGCGCGCGGACCGCCCAGTCGGGCAGGCCGGGTATCGCCTCCAACCCGATGGAGGCGATGCTCAACACGATCAGCGCCACGATGAGATTCTCGAAGGCCGCGGCGTAGCGCCCCCGGCGCGCGATCAGCAGCTGCGCCAGTCGACGCACCGGCGCGGTGACGGCCGCCACGACCGGCAGCGCCGGCGTGGCGCTCACCGAAGGGCGGACGTCCGTGCGCCGCGCCTGCTCCTCGACGCTACCCTGAGTGTCCTGCACTGCTGACCTCGCTTGCACCGCCTGAGTCCCGCGCGTGTGGGCAGCCCGCCAGGCGAGCTTCGGGCGCGGGCCCGTCTTCTCTTGTCATCGTGTCCCAGTGCTACGGGGGCTGCAACAAGCGCGCGTGGCGGCGTGCGCGCAGCTTCAGGGAGGAACTTCAGCCCTCGAGCGTTACGGGCCTGCCGTGCGGGGTATGGCGGTACGCATCGGCCCAGGCTTCCTTGCGCGCGAGCAACGCGGCCGGATCGGCGAGGCGCTTGGCCACGACCAGGCGCTCGAGGGCTGTGAGCCAGTGGTGGTAGTACTTCGATCCGTCGTCGGGCTCGCCCCGCTCGGCCGCGGATCTGAGCTCTGCGGCGAGCGTCTCGGCCCACTCCTTCCAGGTGAAGTGTCCCAGCTCCGACAGCTTGACGACGAGCGCAAAGGCCTGCGCCTGCCAGGGCTCCGCGAACACCGGCTCGTCACCCTCGCGCGGCAGGCGCGGCAACGCGGCCAGCAGCTCGGAGCGGCGGCTCGATTCAGGCTGGCTCAAGGTAGGC
Source organism: Steroidobacteraceae bacterium (assembly GCA_036008385.1). Classification (GTDB taxonomy): domain Bacteria; phylum Pseudomonadota; class Gammaproteobacteria; order Steroidobacterales; family Steroidobacteraceae; genus 13-2-20CM-66-19. The sequence goes on from DASYNX010000019.1 coordinate 4,904, forward strand.
GTCCCACAGATCGACGTAGACGGTATCGTGCCGGGCGGCCTGATCGCCCCACAACTCGCGCGCCGAGAAGCGGACCGAGTACAGGTGCTGGGGATTCTCGCCGCGGAACACGGCGTTCGTGTCCGGAAACACGAACACGCCGTAATCACGCACGACGGTGCCGGACTTTCCGCGCGCATAGCGCGGCAGGCGCGTGTGGGTCACGGGATTCATATTGCGCGCACGCACCTGCTGGCCGGCAGCGAAATGCGCCACGGCCGGCACATCGCGGTTGGCCGGCGCACCGCGGGCGATCGCCGCCAACACCTTGTCCGCCGTGAGCGGCGGGACCGACTGCGGCGCTCCCGGCGCCGGCTTGCCGGAATCAATCTCTGCCCGGGTCACGAGGTTGGTCTTGATCATCAGGTCGATGAGTCCGGCGAGCCAGCGCTCGTAGTAGCTCATGCTCAGGTACTCGGCCGGCGGAATGAGCTCGCGCTGGAAGCGCGAGACGTCGATGTTCCACTTGCGCCAGGCGCCGACGGCGCGAACCACCGCGAACAGCCGCGCTTCCCAACGCTCATGAAAGACTGGCTCGTTCTTCTCGGGTTCAACCGGGCCCATGTCCTGCATGCCGCCCATGTCATGTACGCCGTTCATTGGCGATTCCCTCGTAGCGACTAGGTGGCCCGGGCAACTCCGATCATCGCATCGCGCGTGACCCGCGCGGCGAGTGCCTGTTCGCTCAACCCTTCGGTCCCGTTCGGCCGCTCGGGCAGCACGAGATAACGGATCTCCGCGGTGCTGTCCCAGACACGCACTTCAACCTCTTCCGGCAGCTCGAGCCCGAATTCCCGCAGAACGCCGCGCGGATCGATCACGGCCCGCGATCGATAGGGGGCGGACTTGTACCAGACCGGCGGCAGCCCGAGCACCGGCCAGGGATAGCAGGAGCACAGGGTGCACACGACGAGGTTGTGGACGCGAGCGGTGTTTTCCACCACGACCATGTGCTCGCCCTGCGCGCCGCTGTAGCCGAGCTCGGCGATCGCCGCGTTGGCATCCGTCAGCAGCCGCTGCCGGTACGCGGGATCCACCCAGGCTCGTGCGATGACGCGCGCACCATTACGCGGGCCGATCTTGTGCTCGTAAGCGTCGATCACGACATCGAGCGCCGCAGCGTCCACCAGTCCCTTCTCGATGAGGAGTGATTCGAGCGACTTGACGCGCAGCGCCGTGTCCGAAGGAACCCCCTGGTGATCATGGTCGTGATCACCGCGTTCCTCGGTTCGTCCCATTCCCGGTGTCACCACGGCAGTCGTCAATGCTCCAGTGAGTAACTCACGGCGGGTCGTCGTCATGTGCCCCCCGCGCGCCTGCGGCGCAGCGCCAGCCTGGTCCGACCGTCACGCGGACCGAAAGGATGCGCCCAACGCGGCGGATGGGCAATCGGGCAGCGCCGCGCACGGCGCTGCCCCACCCGTCAAAACCGACACGCCTGCGAGCGCGCTTAAGAGGCCGGCGCCACGCTGATGGCGACCGACTCGGTGTAGGTCACATCCACCGTGTCACCCGGCTTCAGCGTCTTGATGAACGCCTTCATGTTGTCGGACTTGACCTCGATGATGTGCTGCGAGCCGTCGGCCTGCTGGAAGGCGACCATGTTGGTGCCCGGATCGACGCCGAGGATCTTGACGGTCACGGTGACCGAGGCGCCGATTCCGCCGCCGGGCTTGCCGCTCGGGCTCTTGTAGGCGAACGTCGAGGCCGCAGGATCGCTCACCTTGGTGCCGCCCTTGGCGATCTGCGCCGCGATGCCCTGGTAGAGGCTCACGGTCACCTTGTCGCCCGCATGGATCTTGTCGAGCTTGACGTCCGGCCCGACGAACACCGAATGCTGGCCGTGCGGGCCGGCCAGCGTTACCGAGCGCTTGTCGGGATATACCGCCGTTACCGTTGCCGACTCGGTGGTGAGCTTGGTGGTGACGGCGGGCTGCCCGGGCTGTTGCGCCCACGTGTAACCCGCCATGACGGTCAGGATCAGGGTGGGCAGCCGCCACTTCAGGGTGCTCTTTCTCATGTCAGTTCCTTTGGTTAAGCGCCGATTGCGATTTGGTTTCAGGGCTGATGACGACCTTCGGGGGATTCGCCGGTCCCGTTTGGTCCAGATTATGGAAACACAAGTCACCGAACACATCCAGCGGGGGCGCACAGCGCAGGGCCTGCTGCAGCGAAGGACCAGGCAGGGCTCGAGTCCGCAGCGTTGCCTGGCCCCCAGGTCGCAATCGCCGATCGCACGACGCACGAGAGTCATGTAATCTTCGCGCACGAAGAGGCGGTCTCAGGCGGCGCGGGCACCGTGCCTGTGGCGCCGGATAACAAAGGAAGTAGGGGAATCGCCCGCTGTCCCGTGAGCGGCTGCCTAAAAACCATACCAACCGATGGAGATCCTGATGGACATCACAACTCTCACGCCCCTCGCCGGGCGCTGGCCGCTGTTGCTCGCGACGGGCGCACTCGCGCTCGCCCAGGCGCCGCTCGCCGGTGCCTCCGCGACGGCAGGCCAAACCCTCATGTCCGCGCACGTCGTGGGCACCACCATAATGCACGGCGGACCGGCGGGCCCGAGCGCGCTGTCGGCACCCGAGATCCGCGGCGGTGATGACGAGAACAGCGTCAAGGAGCAGGCCCCGGGTGCAGCGGCCGCCGTCTCGCTACGTTCGGTCATGCACGCGCGTTATGGACGATACAGCGGGTTTCCGATTCCGAGCAGACTCTCCGGTCGAAGCAGCCTGCAGGGAGCCGACACTCCCTCGTGGGGTCTGCCGCCGCCGCCGACCAACAATCCGAATCCAGCCGGCCGCAGAGTCAAGGACGTGTCCTCCACCACGTTCGGGTGGAACGGTCTCTCGCACTTCGATCAGCGCACCGCGGGAACCGGCGCGTACCTCAACACGCAATATTCGACCGAGCCGCCGGACCAGGGCCTGTGCGCCGGTAACGGCTTCGTGGTCGAGGTGATCAATACCGCGATCGAGGTGTACGACACCAACGGCAACTCGCTCACGGGACCCGTGTCGCTCAGCCAGTTCATGGGGGTGGCACCGGAGATCAACCGCGTGACGGGAGAGACGGGCCCGTTCATCGGCGATCCGCGCTGCACGTATGACCCGCAGTCCGGCCACTGGTTCGTGACGACCTTCGACGAGGACTTCGGCACGAACCCCGGCGCGACCGACCGTTACTACAACATGATGGCCATCAGCAAGACTTCGGATCCGCGCGGCGAGTTCGTCGTGATCATCTACGACGTGACGGACGATGGCCTCGACGGCACGCCCAACCACGCGGGTTGCCCGTGCTTCGGTGATCAGCCGCTGCTCGGCTTCGACAAGTACGGCGTGTACCAGTCGACCAACGAGTTTGGGGCGGGCTTCAACGGCGCGCAGGTCTACGCGCTCCCGAAGACCGCCCTCATCGCGGCCGCCAATGGGAGCCTCGCGCCGATCCCGGTCGTCGCCATCGACGCCGGCGCGCTGCCGGCACCGAGCGGTGGCACCTGGTACTCGATCCAGCCGGCAATCGCCTACGGGTCGGGAGAGGACGGCAACTCCCAAGGCGGGGGGCAGAACGGAAACTCCCAGGGAGACGGCGGCTCCGGCACGGAGTTCTTCCTGAGCGCGCTGCAGTTCGGCATCCCGCCGTACGCCGTGCTCGATAACCGCATCGCGGTGTGGGCGCTCACCAATACGCGCTCACTGTTGAGCTCGACGCCGCAGCTCAATCTGTCGTCCCAGGTCATCGCCTCCGAGACTTACGGACAGCCGAATCCGGCACAGCAGAAGCCCGGACCGACGCCGCTCGGAACGTCGCTCGGCGATCCGCTGGAGCTGCTCAACACCAATGACGACCGCATGAACCAGGTGGTGTACGTCAACGGTCTGCTGTACGCGGGCCTCAACACGATCATCGGTGACGGCAGCCGGACCGGCGCCGCGTGGTTCGCGGTCGCACCGGGGGTCTGGCGCGGCAACGTGTTCGGCGCGGTCGTGGCCCAGGGCTACGTGGCCGTCGATGGCGAGAGCGTCATCTTCCCGTCGATCGGGGTGAGCGGTGATTCCGGCGTGATCTGCTTCACGCTGGTCGGCCCGGACTACTTCCCGAGCGGGGCCTACACGACGCTTGGGGGCTGGGGCCCCGTGCGCATCGTCGCTGACGGCACGGCACCGGATGACGGCTTCACCGGCTACCCGCAGTATGGTGGCGCCGGCGTCGCCCGCTGGGGTGACTACTCCGCCGCGGTCACGGACGGCAACAACATCTGGTTCGCGAACGAGTACATCCCGAACCTGCCGCGCACGCAGCTCGCCAACTGGGGCACGTGGATCAACAGGAGTCGGGCAGATCAGTAGCTGAACCGAACTGACCAAGCCATGCGCCGCGGCCGGCACCTCTCGGTGCCGGCCGCCGCGTTTTAACGTCCGCGCGCCGGAGACGTGACCGTTATCCCCGGAGGGCCGGCCCGCTCCCATCATCGACCGCCTGCCTCGCCTGGGCGCATGCGCATTGCCGCGTGCGCTGCCCGCGCCCTACCCTGAGCGCCGAATCGCTCCCTGGTGATTCCGGTGCTGATTCCGGTGCTCCGACCCATGTTTGATTGATACAAGCCAGACGAGCCGCGCACGGTCTAGCGTTGCGAGAGGGTGTGCTTCAGATCCGTGCACCAAGGAGGCTCGCGTGAAGGCTCTCACCATGGCGACTGTTCTGGCGTTCCTGATGTTGGTCGCGCCCGACGCGGCCCGGGCACTGGAGAAATGGCAGACGCTGCCGACTCCGCCGCCGCTGCCGCCGGCCGAGCGCAGCGGCTACGCACCCGTGAACGGTATCGAGATGTACTACGCCGTGTACGGCAAGGGCGCAGGCGCGCCCCTCCTCCTGATACCAATCGGCATGGCCGCCGCGGACATGTGGGCGGCGCTGATTCCGACTCTGGCGCAGCGCCATACCGTTGTCGTGGCCGACACTCGCGGTCACGGCCGATCGACCCGCACGGCGGAGCCGTACTCCTACGACCTCCTGTCGGCGGACTACCTGGCGCTGCTCGACTACCTCAGGATCGAGAAGGTCGCGCTCGTCGGCGCGAGCGACGGGGCGATCATCGGCCTCGACATCGCGATCCATCACCCGGAGCGGCTGTCGAAGCTGTTCGCGCAAGGGGCCAACGCGACCACCGACGGGATCTACAGCGACGCGGCGGACCCGACCGCCAGCAAGGCCGCATCCCGACTCTGGGAGTCGGATTACCGGAGACTCTCCAGGACTCCCGACGAGTACGATGCGTTTCACAAGGCGATGAACCGGATGTGGGACAGCGAGCCGAACTACAGCGTCGCGCAGCTCGCGGGCATCCGGACACCTACGGCGATCGTGATCTGCGACCGTGACGAGTGGATCAAGCCGAAGCATGCGCAATACCTGGCGCGCACCATACCGGGAGCCCGGACGATCGTGCTGCACGATGTGAGCCACTACGCCGCTCTCCAGGATCCCGCGGCTTACGCGCAGGCGGTGCTCGCCTTCGCGGATCATTAGCCGCCGGCGCTGCCTGTGCTGCTTCACTACGGAGAGTTCCTCGGCCGCGAGATCAACCGGGTGTGCGTCCCGGGATTCATCCTCACCTTCCGGCGCTCCGGGAGCGGTCGCAGGGACGAGAAGGCTCACAGTCATTCAACGCCCAACCTGCTGCTGCCGCTCGACGCGGGGTACTGGTCGGAGGCCGACGGCTTCGACGACGGCAACCCCTCGCAGCTCGTCTATACGCCCTCGGGGGTCGAGCACCGCGATTCCATGGTGAGACTCGGCGGCCGCTACCTCGCCATCTCAATCGACGATTACATCGTCGAAGAGCCGCTGCAGGGCTGGCGCTTCCCCGTCGCACTCGAAAGACCGATCGCCACCCGGATCGCTCACGTCCTCGCCGTGAGGAACATGACGGGTCGGCTCAGCGGGTTATTCGTGGAGGACGCCTGTCTGAGCATCGTCGCTGAGCTCGAGGCGCAGACGGCGGTGAGCCGGGTGTCCCGACCACCCTGGCTCAAGCGAGTGGTCGAGATCTGTGACCACGGACTCAAGGAACTGCCGGGCATCGCCGGGATTGCCGCGACGGTCGGGATTCATCCGGTGCATCTCACGCGCGTCTTCCGCAGCTGCTACGGCTTCCCCCTCAGCAAGTACATCGTCGCCGTGAGAATCGAGCGAGCAGCGGCGGCGCTGCGGGCGGGATCTCAGTCAGTAGCCGCCATCGCCGCGGAAACCGGCTTTTCGGACCAGAGTCATCTGTGTAAGGCCTTCAAGGCAGTCATGGGCATGACGCCGAACGAGTACAAAGGACTATTCACGTAGGGGTCAGTCAGGCACGACGTCGCTCAGAAGCGTCGCGCAGCTGCCGGGGCAGAATGACGTGGGCGCGCGTTGGCGCCGCGACCGCGGAGACAGGTATCGTGTCCCTCCATGTCCACCACCCCGGCCCCGCCCGTCTGGCATCTGTATGTCCCGAAGCTCTTCACCGTGTTGCGCCGCGGCTATGGCTTCGAGGACTTCCGCCACGATCTGATCGCGGGTCTCACCGTCGCCATCGTCGCCCTGCCGCTCGCGATGGCCCTCGCAATCGCCTCGGGCACGACGCCCGAGAAAGGGCTGCATACCGCGATCGTCGCGGGCTTTCTCATCTCCGCTCTCGGCGGCTCGCGCGTGCAGATCGGCGGCCCGACCGCCGCCTTCATCCCGGTGGTGTTCAACGTGATCGAGAAGTTCGGCTACGGCGGGCTGCTGCTGTGCACGCTGCTCGCCGGGCTGATGCTGATCGCGGCCGGGGTGCTGCGGCTTGGCACCCTGATGAAGTACATGCCGCAGCCGGTGATCACCGGCTTCACCGCGGGCATTGCCGTCAGCATCTTTCTCAGCCAGGTGAAGGAGCTGCTCGGCCTCCACATGGGCGCCGTGCCCGCGGAGTTCCTCGCGCGCCTGAGCGCCTATGCGGGCCATCTCGCGGACTTCAGCGGCGCGGCCGCATTGCTCGCCGTGGCGAGCATCGCGCTCATCCTGCTGCTGCGGCGCTGGCGCCCGGCATGGCCGGGGTTCCTGATCGCGGTGGCTCTCGGCACACTGGCGTACGTGCTGCTTGCTCTGCCGGTGGAAACGATCGGCTCGCGCTTCGGCAACATCCCGGCGCAGCTACCGACCTTCACGATCCCACACATCCCCCTCGAGCGCACGCGCGAGATGTTCCCGAGCTCCTTCACGATCGCCTTCCTCGCCGGCGTCGAGTCGCTGCTCTCGGCAGTGGTCGCAGACGGAATGATCGGCGGCCGCCATCGCTCGAACTGCGAGCTGGTCGCGCAGGGCACGGCGAATGTCGCCGCGGCGTTCTTCGGGGGACTGCCCGCTACCGGCGCGCTGGCGCGCACGGCGACCAATGCGCGCGCGGGGGCGCGCTCACCGGTCGCAGGGATGCTGCATGCCGTCTTCCTGCTCGTCTTCATGCTGATCCTGGCGCCGTGGATGAAGTTCATACCGCTCGCGACGCTTGCGGCGGTGCTGGTGATCGTGGCGTGGAACATGGCGGAGATCGACAGCTTCGGGCACCTGCTGCAGGGACCCGTGGGCGACCGGGTGGTGTTGCTGCTTACCTTCGGGCTCACGGTGATGTTCGATCTCACGGTCGCCATCGAAGTCGGTCTGGTGCTCGCCGCCTTCCTGTTCATGCACCGCATGAGCGAGGTCGTGGCGATGAAGTCCAACGTGTCGCTGCTGGATGAGGATGCCGACGACTTCGTGCAGGCACCGGAGCCCAGCCAGCGGGCCAGCCTCCCGGAAGGGGTCGAGGCCTACCAGGTGTCCGGGCCGTTGTTCTTTGCGGTCGCCAACCGCCTCGATGACGTGCTGAATCAGTTTCCCAGGCCGCCGCGCGTCTTCATCCTGCGGTTGCGGCTCGTGCCGCTCATCGACCCGAGCGGCGTGACCGCACTGCGGCAGCTCCTCAAGCGCTGTGCGCGCGGCCACACGCGCGTCGTGCTGTCGGGACTACGGGAGCAACCGCGGGCGATCCTCGCCCAGATGGGCGTGCGGCCGGACGGGACGACGTTATTCTTCGCGGAGAACTTCGGCGCGGCGCTACGGCTTGCGGAGCGGCTCGACGGCGCCTGATGCTCGCTCGATCGCACGATAGGAGACCGCCCCCATGACCGAAACCAAGCCCCCGCTGCCGCCGTTCACTGCGGAAACGGCCGCCCAAAAGATCCGCATGGCCGAAGACGCCTGGAATTCCCGTGATCCGGACCGCGTCGTGCTCGTCTACACGCCGGACACGCGCTGGCGCAATCGCGCCGAATTCCCGGTCGGACGGGAAGAGGTGCGCCGCTTCCTGCAACGCAAGTGGGCCAAGGAGCTCGACTACCGCCTGATCAAGGAGCTCTGGGCCTGCGCAGGCAATCGCATCGCGGTGCGCTTCGCCTACGAGTGGCATGACGATTCGGGGCACTGGTACCGCTCCTACGGTAACGAGAACTGGGAGTTCAACGAGCAGGGATTCATGATGCGGCGCTTCGCCAGCATCAATGACCTGCCGATCCGCGCGGAAGAGCGGAAGTTCTTCTGGCCGCTGGGCCGAAGGCCTGACGATCATCCGGGCCTCAGTCAACTGGAGCTCTGAGGTCGGCGTTCCGACACGTGCCGCGTCCCGATCACCGGGCCCTGTCAATATTCCCGTCGTGGGGGTTTGTCTATATCCTCCCCCGCGAGCACGTCCATCTTATCGACCAAGTCATTACGAGGTCGCCACTTGCGTTTCCGACGGGGGAATAGGCACGAACAAGATGCTTCACAAGGCGGGCGAGTCCGCGTAACGCGCGCAGCGGCCCTTTTGATCGCGTGTGCGCTGTGCGGTTGCACGCTCGTCGACCAGATGATGCCCAGCAAGCGTGCTGCGCGAGCGCGCGCCGAACAGCTTCAGAGCCTGCAGCTGAGCGTGATGCGTTATGCGGACGAATATGTCGGCCGTACGGGCGAAGCGCTGAGTCAGTTTCAGCGTAGTTCACCAAATGCCGAAGAGCGGCTCGCCGCCCAGAACTGGAAGGTGCAACAGGCGACCGCGGCCTACACGGACGCCAGTGGTCCGAATCCGGTCAGCAACGCGCTCGACCTGGTTGTGCTGGCTTCATTGAGTTGGATCGTCGCGAACGACACCTGGGTAGAGGAGACCTACGGCGCCCGCGCGAAGCCGGTGCAGGACACTTATCGCGCACTCGAGTCCGAGGCCTGGAAACTGCTGCCGGGTGTCCTGAACGATGCGCAAATAACGCAACTTCGCGAAATCATCGACCGCTGGCGCGCCAAACATCCCAACGTGCGCTACGTGGCGTACGTAAATTTCCGGGATTTTGCGAGCTCTGTCGGGGTACCGGTCGCCGGCGAACAGGGCCAGTCCGGCAGTCTCTTCTCCATGCTCGGCGTCGATCCTTTCTCGGCGCTCGACCCGGCTGTGCGGGAGCTTGCGCAGAGCCGTGCACTCGCTGAGCGAGCCATCTATTACATGCAGCGCACACCCGCTCTCCTTGACATGCAAGTCGAGCGGCTGACCTTTGAATTGGCCGTAATGCCGGAAACGAAGGCCCTGCTCAGCGATGCCGAGCGAGCGTCCCTCATCGGGAGCGCTTCCGAGCACCTCGTGCGCACGCTGCCGGACGTCATTCGCCAGGAGCGCGAGGCTTTGGTTGCGCAGCTCGTGCGCACGCTAAACGACGAAAGTGCGACCATCGGCCCGCTCGCCGGGGAGCTGCGCGCCACCCTTCAGGCCGGCACGGAAACTGCCAACGCGCTGCGTGACACGCTGCAAGCATACGAGCGAATCAGGGCGCAGTTTGCCCCTAAGCCCGGAACCGCCGCGGGGGAAAAGGGTGCTCCGTTCGACATCCGCCAGTACACCGAAATGCTGCGGGAGGCGAGCACTGCCACCCGCGAACTGAATGCGCTGGCACAACGCGCAGACTCCTTGCCGCCCTTACTGCGTACGGCGACGCAGCAGGCAGCCGGTCACGTTGACCAGATTCTGAACCACCTCTTTTTCCTGCTGCTGGGACTGGTCTTCGCGGCTATCGCCGGTGTGCTGCTGGCAGTGATCGCTTATCGACGCATCATGGTTCACCTCCAGCGAGGCGACCGGTCGCGCCCGGTCGGCTGAGCCGGCCCTGGACCAACGCGTCTCAGCTGACGGCCGCAGATCCACCGGAGACGACAGCCTTGGTAGAGGTGCGCTCTGCCCAGCGCCCCAGGGTGAGCGTGCGAGGGTCCAGTGACTCGCGCAGATACTGCGGCTCGCCGGCTGTTGACTCGCTTCGATCGAACACGTCCGGAACGATCGCTATCAAGCCGGCGCGCACATCCGGTTTGCAAGCCGCTCGCGCAAGCACTTCGCGATCGAGCCACACCGGCTTGCCCGACACCATGCGCACAAAGACTCGGCCGGTCGCTTGATCGGCGAAGTTGATCTCGCGGAACCTCTCGGTACACTGCCTGAGGAAAGCGGTGTTCTTTTCGGGTGCCAGGAGCGCCTGCTGTTGGAAGAGCAGGTCCGCAGCGGAAGCTTCGATATTGACTCTGCGGAATCGCTCGACATCGAGCAGGCCGGTGATGTCCAGCACATTCATTACGTCGTTCGATCCGAAGGCAACGGTGCGTGGGCGCTCTCCGGAGGGCACGCTGTTATCCAGAAACTCGAAATGCACCAGCTTGTCGGTCCGCTGCACCCACGTGAAAAAGACATGCGGCATCCCCGCATAAGCCTCGACGCAGTGCGCCAGCGTGTCATCGACGGCCTTATACCGGCCCACTTCAAGGCCTCGCTTCCAGGCACGTTCCACGAGGGAGGCCGGGGGCGTGATCATGAAGAAGAGATAGACGGTGTGACCGAAGCGCGTCAGCAGGTTGCTGCCCTCCTCGTGGGAGTCCGGGGCAAAGCTGTCGAAGCGGAAGCGGTCGATCAGCAGATGCGACATCTCGCCCCGCCGCGCCTTGCGCGCCATATAGCGGTCGAGCTTTTGATCGATTATCTGCACCTCGTCGGCCGTAAACGCACCGCCGTACTTGTACGCGGAGCCAAGTGTGCCGTAGTCGAGCAGCTGCTTGCGCCATATATCGGGACTGACCAGAGCGAACTCGCTCCAACGTACACCGATTTCGGCAGCCAACGCTTTTTGCAGCGGACGTAGTGTGCTCTTCCCCGAGGCAGACGGTCCCTTGGTATTCATGACGAACGGTCGTTCCTGCCGTGGCAACAGGTTGTAGCCTTCGCGGGTCGCCGCCTGAATCAGCCAGGGCTCGATCAGGCGGCCGATTTCTTCACCGCCAAAATCGTTGCACGCGATGTTGGTTGCCAGCGACGCGATGAGCTCGCGGCTGCCCCAGACGCCGCTATGACGCACGATCAGGGCGGATACCACCTTAGCCAGCGCCCGGCAGGCGGCTCCTTCCGGCCGATCGCCGGCGGCAGCCGCTTTGCCCTCCCATAGCGCGATCACCCGCGTTTCACGCTCGAGATCGAGCTCGCTACCTGCCGGTTTTCTATCCGGCCGCTTGTCGCGGCGTCGCAGCAGGCCACGGAGGAATCTTGCGCCTGGCCCTCGCGGCGGTGGAACGTTGACCAGCGCAGGTGCGCAGAACATGGCGGCAAGCTCGGAATTTATGATGCCGGACAGTCGTTGTTTCGATGCTTCGAACGCCGCCGTGATGGCCGGGAACTGCGGATCGATGTAACCCGCGAGGAGTACGCGCGTGATCTGGCGAAAGTTGATCCCCAGGTCTTCGACGTTCGATCCGTCTGGCACCGAGAAGTCGGCCGTTACGCGAACCAGCAGTTCGTGCAACGCCAGCCGCTGCGGGCGAAACACCACGAGCGCGCTCAATTCGAGGCCGGTGAGATCGCGCAGCTCCTCCACCTCGGTAATGCTCGTGAACGCATTCTCGGACCTGAAGATGGTGGTGAGGTGACGAAGGTCGCGCGGCACCCGTGACTCGATACCCGGATTCCAGGGGCCGAATTGCGCCTGCGCAGGCTCCACGGCGAGTGTCATCGGCGATGAATCCCGGGCGATTGACCCGGCAAGGTCGCTGGCGCGGCCGTGCGACGGCGCCGGAAAACCACGTATGCGAGCAGCGCGACGGCGATGGAAATGGCACTCGTCCAGAACTCAGCGCGGTGTGAAGGCGTCAGCGCCATCGCGATCAACACCAGCAGCATTCCCGCCATAGCGAGGTAGCTCAGCCATGGAAAGAACCACATCGGCAGCGTCGGCGGAGGACCGCCGGCGCGCTCGCGGGCCCGTCGCGACCGCACCTGCGAGACGGCGATGAGGAGATAGATGACGGCAATGATGGCGCCGGACGCATTCACCAGGAAGGCAAACACGACGCTCGGCGAAAGGATGGCGGCGATCACACCCGCGAATCCTACGGCGCTCGCGAGTAGCACGGCGCGCGCGGGCACGTGGCGGCGGTTGGTGCGCACCAGCCAGCGCGGCGCATCGCCGCGACTGGCAAGCACGAACAGCACGCGCGAGGCCACATAGAAAGACGAATTGAGGCACGAGAGCACCGCAGTCAGGATTACTGCTGCCATGAACTCGCTCGCGTAGGGGAAACCGATTCCGTCAAGCGCGAGGGTAAAGGGCGACTGACCCGACACCACGCGGTTCCAGGGGACCGTGCTGACGATCACGAATATCGAGCCGACGTAGAAGAGCAGAATGCGGCTGATGATGGTCGAGGTCATCCGCGCCACCGCGCGCGCCGGCTCCGGCGATTCCGCCGCCGCGATCGTAACCACCTCAGCACCCATCATCGACCAGATGACCGTGGTCACGGCGGCCAGCACCGCGAACGCACCCCGCGGCGCAAACCCGCCGTGAGCGACCAGAGTCGAGAACGTGGCCCCGCTGGGCGAGCGATAGCCGCACGCATGGGCGCCGACGATGACAATGAAGGAAACAATGGCCGCGACCTTGATCGACGCAAACCAGAATTCGAACTCGCCGTAAGCGCGCGCGGACATGAGGTTCACGCACGTCATGAACATCATGAGTGCGGCCCCGATCTCCCAGGACGGTAGCGGCAGCCAGCGCCGGATGATCTCTGCCCCGGCAATCGCCTCAACCGGGATCACGACCACCCAGAAGTACCAGTAGAGCCAGCCGACCGAGAATCCGGCCCAGTTGCCGAGCGCCGCACGCGTGAACTCGGTGAACGAGCGCACCTGCGGCATGTCGACGGCCATCTCGCCGAGCATGCGCATGATGAGCAGTATCAGCAGGCCGGTGAGCGCGTAGCTCACGATGATCGCGGGGCCTGCGGCCGTGATCGCCACGCTGCTGCCCACGAACAGCCCCGCGCCAATAATGCCGCCGATGGTAATCATCGCGACGTGACGTGGCCGCAGCGAGCGGCTGAGCGCGGTCTGATCCGTCTCAGCGGCGGTCAGTGCTTCATTCATGTGTGAATTGACGACACGAGCATCGTGCCCGCGAAACACAGCAGCACGATCGCGGTCACTCTGGGAATCTCGGCGCTGCGGATCGGCCAGCGCGCTTTGCCGATGAGAGAGCCGGCCGAGATCCAGGCAACTGCAACGACGGGGACCAGAGCTGAAAAGATGCCCAACTGCACGACGGCAATCCCGGGATGCAGGGACATCAGCACCAGCCCGACGATCAGCACCTTCGGATTCAGCATCGTGGTGACAAAGACGCGCCCCATCGTCACCGGACTCGCGTTGGCGGACGGAACTGCACGCCAGAGCTTGAAAGCGAGGCCCGCCAGGTAAACAGCGGACAGAACCCGCAATCCCGTGAGTGCCCACGCGGCCGTTCCAATCGCCAGCAGCACCGCACGCACAACAGCGATCCCAGCGATATATCCGCTCACCTCGCCGGGCAGCAAACGAAGAGAGCGGAGGAATCCGATCGTCGCGCCAGAGGTTGCGAGCAGAGTGTTCGTCGGGCCTGGCACCAGAAGCAACGCGACGGCGGCGAGGGCGAAGTGGATCAGATCTTCCACGAGATCACGTCCGGTCGCCGGTCGATGCTCGCCGCTGCTCTATTTAGCCTGCAGCGGCACCGCGCGTGCCCGGAGCAGCGAGCCGTCCGCGGGACCCCCGCTCCGTCGCTCGACCTCATCCACCAGGCTGCGCGCCCTGACATCCGCAGGCCTCTTCACACTATGTCCCCCGACTCGAGAAGATTCGCGTGGCCAACTATAGTCCGTCCGCGGCGCGCGGGTCCGCAAACTCGCGTAAAATCATGACCATCGCCGCCGTAGCTCAGTGGCAGAGCAGCCGCCTTGTAAGCGGCAGGTCGTCTGTTCAATCCAGACCGGCGGCACCACCCGTCTATTCGTTTTTATACAGCGGCCGCGCAGGCTCCGCCGCCTGCCGTTCAGCGCAGCCTGGGCGGCCCGGACACCAATGGCGGCGGGTTGCTGGCTGTTGCGGGCGGCCGCGCTGGCGGTTGCGGACTCGCGTTGGTCGCAGTGCCGGTCGGTGCAGGGTTCGGGGAGGCTGCGGGACAGGGCTGCACGGCGATGCGCGTGCTCACGCCCTCGGCGAACAGGTCCTGAAGAGGTACGGCGTTCATGCCTGACGGCGGCACGATATCCACCCAATAGATCGTCCCTGCGAGCTTGCGCTCGGCAACCTCCCCCTTGAGTCCGGCTGCGCGGACGGCCTCGGCGCGTCGCTCAGCACGGCCTCGCTCGCTGTAGAGCCCAAGCGATAGGCGGCGGCCGGCGTCGGGGGTTTCAGGCATCACCAGCGCGTCCTTGATGCCGTTGCGCTCGAGCGTGGCGAGTGCGCGATCCGTGTCGGCCTGGGTCTTCATGCCACCGATGTAGACCCAGAAGCCTTCGGACAGTTGTCCCGGCTCGGCGCGCTGCTTGGGATCGAATCCCTTCGCCTTCAGCAGCGCTGCGGCGTGGGCGCTGCTGTCGAGATCCGCGAACGGCCCCACGGAGAGGCACGCGCCGCCCGGATTGAGGGACATCTTCTTCGCCTTCGCCTGTTCACGCTCCGCAGACGGTAGTTCATCGACCAGCTTCAGCGGCGGCAGCCGCGCGCTCGACTCGTTGACCGGCGGCCGCGGCACGTCGATCCAGTGCGCCCACGCGAAGTAGGTAATGTTGGCGAACACCAGCGCAAAGAAGACGGTGCGCACGGGGCGGATTCTAGTTCAACGGCGTCGGGGATGCGTCTGCGCGAGGACCGCGAGTCCGCGCAGCACCAGGTTGGGCACACCCACCCAGCGGCCGCGGATCAGCGGCCGCACGGCCGGCGCTTCACCCCCCGTCAGCACCACGAGCGGCGCCCGACCGACGAGAGACTGGGCCTCCTCCACCGCGCGATCGATGAGGGCGGCGGCAGCAAAGCGGGAGCCGGCCACCACGCCAGCGCGCGTGGAACGGCCGAAGAGCCCTGCGCCAGCGGACCCGCCGCCGCGCGCGCGGCGGCGGATACCATGAGTGTGGTCGAGGAGCGTCTCCACCATCAGCTCCGGCGCCGGGATGATCACTCCGCCGAGGTGCCGGCCGCGCGCGCTCACGAGATCGATGGTCATCGCCGTGCCAACACCCACCACGCACACCGCGACGCCGCGGAAGAGTTGATGCGCCCCGACGGCCGCCACGAAGCGGTCCACGCCCAGTCGCCAGGGCTCGGCGTACCCCACCGTTACCCCACCCGCCCGCCGCGGCACGGTGACGAACCGGACATGCAGCCCGGCGCGCCGCGCCGCGGCGGCCAGCGTCCGGTTGACCCTTGCGCCAGCGACGCTCGAGACGAGCATTCGCTGCGGCCGGGACCCGGAGCCGAACAGGCGCCGCGTGTAATCGCCCGCCCGCCAGCCGCCATGCGCGGCTGCGTGGCAGCGGCCGAGGCGCCCGCCGTCAAGGCGCGCCCACTTGATGCGTGTGTTGCCGATGTCGACGAGCAGCGCCACAGGGTCAGGGTCTCACGGTCACGTCGCCTGAGATGAAGCGCTTCACGCCCTGGGGAGTCTCGACGACCAGTGCCCCGTGCACATCGATCCCGCGCGCCAGGCCGCGCGCCACGCCCTCGGCCGCCGTGACATTCACGGGGCGCCCGCGCAGCGCATCCGCCGCGCGCCACTCCTCGCTGAAGGGTTTGAGTCCGAGACGCTCGAACTCAATGAGGCCGCGGAGGCAGGCGCTGATGAGCGCCGCTGCGACGGCGTTGCGCGACGGCGCGGTGAGCCCCGCGCTCGAGAGATCGGTCGCCGCGGTGCCGGTCTCGGCAATCTGCTCGAGGAGCGTGGCACCCAAGGCGACGTTAAGCCCGACGCCGATGACCACGCAGGCGGGGCCCGCGGACTCGGCGCGCAGCTCGATCAACACACCCCCGAGCTTGCGCTGGCCAACGAGCAGATCGTTGGGCCACTTGAGCGCAGCGCCCGCGACACCCAGCTCGCGCAGCGCCCTCAGGCTACACACGCCGATGACGAGTCCGAGGGCGCCTAAGTCCTGGGGCACGTCGCGAAACGTCCAGCTGAGCGACAGACAGATCGCCCCGCCGGGCGGGGCCAGCCACGCGCGCCCGCGCCGCCCGCGGCCGGCGGTCTGATATTCGGCCAGCACCACCTCAGTGGTGCCGCTTGCGGGGTTGGGGCGCTCGAGGAGTCTCGAGTTGGTGGACGGGATCGACCACACCGACTCGATGCGCGCGATGTGCTCGCGCACATCGCGCGCCAGGCGCTCGCGTATCCGGGACGCATCGAGCGGCTCGCCGCAATGGGCGAGGCGATAGCCGCGGTTACGCACGGCGTGCAGCGTTGCCCCGAGCTGGCGCAGCGATCGCACCGCTTTCCAGACGGCGCTGCGGCTGACGCGTAGGGACTTCGCCAGCTCCTCGCCCGAGTGAAAGCGCCCGTCGGCGAGTCGGCCAAACACCTGCGCAACGAGCGGCGTCGCCGGCTGCGCGGCACTCTTGGCACGCTCGGCCCTGGCGCGCCTCATCCGGTCGTCCCCCGCCGTGTGCCGAAGAGCCATAGGCGCCCTGCCCGGGATTCGGTGCCGGCAAGAAGCCGTGCGATGTTGCTGCGATGGGTGAACACAATGAGGAGCGCCGCCAGTATCGCGAAGGTGAGGAGCGGCGGTGTCGGACTGTGGCGGGCGATCCACACCACCACCGCCACCGCCCCGAGGATCGACCCGACGCTCACGTAGCCGAAGAGAATCACCGCGACCAGCCAGGTGAGGATCATGGGGAGCAGGAGCCAGGGACTGATGCCGAGCACGGCTCCGACGAGAGTGGCCATCCCCTTGCCGCCGCGCAAGCCGTACCAGAGGGGATAGACGTGTCCGAGCATCACTCCGATGCCGCAGACCGGCAGGCACCACGCCGCCAGCTCGGGCGGTGCGGCCGGGATCCCGGGAAGCGCCCAGGGCGCAAGGCGCGCGGTTGCGATCCAACCCTTCCCCAGATCGATGATCAGCACCCAGACGGCCACTTTCATGCCGAGGGTGCGGAGCGCATTGGTGGCGCCGGCGTTGCCGCTGCCGAGCGAGCGAATATCGGCCCCGCCGGTGAGGCGGCGGATGAGGAGACTGCCGACGATCGAGCCGAGCAGATACGCGAGCGCTGCCTTGATCAGCAGCTCGCTCATGCCGCGCGGAATACTTCGGCGAGCATGCAGCGCACGCTGCCGCCGCCGAGTCGCTCGATGGTCGGGACCGGGATCGCGAGCACCGCATCGGTGCAGCCGGAGAGCTGCGCGAACAGCTCCCGCCCGAGCGCGCGGCGTGCGGTCTCCGACATCACGAGCACCCGCGAGTCCCCGAGCGCCTCGTCCCAGGTGCCGAGCTCGAGCATGTTGCCCGCGAACTGCTCGATCTCGGTGTGCCCGATCGGGATAATCTCCCGCCCGCTCGCCGCGAGCCGCGCGAGCACCCGCTTGCGGTCCGCCGGCACGATCGCCTCGGCGCCGACCACGACGGCACGGGCGCCGATGCACATCAGCACGTTGGTGTGGTAGAGCGGCACGCCTGCGCGGTTCGCGGCGGTGAAGGTGATCGCCTCGTAGCCGAGCCCGCGGGCCCACTCGGCGACCACGTCTGCGTGAGTGCGCGGTGACAGGCAGGCGTAGGCCACGCGCTCGATGTGATCCAGCACCAGACTGCCGGTGCCCTCGAGGAACTTCCCCTGTCCCTCGTGGTGCGTGAGATCGAGGACGCGAGTGAGCTTGAACCCCAGCTCCTGCACGGCGGAATCGATCACCTCCTGCCGGCGCTCGGGTCGGCGGCTCGCGCTCTGCATCGGGTAGAGCACGAGTGTCCCGTCCTCGTGAAAGCTCAGCCAGTTGTTGGGAAAGACGGCATCGGGCTTCACCGGCGCGGCGGAGTCCTCCACCGCGCACACGCTCACCCCTTCACTCGCGAGCGCCCGGACCAGCTGCTCGAACTCGCGACGCGCGTCTGCGGCGCTGCTCGCGGGGCCGGGCGGCTGCTGGAAGGTGTTGGTGGCGGCGGTCTCGGGGTTATAGCCGAAGGAGCGCGGTCGAACCATGAGGACGGCGTCCGCGCACTGCTGGCGCAGCGGAACCCGTGCGGGCGAGGCGGTGGCCTCCGGCATGGCCCATTCTCGCACGTCCGCTCGCGACTTTTTGGATGCACGCGGTGCGGCAGCCCGCGCGTCGCGGCGGTGGCGGCTCAGGCGCGCAGCGCCACCTGCTCGCCGGTGCCGGTGTTCTCGAGCCGGTCGAGGGCCGGCAGGCGCTGGGTGAGATCGAGCGGCGTTCCAGTGAGGTACTGGTGCGCTTCCTGCCCCGGGACCGGGCGGGCGAAGAGATAACCCTGCGCGTAGGTGCACCCCAGCTGGCGCAGTTTCTCGAGCTGCTGATAGCCCTCAATGCCTTCGGCGACCACCTGGATGTGCAGGTGCTTCGCCATGGCGATGATCGCGCTCACGATCGCGAGATCGCTGAGGTCCGTCACCAGATCGCGTATGAAGCTGCGGTCGATCTTGAGCGTGTCCACCCGCCAGCGCTTGAGGTAGGAGAGGCTCGAGTAGCCGGTGCCGAAGTCGTCAATGGCGATATGCACGCCGAGCTCGCGCAGTTTCGCAACCGCATCCTGGCTCGCCTCGCGGGCGCGCGCCTCGCGCCGCTCGAACACCGCGCTCTCGGTGAGCTCGATCTGCAGCATCGAGGCTTCGAGGCCGTGCTCCTTGGTAAGCCGGGAGATGGACTCGGCGAGATTGGAGCGCTGCAGCTGCACGGCGGACACGTTGATGGCGACCGGCACCATCTGCGCGGCCGCCGGACGCCAGCGCGCCATGTCCTCCACCGCCCGCTGCAGCACGAACTCGCCGATCGGCACGATGAGGCCGGCCTCCTCGGCGATGGTCACGAAGCGCTCGGGGCGCACGTAGCCGTGGTTCGGGTGCTTCCAGCGTAACAGTGCCTCCAGCGCCACCACCCGCTGGGAATCAATCTCCACGATCGGCTGATAGAACACGTCGAGCTGGCGGCTCTGCAGCGCCGTGCGCAGGCTCGACTCGATGGCGATACGCTCCTTCAGGCGCTTGTCCATGCTCTGGCTGAAGAGCTGATAGTTGTTACGGCCGCGATCCTTCGCCTGGTACATCGCGGTGTCCGAGTGCCGCAGCAGCTCGCCCATATCGATGCCGTCGTGCGGGTAGAGCGCCACACCGATGCTCACGGTGGTGACGAGCGTGCGCCCGTCCACCACCATCGGGGCACTCAACGCGTGGTTGACGCGCGCCGCGGCATCGTTCACCTGCTGGGTGGTCTTGATGCCCTTCATGACCACGACGAACTCGTCCCCACCCATGCGTACCACCAGGTCTTCGTTGCGCATGGTGGCGCGGATGCGCTGCGCGACGGTCTTCAGCAGCTTGTCGCCGGTCTCGTGGCCGCGCGAGTCGTTGACGTGCTTGAAACGGTCGAGATCGAGGAACAGCACCGCGAGCACTGCGCCGCTTTTCCTGTGCTCCTCGATGGCGTCCGGGAGATGCGCCGCGAGGTAGAGCCGGTTGGGAAGCCCGGTGAGGTGGTCGTGGTGCGCCAGGTGATCGAGCTGCTGGTGCTTCTGCAGGAGCTGCGTCTCGACCGTGTACCGCACGGTGATGTCGTGCACCGCCACCGCCAGCACCGCCCGCTCGCCGAGCATCAGCCGGTGGCTGGTGGCTTCGACGTTGCGTTGCGAGCCGTCACCGCAATGCTGGCGCATCTCGAGCGGCGTGCGATTGGTGGCCTCCTGGAGTTTGCCGATGAGGCTGCGGGGCTCCACCCCCTCGGCGCTGAAGAGCTGCGTGAAAGGGAGTTTCAGCAGATCCTCCGGGGCATACCCCAGGCTCTTGGCCGCCGCCGGGTTGGCGGCAACGATGCTGCCGCTCAGCGGGTCGAGCACCAGGGCGGTGGTCGGCCACTGCTCGAAAACGTCCACTGGGGTATAGGGGGCGCGCGTGCGTTCCCGGCGCGGCCGTTTTCGCCACAGCTGCGCGAATACGGCGAGTGCCACGCACAGCAGGCCGCTCACCGCGCCGAACGCAAATGCCAACTGGTTCACAGTTTGCCCCGGTATTGTCTCAAGCAGTGTGGCGGACCGGTGGGTACGGGTGTCGTGCGCTGCGCACAGTTTGACGTCGTGCGCGCGAGCGCGAACGGGTGCGACGCCGCATTAAGTCCGCACCCTGCGGCGATTGCGACACGCCGCACCCCGCGGCCCGCCGAGAGCTTGTTTTCAGGGGCCTTGAGGAAGCTCGGGCAGGGCTGATCCTAGGCGACTTCGCAGTGGGCTCCGCGCTCGATTTCGCGGCCCGCGCCACCCTCGATGACGGCGTTCTCGCCGAAGGCGATGCCGCGCAGCTTCTTGTCGAAGCGGAACCGGCGCAGCACCGGCGCCGGATCCGTAGAGAGGAGCCCGGTCTGCTGATCGATGGACGGGATGGTGCAGCGGGTGCAGGGCTTGACCAGGCGGAGCGTGAGATCTGCGATGCGGAGCGTCTCGATATCGTCCTCGGCCCACGCGGCAAGGCCGCGCAGCACGATGTTCGGGCGAAACCGGTCCATGGGCACACTCTCTGGCATGCGCGCGTTCAGGTCATCGAGCGAGGCCTCGTTGCACACCAGCACCGGATAGCCGTCCGCGAAGCCCATGGGGGCGGGGACCGCACCCGCATACACGGGGTTGGCGCGGCGCTCAGGGTCGGGCGGCACGCGCACCAGGCGAACGCTTTCACCGACTGCACCGCTCACCCACTCATGCGCAGCGCTCCCCTGGTCAACTCCGACGCACGGATCGAGGTGCACGCGCACCGCCACGCGCTCCCCACTGTCAGCGAGTGGCAGCGCGAAACGAGGCAGGCCCGGTGCCGTGAGCACCAGTGTGTCGTCGGTGACCTCGGAGACGATGCGCGCCAGCTGCGGGTGGGTGCGCTGACTCAGGAACTTGCCGTGCGCGTCGATCACCATCCACTGCCGGTCCCATTCGAAGCCCGTCGGCGTGATGCGCACGCGCGCGCGTGCGACGCCGCGCGCCGATTTCAGCGGATAAACGAACAGAGCCGCAACTGTCGCGTTCGTTGTCATTCACGTGAAGCGCGCGGCATCGCCGGGGCGGGAGTCGCCCGGCGTGCGCGCCATGCCAGTCTGCCATATGCTGCACGCTCGCCACGAGCCACGAGGGA
Source organism: Steroidobacteraceae bacterium (assembly GCA_036008385.1). Taxonomy (GTDB): domain Bacteria; phylum Pseudomonadota; class Gammaproteobacteria; order Steroidobacterales; family Steroidobacteraceae; genus 13-2-20CM-66-19. The sequence goes on from DASYNX010000019.1 coordinate 26,643, forward strand.
CGCGCATGCCGTCGAAAAGAAGCTCGAAGAAGCCCCGCAAGACCGTGGCCGCCATCGCCCGCACGGCCGTCACCGCCATGGTGAGCGCCAGTGTGATTTTTGGCGGACCCATGGCGCAAGGCCGCACCCAGAAGCCGCCGCTCTACGGCCGGCACTGGATGGCGGTCACCGGCAAGCCGGTCGCCGCCACCGCCGGTGCGAAGATCTTCGAGCAGGGCGGGAACGCAGTCGACGCCGCCTGCGCCATGATCGCCGCGACCTCGACCGCATGGACAACGCTCTCGTGGGGCGGGGAAACCCAGGCGCTCATCTACAACCCCAACACCGGCAAGGTGATCGCCATCAACGGCTTAGGCGTCGCCCCGACCGGCGCCACACCGGAATACTTCCACAAGCTCGGCATGAAGTACCCGCCGGCCTACGGGCCGCTCGCCGCGGTGACACCCGGCACGCCCGGCGGCCTCATGACCATGCTCGCCGAGTACGGCACGATGAGCCTCGCCCAGGTGCTCGCGCCGGCGATCGAGATGGCCGACGGGTTTGCGATCGACGAGTCCCTCGTCAACACCATCGAGCACTTCAAGGAGCAGCTCAAGCAGTGGCCGGATTCGAAGCGCGTGATGCTGCCGCACTTAGGCTCGGCGCACGAGGCGCCGGAGGTCGGTGAGATCTTCCGCCAACCCGACCTCGCGGCGACGCTGCGCAAGCTCGTGGACGCCGAGCGCGCGGCGCTCAAGGCCGGCAAGGACCGCAAGGCCGCCATCTATGTTGCCTACGATCGCTTCTACCAGGGTGACATCGCGCACGACCTGGTGAAGGCGGTGCGCGAGGCGGGCGGCCTCTTCACGCTCGCGGATCTCGCCAACTGGAAGGTAAAGATCGAGGAGCCGGTGCACGCGAGCTACAAGGGCATCGAGGTCTACAAGCTCGATGCCTGGGTGCAGGGGCCGGTGATGCTGCAGGCGCTGAACATTCTCGAGAACTTCGATCTCAAGTCGATGGGCTACGACAGCGCCCGCTACATTCACACGCTCTATCAGGCCATGAACCTCGCGTACGCGGATCGCGACTTCTATTACGGCGATACGAGCTACTCACCGGCACCGCCGGTGCAGGGTCTGCTGTCGAAGGAGTACGCGCGCGAGCGTGCCAGGCTCGTTCGCCCCGACCGCAACGACCCGGACGTCCGCCCGGGAGACCCCTACCCCTTCCAGGGCGGCAAGAACCCGTATCTTTCCTATCTTGAGAAGTGGCACAGCCGGATGCCGGACCAGACGCCCGTGTCGATGGCCGAGTTCGATCGCACCTTCCGCCTCGGCACCACCAGCGTCGAGACCGCCGACGACAAGGGCTGGGCGGTCTCGGTGACGCCGAGCGGCGGGTGGACGCCGGCGGTGATTGCCGGCCGCACCGGCATTGGTCTCAGTCAACGCATGCAGAGCTTCGTGCTCGACCCGCGCGAGAACCCTTACAACGTGGTCGAGCCCGGCAAGCGGCCACGAGCGACGCTGACGCCGTCACTCGCTCTGAAAGAGGGGAAGCCGTTTCTGATCTTCTCGGTGCAGGGCGGCGACACCCAGGACCAGAACCTGCTGCAGTTCTTCCTCAACGTGGTGGAATTCGGCATGAGCGTGCAGGAGGCGACGGAGGCCGCCAACATGACGAGCTACCAGATGCGTGACTCGTTCGCGGACCACCAGTCCTTCCCCGGCCGTCTCACGCTCAATTCCGCAACGCCCGCCTGGGTACGCAGTGAGCTCACCAAGATGGGTTACGCGCTCGAGTTCGAGGACCGGACCTCCGGGCCCCTCAACGCCATCTTCGTCGATCGCCGGCACGGCACGTTCTGGGGCGGCTCGAGCAACTTCGGGCAGGACTACGGCATCGGATGGTGAACGGCGCACGCCGCCGACTGTGACTTCTTGCACAATTCCGCCGGCCAGGACACCGGCGCAAGCGCATTCCCTATAACGTAACGTAGCTGACCGGATGCCTGTTTGACCCCGGTCAGGGCCTCAGCATGAGCGATTCAAAGACATTAAATGATCCTCCCCGACCCCCTGGCAGTGTTCCGGCGAAACCGGCCTCTGCGATGCCGAGTTCCGCGCGACCGGGCGCGGTGACGTCTGCTGCTCCTGCGAGACCTGGCGCGCCGATGCCGTCTTCGCGGGCGGGCGCGATGCCCGCGACGCCGAGCTCCGGACGGCCGCCCGCGGCGATGCCCGCGTCGGCCAGGCCTGGCGCGATGCCTTCACACCCGAAGGGGCAGCCGCCGGCGGGTTCAAGCGGAAAGGTCGTCCACGACGAGCGCGGCAACGCAGTGTGGGACTGGCTCAAGCAGACGAGCCGCATTGCCATCGAGAGCACCTCGCGCCTCTTGAAGAAGCTCGAGGCACCCGAGCTCAAGATGGAAGACACCCAGGACGAAGAGCTGCGCATCGAGCCGGAAGGCACCGTCGGCGGATACGACCCCTACAACCAGGCGACCAAGCCCAAGGGCTTCGGACGCAAGTAGCAGCGCCCTCTCAAGGGCCGCCCGCTATCAGGGTGTAGTGCTGCACTTGCGGCTCGAATTCGAGCAGGAATCCTTTGTCCTCGGGGTAATACTTCGCCTTCAGCGCATCGCTCCCCGCGAACGCCCGGATGGCCTCCTCCGAAGCCCAGCGCGTCACGGTGAGGAAGTGGCTCACGTTCTCCTCGTCGCGCCGCAGGATGGCGACGTCCACGTTCCCTGCGACGCCCCGGTAGTCGGGAATCGCGCGGCGTGTCAGGAAGGCCCCGTACTCGTCTGCGCGCTCGCGCGCGGTGCGGCCATGCCAGATGCGGACGATCATGGGCTGACTCCTCGTGAGCTCGGGTCGGCGTGCGGGTGAGCCCCGTCGAGAGCTTAAGGTCCCGCGCGTACCCCGGCCACCGCCTTGGCGGGTCCGCTTGCCCGCGCGTCGCAGCTGCGGGTCAGACGCCGGCTGCCGACAGTTGCGGCCGTCGTCGCTTCCGTGCTGTCATGCCCGTTCCTCACCGCAGGGCACCTCATGGAAGCCAGGAAACTCGCGAAGCCGTCGCATCCGTTTCAGCTGTCGTTGCGCATCCGTCACCCGTCGCTCGATCCGGCCGAGATCTCGCGCGAGCTCGGCTTGCCGGCGGAACACTCCTTCCGCGCGGGAGATCCGCGCCTGTCGCGCAGCGGGCTGGCGTCCGCTTCCGTGCACGCTGAGAGCTACTGGCTGGGGGCGCTGAGTCCGACCGAGTGGCCCGCTGATCTCGGCTTTTCCGCGGAGCCGCTGGTGAACATCGCGCGCGAGCGGCTCGGATCTGCCGCCACCCGCAGCCTCGGCTGGGCGCTCTCGCTCACCGCCGTGCGGTTTTTCAAGGTGCACGGCGAGCTCCTGCGACAGATCCACACGGAAGGCGGCCAGACGAGCCTGCTCGTCACGATCTCGACCGCGGAGGCGAGCAGCTTCAGTCTCTCGCCCGAGGTCACCCGCGTGTTCAGCGATCTCGGCGTCGCGCTCGAATTCGAGTTCAGCGACGACTGAGCCGGGCCGGCGCGCAGTCAGCGCTCCGTGAGACGGGATCGGCCCAGCCTCACCGCGCAGCGCGTGGCGCTCGCCCGCGCGGCACACCAGCTCTACGACCATCCTAAGGTCCTCGACGATCCGGTGGCGCTGCGGATAATCGGCGCGAGCGGCACCGCCGGGATCCGTGCGCACCGCGCCCGCTTCGACCTCAGGTCCGCGCGTTACCTGCGGGCCTTCGTGGTGGCCCGCAGCCGAGTCGCCGAGGATGCGCTCGCCGCGTCGGTCGCGCGCGGGGTACGCCAGTACGTCATCCTCGGCGCGGGCCTCGACACCTTCGCCTACCGCAATCCCTACCCCGCCGCGCGGTTGCGAGTCTTCGAAGTGGATCATCCGGCCACCCAGGCGTGGAAACAGCGCTCACTGGCGGCAGCCGCCATCGGCATACCGGAGTCGCTGACCTTTGTGCCGATTGACTTCGAGACCGAGACGCTCGCCGCGCGGCTGCAGGAGGCCGACTTCCGCACCGACGTGCCCGCGGCCTTCTCCTGGCTCGGCGTGACCGTGTACCTGAGCCGCGCTGCGGTCATGGACACCCTGAGATACGTCGCCACGGCGCTGCCGCGTGGCAGCGGCGTTGTGTTTGACTACGCGGTTCCCCTCGCCAGCGTGAGCTTTCTGCGCCGTCTCATGGTGCGCGCACTGATGCACCGCGTCGCCGCGGCCGGCGAGCCGTGGAAGACCTTCTTCGATCCGCGCACGCTGGCGGGCGAGCTCCGGGCGCTCGGTTTCGCGCATCTGGAAGACCTGGGGCCGGAGGAGCTGAATGGCCGCTTTTTCGAGGGTCGCGCTGATGCGCTCGAAGTCGGGCGCCTCGGTCGCGTGTTGAGCGCGCGGACTTAGACGGCCGTGCGGCTTGCCGGTCCGGCAGCTGTTCGGCGGGATGGGTCGCTCGCCGAGCGGAGGTCCGGCGGACGTGAGGGGTCAGTTGGCCCCGAAGATCGTCCGCATCCGCTGCGTGTCGCCGTTGGGCTTGCGGATCTTCACCTCGCGCCACTCGCGATCCGGCCTCTGCGGCATCGCGATGATCGCCTGGCGCGCCTCCGCCAGGCGGGACTTGAGGAGCGGTCGGAGTGCCTCGAGCGGCGCCACTTCCTGCTTCTCCTGCTCCGTGGTGGCGAGTTCCACGTCGCAATAGGCGTTGAAGTACTCGCGATACCACTGCTCGTAGAGCTGCAACGGCTCATCGAACGCCGCATCGTGCATCAGGTGCTCGGCGAGGTACCGCGTGCACACGTAGCTCGAGCTGCAGCGCACGTAGTTGGCGTGCTCGGTGAGCAGCGCATTGCAGTAGTCGCGGTTGCCGTAGAACAGCGCAAACAGACGCAGCCGTCTGCTGCCCTTGATCTGGCGCTCGCGGATGTATTCGAACAGAGCCCGGCGGTGCACCAGCGGGAAGGCCGCGGAACGGAGCGCGACGATCTGGTGCGGCATGCGACCCTGCTCGGACACCGGCCGCAGCAGTCGGTCGTGCTCGGTTTCCCAGCGCCGATAGATATCCGGGCGCTCGAGCACCCGCTTGGCGACGACGTCCGCGGGCGCGTGCGAGAACACCGACATTTCTACCCGCGACTCGGATTCCGCCATCAGGATGGCGTGCTTATACCCATGAATGAGCATCCGTCTCTTCTTAAGAGCGCTCGTTAGCGGATCGCGTCTTCCGCGCGCTTTCTGGCGACCCTGAGGTTGAAGTTTCCGCGCTCTGCCGAAGACGTGCAAGCGAAATGCGAGAACGCTTCGAGCATGCCGAGGCTCTTTTCAGCGCGGCGAGCTCGCGTTGGTCGTTCGCCACGGTGTCGCAACGTGTCGCGACGAAGGCGAAAGCCAGCTTCAGCTTCACCGCAGGCTCGATGAGCACGATGGCGCCTTGCTCGGTGCAGCTGCCCTGCATGCAGGTGCAAACTGCAGAGAGCTGCGGTGCGACGTCGACTACGCGCCGACGATTGTTCGTTCGCGCGCGAGTATCGTCTGAGCACGCAGGATCCGGCGTCGCGCCGGCGCGAGCGAGCTGCATTATGTTGAAACGCTCGCCGCCCAACCCTGAAGCATCGCCACGGAGGAGCTGCGCCGGTTTGTTGCGCAGACCGTGGGTGCCGCTTATCTGATGCCTCATCGCACGGCGCGCGCGAGGGCCTGCGAGGATCCCGCCGCTGTGCGCTAGACTGCCGCGCCACTGCCACCAGGTGCGCCAAACCGATGCTCGGTATCCACGACTACTGGCTTTTCATCGTCTCCGGAGTGCTGCTCAACCTCACGCCGGGTCAGGACACGATGTACATCCTCGGCCGCAGCCTCACAGGCGGCTTGCGGTGCGGCGTGGCCTCGGCGCTCGGCATTGCAACCGGCAGCATCATCCACACGCTCGCCGCAGCCGCCGGACTCTCGGTGCTGCTCGCCACCTCTCCGGTCGCGTTCACCGCGGTCAAGCTCTGCGGCGGAGCGTATCTGATATATCTCGGCGGAAGATTGTTCTTTACGCGTCACCCGGCCAACGCCACGGGCGATCTGCAGTCGGACGCGCCGCTCGGGAGCGCCTGGTTGGCGTTCGGCCAGGGCGTCCTCACCAATGTGCTCAATCCCAAGGTGGCGCTGTTCTTCCTGGCCCTGCTGCCGCAGTTCATCAGCCCGGCAAGTCCTTCAAAGACTCTCGCGTTTCTCGCCCTCGGGGCGACGTTCATCACCACTGGAACGATCTGGTGCCTGATCCTCGCGGTCGGGGCCGCACGCCTGCGCAGCTTCTTCGCTCGCAATCCCAACGTGCGCACGCTGATCGACCGCGCAAGCGGCGGTCTGTTCATGTTGCTGGGTACGCGACTCGCCTGGAGCCGCTAGCAGGACGCCTGCAATCTCGTGGCTGTCAGCCGTACTCGACGCGGCTGGTGACCGGCCGCGGCGCATCCTTTCCCGGATCCTTTCCCGCATCCTTTGCCTTGGGATCGGCCTTAGGCTGGCTTTCCTTGGCTTCATTGCCTTGGAAATTGCCGCGAGCGTCGAACCGGAAGCACTCGTTCGTCCATCCCGAAGGCTTTGTGGGCACGCGGTGACAGTAATAGGACCCCTTCCCGTCACTCAGCTCGCTGTACCCAGCAGTCCGCAGCGTACGGCGCTCATCAGGAGTGAGTGGCGCGCGCGCCGGCAGGTGCGCCATCATGGCTTCCCGGCCACCGATGGTCTCCTGGCTGACCGCGACCCCCTTGAAGGGAGCAGAAGCATTGACGCCGCCTGCGGGCGACGGTGTCGCTTCGCTATGCGCGGAAGCGGTGCCCTCACTATGCGCGGAAGCGGCGCCCTCACTGTGCGCGGAAGCGGCTGCGGCGCCGGCCGTATGCCCACCCCCGGCCGCATGGCCGCTATGGGTCGCGGCAAGCGCGAAGGAGCTGAGCGTGAGGAGAAGCGTGCCGGCCAGTGTGCGCGTGTAGTTCATAGACGACCTCGAGCCTCGAAGGCAGATTGCGCACCGAACACTTAACTCCCACCGAAGCCTCCCGTCAATGGGCGGCCGTTCCCGCCCTGTGCTGAACCCTTAGCTCGGCTTCGGCTTCTTGGCCTGAACGATCATCTCGAGCAGCGTGAACGCCTTCGCGTTGGGAATCAGGCTGTAGTTGCAGTCCGTCCGGTCAAACGCGCAGACGGAGTCGGTCCCGGTGCGGTGGACGAGCACCAGTCCCTTGGCGGGAATGACGAGAATGATCTGCGGCCCGAGGCCGAGCGCGGCAAAGGATCCGTTGGGCAGGCTGGTGTTGGGCAGGAAGCGGTCGCTCGCCGCCACCCACCATAGATAGCCGTAGTAGCCGAGCCCGAGCGGCTGGAAGTTGCCCTTGGTATCCGAGTAAGGCGCAGTGCTCTCCCGAACCCACTCGGCGGGAACGACCTGCTTGCCCTGCCAGCAGCCCTCATTGAGGTAGAGATAACCGAAGCGCGCCAGGTCGCGGGCGCTCATTTCCATGTTGTAGTACCGGTGGATCGACTCGGGGCCGTCGATGTACTGCTGATCGGCGAGCTTGAAGTCTTCCATGCCGAGCGGCACCGCGATCCGATCGTTCAGTACCTCATACAGCGAAGTCCGGGTGACCTGGTTGAAGATCGTCCCGAGCGCGTTGAAGTCCCAGTTGTTGTAGTACCAGAACGTCCCGTGAGAATGGCTGTGGCGCTGCGGGCGTGCGGCGGCCATCGAGGCCGCCTCGCCCTGCGCGATGTGGTAGACGCCGGAGCGCGCCATCAGCAGATCGCGCACCGTGGCCTCCTTCTCCTCCTCGGTGAGCTGCGGCTCGTTATCGTCGATGCCGAGCTCCTTGAGCGTCGCCGACAGGTCGATGGCGCCATCGGCAACCGCCAGACCGTAGAGCGCGCTCATGACACTCTTGCGCGCCGAGTGCAGCGAGTTCACGCGCTCGATGGGTCCGTAGGAATCGACGATCCTGCCGTTCTCGATGAGCAGCCACGACTGCGTGCCGATCGACTGCGCGTAGTACTTGGCCGCCTGCAATTCGTCCACCGACCACCCTGCCCCGGCCGGTGACACGCGTTCCCAGCTCTTCTGCGGGTAGACGTAGCCCGGATCGCTCCGGCAAGCCTTCAGCGCGCCGTGCGCCGGAAGTGAGAGGCCGGCCAGGAACGTCAGGACGAGAGAAAGCACGGCGTGTCGAGGCATGACTCACCTTTCCATCGCGACAACGAGGCACTGGATCTGGAGACCCCGCAACGCCCGCGAACCTCATTCGCGGCGGCTGCGGTTTGCGGTTCCGTAACTCTCTATTTATCTCTTGACGGTTACCAACCTAGTACGCTATCCACCGGCCTGTCAATCAGAGCGCCCTCATGAGGAACGCAGAGTTGCAAACGCGGCCGGCGGCGACCGTGCATCTCATCGGCGGGCGGTTGTGCCTCGACTTCGTGAACTCAGTCGGCGCACGACGCACGGGTGCTGGCGGCGCCATGACCATCCGCGACGAGAAGCTCGCTGACTACGCCGACCTGATCGCCTGGGGCTGGCACGCCGGCATCGTGAGTCGCGCCGAGGTGCACCGTCTCGAGCGTGCCGCCGCGCGGCAACCGGCAGCCGCTGCCGCAGTCTTCGCACGCGCGCTGCGCCTGCGGGAGAGTCTCCACCGGATCGCGACCCGCGCGATGGCGGGCGCCACGCCGCAGCCGCAGCACCTCGAGGTGCTGAACCGCGAGCTGGCGGCCGCCCGCGCCGCCGAGCGCCTAGCCTGGCGCGGGCGCACCGCGGTGTGGCGCCGGGACTCCGCGCACCCGGCGCTGGATCGCATCGTGGGCGAGGTCGCGCAATCCGCGGCCGATCTCCTGACGCATGGCGACCTCGCGCGGCTGCGCCTATGTGGAGGGGACGATTGCGGCTGGCTGTTCGAAGACACGAGCCGCAGCGGCACGCGCCGCTGGTGCGACATGCGCGACTGCGGCAACGTGGCGAAGGTACGGCGGTTTCGCGCGCGACGGCCGCGGGCGGGGCGCTAGGGCAGCGCTGCGGCGGACCGCCGCGACCAGCGAGGACTCGCCATCCAGGTCCGACGCTGCGCTACGCCCCCTCGACGGCGAGATCCACCGGCACATTGCCCCGAGTGGCATGCGAGTAGGGGCAGATCTTCTCGTGGGCTTCCTTGGCGAGCTCGGCCAGCTCCGCCTGCGGCAGTGTCTTGTCCTTGACGAGCAGCTTCACCGAGATTCCGAAACCGCCGGCGTCGCGTGGTCCGATCGACACGCTGCAGGTGACGGACGCTCCCTTGGCGTTGCGTTTCTTCTGAGTCGCCACGTAGTCGAGCGCTCCACCGAAGCATGCGGCGTAACCGCAGGCAAAGAGATGCTCCGGCGTCGTCGTGCCGGGCCTGCCCGGTCCGCCCATGGCCTTCGGAACGGACAAATCGACGGAGACGGTGTGATCCTCGGCCTCGGAGTGCCCGTTGCGACCGCCGATGCAGCTGGCGACGGCGGTGAAAAGCGGTTTGATGGTATCCATGATCCGGCTCCTTCTGAGTGACTGGCGGCGGTCCCGATCGGCGAGGGGAGTCAGTTCGCGCCGAAGATCACCCGCATCCGTTGCGTATCGCCGTTGGGCCTGCGGATGCGCACCTCGCGCCATTCGCGATCGGGCTGATGCGGCATGGCCATGATCGCCTGGCGCGCCTCGGCGAGACGGTACTTGAGCAACGGCCTCAGCGCCGCGAGCGGCGCGACGGCCTGCTGCTCGGCCTCGGTCTCGGCGAGCTCGCTGTCGCAGTAGACGCTGAAGTACTCCCGGTAGAACTGCTCGTAGAGCTGCAACGGCTCATCGAGCGCTACATCGTGCATCAGCTGCTCGGCGAGGTGCTGGGTGCTGACGTAGCTCGAGCTGCAGCGTACATAGTTGCTGTGCTCATGGAGCACCGCGTTGGTGTACTCGCGACAGCCATAGAAGAGTACGAACAGCCGCCGGCGCTTGCGGCGCGACAGCCGCCGCTCGCGCAGGTACTCGAACAGCGCACGCCGGTGCACCAGGGCGAAGGCGGTGGAGCGCAGCGCCACAACCTGGCGCAGCAGGTGCACCTGATCGGAGACCGGACGCAGTAGCCGGTCGTGCTCGGCCTCCCAGCGCCGATAGATGTCGGGACGGTCATGAATGCGGTGGACTACGGCATCGGCCGGCGTACGCAAGAAAGCCGCCATCTCCACCCGCGTCTCGGACTCGGCCATGAGCCGGGCGTGCGTGTACGCGCAGATGAGCATGCGTGTCTCTTTGGCGGGTCGCCCCCTCCTGCGGCGCGTCTTCCCCTGTCGCGCCTTAATGACGACCTTGACGCGCTAGTCTCCGCGCTGCGGTGCACAAGTGCAATGGGTCCGACCGTTTTCCTTAGTGCCACCGCTCGGTCGCCATGGGGCTGCAGCGGCGCGGCGCGTGGCGCGATTGACGTGCGCGCCGATCGACTGATGCCACTGATGCCGGCGAGCCTGACGAAAAAGCCCCTGGGATCTCGCGATCTCAGGGGCTTTTCGATTCGAAGCCTGGCGGTGACCTACTCTGGCATGCCCGAAGGGCACACTACCATCGGCGCAGAGCGTTTTCACTTCCGAGTTCGGAATGGGATCGGGTGGTACCCACTCGCTATGGCCGCCAGGCAAGCTGTTTAAGGTTCATGAAGCCGCTGCCTTGCGGGCAGCGGCTTCACGCGCCTCCAATCCGGTTCGTTTCTGTTTCGACGCCTGTCGCGTTCGCGATGGATCGCTCCATCGGCATCTGTCCTCTCGTGGTCAGACCACTTGAGGTTATATGGTCAAGCCTCACGGGCAATTAGTACTGGTTAGCTGAAGCCATTACTGGCCGTACACACCCAGCCTATCAACCACGTAGTCTTCGTGGGCCCTTCAGGGGAGTCGAGCTCCCAGGGAGATCTAATCTTGGGGGGGGCTTCCCGCTTAGATGCTTTCAGCGGTTATCCCGTCCGCACATAGCTACCCGGCAGTGCCACTGGCGTGACAACCGGAACACCAGAGGTGCGTCCATCCCG
>DASYNX010000020.1:0-1557 GCA_036008385.1 Steroidobacteraceae bacterium
GCGCGGCCATAGCCGCGCCGCGGCTCCACGATGACACGCGCGCCCGCATCGCGGGCGCGTTCGACGGTCCGATCTTCACTGGCGCTGTCGACGACGATGACCTCATCGACCGCATCGCGCGGGATGGCGCGGATCAGCGCAGCGATCGGCTCTTCCTCGTTGAGCGTCGGGATCACCACCGCGACCCGCGGGCGGCCGGCCGGCGCGAGCGGATCGGCGTGCGCTGGTTGCGCTGCTGCCATCACAGACTCCAGCGCAGGCCGCAGCGCGCGCACGCAGCCGGCGGCTGTTCGCTCAGGAGCGCGCGGCGGAATTCCTGATAGCGTGCGCCGTTCCAGATTTCGCGCAGACTCTCTTGGGTAGCGTCGCCAAGCGTGAAGCTGCCGTAGCCGTGCATCGAGAACGGGGCAATGCAGCAGGGCAGTGCTTTGCCGTGCGCCGTAAAATACATGAGCGTCCACGGGCGGCGGCACAGCGACCAGGGCTGCTTGGCCCGCTGCTGTCGGAGACTCGAGCCTGGCTCGGTCGCACCGGAGGCGTTAAAGGCGATACCCAGACACTTCGCCAGCGCCTCAGCTTCGCGGATGCGTGCTTCTTCGGTCGCATTAACTTGCTCGAACAGCGCCGATTCGCGGCGCGCGAGACCCTGCCCCTCGGGAAAGTAGACCAACCGCTGCAAATAGACCTCGAACACTCCGAGTTCGCGTGCCAGCCGCACGAAGGCCGGCAGCTCGGCGATGGTTTCCTTGAGGCCGGTCAGCCACAGCGAGACGCGCGGCGTGGCGCATTGCAATTCGCTCTGTAAGGCGGTGAATGCCTGCACGTTGCGCACGATACGAGCGAACAGATCACGGCCGCGCACCAGGGCAAAGGTCTGTGGCGTCGCGGCGTCGAGCGAGATGCGCAGCTCGTCCAATCCGGCATCAATGAGCTCCCGGCCGGCGCGCTGCGTGAGCAGTGTGCCGTTGGTGTTGAACAGCACGTAGGCGCCGCGATCCTTGAGGTAGCGGATCATGCGCGGCAGCGCAGGTACCATCATCGGCTCGCCCACCCCGTGCAGAACCACACGCTCGATGCGTGGGAATTGATCCACGATCGAAGTGAAGAGCTCCCAGCTCATGTCGGCCGGCGGCTCGAGGTGCTCGAAAGTGCGCGGACAGGTGGTGCAAAGCAGATTGCAGCGATTGGTCGTCTCGAGATACAGGCACACGGGCTCGGCCTCGGCCAGCGGGCCGCGCTGCTCCGCCACGTGCTCGAAGTATCGCGCCGGGTGCGGCGCCCGCCCGCCGCCAGCGACACGGTCGCCGCTCATTCCGCCCCCTTGATCAAGCTGACGCCGGTCCGTGCCGCGCGCTGCCGCCAGAGCTCGAAGGCGACGAGCACCGCAAAGGGTCCGTAGATCGCCCATTCGATCGACATGCGCGCGCCTTCAGGGTCCGGCCCGCCGGGCACGAAATAGAGCAGTGGACAAGCGAGCGTCAGATACAGGACCGATGGACGAGGCGTGAAACAGATGAGCGGCACGAGCCAGGCGAAATACCAAGGGTAGTGGGGCGA
>DASYNX010000021.1:0-3208 GCA_036008385.1 Steroidobacteraceae bacterium
AAACACCCCACCACCATCACCACCGCCGGCGGCAAACAACCCATGCCCACGAGTCAGCAACCGATCCACACCGGCCACAAACTCACCTATAGTCACCCACCAAAATTAACCCGCCCAAAACCGCCCGGCCACAACCAAACACCCCAAAAATACCGCCAGCACCAGCCCATTCAACCCAAGCGCCGGGCCGCGGCGATCAGTCCCCGGCGGGCTCCGGGACGAGTTCTTGGACATGGGGATCGGCCAGCATGGCCATCACCACGGCGATAACATCAGCGTCCGGGCTCGCGTCACGGTGACGTAACTGCTGGGCCGCCGTCCCAATGCGGCGCAGAAACGCTTCACAGGCCGCCGCGGCCGCCGCCGCGTAGCGTGCGGCGGCCTCAACCTGCGAGTCCGCGCTGAACCGGTCAGCCAGCTCGGCGAATTCCTGCCCCAAACCCTCGGCCTGCCATTGCACCGTCCGCGCAAGGCTGCGCACCAACTCGGCATCCACTGGGATTTCAGCCGCAACTTCCTCAGCCATCCCCACCTCAAGCACATAGTTGATCTGATGCAACGCGGTCAACGCGTTCTCGATGCGCCTCGTCGCGGGGCGTACCTCCCAACCAGGAATAGGAATGGTCAACCCGTGGGCACCGGCCGGCTGCGCGGTCTGGGCTAGACCGCGGGCCCTGTCCGCCTCCGCCTCGGCGCGCGCACGGTCCTGCAGCGCCTCATCGACCTGCTGGCGAGCTTCCGCACGCACCCGCGCGATCGTCTCATCCATCCCCTCCTGCGCCGCCGCGATCGCCAGCGCCGCCTGTTCGCGCGCACCATCGACCTCGGCGGCCGCGTGCGCGCGGGTCGCCTCGAGATGGGTTTGCAACTGCTCGATCGCTTTTTGGGCCGACACCCGGTCGGCCGCCCGTTCGGCCAACCGGTGCTCGGCGCGGTCTTGGGCGGCTCGAGCCCGCTCGTCGGCGGCCGCGATTTCGGCATTAGCCCCGGCGCGGACCGCTTCGATTTCGCCGTGCAACCGCTCCATCTCCGCTTGCGCATCGCGCCGCTCCTCGGCGCGCTCGACCAGCCGCTGCTCGGCACGTGCTTCGGCGGCGCTCGCCTGCTCGACGGCCGCCGCGATCTGCGCACCGGCATCCGCCCGGAACTCGTCGAACTCGACGCGCAACCTCTCCACATCCGCTTGGGATTTCTCCAACGCCGCCTGGGCTTCGCGCCGCTCGCCGACTCGCTGCGCCCCTTGACGTGCGAATTCGTCGAGCGCGGCGCCTTCTCGATCCTTGGCCGCCGCGGCCGCCGCCGCCGACTCCTGTGCGTCAGCGCGCGCACCCGTCGCCTCAGCGCGCGCCTGCGTCAGCTGGTCGCGCAGGCTGTCCAACTCGGCTCGGGTTTCGCGCTGCTCGGTCGTTCGCTGCAGCTCTTTGCGCGCGAGCTCCTCGAGCGCTGCGCGGGCGCGTTCCCGCGCCGCCTCGGCCGCCGCCGATGATTCGCGTGCTTCAGCGCGTGCCGCCGCCGCGTCAGCGACGGCGTCTTCCTTATCCTGCTCGGCGGTATCTGCGCGCTGCTGAGCCATGGCGCGTTGATGCTCGACCTCGATGAGCTTCATCCTGGCCGTGGGCCGCGGGCCTTTGGGTTTAAAGACATTCTTCCGGCGGTTTTCGATCAGCTCGGCCTCGCTCATCGCGGCCACCGCCGCCAAAGGTGCGGGAGGCTCTTGACCGACCTGCACGGCCGCCGCGACCGCCCGCTCGGCCGTGCGTTTGGTCAACGTAGCCCAGGTGTGGATGTCAAGGTCGTCGATGTGTTGGCGCAGGGTGGTCACTTTTGGGGTCCCTTGCCCGCGCTGGTCTGTGCGGTCGCGGGCGCGCCTTCACCGGTTTCCGCCGCCGGCGCGGCGCTGGGCTTGCCTTCAGCTGACTGATCGGGATGACCGTTGACCGCCGGAAGGCTCTCCGGCAACGGGCCGCCCTGCTGTCCCAGCACCAACCCGTACTGGGCGAGGTAGACCGTCACCGCCCGCGCCAGCGTCTCGTCGCCGAGCTCTTTAGCGTCGCGATGCAGCCCTTCGAGAAGCTCCAGCGCCAACTCCGGTCCCAGCCCCAGGCTGGCCTCGTCCGCGTCGCGCGCCGCGGGCTCGGTGCCGGCGGTCTCGACCAGCCACACCACCCTGTCCCAGCAGCGGTTGATCGCTTGGCGGCGCTGCCGGTCAGCCCGGGCTTCCTGGTGGTGGGCATCTTGCTGCGCAAGCTGCTTGTCAAGGCGGCGACCGGCGCGCCGAGATGCGTAGAGCACTGCGCAGAACACAATGATCGCCGCCAGTAACACCAGCGCCGCAGCGAAGCCCGGCGACACCACGAAGTCACGCAACGTCGGCAGCTGGGCAGACGAAGCTTCGGCAAGGCGCATCGTGTTCTCCTCTAATAGCCGTGGTGGACACCGACGCTGGCCTGCGCCACCATCAACCGCTGATTGTGCCCATCATGAGCTACACCGTAACG
This sequence comes from Steroidobacteraceae bacterium, assembly GCA_036008385.1. Taxonomy (GTDB): domain Bacteria; phylum Pseudomonadota; class Gammaproteobacteria; order Steroidobacterales; family Steroidobacteraceae; genus 13-2-20CM-66-19. The sequence goes on from DASYNX010000021.1 coordinate 2,499, forward strand.
GGACAGCTGGTAATTCATGGATGCGCACGCATTAGCCACCGGATCCCAAATGTGATTCGACGTCCCGGGCTGGTGGTATTTGGCGAACGTAGCAGGCACCACCTGCCAGGGCCCCCGACTGGAATTCAACGGGCCGCCATCGCTCTGGCGCGGCCCGTGCGCATTGCTATCGGACAAATTGATCGCATCAGCCCGAAACCCCGATTCGTGATCAGCGATCGTGGTCATCCCTGAAATCCAATTCTGCCGGGCCCCCGGATCAGAAATCCCCATCCGATCTAACGCCTCTTCCAAATAGCGGCGCACAGCACCCCGCCCGCCAGGCCACACCCCCTTGCCCTCGAACGACACCTCCGACAACGGAATAGCACCCGCAGCGACCCCGGCAGCACCGGCTGGCCCACCGCCAGGCTCCGCAGCACCCCCCGCCGTCGAATGCCTTTCCACGCCCCGGCCCATCAGTGAGCCGGGTAGTGCGGCGAGGCTGCTCAGGCCGCTCAAACCGCCGAACCCCCCGCCGCCACCACCGCCGAGGGTGGGGAAGCCACCCAGCCCGGCCAGCGGCATCGCGCCGGTCATGCCCGGCGAGCCCACACCCCGGTAGGCCTCGGCCACCTGCCGCAACCGGGTGGCCAGCACCTGGTTTTGCGCGGTGGTGGTATCGATCTGGCGTTGCATGGCCGCCAGGCGCTCATCCATCGTCGACACCA
>DASYNX010000022.1:0-22720 GCA_036008385.1 Steroidobacteraceae bacterium
GCGGCCGTCAGTGCCGCGGCACTGGCGACTACCTTTTCGGCACGTACAGGTCGGTCAGCGTGCCTTCGAACGCCTCGGCGGCGCCCGCCACGGTCTCGGTGAGCGTCGGATGCGGGTGGATCGTGAGCCCGATGTCGGCGGCGTCGGCGCCGGTCTCGATCGCGAGCGCCACCTCGCTGATCAGCTCGCCGGCGTTACTGCCGACGATGCCGCCGCCCAACACGCGGTGCGTGTCAGGATCGAACAGCAGCTTGGTGAAGCCTTCGTCGCGCCCGAGTGACAGCGAGCGCCCGTTCGCGACCCACGGAAAGGCGCCCTTTCTGTAAGGCGTGCCGCGCTCGCGTGCCTCGCCCTCGGTGAGACCCACCCAGGCGATCTCGGGATCGGTGTAGGCGACGGAGGGAATCACGCGCCAGTCCGCGGCGCGCTTGTGTCCGGCGGCGACTTCCGCGGCGACCTTGCCCTCGTGCATGGCCTTATGCGCCAGCATCGGCGGACCGATGATGTCGCCGATCGCGAAAATGTGCGGCACGTTGGTGCGCATCTGCCGGTCCACGGCAATGAAGCCGCGCTCGGAGACCTTCACTCCGGCCCGCTCGGCGTCGACGGCCAGGCCGTTGGGCACGCGGCCGACGGCCACGAGTACCCGATCGAACAGCTGCGGCGCGGGCGCCTTCTCGCCGGCGAAGCTCACCCGCAGCCCTGCGGCTTGCGGCTCGATGCCCGCCACCCGGGTACCGAGCAGGATCTGCTGGTAGCGCGAGCGGATGCGCCGCTCGAGCGGCCGCACCAGGTCGGGGTCGACACCCGGCATGAGCTGCGGGGTGAGCTCCACCAGACTCACCCGGCTGCCGAGCGCATCGAACACGCACGCCATCTCCAGCCCGATGATGCCGCAGCCGACCACCAGCAGCCCGCCGGAAAATTGCGGCAGCTCGAGCGCATCCGACGAATCGAGGATGCGCGGATCCGCGGGCAGTCCGGGCAGGCGGATCGGCTCGGAGCCGGCGGCGATGATGCACTGCTCGAAGCGGATGCGCTCCGGACCGCCGCCGCCCATCACCTCGAGCACGTTGGCACTCACGAAACGTCCGGCGCCGCGCACCACCTCGACCTTGCGCTGCTTCGCGAGCACCCGCAGGCCGCCGGTCAGCTTCGCGACCACCGCCGCCTTCCAGGCGCGCAGCCGCGCGCGATCGATCTGCGGCGTACCGAAGGCGATGCCGCGGTCGGTCATCTCAGCGGCGTCCTCGATGACCTTGGCGGCGTGCAGCAGCGCTTTGGAGGGAATGCACCCGACGTTCAGGCACACACCTCCGAGCTCCTGCCAGCGCTCCACCAGCATGACTTTCAGCCCGAGATCGGCAGCGCGAAACGCGGCGGTGTAGCCACCGGGTCCCGCCCCCAGCACCAGCAGTTGCGTCGAGCGGGCGGCCTCGGCGGCGGGATCACCGGTCCGCGTGTGCGGCATGCGCACCGTGTCGCCTGCGGCCTCGGCCCGCGGTGCGGTCGCCGGCGCCGCGACGGGTGCGGGTGCCGCTGCGCCAGCCGCCGGCTTCGCAGTCGCGGGTGCTGCGGTTGCTGGCGCGCCCGCCTCGAGCCGGGCGATCAGCGAACCCTTGGACACCTTGCTACCGCGCTTGAGCAGCACCTCGGTGATCCGGCCCGCGGCGGTGGACGGTACGTCCATCGAGGCCTTGTCGGTCTCGAGGGTAACGAGCGGAGTGTCGACCTCGACGAGGTCGCCGGCCTTCACCAGCACGTCGACCACGTCGACGTCGGTGAAGTTGCCGATGTCGGGTATCGTCAGTTCCACGCTCACGGCACCGCCTCGAGCAGACCCCGGGGTTCGGCGAGCGTGTGGGCGAGCCAGGTAGTGAAGCGCGCCGCCATCGCGCCGTCGATGACGCGGTGATCGTAGGACAGCGACAGCGGCAACATCAGGCGCGGCACGAATCCGCCTTCGCGATACACGGCGCGCAGCGACGAGCGCGATACGCCGAGGATCGCCACTTCGGGAGCATTGATGATCGGGGTGAACGCCGTGCCACCGATGCCCCCCAGGCTGGAGATGGTGAAGCAGCCACCCTGCATGTCCGCCGGCGGCAGTTTCCCGGCACGTGCCTTCTCCGAGAGTTGCCCGAGATGGCGGGCCAGCTCATATACGTCCTTGTGATCGGCTTCATGCACCACCGGCACGACGAGCCCGTTGGGAGTGTCGGCTGCGAAGCCGATGTGCACGTACTTGCGCACGATGAGATTCGCGCCGCTGGCGTCGAGTGAGGCGTTGAAGCGCGGGAACTCCTGCAGCGCCCTGACACAGGCGCGCATGATGAAGGCGAGCGGCGTCAGCTTGACGCCGGCCGCCTGGGCGCGGTCCTTCAAGCTCGCGCGCAGCTGCTCGAGCTCGGTGATGTCCGCCTCGTCGAACTGCGTGACGTGCGGGATGTTGACCCAGCTCGCGTGCAGCCGCGGCCCGGAGATGCGCTGGATACGCGACAGGGGCTCGACCGCGGTCGGCCCGAACTGCGTGAAGTCGACGGCCGGCACGGCCGGCAGCGCCGCCGCCGCCGTCACCGCTGCCGCTGCCACCGGCGGTGAGGCTGCCGCCGCCATTGGCGCCGCGGACCCGGAAGGGGCCGGCACCGCCGGCTTCGCCGCGGCCGCGGCTGCGCCGGGCGCGCCGAAGGCGCTCTTGACGAACGCCTTGACGTCTTCGTGCGTGATGCGGTCCTTGAAACCGTGTCCGGCCACCTGCGCGAGATTCACGCCCAGCTCACGCGCGAACTTGCGCACCGAGGGACCGGCATGCGCCCGCGAGAAACCTGGTTCGTCGATCGCCGCAAGATCGCTGCGGTAGGAGGTGGGCATGCCGAGCCGGGAGAGCGGAGTCAGCGTGCCGCGCTGCGGCGCGGCGGCTGCGGCGGGCGCCGCGGGTGCTGCCGTCGCGGCACCGCCTCCCGGCGATGAAGACACCGGGCGCGGGGGCGGCGACTGGGGTGGCGGTGGCGCGGCAACAGGTGCCGGCGCGGCGACCGCCGGGGCAGCGGCCTGTGCTACCCCCGGCCGTGTGACTCCGTCTGCTCTCACTGTAGCGATGAGATCGCCCGTGTTGACTTTGCCACCCTTGCTGGTGTGCAGAGTCTCGACGACTCCCGCCGCGGTCGAGGGCACGTCCATGGCGGCCTTGTCGGACTCGAGCGTGACGAGCGGCGTGTCGAGCGCAATGCTGTCACCGGGCTTGACGAGCACGTCGATGACCGCGACGTCCTTGAAACCGCCCAGATCGGGCACGCGCACTTCGGTGAGGCCGACTGTGGCGTTCATGTCGACCGGATCCCCTCAGACTTTCCAGGGGACCGGCTTGCCGGGGTCGACGCCAAGCGCCTCGATGGCGCGGCCGACGGTGGCCTGGTCCACCCGTCCGTCGTCGGCCAGCGCCTTGAGCGCCGCCACGGCGATATAGTTGCGGTCCATCTCGAAGTGCCGGCGCAGTGCCGCGCGCGAATCCGAGCGGCCGTAACCGTCCGTGCCGAGCGTCACGTAGCGCCCGTCGATCCACTGGCGGATCTGGTCGGGCACGATGCGCATGTAGTCGGTCGCGGCGATCACCGGGCCCTCGCGCCCCTGCAGCATCTGTCGCACGTACGGCACGCGCGCCGGCTCGTTCGGATGCAGCAGGTTCCAACGCTCGCACTCGAGCGCCTCCCGGCGCAGTTCGCTGAAGCTCGTGATCGAGAGCACATCGGCGGGAATGCCGTAGTCGTCCTCGAGAATCTTCGCCGCCGCCACGCACTCGCGCAGGATCGTGCCCGAGCCGAGCAGTGTTGCGCGCACCTTGCCGCGACCGCCGATCTGCAGCAGATAGCCGCCGCTCAGGATCCCGGCCTGCACGCCGGTGGGTATCGCCGGGTGCGGGTAGTTCTCGTTCATCACCGTGATGTAGTAGAAGATGCTCTCCTGCTCCGCATACATGCGCCGCAGTCCGTCCTGCACGATCACCGCGAGCTCGTACGCAAATGCCGGGTCGTAGGCGACGCAGTTGGGCACGGTGGTCGCGACCAGCTGACTGTGACCGTCCTGGTGCTGCAGGCCCTCGCCGGCGAGCGTCGTGCGTCCGGCGGTCGCCCCCAGCAGGAAGCCGCGCGACTGGATGTCACCCGCCGCCCAGATGAAATCGCCCACGCGCTGGAAGCCGAACATCGAATAGAAGATGTAGAACGGCACCATATTGATGCCGTGGTTGCTGTAGGCGGTGCCGGCGGCGGTCCACGAGCACAGCGAGCCAGCCTCGTTGATGCCCTCCTCGATCATCTGTCCCTTCTTGTCCTCGCGATAGGACATGAGTGTCTCGGCGTCCTGCGGCGTGTACAGCTGGCCGACCGAGGAGTAGATGCCGATCTGGCGAAACAACCCCTCCATGCCGAAGGTGCGCGCCTCGTCCGGCACGATCGGCACGATGTTGCGACCGATGTTCTTGTCCTTGAGGAGGGTGGTGAGCAGCCGCACGAACGCCATGGTGGTGGAGATCTCGCGCTCGCCGGTGCCTTCGAGGAGCGAGGCGAACGCTTCCAGCGGCGGAATCACCAGCGCGGGCGCCGTACGGCGCCGGCTCGGCAGGAACCCGCCGAGGGCTGCGCGCTTGTCCATCAGATAGCGCGCTTCCTCGGAGCCTTCCGCTGGCTTGCGGAACGGCAGGCTCGCGAGCTCCTCGTCGGCCACCGGGATGTTGAAACGGTCGCGGAAAGCGCGCAGATCATCCACGGAAAGCTTCTTCTGCTGGTGCGCCACCATCTGCCCTTCGCCGCCCTTGCCGAGACCGAAGCCCTTCACGGTCTTGGCGAGGATGACGGTCGGCTGGCCGCGGTGGCTGATGGCCGCGGCGTAGGCGGCGTACACCTTGAGCGGATCGTGGCCGCCGCGGTTGAGCCGCCAGATCTCGTCGTCGGACATGTTGGCGACCATCGCCTTGAGCTCGGGGTACTTGCCGAAGAAGTGCTCGCGCGTGTACGCCCCGCCCTTGGCTTTGAAATTCTGGTACTCGCCGTCGACCGACTCCTCCATCACCCGGCGCAGCAGGCCGCTGGTGTCGCGCGCCAGCAGCGGATCCCAGCGCGAGCCCCACAGCACCTTGATGACGTTCCAGCCGGCGCCGAGGAAGGCGGCCTCGAGCTCCTGGACGATCTTGCCGTTGCCGCGCACCGGACCGTCGAGACGCTGCAGATTGCAGTTGATGACGAAGATGAGGTTGTCGAGTCCCTCGCGCACCGGCATGGTGAGTGCGCCCATCGACTCCGGCTCGTCCATCTCGCCGTCACCGAGAAACGCCCACACCTTCTGGTCGGAGGGCTTCACGAGTCCGCGGTGCTCGAGGTAACGCGTGAAGCGCGCCTGAAACATCGCCGCCATGGGACCGAGGCCCATCGAGACGGTCGGGAATTGCCAGAAATCGGGCATCAGCCAGGGATGCGGATACGACGACAGCCCGATGCCGGCACCGCCTGCCTCCTGGCGGAAGTGACGCAGCTGCTCCTCGCTCAGCCGCCCCTCGAGGTAAGCGCGCCCGTAAATTCCCGGCGCCGAATGACCCTGGATGAACACCATGTCTCCGGGATGCTGCTCGGAGGGCGCGCGCCAGACGTGATTGAAGCCGACCTCGTAGAGCGTAGCCGAGGAGGCATAGCTCGAGAGGTGCCCGCCGTACTCGGAGGACTTCTTGTTCGCCAGCAACACCATCGCCAGTGCGTTCCAGCGGATGTAGGCCTCGATGCGTCGCTCGAGCGCGCGGTTGCCGGGGTACTCCGGCTCACGCCCGGCGGCGATGGTGTTGACGTAGGCGGTGTTGGCCTTGAACGGCAGGTAAGCGCCGCTGCGGCGCGTGTAGTCGATGAGCCGCTCGAGCAGGTAGTGGGCGCGCTCCGGGCCGTGAATCTTCAGCACCGAATCGATCGATTCGAGCCACTCGCGCGTCTCGACGGGATCGAGATCTTCCAGCTTTGGTAGTTCGGTCATGCGATTTGCTCGCGATCCGCGCGATCCGGACAACGTCACGGCGCGTCGCGAACTGAAGGTCGCGCGCGTGTTGTCCGTGTCGCGTTAGAATGAGTAATGATGGCGAGCAGCTGCAGGTAAAGCAAGTGAGGCGCGGTGCTTCCGGTGCGCGCGGCGGCCTGCCGCTGCCGCCCGCGCACGCTCCAGCCATCGTCAGCGCTGACCCCGGCGAGGCGGATGAGCTCGATGCGGTCCTGGCCATCGTACCGCATCCGCCCAGCGGCGCCGCGTGGCGTCACCTGCCGCACCCGGCGCGCTGGCGGGAGCTGGACGCGCGCGCGCCGGCGCGCGCCGGCACCGTCCGCACCACGGTGCTCGCCAACCGCCGGCACACGCTCGCTGTGCTCGGTTACCTCGGCAGCGACGCGAGCGCCTTCGAGCGGCTGTCGCTCGCCGGACGCATGCTGAAAGAGGCCGCCGCGCGAGAGCCGCAAGTGCTGGCGCTCGCGGCGGCAGGCCCCGCCGGCGGCGCGCGCGCGGCGCTCGAGGCGTTGCTCGCCGCGAGCCTCGCTCACGCATTCGCCCTGCCGAGCTGGCGCGCGCGGCGGCGCGACGAGCGGCGCATCCGTCGCATCGTCCTGCCGGCACAGCACGGCCTCGACCTGCGCTACGCTGCGGCCGCGGCACGCGGCACAAATCTCGCGCGCTGGCTGACGGCGCTGCCACCCAACATCCTGCACGCACGCAGCTATCGCCGCAGCATCGCGCGCCTCGCGCGCTCCCACCGGCTCATCCTGCGCTGGCTCGATGAGCGCGCGCTGCGCCGCGCGGGCGCCAACGCCTTCCTCGCGGTGGCGGCGGGCAACGCCGAAGATGGCGCCGGCATCGCGCACTTGAGCTACCGCCCGGCGCGGGGCCGGCGACGCACGCGGCCCGACGTCGCACTGATCGGCAAGGGGATCCTGTTCGACACCGGCGGGGTCAACCTGAAGACGCATCGCTCCATGCTGGACATGCATACCGACATGGCCGGCAGCGCAGTCGCGCTGGCGACGCTGCTGGCGCTCGCCGAGCTGCGCGCCCCGTTCGCCGCCGATGCGTGGCTGGCGATCACCGAGAATCGCATCGGGCCGCACGCCTATCGCCCGCAGGAGGTGGTGCGCGCCGCCAACGGCGTCACCATCCAGGTCATCCACACCGACGCCGAGGGGCGCATGGTGCTCGCCGATACGCTGGCCCTTGCCGGCCGCACCCGCCCGCGCCTGATGATCGACTTCGCCACGCTCACCGGTGCCTGCGTCTACTCACTTACCGAGCGCATGAGCGGGGTGTTCACCAACCGCCCCGCCCTCGCCGCGCGGCTCGTCGCGGCCGGCAACGCCAGCGGTGAGCGCGTCTGGAACTTCCCGTACGAGCCGGACTATGACGCCGACCTCGAGAGCAAGGTGGCGGATATCGTGCAATGCTCAGCCGAGGGCAAGGGCGATCACATCCTCGCGACACGCTTCCTCGGACACTTCGTCCCGGAGGGCACAGCCTGGGCGCACGTCGACCTCTCCTCGGCCACGCGCGCCGGAGGCCTGGCGCACGTCAACACCGAAGTCACGGGTTTCGGGGTGCGCTTTGCGCTCGAGCTGCTGCTGCGCCGGCCGGTGCTCGAGGCGCTGGAGCCTCAGTGAGCGCCCTCACCCTGCGCCGCCCGGACGACTGGCATCTGCATCTGCGCGACGGCGCGGCGCTTGCAGCCGTGCTGCCGTTCACCGCCGCGCGCTTCGCACGCGCCGTGGTCATGCCGAACCTGCTGCCGCCGGTCACCACGACCGCGGCGGCGCTCGCCTACCGCGACCGCATTCTCGCCGCGCTGCCGCCGCAGGCGCGGTTCGAGCCGCTGATGACGCTCTACCTCACCGACGATACTCCGGTGGAGGAGATCGTGCGCGCGCGATCGGCCCGCTGTGTGGTGGGATGCAAGCTCTACCCGGCCGGCGCCACCACCCACTCCGCTGCCGGCGTCGGCGACGTGCGGCGTCTCGATGCCGTGTTCGCCCGCATGGCGGAGTTGGGCCTGGTGCTCGAGGTGCACGGCGAGGTCACCGATCCGCAGGTCGATGTCTTCGACCGTGAAGCACGCTTCATCGAGACGGTGCTGGCACCGCTCATCGAGCGCCACCCGGGTCTGCGCGTGGTGCTCGAGCACATCAGCACGCGCGCGGCGATCGATTTTGTCCTCACCGCGCGCGCCGGGGTCGCCGCCACCGTCACGCCGCAGCATCTGCTGATGAACCGCAACGCGCTGTTCCTCGGAGGCCTGCGCCCGCATCACTACTGCCTGCCGGTGCTCAAGGCGGAAGCCGAGCGCGCCGCGCTGCTCGCGGCCGTAGCGCGCGGCTCACCAAGGCTGTTCCTCGGTACCGACAGCGCGCCGCACGCCCGCGCCGCCAAGGAGACGGCCTGCGGCTGCGCCGGTGTGTTCTCGGCGCATGCCGCTATCGAGCTCTATGCCGAGGCCTTCGCAGCGGCCGGCGCGCTCGGACAACTCGAAGGCTTTGCCTCCGGTCACGGCGCGGACTTCTACGGCCTGCCGCGCAACAGCGGAACGATCACCCTGGTGCCTGAAGCCTGGCAGGTCCCGGCGCACTATCCGTTCGGAGCCGAACAGCTGGTGCCGCTGCGCGCCGGAGAGCGCGTGGCCTGGCGCCTCGCCGCCACGGGCGTGACGTAGACTCACGTCATGAGTGAACCGCTGCCCGATGCCGCCGCGCGACCGCCCGCGCCCGCAGCCGCGCTCATGGCGCGGCGCTTCCGCGGCTACCTGCCGGTCGCGGTGGACGTGGAAAGCGGCGGCTTTCACGCGACGACCGATGCGCTGCTCGAAATAGCGGTGGTGCTCATCGACATGGACGGCGACGGCCTCCTCAGGCGCGGCGCCACCCACAACTTCCACGTGCAGCCGTTCGCCGGCGCGCGCCTCGATCCGGCGGCGCTGTCGATCACCGGGATCGACCCGTATCATCCGCTGCGTCCGGCGCTGCCGGAGCGCGATGCGCTGCAGCGGGCGTTTCGCGAGATCCGCCACGCGGTGCGCGCCTATGGCTGCCGGCGTGCCATTCTCGTCGGCCACAACGCCGCCTTCGACCTCGGGTTTGTCAACGCCGCCGTCGCGCGCGCGGACGTGAAGCGCAATCCGTTTCACCCGTTCTCCTGCTTCGACACCGCGACGCTCGCCGGCGCGGCACTCGGACAGACCGTGCTCGCCAAGGCGGTCACGGTGGCGGGACTGGAGTGGGATGCCGGCAGCGCGCACAACGCCCGCTACGACGCCGAGCGCAGCGCCGACATCTTCTGCCTGGTGTGTAACCGCCTGCGCGACAGCCACCGCGGTGCGGAGGAGCGGGCGCGCGCGCTCGGCTGGCTGAGCGAAGGCGCCGAGGCGGCCGCGGATGAGCCGCCGCTCGAGGCGCAGCTGCCGCCGTTCTAGGCTGCCCGTTAACCGGCAGCCGCGTCGACGGCGCCCGCCTCGCTCAGGAGCTTGCGCAGCTCGCCACTGCGATACATCTCGAGTGCGATGTCGCACCCGCCGATCAGCTCACCGTTGACGTACAGCTGCGGGTACGTCGGCCAGTTGGAATAGCGCTTGAGCGCTTCGCGCAACTCGGGCTCCTCGAAGATGTTGACGTGTCGGAACTGCGCGCCCACGGCACGCAGCGCTGCCACCGTCTGCGCGGAAAACCCGCACTGCGGAAAGTCCGGCGTGCCCTTCATGAACAGCACCACCGGGCTCGAGCCGAGCTCCACCTTGATCTTCTCGACGACATCCATTGTAACTACCTCGTAACTTTGCGCCGTTCGGCGAGCTGCGCGAGCAGCTGCCACTGCTCGGCCGGGCTCATCGACAGCCAGCGCGCGATCTCGTCCCCGGTACGCAGACAGCCGACGCAGAAGCCCGCGTGGTCCAGGGAGCAGACGTTGATGCACGGGGACGGCGGGCGCTCCAGGCACTCCGTCGCCGCGGGTTCACGGCGCATTCATCCTTCACTGGTCGCCAGGGAGCGAGCCGCCCGCCTCTGCGCGGGCACGCGTTGAATTATGGGGGTCGCTCGCCTATTCTTCAAACGCCGCCGAACCGCCGGCCCCCATAGAAACAAGAACTTGGAGGTCTAAAGCCATGAATCCCCTGAACAACCACCGGCAGTCCCTGATCCTCGGCATCGTCGTCGCGCTGATCCTGACGGTGCTGATCGGTGGCGTGCACTTCAACGAGCTGGCGTTTGCGCGCTGGTTCCACATCGTGGCCGGTGTGTTCTGGATCGGCTTGCTGTACTACTTCAACGTGGCGCAGACGCCCGCTATGGCGGACGCCGCGGCCGACAAGGGCGGCCCGGGCGGCGCCGGTATCAGCAAGTACGTCGCCCCGCGGGCACTGTTCTGGTTCCGCTGGGGCGCACTCGCCACCTGGCTCGGCGGCGCCTGGCTGCTCGGCCGGGCGGGAAAGTTCGTCGGCGCGTTCACGCTCGGCGCGGGCCAGGAGGATCCGAGCCATTACTTCCTCACCATCGGCATCGGCGCCTGGCTCGGCACCATCATGCTGTTCAACGTCTGGGCACTGATCTGGCCGAACCAGAAGAAGATACTCGGTATCAAGGCGGCGACGGACGAGGAGAAAGCCAAGGCACGCAAGGTGGCGGGCATGGCCTCGCGCGTCAACTTCGTGCTGTCAATCCCGATGCTGATGTGCATGGCGGCCGCAAGTCACGGTCTGCCGTTCATCAGTCAGTAAACCCGGCGCATCCTCCCCGCGGGGCCGCCGTGCCGGAGCTGCCCGCCGATCTGCCGGCTCAGGTCGAGGCAGCACTGCGCGAGGATATCGGCAGCGGCGATGTGACGGCGGCGCTCGTACCTGCAGCCCAGCAGGTGCGCGGCAGCGTCATCACGCGTGAAGATGCGGTGCTGTGCGGGCGCGCGTGGGCGGATGAGACCTTCCGGCGCCTCGATCCGCGGGTGCGGCTCAGCTGGCACGTGGCCGACGGCGATCGCGTGAGCGCACGGCAGACGATCCTCGATATCGCCGGCCCTGCACGGGCGGTGCTGACCGGCGAGCGCACGGCGCTGAACTTCCTACAGCTGCTGTCCGCCACCGCAACCGCGACGCGGCGCTTCGTCGATGCGGTCGCCGGCACCGACTGCCTGATCCTCGATACCCGTAAGACGCTTCCCGGGCTGCGCAGCGCGCAGAAGTACGCCGTGCGCTGCGGCGGCGCGGACAACCATCGCATGGGTCTGTATGACCGTGTGCTCATCAAGGAAAACCACATCGCGGCTGCCGGCTCGATCACCGGCGCCATCGAGGCGGCGCGGCGCAGCGCGCCGGGAGTGAGCGTCGAGGTCGAGGTCGAATCGCTCGCCGAGCTGCGCGAGGCGCTCGATGCGCGGCCCGACATCGTCATGCTGGACGAGTTCAGCCTGCCGGACCTCGAGTCCGCCGTCGCGCTCAACCGGGCACACGGCGCGCCGGCGAAGCTGGAAGCCTCTGGCAGCGTAGCGCTCGAGTCGGTGCGCGCCATCGCCGCAACCGGCGTCGACTACGTGTCGGTGGGCGCGCTCACCAAACACGTGCGCGCCGTGGACCTGTCGATGCGGCTGGAGTTCAGCGGCGGCTGAGCGCAGCGCGGCATTCCCCCGTCGCTGGGCCGCGCCAGGATGACACGACTCGCGCGGCGTGCTTATGCTAGAGCCGGGTCGGTCGCAAGCTCATACCTAGACGAACAATCGGGGGCCGCGGGCAATGCATTCCACAACGGTCGCGCTGATGGCATTCGGATGCACCTTCGCTGCAGCCGTCGTGGGGGTCGTGCTGCGCGAGCGATTGCCGGCGCACCACCTGGACGGTGATTCCAAGGACGCCGTGAAGCTGGTGATCGGCCTGATCGCCACCATCACCGCACTCGTGCTCGGCCTGCTCATTTCCTCGGCGCATTCCGGCTATGACCAGCAGAACGCCGAGGTGCAGCAACTCGGAGTTCATCTCACCGAAATCGATCAGATCCTCGCTCACTTCGGGCCGGACGCGGCGCCGCAGCGCGAGCTGCTGCGCCGGATCGTTGCCGGCGACATCGCGCGTGTCTGGGATCGCCCGGGGGCGGTCACCAATCTGCCGTCCTCGGCACAACACGAAGCCCAGGGGCTCTTCGATGGCATAGCTGGCCTGACACCGAAGACGGACTTCCAGCGGTTTCTTCAGAGCCGCGCGCTGGAGCTGCTCGCGAGTGTTGGGGAAACCCGGCGCCTGCTCTCCGAACAGGCGAGCGGCGCGCTGTCCTGGCCCCTGGTGTTCGTGCTCATTGCGTGGCTCACTCTGCTGTTTTTCGGGTTCGGTCTGTTCGCGCGCTTGAACGCCACCGTCGTCGCGGCCTTCTTCGTCGGTGCCGTCTCCGTCGCGGGTGCGCTGTTTCTCATTCTCGAGATGAGTCAACCCTACCGCGGATGGATGCAGGTCTCGAGCGCCCCGCTGCGCAACGCCCTGGCGCACATGGGCCAATAGGTGTTCATCCTACTCCGGGCTCGGGCGATCCACGAAGCGTGGATGACCGCAGCGTCAGGCCACTGCTGACTTCACCACGCGCTGCGGCTGGGCGACGCCGTAGCCCTGCGCGTAATCGACGCCGAGACTGGTGAGCATCTGAATGATCTCGGCGTTCTCGGCGAACTCGGCGATGGTCTGCTTGCCGGTGAGGTGCCCGATCTCGTTGATGGAGCGCACCATCTCGCGATCGATCGGGTCGCGCAGGATCTCGCGCACGAAGCTGCCGTCGATCTTGAGGTAGTCGACCGGGAAATGCTTGAGGTAGCCGAACGAGGAGAGCCCGGTGCCGAAGTCGTCGAGCGCGAATTTGCAGCCGAGCTCCTTCAGCGCCTGGATGAAGCGATTTGCCTGCGAGAAGCTCGCCACCGCCGCGGTCTCGGTGATCTCGAAGCAGATCTTGGAGGCGTCCAGTCCGCTCTTGTGGAACTGATCGATGACGAAGGGCAGGAACTTGTCGTCCCCGAGGCTTTGCCCGGAGAGGTTGATGGAGCACTGGATCAGCTTCTCGCGCTCGTCCGCCTCGGACACCAGCCAGCGGAAGGCGTTCTCGATCACCCAGCGGTCGATCGCCGGCGTGATGCCGTAGCGCTCGGCGGCGGCGATGAAGTCATTCGGCGCGACGATGCGCCCGGTCTCGTCCTTCAGGCGCAGCAGCAGCTCGTAGTGCGCGCCGATCTCCACCCGCTGCAGCGGCTGGATCATCATGCGGAACAGCTCGAAGCGCCCCTCCTCGAGCGCGGCGTTGATGCGCGCGGCCCACTGCATCTCGCGCCGCCGGCGCATGAGCTCGATGTCGTTCTCTGCGAAACTGTGCACGCGGTTGCGCCCGCTTTCCTTGGCCGCGGCGCAGGCGCTGTCGGCCGCCGACAGGATGGAGGCGACGTCCTCGTTGTCGGCGGTGATCGGCACTACCCCGATGCTGGCGCCGAGGCGAAACACCCGGTCCTCCCAGGTGAAGCGGAAGTTGCGCACGCCTTCGCGCAGCGTCTCGGCGGTGCGCATCGCCTCATCGAGCGAGCAGCTCTCGAGCAGTATGCCGAATTCATCCCCGCCGAGGCGCGACAGCGTATCGCGCCAGCGCACCTTGGATTTCAGCAAAGCCCCCACCTGGCCGAGCAGCGCATCGCCGGCGCTGTGCCCGCAGGTGTCGTTGACGATCTTGAACTGGTCGATGTCGAGATAACACAGCGCGTAGGAAGCTTCGCGCGCCTTGGCGCTCTTCAGCGCCCGCTCCAGGCGGCTCTCGAACTCGCGCCGGTTGACGAGCCCGGTGAGCAGATCGTGGCTCGCGTGATACGACAGGCGGCGGTTGAGCTCGCGCGACTCGCTGACGTCATGGAACACCAGCACGCCGCCGGCGACGTGACCGGAGCCGTCGCGGATCGGCGCCGCGGTGCTCTCGACGTACAGCTCGTTGCCGTCGCGGCGGATGAGCAGCATCGGACGCACCGACTTGATGGGACGGATGCGCCGGATCGACACCGACAGCGGATTCTCGAGCGGTTCGCAGGTCTCCTCGTGGAAGGCGCGGAAGATCTCCTCCACCGGGCGCCCCATGGCATCCTCGAGCCGCCACCCGGTGAGCTCCTCCGCCACCGGGTTGATGTAGTCGATGGTCGAGTTGGCATCGGTGGTGATCACCCCGTCGCCGATCGACTGCAGGGTGATCTGCGCGCTCTCCTTCTCGCGAAACAGCGCTTCCTCGTACAGCTTGCGCTCGGTGATGTCGAGCTCCACGCCCACCAGGCGCAGCAACCGTCCGTGCTTGTCGACGCGCGCAGTCGCGCGGCTGATGACCCAGCGCCACTCGCCGTTGCGGTGACGCATGCGATGGGTGCTCTCGAAGATCGGCGTCTTGCCGGCGACATGGTCGCGGATCGCGGCCTGCACGCGCGACAGGTCGTCGGGATGCACGAGACTGCGCCAGTCCGGGGAACCGCGCATGTCGTCGTCGCCGTAACCGAGCATCGCCTTCCAGCGCGGGGAGAAGTAGACCTCGTTGCTCTCGACGTCGAAATCCCACAGACCGTCGTTGGCGGCGGCCTGGAACAGGTTGGTGCGCTCCTCGAGCTTGGCGAGGCGCGCCTCGGTGCGGATGCGCTCGAGCCCGGTGGCGAGGCTGGTGCCGATGAGCTTCATCAGCAGCTGCAGGTTCACGTCCCAGGCGCCGCGCGGCATGGTGTGAGCGAGCGCCAGGATGCCGATGGGTTTGCCCTGCGGGCGCAGCGCGACCACGAGGGCGGAGCCGATCTGCAGCTCGGCGAGCCGGGCGGCATCCGCCGCCTGCTCCTTGCGCGGCGCGCCGGTGTCGCGCAGCTCCGAGAGCCGCAGGTGCTCGAGGCGCCCCTTCAGCCACGGAAACGCATCGAGCGATGCCCCGATGAGTCCCTCCGGACGACACTGCGCGAACGCGCTGCGGGCGAGCGGTACCTCGGCGATGGTGCCGTCGGTGCTGTTGAGCGCGGCGAGAAAGGCACAGTCGGCTCCGGTTGCCCCGCGCAGCAACTCGAGATTGCGCCGGATGCACTCCTCCATCGAGTCGCGGCGCATGTTCTGGAAGTCCACCGCGATCTTGGTGCACACCACGTCGATGCCGACAACGGGCTTCGGCACGCGGCCGGTCCAGGCATCGGCCGAGAGAAGGTCGGACGCGGTGAAGTCCGCCGGCTGATCCGGCGGCGGAGTCGTCATTGCAGACCTCTGACCTCCCACTGCCCCAAGGAAGCTAGCCTAATCACATTGTTACTCCTCTTGCGTGACCTTCCGTCACGGACTCGAGGATTCATGGCAGCCATTTTCCAAGTGGTTGCGGAGGATTCTCGCACACTGATGCAGGAACACAAGCTAACCTGCTGTTCACTCAAGCTTTCGTGACTTAACAGAATCACCCCGTCACCCGCAGGCCCGGGTCATCCGTGCTCGTTTAGTGCAGTTCGCGCCACCCCGTACAGCCGCGTCAGCTCCTCTTCCATCTGCCGCTGCAGTCGCGCCAGCCCGGCCGCATCGCTGACCCGGGGCACATAGCACGGCGGGCCGATGGCAATGGCGATCCTCGAGAAGGGGACCGGGATCACGAACTTGTCCCACTTGATGAGCCAGGCGCGCGAGGCCGCATAGGACATCGGCAGGATGGGCCGGCCCGACATCTGGGCGAGCAGCAGCGCGCCCGGCTTGAACTTGAAGCGCGGGCCGCGCGGGCCGTCGGGCGTGATGATCGGGGAGATGTTGTCCTGCATGAGCGCCTGGTAGTAGTCGCGCAGCGCCCGCGCCCCGGTATGAGTGGAGGAGCCGCGGATCACCGCCCCGCCGAAGCGCCGTACCATCATCGCGCCGAGCTCCCCGTCGACCGAGGGACTGATCAGCCAGCCGGGCGTGAGTCCGCGGGCGCGCTGTTCGACCAGGAACTTGCCGCAGTAGAGCTGATGCTGGTGCCAGTAGCACGGCACCAGCGAGGGCGCACGTGCGAGCGCCTCCTCGAGGTAGGGCACTCCTTCGACGCGCACCACGCGGCTGGTAAACCACCAGGCGCGAATGATGGCGAGCGCGAGCGGTACCGCCAGGCGGTACAGGAGTCGGCGTGCCGGAGTCATGCGCCGGCCCGAACGCGTGATGGTGCGATAGAGCGTATTGCGCAGATTGCCGTCGTCGGCCGGGCTCATGGGTCGAACAGCTCCGCCAGGGCGAGCCCCTGCGCTCGCAGCTCCCGCACGGCGACACTCGACACGACGCACGCGCATGCGCCGGTGAACAACCCGAGCCGCTGCACGTGCCAGCGCTCACCGCGCCAGTACATGCAGCCATCATCCACCTCGAGCGCACCCACCTCGCGCACCGCGCCGATGCCGGCGCCGGTCGCCTTGAGGAGGGCCTCGCGCACCACCCAATCGGCGCTGCGCGGCGCGCTGTCCGGCTCGACGTCGAAGCCCACCTGCCCGCGCGCAAGCGCGGCGCAGCCCACCCACGGACCAGCGTGCGAAATGCTGAAGTCGGGCGGCGCGGTCGGCTCAGCCCCGCCGACCGTGTCCGGCGCACCGGCACCGATCGCCGCAGCGCCTCCGGTGTGCTGCACGAGGCGCGGTTTCTGCCCTTGGGCGAATACGAGCTCGCCCGCACTCACACGGCGCCCGAGGATGCGTGTCAGTGCACGCAGGGCGAGCGCGATGCCGGCGAGGCTCGCGCGTTGGGTGGCGCCGCCGGCGCGTGCCGCGAGTCGCCGGGCGTACGGCAGCCGCGCGGCCAGCGCCTGCGCCGCAGGCTCCGGCCACTGACCCCGCAGATCGGTGTGATATAAGATTAACGTTTCGCTTTCAACAGCTTGCATGACCGCCGCCGCACACGCCAACAGTGCCCCTCCCGAGGCCGAGCTGCAGTTCGACGTCGGCTCCACGGACGACTCCCTGGAGCGGATGATCGAGCTGTTCGCCCGCCATGGGGATACCTATCGCGTGTTCGTCCCCGCGCGCCGATCTTATACCTATGTCATCCATCACCCGGACGACGTGAAGCGGGTGCTGGTCTCCAATCACCGCAACTACACCAAGGGTGTCGGTCTCGACCGCGTCCGCATCCTCCTCGGCAAGGGCATCATGACGAGCGAAGGCGAGCTGTGGAAGCGCCAGCGCTACATGCTGCAACCGCTGTTCCACCGCCGCGTCATCACCGAGTTCGCGAGCCTCATCGCCGCGGCGAACGATCGTTTCATCGCGCGCTGGCAGCTGCTCGCGCACCAGGGCGAGCCGGTGAACCTGACCGACGAGATGAGCGAACTCACGCTCGAGATCGTGCTGCGCTCGATCTTCGGTCGCGATCTCGACCGCCTGACGCAACAGCCCGGCGGCAACCCCTTCGGGGTGGTCACCCGCGAGCCGGCGCGCGACCTGCAGTTCGCCTACAAGTTCCGCTCGCTCGGCAAGCTCGTGGCGCAGCTCATGGAGCGCCGGCGCGCACAGGCCGAGGAGCATTTTGACTACCTCGCCATGCTCATGGACGCACGCGACAAGGAGAGCGGTCAGCCGATGGGCGAGCGCGAGCTGATCGATGAGGTCATGACGCTGGTCGTCGCCGGCCACGAGACGACCGCGAGCGGGCTCAACTGGACCTGGTACCTGCTGTCGCAGCATCGCGAGGTCGAAGCGCGGCTGCACGCCGAGATCGACGCCGCGCCCGATCTGCCGGCACCGACGCTCTCGCAGACGGAGGCGCTCAGCTACACGCAACAGGTCATCAACGAGGCGCTGCGGCTGTACCCGCCGGGCTGGGTGCTGTCGCGGCGTACCGTCGAGGCAGACGTGCTCGGCGGCTACGCGGTGCCGCCCGGCACCAACGTGCTCGTGCCGCTGTATCTGCTGCACCGTCACCCGCGCTTCTGGCGCGACCCGGAATCCTTCGATCCCACGCGCTTCGCGCCCGAGCACGAGGCCGCGCGCCCGCGCTTCGCCTACATGCCGTTCGCCGCCGGCCCGCGCCATTGCATCGGCGAAACCTTCGCGCTCTACGAGATGCTCGTGCACCTCTACAAGGTGGCGCGCCGCTACCGGCTCACCTACGTGCCCGACAAGCCGCTCGAGCTCGAGGCGCAGATCAACCTGCGCAGCCGCCATCCGCTGCGCATGAGGCTGGAAACCCGCTGATGTCCAAGGCCACGACACTCCCCGAGCTCATCGAGCGCAACCGCGCCTTGCCGCGCAGCATCAGCTATCTCGAAGGCGAGAACGATACCCGCCAGGTGTCCTTCGGCGAGCTCTACGAGCGCGCGCTCGGCATTCTGTGGCATCTGCAGCGCCTCGGCGCGCGCCGCGGCGACAAGCTGATCCTGTTCCTCGGCAATAACGAGCAGTTCGTCGACGCGTTCTGGGCCGCGATTCTGGGCGGCATCGTGCCGGTACCGGTGGCGCTCGGCATCAGTGACGAGCACCGGCACAAGCTGCTGCGCATCGCGCGCCGCCTGGGCGCGCCCTTCATCTACACCGAGCGCCGCTCGCTCGAGCGCATCGGCGCCCTCGCCGCGCAGGTCGGCGAGAGCCGCATATTCGACGGCCTGCGGCGCCAGGCGTTTCTGGTCGATGACCTCGACGACATCTCGCGGACCGGCAGCGTGCACCGGGTGAGTCCCGCCGATACTGCGTTCATCCAGTTCTCCTCCGGCTCCACCAGCGAGCCGAAGGGCGTGGTGCTGACCCACGGGAACATCCTCGCCAACATTCACGGCGCGACCGAAGCGGCGGGCTTCTCCGACACGGACGTAAGCCTCTCGTGGATGCCGCTGACTCACGACATGGGCCTCATCGGCTTCCATCTCGTCATGTTCTTCAACCGGGTGCACGCGTACCTGATGCCCACGGAGCTGTTCGTGCGCCGTCCGCTGCTGTGGCTGACGTTCGCGGCGCGGGTGCGGGCCACGATCCTGTGCTCGCCGAATTTCGGCTACAAGCACTACCTCAAGGTGCTCAGCGATCGCCCGGTGGATGGGCTCGATCTGTCCGCGGTGCGCTTGATCTTCAACGGCGCGGAGCCGATCTCGGTGGAGCTGTGCGAGGAGTTCCTGACACGGCTGGCGCCGGCGCGGCTCAGGCGCACGGCGATGTACCCGGTGTATGGGCTGGCGGAAGCGACCCTGGCGGTGAGCTTCCCGGCCGTGGATGCGCCGCTGCGCACCTTGAGGCTCAATCGCCACCGCATGGGCGTCGGCACTGCGGTGGCGACGGTGGCTGCGTCCGACCGTGACGGCGTCGAACTGGTCTCCGAGGGGCGCGCCATTCCCCACTGCCGCGTGCGCATCACCGACGATGCGGACCGCGAGCTGGCCGCCGACCGTATCGGCAACATCCACATCAGCGGCGACAACGTCACGCGCGGCTACTTCGAGGATCCGGCGGCGAACGCGGCGTCCTTCAGCGCCGACGGCTGGCTGCGCACCGGGGATCTCGGCCTGATCCACAACGGCGAGCTGTTCGTCTCCGGGCGCGCCAAGGAGATCATCTTCGTCAACGGGCAGAACTACTACCCGCACGACCTCGAGGCAATCGCGCAGCAGGCCCCGGGCCTGGAGCTCGGCAAGGTGGTCGCGGCCGGCGTGCGCGCCCGCGGCGCGCAGGTCGAGCAGCTGGTGCTGTTCGTGCTCCATCGCGGCGATGTGCAGGAGTTCCTGCCGCTAGCCACGGCGGTGGCGCGCCTCATCAACGAGCAGACCGGTCTCGAGGTCGGCGAAGTGGTGCCGGTGCGGCGCATCCCCAAGACCACCAGCGGCAAGATCCAGCGCCACCTGCTCGAGGAAGGTTACAGCGACGGCGAATTCGACGCGGAGCTGGCGCAGCTGGCGGCGCTGCGCGCCGCGCAGCGCGGCCCGGAGACCGGCGGCGTGCGCAGCGCCATCGAGGACAAGCTGCGCTCGATCTGCGATGCGGCACTCGAGGGCAAGCGCATCGACATCCACGACAACCTGTTCGAGGTCGGCGCCAGCTCGCTGAAACTCATCGAGATCCACGAGCAGATCGACCGCGAATACCCCGGCAAGGTGGAGCTGACGGAGCTGTTCGACTTCCCGACCATCGCCGAGCTCGCGCAGCACCTGCAAAGCAAACTCGCTTAGGCGAACCGCCGCGTACCGCCGCGTACCGCCGCGCCGACGCCAGCGGTCGGCCCCTACGCATCGCTTGACAATACTTGTGTCGGCAAATATCGTTAAGGCAATCATCTCCCCGAGGAGCCACCATGGTCAAGCCCTACTACACCGTTGCAACCCTCGATCGCAGCAACAGCATCGGCTTCCTGGTGAAGCGCTGCGGGCAGCTCATGACGCAGATCGCGGAGCGGCGCTTCGAGGGTACCTCGGTCTCCTTAACGGAATGGCAGGCGCTCATCTGGCTGAGCACTCAGCGCTCGCACATCTCGGCGACGCAGCTGAGTGCCGAGCTCGGCCACGACATGGGCGCCCTCACCCGGGTGGTCGACGAGCTCGAGCGGCGTGGCTTCGTGCGGCGCGACCGCAGCCGCCGCGACCGTCGCGCGGTCGAGATCGCGATCACACCCGCCGGCCGCCGCGAGGCACAGAGCGCGAAGCGCATGATCGTCGAGCTGCTCAACGAGCTGGTCGGGCCCTATTCCGAGGCGGAGATTGAGACGCTCATCAGGCTGCTGCAGCGCATGCTGCAGCACCTGCAGACGGCCGCTGCCGCGGCGCCGACCGCCGCACCGCCGGCGCGCGCCAGCGCCCGCCGGACGCGCCGCGCCGCCCGCCCGGGAGCTGCGGCATGAGCCGGCGCAGCGGCGCCGCGGTGGCAGTGCTCGCGAGCGTCCTGACCGGCAGCTGCACCCTCGGGCCCGACTTCGTGCGCCCCGCCGCGCCAAGGACCGGCTATGCAAAATCCGCCCCCGCCCCGAGCGCGGCGCGCGGCGTCACTCTCGGCGGCGACGCCGCCGACGACTGGTACCGGCTGTTCGAATCCGCCGAGCTCGACCGACTGGTGCGCAGCGCGCTCGCCCACAACCCGGATCTCGAGGCCGCGCGCCACGGCCTGCTCGCCGCGCAGTACGAGCTGCGTGCGGTCGCCGGCACGGCGCTCCCACAGATCGACGCCACCGGGGAAATCGGCCGGGCGCGCATCAACGGCAGCTATCTTTACTCCCCGGTCAACACCCTCCAGGTCACCGGCAACCGCTTCGAGCTCGGGCCTGCGCTCGCGTACAACCTCGATCTCTTCGGGGGCACGCGCCGCCAGATCGAGTCGCAGCAGGCGGCGACCGCCGCGGTGCGTGACCAGGTACTGAACACCTACGTGACGCTGGTCGATCAGACCGTGATCACGGCGTTTGACTATGCCGCGACGCTGGCACAGATCGAGGTGACCCAGGCGCTGGTCGATGAGCTCGAGTCACAGTACCAGCTGACACTCACGCTGGAAAACGCGGGCAAGATCATCCGCAGCGACACGCTGCAGGCGCGGGCGCAGCTCGAAAACCTGCGGGCGACGCTGCCGGCGCTCGAGCAGCAGCGCGACGCCTACCGCAATGCACTGGCGAAGCTGTGCGGGGAGACACCGGACGAATTCACGCCGCCGGCGCTGTCGCTACGCGACTTCACGCTGCCGGCGCAATTGCCGCTGTCGCTGCCCGCGACGCTGGTGCGCCAGCGTCCTGACGTGCTGGCGGCCGAGGACACCCTGCACCAGGCGAGCGCCGCCATCGGAGTTGCCGAGGCCGCGCGTCTGCCGGCGCTCAGTCTCTCGGCCCAATACGCCCAGCAGACGAGCGCACTCAGCGACTTCCTGACGCACGCGGGCGGCATCTGGTCGGTGGGCGTGAACGCCACCGCACCGCTGTTCCACGGCGGCACGCTCGCCGCACGCCAGCACGAGGCCGAGGAGCGTTATCGGCAGGCGCGCGCGGCCTACCGCTCGACCGTCATCGGCGCGTTCGTCGAGGTCGCCAACGCCCTCAATGCGCTCGAGCACGATGCGGCCGGCTACGCCGCGCACAGCGAGGCGCTCGCTGCGGCAGCGGCGGACCGCGACCTAGCCCTGGCGCAGTACCGCGCCGGCAAATACACCGAGCTGCAGGTGCTCACCGCCGAGCAGCAGTACCAGCAAGCCGCGCTCACCCAGGTCCAGGCGGACGTGCAGCGCTTCACGGATACCGCGGAATTGTTGCGCGCACTCGGCGGCGGCTGGTGGAACGCTCCGCGCGATCCGGCGGCGCTCGCCGCTGCCAGCCGGCAGGATCCGCACGGCAACTCAGGAGAGCAGCATGAATGACCCCAGGGACACCGCCGCGCAGCCGGCCAGGGACACCGCCGCGCAGCCTGCCAGGGACACCGCGGCGCAGCCGGCGCCGCCTGCGGCGCCGCCATCCAGCCGGCGTCCGCTCATCATTCTGGCCGTGGCGCTCATCGCGCTCGCAGGCTGGGGGCTCTACTACCTGGTGTTCGAGCGTGGTCACGTCACGACCGACGATGCCTACGTCAACGGCAACCTGGTGCGGCTCACGCCGCAGGTCGCCGGCACCGTGATCGCGATCAACACCGACGAGACGCAGTTCGTGCATCACGGCCAGGTACTGGTGCAGATCGACCCGCGCGACAGCGAGGTGGCCCTCGCCCAGGCCAAGGCGAATCTGGGGCAGACGGTGCGCGACGTGGCGCAGCTGTTCGCCGAG
>DASYNX010000023.1:0-20808 GCA_036008385.1 Steroidobacteraceae bacterium
GAACACCTATTACGATTGGGTGCTCGACCACTCCTTCTTGGGGATCCCCGCGCTGGCCTACGTGAGTAAGTTCCTACTGACCTTCAAGGACTATCCGCCGCGGCAGAAGGCGCAGAGCTTCAACATGAGTGAGATATTTGAGAAGCTGAACCAAAGCGGCGGGTCGAAGTGACGCGAGCGCGGCGAGGCGCTCCGGGCGCTACGCGTCCTTTGCTTCGCGAGCTGGCGCGAGTTCTGCGTGAGCAGAGGCGGCTACTCGAACGCTTACTCTCCAGGAGGTGAGTTTGGTCCCCGGGGTATGCAGTGGGGTGCGTCGTATAGCAAGCGGCCGCTTTATGCCGCCAAGTCAAAGACCTGGACGCGACCTGCGATTCCGACCCTAGCGCCTCCAGAATTTTCTCGCTGCAAGCCGTTCGTGAGCGGTCAACGCCCGTCACGCCTTGTCCCCCGATCAGTGCAGCTTGACCCAGAACGGCTGGCTCGGATCCGCCGCCGTCGTTTCCACGGGCCCCACGCCGAACACCTGCACGATCACTTCCTCGTCACTGTTCGAGCCGTCCCAATGCAGCGCCCTGGCCGGATGGAACATGTAACCCCCGGGCTTCAGGGGCACGGTGTGCGCGGGGTCGAATTTGGCACCGGTCCCGGTAAACCACGTCCCCTTCAGGACGGTGACGTAGCGATCGGTCGGGTGCCAATGGGGACGGTCCATCACGTGCGGTGGAAATTTCACTCGCTGCACGTAAATTCCCGGCTTGGACGAATCGCCCGCGATGGTCGCGATCTGTGCGCCGTAGCCTCCGGGCACGTCCTCCCAGCGCACCTGCTCAGGGGCGAGACGCACGAAGTCCCCCGTGCTCGCTGCGTCCCGGT
Organism: Steroidobacteraceae bacterium; assembly: GCA_036008385.1. Classification (GTDB taxonomy): domain Bacteria; phylum Pseudomonadota; class Gammaproteobacteria; order Steroidobacterales; family Steroidobacteraceae; genus 13-2-20CM-66-19. The sequence continues at coordinate 874 of DASYNX010000023.1, forward strand.
TCGCTGCGCCACTGAGGGCCGTGGCGCTGATCAGACAAGCTGCAACGGCCAACGCAATTCTGGTTCGCATGTGTCAGTTCTCATTGCCCAGGAAATGGTAGTTCTGCCTCTGACGGCCACCCCGCGCACTCTCTCGTTACTGGGCCGGATGCGGCTCCCTGAGCTGCTCCAGCATTTCCGGCCCGCGCGGGTCGGCCGGGGCCATGGCAACGAAGCTCTCCGCATAACGTCGCGCTGCCTGCAGGTCACCGGTCTCGGCAGTGAGGCTGGCGAGTCCCAGCAGCACGTCGCGATTCCCCGGGAACTTCGCCTGCGTAGCGCGCAGGCTCGCCAGTCCCTCGGCCGTCTTTCCGGTCGAGTAGAGACCGACCGCATAGACATAAGCGTAGTGCGCGTTATCGGGTGCGAGCCTGGCCGCTCGCGCCAGCAATTGCAGCGCCTCTTCGGTGCGATGCTGGCGGACGCGCAATAGTCCCAGTGCGAAGAGCACGCCGGCATCGTTCGGGGCGAACTTTGAACCCGCCATCAGCCAGTGCTCGGCCTCATCGTCCCGCTGCTGCGCGCGGCGGAGATCCGCGAGATTGACGTAGGCGGGCACGAAGCCCGGCCAGAGCTTGATGGCCTGGCGGAACTCCGCCTCGGCATCCTGCGCTCTACGTTGCCGGGCGTAGAGGTTGCCCAGGTTGAGATGCGCTTCGGGGCGATCGGCGTTGAGTTTCTGCGTTGCCAGGTAGTCGGCCAGGGCCTGCTCGAAGGCGTGCAGCGATTCCGACGCAACATCGGCCGGCAGGGCATCGGCCAGCTCGTCCGCGGCGGCGATGCGCACCGCCCGCACCGGATCGCGCAGCAGGGGGGCCAGTCTCTCCCAGCGTGTCGCCGTGTCGGTGCCGGCGAGTAGCTCCACTGCGGCGAGGCGCACCAGTGCGTCGGGCGATTGCAATCCTTCCTGTGCGGCGGCCAGGGAGTTGGGATCGAGATAACCTGCGAGCTCGCTGAGAGCCGTCGCCCGCACGATTGCCGGGGTCGTGCCGTCGTTGGTGAGGTTGAGCAGCTCCGCTTGCGCCGTGAACAGCTGCCGTCGCGCCGCGACCAGTGCCGCGGTGAACCGTTGATAGCCTGGATGGACGCCGCCGTACCAGCGCTCGACCGCGCTCGCGGCCCAGGCCGCGGGCTTGTCGTGGTGGCAGTCATTGCAAGCGTTGGGCGTGCCGTACTTGACGGACTCGTCGGGTCGCGGGATGCGGAAGCTGTGATCGTGGCGCTGATCGACGACCATGTAGGTGCGCACCGCCATGTGACAGGCGACGCAGCGGCTCTCGGCCGCCTGTTCCTTGTGATGGTGATGCTGCGCCGAGGCGTACCTGGTCGACGCGTGACATAGCCCGCAGACCTCCTGATCAGCTGCGCGCAGCTTGTCGCTGTGGGCGTCATGGCAGTCGCTGCAGGTCACCCCTGCGGCGAACATCTTGCTCTGCAGGAACGAGCCGTAGTTGTACACCTCGTCCTGCATCTGGCCGTCGGCGGTGTACATGCCTTCCTCGAGCAAAGTCACCCGGTGGGTGTCCAGCAGCGCTTTGCCGGGCGTCCAGTCCTCGGAGATCTTGGCGGCGCGCGCGTGGCAGCGGCCGCACATCTCGAGCTCGTCGGTGTTCGCGCGCGGGCGCGAGCGATGCGAATTACCGGTCGCCGGGTCGAGAATCCAGGACGCGCCGCGCCGGTCGTCGAAGTGCGCCGGCAGGCCGTCGTTCGACGTCGTCGTCGCAGTTCCGGGGGCGCGATTCCGCTGTGCTGCCCATTTCACGTGCTCGGACCCGGCCCCGTGGCAGGCCTCGCAGGCGACATTGATGTCCTTCCACGTCGTGCGGAAGGTGTTACCGGCTTCGTCGTAGTTCTTGCGCAGATCGGTCGAATGACATTCCGCACACATGAAATTCCAGTTCTGCTGCAGACCGGTCCAGTGCAGCTCCTCGCCCGCGCGGATGTTCTCCTTGGGGTAGAGGTGGAACCAGCGCTGCCCGCCGCGATCTTTGGGGTGCGCGTCCCAGGCGAGCGGCAGCGCCTGCAGCCGGCCGTCGGGAAAGGCGACGAGATATTGCTGCAGGGGATACACGCCGAAGGTGTACGTGATCTCGTAGTCCTTGAGCGTACCGTCCGGACCGTCGGTATGGACGAAGAACTTTCCGTCCTTGCGGAAGAATTTCGAGGTCACGCCGAAGTGCGCGATGGTCGTGTCGTGGAAATCTCCGAGGACGGTCTGATCGGTGACTTCCTGCATCGCCAGCTGGTGATGCGAGCCCCACCAGTCCCGATATTGGCTTGCGTGACAGGACTTGCAGGCGTCGGCGCCGACGTAGGTCGGCGGAGTCGCCTGCGCGATACCGGGCGCCACCGAGCCGGCGTGCGGCTGCGGGGCACGTCGAAGTACCACCATCACGGCGATCAATAGTGCGGCGCCGAGGATGATCAGGAGGAGCGGCTTGGCGTTCTTCACTTGAGTCTCGCGGGCTGCCCCGCTGTTCAAGCTATGGCGGGCCGACAGTCGCGGCAATTGGACCAAAGGGCCATGGGCGACGCCGGCCTGAACAGTCCTGCGATCGTATTCACCGCCAGCTCCGCTTCCACCCGATCGGGGGCCGTGCTCGGGTCATCGAAGCCGAAATAGTCGTTCTCCCCGATGACCTGAAACACCAGGCCGTCGCGGCGCGGGACAAAGGCGACGTCGCGATAGATCAGGCCGTAGTTGATCTGAGGCTCGGGAATGACACGCGCCAGCTGGCCGCGGACCGGTACGAGCGACTGATCGCCAAACAGCGCCCGTGATCCATAGCCGGTCGCGTTGATGAGAGTCCTCTCGCGGATCCGGGTGAAGTCGGCGGGGCTGTGAAACTCCTCGATCACGATCTTTCCGCCACTCGCGAGGAAGTCGGACATCAACATTCGTGTGTAAGCCGAGAGGTTGAACATCATGAGCGAGTAGCGCTTGAGGTAGCGCGCCCCGAGGTTGTGGCTGCCGGGCGCGAACTCCTGTCCCTGCGTCATGAGGTTCCCGATCAACTCACGCTGCAGCTCGGCGAAACGCGGGCGCGGATCGTTCGGCGCAAGAGCTCGGGCGGGCGTCTGCGTCGTATCCGAGACGAAATAGACGTCGATGAATTCGACCGGATTCCCCGGCAGGCCGAGCAGCGTCTGATAGGTCGCGAAGGAGCGGCGGGCCATGCGCTCCCAGACCTGCCTGAAGGCGGGTGTGGCGTATTCCTCGAAGCAGACCCGCGAGTCCGGAGTCCAGAGCCCGGTCGCGAGCGACGAGCGGACGTTGGGCGGCAGCTCCTTGGCATAGACCGTGACGCGCGCGCCCGCCTGCTGCAGGAGCAGCGCCGACGTCAGTCCCATGGCGCCACAGCCGATCACGGCGACCGCGCGCTCGCCGGTCGCCAGGGCTTTTTCCGTCGCGACCGCGCTTGATCCCCAGGAGAGCGACCAGCCGCTGCCGCCGTGTCCGTAGTTGTGAACGATGGTCTTCCCGGGCAGCGGCTCGACGTCGAGGCGCGGACCCTGGGCGCGGAACGGGCGGGTGCAGACCGTGATGGCGGTGATGCGGTCGGTGCTGGCACGCAGCCGCTCGAGCTGCAGAGCGGGTGCGGGTGCGCTCCGCGGAGCCGTATTGAGGGTACCGAGCGTGCAACTGCCGAGCGCACCGCCGACGAGCGCGGCGCCCGTCCGAGCGAGGAACTGCCGCCGCCCGATCGCGTGCGTCATCGGCTCGCTGTCGGGCCGCGACCGCTAGCCTTCCGCAGCCGCGGCGATCTGCTGCTGCTGGGCGAGCTCGCGGGCGGCGTTGGGGTCCGGGGGCGGAGCGGCTTCCGCGTACGCCGGTGTCACCGACTTGGCCTGCTTGGCGGCGTTGGTGCTGGCCAACCCCTGGTCGATGGTCTCGCGCATGTGGTTCTGCATCTCCTGCAGATCGGCGACCGCGATCTCCACTTGCGCGGCGCGCTCGCACTCGACGCCGCCCTTGCTGGAGAGGATCACCGCCTGCGCGGTACCGCTGCTCGGCTGCGGTGGGGAGGTGACCTGGACGACATCGCCCTCGCTGATCATGCAGCGCCGGCCGCTGGGGTCGACTAGATCGAGGTCGGAAGCCACCACCAGCACGTGCGGCTGCCGGTCGCTGAGCTCCTGCACCACGCTGCCCGCACCGGGCGACACATCGCGATTCTGGGCGGTCGCCTGTGCTTCGACGGACTCCTGCCTGACCTGCCGGTCGACCTCCTGCGCGAGCTTCTGCTTTACCTCTGGGGTGACCGGAGCTGCGTTGGCCGGCGAGGACTGCGCGGTGGGAGGCGCGGACGCGTAGGAGGACATGAGACTCGACGCCAATACGAAGTCTGTGAGCCAGGAGCTCGGGCTGCTGTAGGAGGAATCGGGCGTGAAGTAGCCCTTGTAGTAGCCGTACCAGGGTGTGGCGCCGTTCGTATAGCCCCAGGAAAAGGGCTGCGGCGCATTGAAGCGGCTGGTGGCCCATTGGTACATCGCGGGCTCGTAGAGTCGCGTCGGCGCGTAGACGTCCAGCGTTGTACCCCCGTAGTTGTAGGGCCGGTAGACCTGATGGGAGGTCTTGCCCTGAACATAGAAGGTGCGATGGTCGTAGGCCCGTCCGCGGAACATGTAGGGATGCTGGACATACTGGATGCCCCGGGAGCTCGCGTAGATGCGCGAGCGGTCCGGCTGCTCCACGATGATCCGCCGGCTCCCGTCCACGCCGTGCTGGATGTACATGCCGTTGCGCGGGCTGCGGACGTCGATGACCGAGCCGTCGGCGGCCGTGCGGACGATGCTGCCGTTGCGGGTTTCCTTCTCGGTGCTGCCCGGCGGACCGGGATGACCGAGAAAGGCGCGCGATTGGATCGCGCGCCCGGCGGTAGCCTGATTGGTGTTGAGGGATGCGACGTGCAGGCCCGGCGCATTGGTCGGGTTGTTCGCTGGTTGCACGCCATTGGTCAGCGCGCGCCGTTGAATCGCAGTCGCGGTCGGGTTGGTCGCCGGAGTGGTGGTAGTGCTCCTTCCCGTCGCAGCATTGTTGGTGCCGCTCGAAGGGGCGAACAGGTTGTTGAGCAGATTCCGGGTCTGGTTCGCGTTGGTCGCCGGGGCTGGAGTCGTCACCCGCGCCGGCGGCGTGGTCACCGCGGGCCGCTGCGTCTGAGCGGGCGGCGTGACGTTCTGCTGGGTTTGCTGGTTCTGCTGAGTCTGCGTCTGGGACACTGCCGCGCCAGCCGCCAGCAACGCGGCGAGCGTGGCCGGTCCGAGGCCGAGACGGCGGTGGTGGATCGGTTGCTGCGTCGCTTGTATTTGCGGAGGCATGTTGGTTTCTCTTTTCGGTTGGCCTACCGGCTGCTGACGACCTCGAACGACTGCCCGGCGTTGTGCAGATTGGGCACCTGCTTGCGCTTGAAATGCTGCTCGGCGATCCTGGGCACTTCGTCATCGACGTAGTCGGCCAGATCGAAGGTGTTGATGTAGCCGTGTTTGCGGAGGTCGGCTTCACCGCCGAGCCCCTGCAGCAGCACCCAGGTGAACAGTCCGTGTCCATCCTGGCCCTCGAGCGCTTCCTGGTCACTGGTGGAGGCCGAGAGCACGGTGCTGCCCACCGCGCCCGACAGGACCTTGACGGCGGCGATCTCTTCCATGCCGCGCGTGGTAACCATCATCGCATCGCCCATCGCTCCGGCGTGGCAGGTATCGAGCAGCAGCAGCTTGCGGGTCGCCGGAATGCTGCCGATCAGCTGCTTCAGCTCGCCCTCGCTGAGAGCATCGCGCCGTATGGCTTCGTCGGTGATGACGCTCACGTTGGAGGGAATCAGGAAGTACTCGCGGGTGTTCAGGTCCGCGCCTTCCACCGTGCCGTGGCTCGCCACGTAGAAGACGAAAACGTCCGCCGGCTCGATCGTGCGGTAACGGGCGAAGGCGCTCTGCAGCGCCGCCTTGGTGGTCGTCTGCTGGGTGGTCAGCTGCTCGACGTTGACCTTGTCGTAGATCGGCGCCGCCTTCTTTTGCAGCATCTGTGCTATGGCGGTGGCATCGGCCACCGAATAGCGCAGGTCGAGACTGGTATTCTCGAAGTCCTGGATGCCGACCACCAGGGCATACAGCTGCGGCTTGCCGGTGGGACTGTAGCGGGCAGTCACGGTGGCGTGAGCGGGATTGGAGTGCACGGAGCCGTCGGAATTGAACGCGATCACTTGTATGTCGTTGCTCCCGGGCACCAGACGCAGACGGATCACGCGACTCGGAGCGGCGGCGGCAGCGGAGCTCGTGGCGCCGGCTGCGGCACTCGGTGCGGCAACCACTTCGAGTGCCCGCCCCTTGACGTCGGACACTGCACTGCCGTTGACGTAGGTGCGCACATCGCCGATCCCGCCGCCCCGGTCGGCGATGCGCACGCGCAGGTCGAGCGTCTCGGAGTCGAGCTGCGCTGGTACGTCGACCAGCGCCACGTCCGGAGCCGGCTTCACGGACGCGAGAGTCGGCAGCGTCTCCGGCAGCTTCTGCCCGCCGAGGGCGAGCTGCACCACGTCGGGCCGGTAGAATTTCTCGCGATAGGCACTGATCCCCGAGACGTCGCTCCCGACCCGCACGTTGAGATATTCCTCGGCGGCGTCGCCCTGAAAGTCGTAGTACCCCTGCGGGGTGATCTGCAGGAAGCTGCCGTCGGTGAAGGCGATGAGCCGCAGCCGCTCCGCGCCGCTCGCCGGATCCCACAGCCGGATGGTCGAGTCCTCGCTCGCCGAAGCGAGCAGGCGGCCATCGGGCGAGAAGGCGACGGATTCGACCACGTCGGTATGACCGCGAAGGGTATGCACTTCCTGGCCGCTCGCCACGCTCCACAGCTTGATCACCGCGGCCTCGTCACCGGATGCCAGCACAGCGTCCCGGGGGGCGAAGGCGACCGAGGTCACCGGAGCGGAATGGCCGGCGAGCGAGCGCAGCTCGCGGCCGCTCGCCATATCCCACAGGCGGATGGTCTTGTCGCCACCGCCCGAGGCGAGCGCGTGACCATCGGGCGAGAAGGCCAGCGCTCCGATCCAGCTCGTATGGCCGCTGAGGGTGCGCAGCTGGTGGCCGCCGGCGAGGTCCCAGAGCTTGATGCTGCCGTGCTCATCGCCCGATGCCAGGGTGAGACCATCGGGAGAAAAGGCAACCGCTTCGACCGCAGCCGTGTGTCCTGAGAGCGTGCGCTGCTCGCTGCCGTCGCTGAGGCTCCACAGCTTGATCTGATTGCCGGCGCTGCCCGCGGCGAGCGTTCGGCCGTCCGGAGAGATGGCCACCGAGAAGCTGCCGCCAACCGCACTGCCGGCGCGCAGGGAGTGCAGCATCTGGCCGGTGACGATGTCCCAGACTTTGATCACCTGGTCACCGCCCCGGGAAGCGACATGGTGATTGTCCGGAGCGAACACGACCGCGGCGACCCAGCTGTCGTGGGCGGCAATGGTGCGCAGCTCGCGGCCGTCGGCGATCCGCCAGAGCCGCACGCTGCGGTCCGCGCTGCCGGACACGAGCATCTTGCCGTTGCGCGAGAAGGCGACGGCTTTAACGAAGTCCGCATGCCCTTCGAGGATGTGCAGCGGCTCACCGCTCGCTGCGTCCCACAGCTTGATCGCGTGATCGGCACCGCCGGAGGCGAGCAGGCGACCGTCGGGGGAGAAGGCGACGCTCTCCACCCAGCGCGCATCGCCCGCGAGGGTGCGCAGCGCGCGGCCGCTGCCCGCGTCCCACATCATGATGCGGCGATCGTAACCGCCGGAGGCGATCGTGCGGCCGTCAGGCGCACAGGCGACCGACCACACCTCGCTCGAGTGGCCGCTGAGCGTGCGCAGCTCGCGGCCGGAGGCGAGATCCCACAGCCTCACGGTGTGATCCCAGCTCGCGGAGGCGAGGATCTGGGTGGCGGGGCAGAAGGCGAGGGCGCTGACGCGGTCGCTGTGGCCGTTGAGCGTGCGCAGCTCACGTCCTGACGCGGCGTCCCACAGCTTGATGGTCTTGTCGACGCTGCCGGAAGCGAGCGTGCGGCCATCCGGGGAAAACGCCACCGCCGTCACGGCATCGTGATGCGCGCTCAGCGTGCGCAGCTCGCGGCCACTCGCCCCATCCCACACCTTGATCGTGTGATCGGCGCTGCCCGAGACGAGCGTGCGGCCGTTGGGGGCGAACGTCACGGCCAGGACTGGTCCGGTATGTCCCTTGAGCACCTGCAGCTCACGGCCGCTCACCACGTCCCAGACCACGATCGTGCTGTCGCGCCCGCCGCCGGCGACCGTCGCTCCGTCGGACGAGAAGCTCGCGGCATTCATGCCGTTGGCGTCGACCTTCAGCGTACGCAGCTCGCGCTGTGTGGCGACATCCCACAGCTTGGTGGCGCCGTCCTCGCCGGCCGAGGCCAGGGTGCGGCCGTCGGGAGAAAAGGCGACCGAGTGGACGGTATTCGAGTGCCCCAGCTGCGGGAACACTTCCGGCGCGTCGGCTGAGGCGACCGACCCACAGGCCAGCCCGCCACAGAAGGCGATCAGCCAGTGGTACGAGGCTCTGCTTGGGATACCCCATGAACTCACGAGGCGGGATCCTATTTTTGTGCCGCATCATAGCACCCCAGGGGCGCGGGTCCGCTGCGCCCGGGGCAGGGCGTGGCGACATAACCCGTCGCGCCGGAAAAAACCGCGACCGGTGCCGCTGCGCGGCGGCCGCCCTTTCTGCTTAAATGTCGCATAATCAATGAAGACAGGCGCTCGAGCGACGCGCGGCCGCGGCGCCGCTCAGGACCTCCGCCGAGCCGCCATCCAGGGGATCGAAAGCCTCATGCGCAAAATGACCTGCGAGGAACTGAAGGCCGAGAACGCGGTGCGCCTGGTGCACCCGATGACCCACCCGGGCACGGTGCGCGAGAGCCCACCCGATATCATCGCGCGCGGCGACGGCAGCTTCATCTGGGACGTCGACGGACACCGGCTGGTGGATGGCGTCGGCGGGTTGTGGTGCGCCAACCTCGGCTTTGGCCGCCGGGAGATCCGCGACGCGATCATCGCCCAGCTCGATGAGCTGCCGTTCTACAACACCTTCCGCGGCGCCACGCATCCGCGCGCGATCGAGCTGTCGCAGCGACTGGTGAATCTCATGGCAGCCGACGGCGTCGGCGCGGTCCACTTCGGTAGCGGCGGATCAGATGCCGTCGAGGGCGCTCTCAAGCTGGCGCGTCAGTACTGGAAGGTGCTCGGTCAGCGCGATCGCACCAAGTTCATCTCGCTGCGCCGGGGCTATCACGGCGTCCACTTCGGCGGCATGAGCGTCAACGGCAACACGCCGTTTCGGCGCGCGTACGAGCCGTTGCTCCCCGGCTGCTTTCATGTCGATACACCGTGGCTATATCGCAACCCCTACACGCAGGACCCGCAGGAGCTCGGCAGGATCTGCGCCGAGCTGCTCGAGCGGGAGATCGTCTTTCAGGGCCCGGACACGGTCGCCGCCTTCATCGCCGAGCCGATCCAGGGCGCCGGCGGCGTGATCGTGCCGCCGCCGAACTACTGGCCGCTGGTGCGCGAGGTGTGCGACCGGCACGGCGTGCTGCTGATCGCCGACGAGGTCGTGACCGGGTTCGGGCGCACCGGCCACATGTTCGGCACGCGCCTGTGGGGAGTGAAGGCCGACCTGTGGTGTCTCGCCAAGGGCATCTCGTCCGGGTACATACCGCTCGGCGCCACGGCGATCGCCGCGCGCGTGATGGCGGCCTTCACCGGCGCCGATCCGGTGTTGGGGACCGTGAACCACGGTTACACCTACGGTGCGCACCCGATCGCGGCTGCCGCGGCGCTCGCCACCCTCGACATCATCGAGAGCGAGGACATTCCCGCCCGTGCGGCCCGCGAGGGGCAGTACTTTCTCGAGCGGCTGCACGCCATGAAGCGCTTCGCGATCGTCGGCGATGTGCGCGGGATGGGGCTGATGGCCGGTGTCGAGCTGGTGGCGGACAAGCGCATGCGCGCGACCTTCCCGCCGGGCGCGCCGGAGCTCGCGCGCGTTCATCGCGAGACCTACAAGCGCGGCGCCATGATCAGGCTGTCGGGAGCGAACATCATTCTCTCGCCGGCCCTCACCATCGAGCGCCCGCACCTCGACCTGCTGTGCGATGCGCTCGAGGGCGCATTCGCGGCCGTCTCCGCCTGAGCGGGCGCAGGGGCGCGACATGACCGCTGTCAGCGGCGATTGCGTGAGCGGCGCGCCCGACGCCGCGTTGTTCCCGGCGGACGGCGAGCGACAGCAGCTCGACGACTACCTGACGCGCGCCCTGGCGCGCGCTCAAGCGCGGGTGCGCGCAGGTCCGGCGACGCCGACGCTCGACATGGAGGCTTTCCGCACGGAGCTCGCGCGCTTTGACTTCACAACGGCTCGGCCGCTCATCGAGCTGCTCGACTGGTCAATCGGGGTGCTGGAGCACGGCGTCACGCACCTGACGCATCCGCGCTACTTTGGGCTGTTCAACCCCGCACCCACCTTCCCGGCACAGTGTGCCGACCGCGTCGTCAATTCGTTCAATCCGCAGGTCGCAAGCTCGGCAACTTCCCCGGCCGCGGTGGCGCTCGAGGCGCACGTGATCCGCAGCGTGGCGCGCCGCGCGGGCTTCCCCGAGGGCGCCGGCGGCCACTTCACCTCCGGAGGCTCGGAAGCGAACTACACGGGGCTGCTGTGCGCACTGACGCACGCGCATCGTGGATTCGCCACCGAAGGCGCGCGCGCCTTTTCCGGCTCGCCGGTGTTCTACGTCTCCAAGGAGTGTCACCGCAGCTGGGTCAAGATCGCGCATCAGGCGGGCATTGGCCGCTCGGCCGCTCGCCTGGTGGCGACCGACGGCTGCGGGCGCCTGTCAGCGTCCGCCCTGGCGCAGGCCATCGCGCAGGACCGCGAAAGCGGCTGCGTGCCGTTTCTCATCGTCGCGTCGGCCGGTTCGACCAACGCCGGCATGATCGATCCGCTGAATGCGTGCGCGGATCTCGCCGCCCAGCACGGGCTCTGGCTGCACGTCGATGCCGCCTGGGGTGGTGCCGTGATCGCCTCCGAGCGGCTGCGCGGCGCGGTCGCTGGACTCGAGCGCGCCGATTCGGCGACCATCGATGCGCACAAGTGGTTCGCGACGACCATGGCATGCGGCATGTTCCTGATCCGCGATCCCGCCGTGCTCACCGCGACCTTCCAGGTCGCGGCGAGCTACATGCCCTCGCACGAGCTCTCCCTCGATCCTTACATGAACACTGTCCAGTGGTCGCGCCGCTTCCTCGGACTGCGACTGTTCCTGTCGCTCGCCACGGCCGGATGGGCCGGGCACGCCGCGCAGATCGAGCGCGCGGCCGCGCAGGCGGCCCGTATCCGCGCCGAGCTCGAGCGTCGTGGCTGGACCGTGGTCAATGACTCCCCGCTCGCGCTGCTGACCGTGCTGCCGCCGCGGGCGCTGGGTGAGCCGCGCGCGGTGGTCGAGCGCGTGCTCAGATCCGGCCGCGCCTGGGTGTCACTCGCGCGCTTCGAGGACCAGGACGTCATTCGCATCTGCGTCACCCACGGGGAGACCAGCGACGCCGATGTGTCGATCCTGATCGACACGCTGCACTCCGGCGGTTGATGATTCCATGGCGCGCGCCAGCCGGCTGTCCGGCGCAGCGACCGCGCTGTCATCGCGGAGCCAATATGCTCGCACTCATCAGCGCCATGCCCGAGGAGATCTCCGCCGTCGTCGAATCGCTGACGGATGTCACCACGCAGGAAATCGGACAGCGGCAATTTCACGCCGGAGTCTTCCACGGCCGCCGCAGAGTCGTGGCCGTGTTCTCGCGCATCGGTAAGGTCGCCGCCGCCGCCACCGTCACGCAGCTGATCACGACTTATGGCGCCACCCACGTGGTGTTCAGCGGCGTCGCCGGCGCCGTGCAGCACGGGCTCGCGATCGGCGATATCGTGGTGGGCACCGAGCTCATTCAGCACGACCTGGATGCCACGCCGATCTTTCCGCGCTACGAAGTGCCGCTGCTCGGCAGGACCACCTTCGCGACGGACCCGCAACTGCGCGCGCAGCTCTCCGCCGCCGCCGAGGCCTTCGTACGGCACGATCTCGGCGCGCGCGTCGCGGCGGCGCAGCTCAGGCACTTCGGGATCCGCGCGCCGCGCGTGCTCGGGGGCCTGATTGCGAGCGGCGACAAGTTCTTCGCCAACGCCGCCGACCTCGCGGAGCTGCGCCAGCGGTTGCCGGCAGTGGCGTGTGTGGAGATGGAAGGCGCCGCGGTGGCGCAGGTCTGCGCGGAGTACGGGGTGCGCCTTGGGGTGGTGCGCACCATCTCCGACACGGCCGACGAGAGTGCCGCGCATGATTTCCCGCGCTTCGCGCGTGAGATAGCCCGACACTATTCCGTGGGGATCCTTTCGCGGTTTCTTATAGCTCTGTAAGGTTGCAGGCCAACGGCGGGTGAGTAGGAGCGCTGCCAATGCGGTGGATTGCGATCGCCTCGATGGTGACGGGGGCTTGTCTCACCAGTGCGAACTCGTCGGAGCCGCAACCCGCGATGACCGCGGAGGATCTGCAGCAGCTGTGCGCCGGTGAGGACCACGTCAGCAAGAACGCCTGTCGCATCTACATTCTCGGTGTGACACAGGGAATTTCCGTCGGCCTGCACATCGCAGCGGGCAAGGGCCGCAGCGCCCCGCCATGCGTTCCCCAGGACATCTCGGCCGAGGCGTTGGAGCGGACCGTGAAAGGGAAGCTGAGCGAGGATCTCAAGGCGACTCCCGCGAACCGTGGGCGCGAGGCCGCCGGATTCATTGCTGCGGTTCTCTCTACCGCATTCCCGTGCTCGAAGCGATCTGAGTAAACGATCGTAAGTGCCGACAATGTCGACTGATCTTACAGATTGCAGCGGCATGCGCCTTGCGTTTGCGCTAGCCCCGCAGCCGCGCCCCCTGCGGATCATAGAGCGGCGTGAGATGCACGGTCGCCGTGCGCATCTCGCCGAGGATGTCGATCTCGAAGCGTGCCCCCTCGCGCGCGAGCGATGCGGGCACGTAACCGGCGGCGAGACTCCGGTCGACGCAGTGCCCGTAAGCACCCGAGGTCACGTAGCCGACCGCGGCGGCGTCCTTCATGATCGACTCGTAGCCGATCACCTCGGCAACGGTATCGGCCACTTCCATCACTACGAAGCGGCGCTTGGGTCCGGCAGCGCGCTCGGCGAGTGCGGCGCTGCGACCGGTGAACTCGGGCTTGTTGAAATCGACGAACCGGTCGAGTCCGGTCTCCCCGGGGGTGTAGTCGGGGCGGAAGTCCTTGTTGAATGATCCGTAGCCCTTCTCCAGGCGCAGCGAGGAAAGCGCGCGCCCGCCGAAGTGCACCAGGCCGAGCGCGCGCCCGGCATCCCACAGCTCATCGTAGAGCGAGACGAAATAGTCGGGGGTCGTCCAGATCTCGTAGCCGAGCTCCCCGGTGAATCCGGCGCGCGTCAGGATCGAGGGTGCAAAGCCCACCGCCGTCTCCGCGACCTGGAACAGCCGGAAGGCCTGCGGGGAAAGATCCACGCGTACCAGCCGCTGCACCAGCTCGCGCGCACGCGGACCTGCGATCGACACCCCGGTAAGCTGGGAAGCCACCGACCGTACACACACGTCCGCAGGCGGCTGCGTCGCCCAGAACCAGCGCAGGTGAAACTCCTCGGCGAATCCCGAGCCCACGATCAGGAAGCGATCCTCGGCGAGGCAGGCGATCGACAGGTCGCCCATGATGCGACCGGCGCTATTGAGCATCGGGGCGAGGCCGAGTCGCCCGGGGCGCGGAATGCGGCAGGCAAATACCCGATCGAGCCAGGCCCGCGCCCCGCGCCCGGTGACCTCGTACTTGCCGTAGTTGGTGGTCTCGTAGAGGCCGACGCTGCCGCGAACCGCCTGGCATTCGGCACGCACGAATGGAAAGGCCTCGGAGCGGCGATAGGTCGGCGTCTCGGTGGGCGGCACGCCTGCGGGGGCGAACCACAGCGCATTCTCGAGCCCGAAGTTCGCGCCCATGACGCCCCCGGCGGCGATCAGCCGATCGTAGATGGGCGAGCGGCGCACCGGGCGGCCGGCCGGCAGCTCCTCGTTGGGATAGGTCAGCCGGAAGCGGCGCGCGTAGTTCTCCGGCACCTTGACCGAGGTGTATTTCGGCGTCGCGAAGGCGCCGAAGCGCGCCACGTCCATCGAGATGATGTCCTGCCCGGGATCGTTCTCCGCCATCCAGCGCGACAGCATCAGGCCGATGCCGCCGCCCTGACTGAAGCCCGCCATGACGGCGCACGCCACCCAGTAATTGCGCACGCCCCGAACGGGACCCACCAGCGGATTGCCGTCGGGCGCGAAGGTGAACGGGCCGTTCACCGCCTTGCGGATGCCGACCCGACCGAGCGCGGGGAAATGCCGGAAGCCCACCTCGAAGTAGGGAGCGAGCCGCTCGAAATCCTCCGGCAACAGCTGCATGGCGAAATCGTCCGGCGTCTGCACCGGCGACCAGACGACACCGTGCGGCTCGTACGTGCCGATCAGCACGCCGCGACGCTCCTGCCGCAGGTAGATCTCGCCGTCGTAATCGGTGGTGTTGACGATCTCCTGCGGGCGGCCCTCGAGCTCGGGGATGTCCTCGGTGATGAGGTAGTGATGCTCCATCGCCAGCACCGGCAGCTCGATCCCGACCATGTGGCCGACCTCGCGCGCCCAGAGACCGGCGCAGTTCACCACGTGCTCGGCATGCACGGTGCCCTTGTCGGTGACGACTTCCCAGGAGTTGTCGCGGCGCTGCGCAAGCGACAGCACGCGGGTGAAGCGCTCGACGGAAGCGCCGAGGGTGCGTGCCGCCTTCACGTAGGCGTTGGTCGTGCCGGAGGGATCGCAATGACCGCCGTCGGCGCGCCACAGCGCGCCGATGAAGTAGCTCGCGTCGATCAGCGGATTGAGATTCTGCGCCTCACTCAGCGAGATCATCTCGGTCTCCATGCCGAGGTAGCGGGCGCGCGAGCAGATGAGCCGCAGGCTGTCGAGCTCGCCGGCGGTGGCCGCGAGCATCAGTCCGCCGTTCGGGTGCAGCCCGCACGACTGCCCGGAGACGGCCTCGATCTCGCGGTACAGGTCGATGGTGTACTTCTGCAGCCGCGAGATGTTGGCTTCGCCGTTGAAGGTGTGCATGCCACCGGCCGCGTGCCAGGTGGAGCCGGAGGTGAGCTCGCTCTTCTCCAGCAGCAGCACGTCGGTCCAGCCGATCTTGGCCAGGTGATAGAGGACACTGGCGCCGACGACACCGCCCCCGATGATCACGGCCCTCGCGGAATCCTTCATTTCACTGGGTCTCCGGACAGGAGGGCAACAGTAGCATCAGCCTGTGGCACGAGCCCGAAAGGCAGCGCGCTCAGGCTCAGCCATTCGCGGAAATGACGCGCAGTGGTGGAGGGTGTCAGGAGCAGCACTCCCTCGGGAAGTGCCGCAAGGATCACACCCACCTGCGCCATGATGGTCGCAGCCGCAGCGCCGGGCCGAAAGACCTCCGGCGCCAGGTCCAGGCGGCAGCCCCGGGCCAGCACTTCCCGTACCGCGGGCCCGGCGACGTGCACTACCGCGAGCGCCGAAGACAGATCGACCGCAACGCCCGAGCGCGCGCAGGCGGCCTGCCAGCCGGCTGCTGCCTCCCCCGGTGATCCGGGAGCGCTCAGCAGCAGCCAGCGTCCCGGCCGTACGCTCAGCGCGACGCCGCGCGCTGCGGGCGTAACGCCGCCGCAGCGGGGCAGTGGCCAACCTCTCGCGGTCGCGATGCCTGCGAGCTCCTGCGCGCCGCTGCGCAGGTGGGCGATCTGCACGATGTCCGCGCCGAGCACAGTGAGGCGGATGCCGCCGCTGTCGGCGAACGCGCGCTCAGCTGCGGACACGCCGGTTCTCCGGATCGAGCATGTGCGGGCTCACGATCTCGATCTCCGTGGTCGCCTCATGAAGGGGCGAGGTGGCGAGCAGGCGCTCGCCGATGCGGCGCCGGCCGCCGGCGAGCAGCGCCAGTCCCACCCAGCCTTCGAGCTCGACCGATGGCGTTGAGGAGGTCACGTAGCCGAGACTCGCTTGCGGTGCCCCGGAGCTCACCAGCTGCATGCCGTTGCGCAGGCGCTGCCCGCGATCGATCGGCCGTACGCCGATGAGCTGCAGGCGTCCCTCGTGGGTGAGGCCCGGGCGCTGCGCCAGGGTGCGACCGATGAAGTCACCCTCGCACTTCAGCAGCCGCTGCATCCCCAGGTCGTCGGCGCTGGTATTGCCGTTGAGCTCCGCTCCCGTCACATGCCCCTTCTCGATGCGCAGGGTGTTCAGCGCATCGAGGCCGTAGGGCTGGATGCCGAACGGTGCCCCGGCCTCGAGCACGGCCGACCACACACTTCGGGCCGCGCTCGCCGGCACCGCCAGCTCGAAGGCGAGCTCGCCCGAGAAGGAGATGCGGAACAACCGTCCCGCGACGCCCGCGATGGTGGCGGCGGCCGCCGCCATGAACGGGAAGGCCTGATTCGACAGATCGATCCCTGCGGCCAGCTTCGCGAGCACTTCGCGCGCGCGCGGACCCGCGACCGCGAACTGCGCCCACTGATCTGCGACATCGGTGAGCAGCACGTCGAGCGGCGCGCAGGTGCTCTGCAGGTGGAACTCCAGGTGCTCGAGCACCGCGACGGCGTTGACCGTGGTGGTGGTGACCAGGAAATGGTCCGCCGCCAGGCGCGCAGTCGTACCGTCATCGAACATCATGCCGTCCTCGCGCAGCATGATGCCGTAGCGGGTGCGGCCGACGGCGAGCGTCGAGAACGTGTTGGCGTAGATGAAGTCGAGAAAGCGGGCGGCATCGGGTCCCTGCACGTCGATCTTGCCGAGCGTCGAGACGTCGGTGATGCCGACGTGCGAGCGCACCGCACGTGCTTCCCGCAACACCGCCTCCCAACCGGAGTTGGCTGCGTACACCAGCGGTCGCAGCCACAGTCCGGTCGGAACGAAGGTCGCGCCGGCCTGCGCATGCCACTCGTGCAGCGGCAGGCGGCGCCGGGGCTTGTAGTGCTCGCGCACCTCGCCGCCGGCGAGTGCCGCGAACGGGAGCGGCTGGGTAAACGGCCGCGGCCGCGCCACCCCGACCGCCGCGAGCTCCACGCCGCGCGCTTCGGCGAGCACCGCGCTGCCGAGGAGCCCGCCGATGCGCCCCTGGTCGCCCGCCATGCCGTGGGTCGTGAAGCGCTTCATGTGCTCGACGTGCTCGTAGCCCTCGCGCGCACTCAGGCGCACGTCGTCGGCGGTCACGTCGTTTTGCAGATCGACGAAGGCCTTGCCGGCCGCGCGCACCTGCCAGAGAGCGCGCAGGGGTGTCGCCTGAGGATCCGCCGGAAGTTCCGGCAGTGCGAGCTGCGACGACACGGGCGACCCGGAGTCTGGCGCAGCGTCGAGCTGCGCCGCGATCGCCCGCGCGACCGCATCACCGTCGCGCGCGGCGGCGGCGAGTCCGAACACCCCGCGCGCCGCGCCCGCCACCTGACCGCTCGAGGGCGCAAGGTCCGGCACGAACGCCGCGATCGCCTCCTGCCAGGTGAGGCGCGCACCGAGTTGAGCGGGCAGTGCCGTCGCCGGAGAGTAGCCGCCCGAGATCAACAGGCAATCGGCTGTCAGCCGGCGCAGGCGATGTCCGTCGACGTCGACCGCGTGCACGCCGCGCACGCCGGTGCGCCCCCGCACGCGCGCGATCACCGCACCCGCGACGACCTCGATGCCGAGCTCCCGGGCCCGCTGTGCGGCGAGCGAGCTGCCGCGCACGTCGATCACGCCGGCGCAGTCGACTCCGGCCGCCACGAGCGCGAACACCGCGTCGTAGGCTTCATCGGTGTTGAGGAAGAACGCCGGCCGGCGGCCGGCTGCGACGCCGTAGCGGCGCAGGTAGCGCAGCGCCGCGCCCGCGAGCATCACCCCCGGGACGTCGTTGCCGGGAAAGGCGATGTGCCGCTCGAGCGCTCCGGTAGCAAAGAGCACACGACGCGCGCGGATGATTCGCAGCCGCTCGCGCAAGCCACCGTGGCGCGCGGCCTCGAGCGGCCCGAGCTCTTCGAGCGCGCCGAACACGCCCTGACCGTAGGCGCCGAGGACCGTGGCGCGGGGCAGCGTGCGTACCGTGGGCTGGGCGGCGAGGCCGGCGCACACCGCGGTGCGCCACGGGCTCCAGCGCGCGTCGAGAAGCACACCGCCCCCCAGCACGACGTCCTGCTCGGCGAGGATCACCCGCAGACCGCACTCGCCCAGTCGATGGGCGGCGGCAAGCCCGGCGGCGCCGCTGCCGATGATCAGCACGTCGGCGTGGTCGTGCACCGTCTCGGCGGGGTCTGCGTGCGCGGGCACGATCGGCGTCAGCCGCCCGAGGCCCGCGGCGCGGCGGATGAGCGGCTCGTACAGCCGCTCCCACGCCCACCCCGGCGCCATGAACGTCTTGTAGTAGAAGCCTGCCGGCAGGAAGCGGCCGAGACGGTCGCTCAGCGCCCCGACATCGAACCTGAGCGAGGGCCAGCGGTTCTGGCTCTCGGCGATCAGTCCGTCGTGCAGCATGAGCGTGGTTGCAAGCCGGTTCGGCTCGCGCCCGCGCGGGCCGATCACATCGACCAGCGCACACGGTTCCTCGGGCCCCGCGGTCACGATGCCGCGCGGCCGGTGGTACTTGAAACTGCGTCCGATCAGCTGTCGGCCGTTGGCGAGCAGCGCCGAGGCAAGGGTGTCACCAGCGAGACCCTCGAGCGGGCGGCCGTCGAAGCGAAACCCGACCGGACGTGAGGTGTCCGTCAGCGCCCCCGGTGCGATACGCGCGGGACCGCGCATCAGCCGTCCGCCGATGGCGGCAGGGGCGGCTGATCCTGCGGCCCGCCCACCCAGCTGATCTCGTGCGTCAGAGTGTGGCGGAGCACCTTGAGGAGCGACCGGCAGCCCCCGACGTGCAGCCACCACTCCACGTGCCAGCCACAGGGATTGCCGCGCTCGTAGACATAGAGGCTGAAGGCTGCGATTCCGGCCTGAGGATCCGGTCTGACTTTGGTGGCGTCGCCGCGGTAGCGAAACTCGATCTCGTCACGCTCGCCGCACCAGGGGCAGGGAATGCGGAGCATGGTTTCAGTGCAGATAGGGGAAAGGGCCCACGCCGCGCTCATCGACGGTGCGGCCGGCGGCAAAGCGCCCGAGATCGAGGTGCGCGGCGAGCGGGTGAGGCACGCCGTGCGCAATCAGGTGCGCGGTGGTGAATCCTCCGGCCGGAATCGCCTTGAAGCCGCCATAACACCAGCCGCCATTGAGGATGAGTCCCTCGACCGGAACCTTCGAGATGATGGGCGAGCCGTCCATGCTCATGTCCATGACGCCGCCCCATTGGCGCAGCACCTTGAGCCGTGCCAGCCCCGGCAGCAGCGTGACGGCGGAGGCTGCCACCTCCTCGGCCATGGGAAGCGTGCCGCGCTGCGCGTAGGTGTTGTAGCCGTCGATGGCGCCGCCAAACACGAGGCCCCCCTTGTCGGACTGGCTCACGTAGAAATGACCGGCGCCGTAGGTGAGCACCACGTCGAGCGCCGGCTTGATCGCTTCACTGACGAAGGCCTGCAGGACGTGCGTCTCGATAGGAAGCGCTATGCCCGCCATGGCCGCAAGGCGCGAGGAGTGTCCGGCGACGGCCAGACACACGGTGTCGGCGGCGATGAAACCGCGGGTCGACTCGACCCCGACGATGCGTGCGCCGGCGCGCCTGAGGCCCGTGACCTCGCAGTGCTCGACGACGTCGACGCCGGCCTCGGAAGCCGCACGCGCGTACCCCCAGGCGACGGCATCGTGGCGCACGGTGCCGCCGCGCGGCTGCAGGAA
>DASYNX010000024.1:0-2776 GCA_036008385.1 Steroidobacteraceae bacterium
GACGGCGCTGCTCTCGATGATGCGCGCGTCGCTCTCGCTGCCGGGCATCGCCGGTATCATCCTCACAGTCGGTATGGCGGTGGATGCGAACGTGCTGATCTACGAGCGCATCCGCGAGGAGGTCCGCAAGGGCGTCTCACCCCAGGCAGCCATCCGCTCCGGCTTCGACAAGGCGCTCTCGGCGATCACTGATTCGAACATCACGACTCTGATCGCAGGTGTTGTGCTGTGGGTGCTCGGTACCGGGCCGATCAAGGGGTTTGCCGTGGTCCTCACACTCGGCATCCTGACCTCCATGTTCACCTCCCTCATGGGCAGCCGCGCACTGCTCACGCTCATGTACGGCGGCCGACGCAAACTCGCGCGTCTGGCCATCGGCTAGCCGCAGCGCTGCGCTCTAAGGATCATCCGTGGAATTTTTCAGTCATCAGACCAGCTTCCCGTTCATGGCCACACGCAAGTGGTGGTACGCACTCTCGGCCGTGTTCATGGTTGTCTCGCTCGCCTCGTTCTTCACCCGCGGCCTGAACCTTGCGATCGACTTCACCGGCGGGGTGAACGCCGAGGTCAGTTTCAGCCGCGCCACCGACGTGGACGCGGTGCGCACACAGCTGACGGCGGCCGGTTTCAACGACCCGCAGGTGCAGAACTTTGGTTCATCGCGCGACATCGCGATCCGCCTGCCGCCAGATGCCAAACAAAGTGCCACGGAGGTGCGCGCGCGTCTTGAGGGCGCACTCAAGGCTGCCGATCCGGGCGTACAGGTGGTGCAGCTGGACGTCGTCGGCCCGCAGGTCGGCGGCGAGCTTCGGGCGAGCGCGATGTACGCGCTGTTCTTCACGCTGTTCTTCATCTTTCTTTACATCGCCTGGCGCTTCCACACGTGGCGACTCTCTCTCGGCGCGATCTTCGCGGTGCTGCACGACCCGATCCTGGTGATCGGCTTCTTTTCGATCACGCAGATGCCGTTTGATCTGGCGGTGGTGGCCGCGATCCTCGCCGTCATCGGCTATTCGCTCAACGACACCGTGGTGGTGTTCGACCGTATCCGGGAGCGCTTTGAGACCAACCGCCGTTCGGCGCCGGCCACGGTGCTCGATGAGTCGATCAACCAGACCTTGTCGCGCACGATCATGACCAAGGTTGTCACCTCGATCGTGGTGGTGGCACTGTTGTTCCTCGGCGGCCCGGTGCTTAAGGGCTTCTCGGCGGCGCTGCTGATCGGCATCATTGCGGGCACCTACTCCTCGATCTACATCTCGAGCGCGATCGCGCTGGACTGTGGCCTGACCGCGGAGCACGTGTTTCCGAGCGTGAAGAAGGCGGCCCTCGATCACCTGCCTTAAGCGGGACGTGCCCAGCTGCTCGGCGACCCCCATACCTGGCTAGCCTTTCTCACGCTGTCGCTGCTCGAGATCGTTCTCGGCATCGACAATCTCATCTTTATCTCCATCCTGGTGGAGCGCCTGCCGGCGCAGCTGCAGAACAAGGCGCGCGTCAGCGGGCTGGCGCTCGCGATGCTGACGCGCATTGGCCTGCTGTTTTCTCTGGTGTGGATCACGCACCTGGCGACACCGCTGTTCTACGTGGCGGCGCAGTCGGTGTCCGGTCGCGACCTCGTACTTTTGGGAGGAGGCGTGTTTTTGCTGGTGAAAAGCGTGCTGGAGATGCATCAGGCGCTTGAGGGCGCGGCACGCGATCCGAACCGCACGCAACTGCGCCACCGCTTCGCGGCGGTGATCGTGCAGATCGGTCTCATCGACATCGTGTTCTCACTCGACTCGGTGTTTACCGCGATCGGTCTCGCCCGGGAGCTCACCGTCATGGTGGCGGCGATCGTCGTCGCCATCATCGTCATGATGCTGGTGTCGCGGGCGCTCGGCGCATTCATCCACCGCCACCCGACCATCAAGATGCTGGCGCTTGCGTTCCTGCTGCTCATCGGCTTCGCGCTCATCGCCGAGGGGCTGCACTTCCCGATCCCGAAGGGTTATCTGTACTTCGCGATGGCGTTCGCGGTCGGCGTGGAGCTACTCAACACACTGCGGCGTCGTCTTAACGAGCGGCCGAGGACTTAAGCGCGCGGCGCGAGCCGGTGAATCAGGGAGCGGCGACGGCAACAGCTCGTACGCGGCTGTGTTTGTAGCCGTAGAACACGTAGATCAGCAGACCGATCACGGTCCAGGCGGCGAGCCGTAACCAGTTTGTCGCACCCAGGGATAACATCATCGCGCCGCAGACGAGCGCGCCGGCGAGGCAGGTGAACCAAGGCGCGGGCGTGCGAAAAGGGCGCGGCAGATCAGGACGCGTGTGGCGCAGTACCAGTACGCCGATGCACACCGTCACAAATGCGCTCAGCGTTCCGATCGAAACCAGTTCGGCCAGGAGCTTTACCTTAAACAAACCGCCGATTATCGCGGCGCAGACCCCGGTGACGAGCGTACCCGTCGAGGGCGTGCGGAACTTCGGATGCACCCGCCCGAACACTGGTGGCAGCAGTCCGTCGCGCGCCATGGCGAAGAAGATGCGCGCCTGCGCGATGGTCATCACCAGCATGACCGAGGTCATGCCCGCCACCGCGCCGAGCTTGACCGGTATGCCGAGCCAATGCAGCGCGCGATACTTGTCCAGCGCAAGTGCTACCGGGGCGGCGACGTCGAGTTCCTTGTAGCTCACCATGCCGGTGAGCACCAGGGCGACGACCACGTACAGGATCGTGCAGATCACGAGGCTTGCGAGGATCCCGATCGGCATGTCGCGCTGTGGGTTCTTGCTC
>DASYNX010000025.1:0-226827 GCA_036008385.1 Steroidobacteraceae bacterium
GGAGGGCCGTGAGGCGTGGGCGGTTTGGCGCCTGGGATGGCCTGGGGACAGTGTGCGCCCGCGGCGCTCATCTGGCGCTTGTGGGCGGAACCTCAACTTCACCGTTAGGCGTTCAGGACAGCGCGTCGTGGCTTTTAGGCAGGTATTAAGATGAAGGCGTTCGCCAATATCGCGGCTCTTGCGGTTCTCATCATCGCATCGCCACCAAGCTCTAGCGAGGACGCGCCGCAGGCTATGGCGGAGAAGGCGGCCCTGAGCTGGCTTGGTTTGGTTGATGCTGGAGACTATGCGCAGAGCTGGGTTACGGCAGCCGACTATTTCCAGAACTCCATCGAGCAATGGCAATGGGTATCAAAGGTGTCTCAGGTCCGCGCGCCTCTCAGAGCAGTGAAGTCGCGTACCGTATCGTCTGTCACCTTTGCGCGCTCCTTGCCTGGCGTTCCGGACGGGGAGTACTTTGTTATTCAGTTCGCGACGGCCTTCAGGAAGAAGGCTCCGGCAACAGAAACGGTGACAGTGATGAAGAACCCCGACGGGCGTTGGTGCACATAGGGTGAGAACGCCTAACAATCGTTGGAGCGGGCCGTGAACGGCTGGTGGTTCCGCGCCGCGGGCGCGAGAAGAAAGTATGCGCCTGCGGCGCCTGTCAGGCGTGGTCGTCCGACGCCTCAACTTCACCGTTAGATCTCAATATGCGCCTCACTCCAGACATTCCAGCACTTCGAAGGTGGCGCCTGTGGCTCGGGGCGGTCCTCGTTGCAGAGATTTGTTGGTTCGCACTCCTGCATCCGCGGATTGCTGGAAACTTTCGCACCCTTCTCGTGTTGGCGCTGCTTCCTCTAACGGTTGTTGGATACGTTTACCTGATGGCAGCCGTTTCCGCGTACCTTTCTGGGCGAGAGTGGGATCTTCGGCTTCGCCAGATGATTGTCATCATGCTCGGATTCGGCGTTGGGTGCTTCGTATTCGCGGTGCTGTGGCTCGCGAAGGTGCATTTTGAAGGAGAGCTCGGCTGAAGGTATGTGGTATGAGATCTAACAATGTTCGAGCGGGCCGTGATGCGTGGGTGGTTCCGCGCCGCGGGCGCTGGAAGACAGCGTGCGCTCGCGACGCTTGTCAGGCCGTGGTGGCCGGCCGCTCAACTTCGTTAGACGGTGATTGAGCCGTCCCCGACTTGACGGCACGAGACGGAAGGTACATTGATACGGCGGAGTCCTTGTCTGGTTTGCGGAGAACTTGCATGTACCATCACGCGTGGGGTCCGTCCTGGCTGATCGTTGCAGTTATCGCTGTAGTGCCGTTCTGGCGTATCTGTAAGAGGGTTGGATATTCGCCGTGGCTCAGCTTGCTGATCCTGCTGCCCTTGGTCAATTTGGTTTTTATTTATTACCTTGCGTTCTCAGAATGGCCGTCGGATAAGAAGACTGTTACTACGTGATTGATTGCCGCCGCGGTCTAACGATCGTTGGAGTGGGCAGTGATGCTCAGCGGCTCAACGTCATCGGTACCCCTTTGGAGAAGGGATGCATGACTGGCTATCGCGCAGACTGGGTGGGAGCCATTGCAGCGGGAGTAGTGGCCACGATCGTCTTCTCCTTGAGCAAGATCGCCTTTCCGCGGCTTACCGGTGTGAGTCTTTACCTGGTTCTTGGTCTTTTGATTGCGGTGGTCTCGTTGTTTGTGCGGGAGCTTCTCCGACACTTCGGCATCTAATAGCGCGGTTATCGTGATGTTATACCGGAGAACGTCGGAAGTTGTGAATAAAGGGCCTTCGGTTGGCGCCGCAGGTGGCGCGCGGCGCTCAAGCAGCGTTAGGCCGCAACCTCGGACCGCTGCAATTCTGGCGCCCCTCATCATTACGGCACTCTAAAGTCGGTTTCACATTCACATAGGAGACTTCTCAAACTATGGCTAAGGCATATTGGATTTCCGCTTACCGTTCAGTACGTGACCAAGAGGCTTTCGCCGCGTACGCCAAGCTCGCGGGCCCCGCACTTCAAGGGGCCGGAGGCCGCTTTTTGGCGCGCGGGCTGCCCGCGCGTGTCTATGAAAGTGGGCTTGATCAGCGCATTGCTCTCCTTGAGTTTGATAGCGTCGCGCAAGCCGTCGCCGCGCATGATAGTCCTGCATATCAGCAGGCGCTCCGCGCACTTGCGAACGGGGCCGATCGTGATTTGCGCATTGTCGAAGGCGTTGAATGACGGCCGGTCTTAAAAAAAGCCGATCTGTGCCGCGTCCCGCGGTTGCCCCCTGTGCCGTGGCTCGTTCAGTGACCCGGGTCCGTACGGATCGCAAGAACGTAACCTTAGCTCGGGTAGAACTCTGAGACATCGATATGCACCATTCCCGCCTTTGCGCGCTGTTGATCGATTGCAGAACCTCCAACGTGGACGAGGCTGCTCACTTCTGGGCAGAGGCGCTGGGCAGACCGGTAGACCCCAATCACCCCGGCACACGCGGCAATTACCGCATGCTGGAAACCCCGGCCGACGAGCCCATCGTGCAGATCCAGCGCGTGGACCACGAGAGTCGCGTTCACATCGACATAGAGACCGACGACATTCCTGCCGAGGTGGCCCGACTGGAGAAGCTGGGCGCCAAGGTCGTAGACCGCCTGGAGCGGTGGGTGGTGATGCAGGCACCTACGGGTCAACGCTTCTGCGTTGTGCGAATACAGCGCCCGGGTTTTCCTAAGAACGCCAATGGTTGGGGCTAAGGTGCGGATCGCATCGTTCAGGCGCCGTTGGAAACGGCGTAGCATCGCCAGAAACTTGCATTGCCTCCCGCCTGGAGTAGGGTGCGCAGCGGGTCTCGACAAACTCGCAGGGGAACTCCATGTACAAGAGAGAGCTTCGCATCATCCCGCTCGTGCTCTTCGTCCTCACCAGTCTCGCCGCGGCAGACACCGGCGCGCAACACCAGATGCTGGCGAGCGGGGCTGCCGTCAAATGGGGCCCGCCGCCACCGGTGTTTCCGGCGGGCGCGAAATTCGCAGTGATAGACGGCGACCCGGCCTCGAAGGGTCTGGTCACGGTGCGCTTCGAAATGCCCGCAGGCTACAAGATCGCCCCGCACTGGCACCCGACCGATGAACACATCACGGTCCTGTCCGGGACGTTCGCCGTGGGCATGGGCGATACGCTCGACACGGACCGTACCAAGACGTTGACAGCGGGCGGCTACGCAGTGGCACCGGCGACTATGCACCACTATGCGTGGACCAAGACGGGAGCAACCATCCAGGTCCACATGATCGGACCTTTCGCCATCACCTACGTGAATCCCGCCGACGATCCAAGCCAGAACGCGAAGAAGTAGTGGCAGCGGGGAGGTTCACGTGACCAGGTGGGCTTTCATATACACGCTGGATGACCCTTCCGCAGAGCGGCGCATCGACAGAATTGGCTCGCTGGTGTGCGTCGGAATATCCAGCTTGTCCGATGCGCCCGATGTGGCGCGGCAGCTTGTGGCAGACGGGGTGGAACTGATTGAACTATGCGGGGGTTTCGGGGGCGCTGGTCTCGGCGCAGTCGCTTCAGCCGTGAAAAACCGCGTGCCGGTTGGTGCAGTGTTTTTTGGAGTTGAAGCGAGCGCTGGCCTGAATCGCCTCTTTGGCCAACGGTGATCGTGATCTCTGGACAGCGTGCGAGAGCTCATTGCGGCGCTCGGCTCCCCAGGTTCCGTACCAAGGCCTGAGATCCAAGCGTCGTCAGCTGTTGGCGTGTTCGCATTGTCGGCTTTCACCGTCAAAGGTCCGTCCTAGCGTCATCCTTGTTACGAGGTGGGCCCATGGGCACGTCTATCCGAGCGAGCCACGCGGTCTTCGCGGCAGTGATGATCGGCCTGGGCATTATGGGTTTGATCTACGGGAACTCTGCTGAGATCTGGGAGCCGATCCCCAAGTCGCTGCCCGGCCGGCCCGCCATGATTTATCTCTGTGCTGTCATAGAGCTCGGGACCGGTATCGGCCTGTTGCTGCGTCCGTCCGTAATCCTCGCCTGCCGGGTCCTGTTGCCCTTCCTGCTGCTGTGGTTGGCGCTGCTCAAGCTCCCGGGACTCCTTCTGGCCCCCCGAGTCATGGTGAGCTGGGAAGCCTTCGGCGAGGTCGCGGTCACCTCGGCCGGGGGCTGGTGCCTGTTCGCGGCCCACGCGGGTGATTGGGAACAGCGGCATCTCAAGTTCGCCGTTGGCAAACGCGGGATCGGCGCTGCGCGGCTACTGCTCATCGCGGCGTTGCCCATGATCGGGTTGAGTCATTTCGTCTACCACGACCTGACCGCGAGCCTCGTGCCGAAATGGATGCACTTCCCTCTCGGGTGGACCTACCTGACCGGCGCCGGCAGCCTGGCGGCCGCGGCGGGGATGCTGTTCGGCATCACTCCGCGTCTCGCGACGAACCTCGAGGCCGCAATGCTCTGGATCATCACCCTGCTCGTCTGGGTGCCACGGGTCGCCGCCACGCCCAAGGATCAGGGGAATTGGACGGAGTTCTTCATTTCATGCGCGATCGCCACCGGCGTCTGGTTGGTGGCCGATACCTACCGCAGCGTCCCTTGGCTGGCGAGCGGTAAGGCTGTCAAGTGAATTTGGAAATGCTGTCAAACAATCGTTGGCGGTGGCGCCGGGTCTGGGCTGACGCTACCCGCAAGGGTTCCAGCGAAAACGCCGGTTTAAGCACCGTGTTGCATGGAGGTGAGTCGCATGCGATGGTCGCTTCCGTCGGCTCTTAGCTTCACTGCTGGTTATGCGGATGCCAGCGGCTTTCTCGCGTTGAAGGGTCTGTTCACGGCTCACGTGACCGGAAACTTTGTGACCTTGGGTTCCTCCCTGGTATTCGGAACCAGCGGTGCGCTGACGAAAACGCTGGCGTTGCCCATGTTCTGCGTCGTGGTACTGCTGTCGAGGCTCTTGGCTTTTCGCCTGAAGGCCCTGAGATGGCCGGTGTTTCCGAGCCTCGTCCGACTTCAGGTCCTGCTACTGATCGCGTGCGCAGGACTCGCTGCTTGGTTGGGTCCTTTCGATGATCCCGATGGATGGCCGGCTCTCGTCTTGGGGATGACGTTGGTCGCGGCAATGGCTTTGCAGAACGCGACCCATCGGACTCACTTGGCCCATACGCCGCCATCAGCGATCATGACCGGCACGACCACGCAACTGATGCTCGACCTGGCCGACATGTTGCATGGCCTGGGACCCGAGCTCGCTGCAGCCACTCGTGCGCGTTTCCAACGGCTGACAACGAGCGTCGTCGTGTTCGCGGTAGGCTGTGGCTTCGCTGCCCTGCTTTATGCGGAAGTGAACACCTGGTGTTTCTGTGTGCTGCCTCTCTGCGGACTGGCTATTCTGATGATGCGAAAGGAGATCGAGGATGCGGACTTATAGTCGCTTATCGGGGTGGGTGCCTCGCGGTTTCTAGCGATCGTTAGGGGGGCCGTGATGCGCGAGTGGTTTTGCGCCGTGGGCGCGGGAAGACGGTATGCGCGCTGCGCCTCAATCGGGCGCAATCGTGCGGCCGCTCAGCTTCGTTGATAAAAGGCCCGATTCAAGCTATGCAGTTCGGACAGGAGAGCCAAGGATGATCCACGGTAGTTGTCTTTGCGGTGGTGTGAAGTTCGAGATAACTCGCGCGGTGGGCCCGTTCGAGCTGTGCCATTGCAGCAGGTGCAGGAAGGCCAGTGGCTCGGCGTTTACTGCCACAGTCGGAGTGCGCCGGGACGATTTCCGCATCATCGCGGGTCGCGAACTGATATGTGCCTATGAGGCTCCCGTGCGCGAGGTTGCGCCGGCGTATCGCTCGTACTTCTGCGGTCGTTGCGGCTCACCGATGCCGAATCCGGAAGCTGCAACGCCGTGGTTTGAAGTCCCCGCGGGCGCTCTGGATGATGATCCACAGCTCCGTCCGGATCGACACATCTTCGTCGAACTCAAGTCCCCGTGGTTCGAAATCGCAGACGACTTGCCGCGACTCGATCGAGCGGCGTTGGCCCGTCTTCGAAGCGGTCAGGGGAATTCATGATCCAAAGGTGGCGCCGTCGGACAATCGCGCGAGCAAACCGTGATGCGTGGATGGTGTCGGAGGGAGGCGCAATGCGCGGGTGGTTGGATGCGTTCGTTTGGACGCCGCTATGACACATACCTTCTCTATTGAGTTCTGTGCGAACGTCGCGGCCTGTCGGACTGAGGCGAAAATCCTCGGGCCGTCGACCCCCTCAAACGACGCCCTTGTTGCTCTCGTCTACGAAACGTCCCAGGGATTTGTCGTGACCTACTTCGGGTCAGCCGTGGCGAATCCGGCATTGCCGGGTCTCGACGCTGCGATTGCAGAGGCGCGAACAGAGCTTCTGCACTACATCAATCGCCGCGGCGACCAGCGACCGCAGGGTATTACGCGTGCTGGTCTTTCGCTGTGGCTGACGGAAAGGGATGATGAAACAGTGATTGGGATACCTCTCGAGTGAGGCTGAGAACCCGCGCCCCGACTAAGTCCCCGCTGCGATTACCAGGCAGTTGCAGCGGGAAGTTGCACCGCCCAGATATTTCGATATACTTGAAAATATGAAATCGGTGGAAGTCATCGATGCCTTGAGCGCGCTTGCCTCGGAAGCGCGCCTCGCCGTTTACCGCTTACTGGTGAAGCGTGGCCCCGAGGGGTACACCCCTTCCGAACTCGGCGCGCGCCTCGACGTTCCGGGTCCGACGCTTTCCTTTCATCTCAAAGAACTGCTGCGTTCGAAGCTTGTGGTCAGTCGCCGGGAGGGGCGCAACCTCTATTACAGTCCGAGCTTCAAGCGCATGAATGCCCTGGTCGCCTTTCTCACCGAGAACTGCTGCAGCCTGGCGACTGAGGCTGGTGATTCAATCTGTCAGCCGCTCGCCGTCGCCCCAGCTCAGAGGAAGAGAGCATGAAGCGCCTGCACGTTCACGTCGCGGTCACGAATCTCGACGCCTCCATACGGTTCTACTCTGTGTTATTCGCCGCCGAGCCGAAGGTACGCAAGCCCGACTACGCAAAATGGATGCTCGAAGATCCGCGGGTCAACTTCGCAATCAGTGAGCGAAATGAGCGCGGCGCACCTGCCGGGGTTGACCACCTCGGGATCCAGGTCGAGGATCGCGCGGAACTGCAGGATGTCTACGCTCGGCTGAAGACAGCCGAGGCACTCGTGATCGAGGAAGGCGAGACGACCTGTTGCTACGCGCAGAGCGAGAAGAGTTGGATCGAGGACCCGCAGGGCGTCCAATGGGAAACATTTCTAACCACGGGTGAAAGCACCGTATACGGCACGGAGGAGATACGCTCTGTGCAGGAAAAGCGACGAACCGAAGCGTCCTGTTGCGCACCGAGCTGCTGTTCGCCCAAAGCTGCCTAGGGGCGACCGCCCGTGCAGTTGCGAGCCGCTACCGCCCGAGACGCCGCGAGCATTCGCGCGCTTCTTGAGTCCGGCGGTCTTCCGACGAGTGACCTGTCGATGTCAGCCCCGCAGTTCGTCGTCGCCTGCGATGGCGAAGATGAGATCGTGGCGGCCGGTGCGCTGCAAACCGTGGGGGAGTCGGCGTTGCTGCGCTCTGTGGTGGTGGCCGCGGAATTACGCGGAACGGGCATAGGGCGCAGCATCGTGCAGGAGCTCGAGCGAATCGCACGCGCGGCTCAAGTGAAGCAGCTGGCGCTGCTGACACTGACGGCAAGGCGCTTCTTTGAATGCCAGGGATATCGCGTGATCGCACGGCAGGCCGTTCCTGAGGCACTTCAAGGCACGGAGGAGTTTCGATCTCTGTGTCCCGCCTCGGCGGTCTGTATGGCCAAGTCCCTGGCGGACATCTAGGGCGCACTATGGCTGATCGACCCTACAATGTGCTCTTCCTCTGCACTGGTAACTCTGCGCGAAGCATCATCGCCGAAACCCTGATCAACCAGTGGGGGCGGGGAAAATTTCGCGGCTTCAGCGCAGGCAGCCATCCCAAGGGCGCCGTACATCCCATTGCTCTCGCGTTGCTCCAGCGCATGAACGTTCCGACGGAAGGGTTGCGCAGCAAGAGCTGGGACGAATTTGCGGTCCCCGGCGCAGAGCCGCTGGACTTCGTGTTCACCGTCTGTGACAACGCCGCCGGGGAGGTCTGTCCTTACTGGCCCGGTCAGCCCATGACCGCACACTGGCCGGTGCCAGATCCGGCAGCCGTCGAAGGCACGGAGGCGGACAAATGGGTCGCCTTCCGCGCGACCTTTAAGGCGCTCGACAACCGGATCAAGATCTTCACCAGCCTGCCGCTGGACTCGCTCGATCGGATCAGGCTGCAGCAGCGCCTGGACGCGATCGGCAAGACCGCATGAAATCAATCGCCCGCCGCTGACTGCCATGACGCGCCGGAGGTGGCGCGTTGCGAGCGGGCTCCGCTATTGTGCGCTCGGGTCGCGCTCGCTGCGCCTGCGCGTAGCCCCTCAACCTCACCGTTAGACGGCGTTCGAAGATGCCCGAGCGACTGATGATCCGGCCCATCCTGCGATCCGACTACGACGGTTGGCGACCACTCTGGGAGGGTTACAACGCCTTCTACGGTCGTAGCGGTTCTACGGCACTTGCCGAAGAAATCACCCACGCAACCTGGGAGAGGTTCTTTGACTCCTCCGAGCCGGTACATGCATTCGTCGCGGAAGAGTCCGGGCATCTGCTTGGCTTCACACACTATATCTTTCATCGCAGCACAACCCGATTACACGATATCTGCTATCTGCAGGATCTCTTCACTGCCGAGCACGAGCGTGGTCGCGGAGTCGGGCGGCGCCTGATTGAGGCTGTGTACGAAGCGGCCCGGAACGCGGGCAGTTCTCGCGTCTACTGGCTCACACATGCCACAAACAAAGCCGGACGCGCGCTGTATGACAAGGTCGCCAGGCATCTTGGCTTTATCGTGTACGTGCATGAACTCTGATGGCGATGCCCGGAAATGGCATAGTTGTGATGAATCTGGGGTGCACCTTGAGTCGGCTCGAGCGCTCCCGTTCTCGATAGGCGGCGGACATACATATGCTGCTCCGTTGGTTGCTCGCGACCCTTCACCTCCTCGTGCTGCCCCTCGGCCTGGGCGCGGTCTGGGCCCGGAGTCGTGCCCTGCAGCGGACCCGGGGAGCGGCTGATCTACCCCGGGTCTTCGTCGCCGACAACCTCTGGGGCCTGGCTGCCATCCTGTGGATCGCCACAGGGCTGCTGCGTGCTTTCGGCGGCTTCGAGAAGGGTACCCCGTACTATCTCCATGACCGGGTCTTCTACGTCAAAATGGGTTTGCTTGTTGTCATTCTGGTTCTCGAGGTCTGGCCGATGACGACGCTCATTCGCTGGCGCATCAAGGTACGGCGTGGAGTATCGGTAGACACGACCGCCGCAGCGACGCTTGCCCGCATAAGTTCCCTGCAAGCCGGACTCGTCATCTTGATGGTGTTTGCCGCGACAGCCCTGGCGCGTGGGTACTTCTTCTAAGCGCCGGCGGTCTGATCGGGCCCGTGCCGGCGGCGCCTCAGATTCGCCATCAGGCGACTAACTAAGGAGACGAGCAGTGCTGGCAGCCGAGCTTGAGCAGTACATGCACGAGCACATTCCCCTTTCCAAGGCGATGGCCGTCTCGGTGGTCTCGGTTGGGGACAGCGCAATCACGCTGCTGGCTCCGCTCCCGCCGAACGTCAATCATCAGGAAACTGTCTTTGGTGGCAGCGCCTGCGCGGTCGCAATCCTCGCCAGCTGGTCGCTGCTGCACGTGCGCCTGCGAGCTGCGGGTCTCACCAATCGCCTGGTGATTCAGCGCAATACCATGGAGTACCAGCAACCGATCCCGGGGCAATTCACCGCTCGCGCATCGCTGGAACGCCCGGAGCGCTGGCAGCCGTTCACCACCATGTTGGCCCGCAAGGGCAAGGCGAGAGTCACCGTAACCGCAGTGCTCGAGCACGCCGGTGAGGTCGTGGCCAGGTTCACGGGTGAGTTTGTCGCGCTTGGCGCAACCGGGAACGCGCCGTGACGACGGTGCCGGCGGCACTCGGCCGTCGGGCGCCTGTCGGGTGTCGGCAGCGCCGTGCTAGGCTCAACCGCACGAACTGAACACCGCCGAGGGGCTCACCCCATGCGCATCGCTCTCACCGCGATCCTCGCGATCGCGCCATCGACGTTGACCCAGGGGGCACCGCCCGCGACCAGCGAGAACCCGCTGCTGCAGCTGAGTCCGCTCCCATACCACATGCCGCAGTTTGACCGGATCAAGGTGACGGACTACGTGCCGGCCTTCTCGACAGCGATGCGCGAGCAGCTGCGCGAGGTCGCCGCCATCACCCACAACTCCGCGCCCCCCGATTTCGGGAACACCATCGTGGCGCTCGACCGCTCCGGGCAGCCGCTGCTGCGCGTCGGGTGGATCTTCGATGAGCTCAACACCAACAACACCACGCCGGAAATGCAGAAGATCGACACCGAGATGGCGCCGAAGCGTAGCGCGCACAAGGATGCCGTTAATCTCGACCGCGCTCTCTGGCAGCGCGTCGATGCGGTGTACCAGAAGCGTGCTGCGCTCAAGCTCGATCGCGAGTCACGGCAGCTGCTCGAACGCTGGCACGCGCGCCTGGTGCGTGCCGGAGCGCGCCTCGGTGACAAGGAACAGGCGAGGCTGCGCGACCTGAATGCGCAGATCGCAAGCCTCGGCAGCCGCTTCGGCCAAAACGTGCTCAAGGCGACGGCGGACGGCGCCGTGGCCGTGGACAGCGCCACCGATCTCGATGGCTTGTCGGCGGCCGATGTGAGCGCGGCGGCTCAGGCCGCCGAGGCTCGGGGCCTCAAGGGCAAGTGGCTCATCACGCTGCAGAACACCACCCAGCAGCCGGTGCTCGCGCACCTGACCAACCGTGCACTGCGCGAGCGGATCTTCAAGGCCTCGGTGCAGCGCTGTTTCGGCGGCGATGCCGACAATACCGCTGTACTCACCCAGATCGTGCGGCTGCGCGCCGAGCGCGCGGCGCTCCTCGGATACGACAGCCACGCCGCCTACGCACTCGAGGATGAATCCGCCGGAACGCCCACCGCGGCGCGCGAGCTTCTCGCGCAGATCGTGCCTGTGGCGCTGGCGCGCGCCAAGGCGGACGCAATGGAGCTGCAGAAGCTGATCGATGCCGACGCGGCAGCGCATCACAGCGCCTCCTTCGCGCTGCAGCCGTGGGATTGGCAGTTCTACGCCGAGCAGCTGCGCAAGGCACGCTACAACTTCGACCAGGCCGAGGTCGCGCCTTACTTCGAGCTCAACCGTGTGGTCGCGGACGGCGTTTTCTACGCCGCGCACGAGCTGTACGGGCTCTCCTTCAAGGAGCGCAAGGACCTGCCGGTCTACCAGCCGGACGTGCGGGTATTCGAGGTGTTCGACAGCGACGGCAAGGGGATGGGGATCCTTATCGCGGACTACTTCGCCCGAGACAACAAGCAGGGAGGGGCCTGGATGAACGCCTACCTGGAGCAGTCACGGCTCCTGGGACTCAAGGCGGTGGTGTCCAACAATCTGAACATCGCGAAACCCGCGCCGGGTCAACCGGTGCTCCTCAGCTTCGACGAGGTCACGACGCTTTTTCATGAGTTCGGGCACGCACTCCACGGATTGCTCTCGGACGTCGAATATCCGTCGCTTTCCGGCACGGAAACGCCGCCGGACTTTGTCGAGTATCCGTCGCAGTACAACGAGATGTGGGCGCGCGACCCGCGCGTGGTCGCGCACTTCGCGCATCACTATCAGACCGGAGCGCCGATGCCGCAGGAGCTGCTCGCACGGGTGCTGGCCGCACAGCGCTTTGACGTCGGCTACGCCACTACCGAATACACCGCGGCGGCGCTGCTGGATCTTGCCTGGTACTCGCTGCACGCCTCTCAGGTACCGGCCGCAGCTGATGTCGCCACCTTCGAGGCGACCGCCCTGAAGGATGCGGGCGTCGACTTTCCGCCGGTGCCGCCACGCTATCATTCGCCCTACTTCTCTCACATCTTCAACAGCGACTACTCGGCCGGGTACTACGCGTACCTGTGGAGCGAGGTCCTGGCGCGCGACACCGGAGCGTGGCTGCACGCGCATGGCGGGCTGACGCGCGCGAACGGCGATTACCTGCGCAAGCAGGTTCTGTCACGCGGACGTTCCGCGGAGCCGCTCGATCTGTTTCGGCGCTTCTACGGCAGCGGACCCGAGATCGGCCCGCTGCTCGAGTACCGGGGTCTCACGGGTGGCACGGCCGGCGCGGGCGGCTAGAAAGTGAACTTTCCGGGCGGCTGTCATTGCGGGGCGCTCGGCTTTTCTTTTCAGACCGCGTTATCGGTGGAGCAGTGGAGTGTTCGCGCCTGCCAGTGCCGATTTTGTCGTGCACACGGGGCACTCACGACATCCGATCCCGGCGGACGGCTGACGTTTCGCGTCGACGAAATCGGTTCGCTGCAGCGCTATCGATTCGGCCTGAGGACCGCTGACTTCCTCGTGTGCCGGCGTTGCGGGGTCTACATCGGTGCGCAGCTTGAGACCGCTGGCCGCGGCTTCGGGATTATCAATGCGCTGGCGATGACGCCGGTTCCGCAGCAGCTGCCCGTTGCCGCACCGGCGGACTACAGTTCCGAGAGCTCGGGTGAACGCGTTGTCAGACGCGAGAAACGGTGGACGCCGCTGGCAAAGGTCGTCTCGAGCGGATCGCTGCCAGGGCCTGCGGCATGATCACGCCGTCCGCGCCAGCAGTCCCCATGAAGCGCCCGGAGAAAAGGCCCTGATCCGGTGCTCAGCGGTATGCTCGATCCCTCGCTCTATCGAACGCCGCGGTTGGTGTTGCGCCCGCCAGGCCCGGCTGACGCTGCGGAACTGTTCCGGCGCATCGGGTCGGACCCCGAAGTAACCCGATGGGTCGGGTGGCCGCGGCACCTGAGCGTCGAGGATACCCGGGCGTTCCTCGACTTTTCGCAAGCCGAATGGGCGAAGTGGCCGGTCGGGCCCCTGCTCATCACCTCGCAAGGCGACGGCGCCCTACTCGGCTCGACCGGACTCGCCTTTGAAACCGCCTGGCGCGCAGCGACGGGATTCGTGTTGGCGAAGGAGGCCTGGGGCTCAGGTTTTGCTTCGGAGGCCCTCACCGCGGTCAGCAACATTGCTGCGGCGGTGGCCGTGCGACGGCTGTACGCGCTCTGTCACGTCAGGCACGAGAAGTCGCTACGGGTTCTCGAGCGCTGCGGATTTTCTCGCGAGGGGGTTCTGCGCCAGCACGTGGTGTTTCCCAACCTCGGGGCGCCGGAGCCGCAGGACGTTTACTGCTACGCGCGGATCCTTTAGCGAATGCTCGTTCGCGCGCTCGCCGCACGCGCGCTTCTCATCTATGCGATTGGCGTGCTGTGCGCGGTGCATGTGCGCGTACTGCTGGCGGAAGAACCTTGGGCCGCGCACCGCTTCGGAGCAGAATGGGAGGCGTATCCGGCACGGGTGTCGCGATGGCTCATTTAGCTTCCGTCGCCTGCGACCCGGCGTCCTCGGAGGTGGGGATGAGCGACTCGCAAGACTACCCGCTGGGTTATTCCGAGCAGGAGGCTCGGCGCCTGGCTGACCAGGGCGCACTGCTCGAGGGCCTCACCGAGGACGTGCTGCGGCGCGCGGGGCTCGGGCACGGTATGCAGGTGCTCGACATCGGTTGTGGCGTCGGCGATGTGTCGCTGCTTGCGGCGAAGCTCGTGGGCAGCGGCGGTGCGGTGCTCGGCATCGACCGGGCGGCATCGTCGATCGAAACGGCGCGGCGCCGCCTCGCAGCACTGGGAGTGACGAACGCACGCTTCGAGCAGGCCGACCTCGCCACCTTCGAGACCGCGCAACGCTTCGATGCCATCGTCGGGCGCCTGGTGATGCTCTATCTCCCGGAACCGGCCGCGGTACTGCGGCGCCTGGCGCGGCATCTCAAGTCGGCCGGCATCGTCGCGCTGCAGGAATTCGACATGTCGCAGACGTCGCAGGTGCCGGCATCGGAGCTGTTCCTGCAGGTGCGCCGCTGGATTCTCGGAGGGTTCATCGCCGGCGGCGCCGAGCTCGACATGGGCACGAAGCTCTACACGACCTTTCTGCGCGCGGGGCTCCCGGCCCCGACCATGACCGCAGCGACGCTCGTCGTATGCGGGCCGGCCGCAGCCGGGTACGAGTACATCACGCGAGTACTCAGGAGCCTCTTGCCGGTGATCGAACGCAGCGCAGCGGCGAACGTCACCGATATCGGCATCGACACTCTGGCCGACCGTCTGCGCGATGATGCGCTCGCCAACGAGCGGGTCATCTTCCTGCCGAGACTGGTCGGCGCATGGACGCGGCTTGCGGCGGAGCGCGCCGCATGATGCGCCGCGTGCCGTGGCACCGGCCATCAAGGTCGGGCGACGGAGCTGACAATTAAGGGACGCTCATGACCGTCAGGATCGATCGGCCGGGCGAGATCGGCGAGTACGACGAGGGCCTGCAGGTGATGCTGCAGCTCGTGTGGGGCGAGGGTTTCCTTTCCCCGGGCGGTGCGCAGGAAGTGGCCCGCGTGCTCGAAGGACTCGACATCCGCGGTCGCAGCGTACTCGACATCGGTTCCGGCCTCGGGGGCGTCGACCTGTTGCTCGTGCAGCAACACGGCGCCGCGCGCGTGCTCGGCATCGACCTCGAGCCGGATCTGATCGCCCAGGCACGGGTGCGCGTGGCGCGGCAGGCACTCGACGACCGGATCGAGTTCCAACAGGTCAGTCCCGGGCCGCTGCCGTTCGGGGATGCCAGCTTCGACGTCGTGTTTTCCAAGGACTCGCTGGTTCAGATTCCGGACAAGCCGGCGTTGTTTGCGGAGATCCGCCGTGTGCTGATGTCGCGCGGGCTGTTCGTCGCCGGCGACTGGCTGCGCGGCGGCGGCGGTGCGTACTCTGCGCAGATGCTGGAATTCTTCCGGCTCGAAGGCATCACCTACAACCTCGCCTCCGCGGAGAATACCGCGCAGGCGCTGCGCGTCGCCGGATTCACCGACGTCGAGGTCACCGACCACGCCGACTGGTACCGCGCTCTCGCGGAAGACGAGCTCGCGTCCATGAAGGGCGAGTGGTTCCCGCTCATGGAGAAGCGGCTCGGCCACGAGCGTGCGCAGCACTTCGTTGCCAACTGGCAGCAGATGGTGCGGGTACTGCAGAGCGGCGAGCTTCGCCCCGCCCATGTCAGGGCCTGGAGCGCGCCGTAACAGGGCGGGCGACCGCTATTTCAGAATCAGCTGACGCACCAGCTGACTGCCGAGGTCCTGGCGCAACTTGCTCCGATCCGCAGAGGCGGACGCCGCTTTGGCCAGTGACCCGAACACCTGCTTGCCGATCGGATCGGCGCGCGCCTGCAGACCGTCGAACGCCGCCATGTTCGTGTACGTCACGGTCAGGATCACGTCGGCGTCCTGTGGACCGCGCGGCCGGGCGGAATAGACGGCATAGTCGACGATGACTCCCTGCTTCTTGGAGGTCTCCATGACCTGCTTGTAGGTGGTGTCGAGATAGCGCAGGTACTCTTCGAACATGCCGGGCTGGGTGCGAACGAACGCTACGACGAGGACCGGTCCTTCGGTGTAGGCATGCTCCTCCTGGGCGCGGGTCAGTGAGGTCGACATCGACAGCGCTGCTGCGAGCAGCAGCAGAATCGGCTTCTTCATCTGGCTCTCCCCTGTGTGGAACGACAGCTGCTCAACGGCAGCATGAGTTATTTTCGCGACGCAGACTATACGCCCTCTGTTGCACGGCACAACACCGCAGCGAAACCTAACAGCCGCGCCGGCGGGCGTACCGCACAGGTGGTTGCGCGCGGCCGGCGCTTGGGGGACATTGTGCGCTGGAGACGATGATGCGCACGTTACTGTTCCTGGTCGTAGGCTTGCTGCTGCTGGCGGCGTGCCTGCTGCTCGGCCGGCTGTTCGCCGTCAGCTACCCCGGCGCCACGCAGCTCGCGACGATTGCGTTCATCTCGCTGTGGCTCGCCATCGCGGGCACTAACCTATGGGTTGGCGTAGCGAAGGCGGGTTATACGATCAGCGACGAGCTGCCCATCTTTCTGCTCGTGTTTGGTGTGCCCACGCTGGTCGCGCTCGTGGTGAAATGGAAGTTCCTGTGAGGCAGCCGAGACCGGGCTGAACCCGTGCGCCATCGAGCTCCCCTGCCGCGCGGCCGCAGCCCGACGAGCAGCCGCGCAGTCGCCTGCCGGCGTCGGCGCCCGCCGGCACTCGCTGTGCTCGTCGCTGCCACCCTGTTCGCTTCTGCGACGGGACCTGCGTGCGCGGCTGCGGCGGCAGAAGCCCACGCGGCCTGGACTCCCAACGACATCAGCGTCACCGAGTCGGTGGGGGGACAGGAGCGAGCCAGCACACGCTTCGAGGTCGGAGCCAACGGCGATGCGCGCGTCGCGGTCAGCCTCCACGACGGCGCCGTGCACACGGCCGGAACGATTCTCCTGATCGGCGGGCGCTGGATGCTCACGCGCGGATTCACGGCGGCGCCCGCGAAGGCGGTTGGCGCACTGGACGTCGCGGCGCTCAATTCGCAGCTCGTCATCGTGCTGTTGACCGCGGTGCTGCCCAATGGCCCGCCGGCCAAAGGAGCGCCTCCACAGGTGCATTTCGAAGAGAAGGCCAGGCGGATTCGGATCGCGACCGCCACCGCGACCGGTGAGTACGACGCGCCGTGGAGCGTCGAGGGTACGGTGAGCACACCGGCCGCGGATGCCTCGACGAGCTTTCGGCTGACGTTCACCTGCTCCGATCGCGGACGCGCATCGACCACGGTCTTTGCCGGCGATGTGGACAATTCGCAGCCGCCGGTCCAGCTTCCCGACTCGATGAAGCTCGCGGGTTGGACGCTGCGCAGGATCGGCGCGCCGCTGGCCACAGCGGCCGGCGCGACCCCCGAGCCCGGCGCCGGCTCGCCGCAACACAAGCCGGCCACGGTCGGTGAGCTGCGCAAGCTCGAGTGAAGGTGCCGGCGCGGCCTGACTGTCGTACATTCGAGCGCGCGCCGGACAACCGTGAGAGGGACAGCGCCATGGCCGATGTCGGAGTGATTCTCAAACGCTTTGAAGCGCCGGACGAGACGCGCCGGCTCGAGTACGGCACCTTCGAGCTGGTGCATATCGGCGGCATCACGGTCGGTCGCGCCACCTATCAGCCCGGGTGGAAGTGGTCGCAGCACGTGGGGCCGGGCCTCGCGCTCACGCGCTGCTCCGTCGAGCACGTGGGTCTGGTGCTCTCGGGGGCGGCGACCGCGGCGTTCGATGACGGCACGGTGATCGAGCTGCGCGCCGGTGAGCTCTTCTATATACCGCCCGTGCCGCACGACAGCTGGGTGGTGGGCGATAAGCCGTACGTGTCGCTGCATTTCGTCGGCGCCGACCGCTACGCCAGGTAGTCGCATGGCCGCCGCTGCCGAAGACTTCCGGCTGACGAGAATCACCGCCCTGTGCGGTGCGCTGCCCGAGGCGGTGCGCGCGCTGCGCGGCGATCACGCCGATTTCCGGGTGCGCGGCAAGGTGTTCGCCTACTTCCTCAACAATCATCACGGCGACGGCATCGTCTCGGTGTGCTGCAAGTCCGAGCTCGGCGACAACGTCGACCGCGCCCGCTCCGACCCGCAGCGCTTCTACCTGCCGGCCTACATCGGGGCGCGCGGCTGGTTCGGGCTGCGGCTCGACCAGGGCGGCATCGACTGGCGCGAGGTCGAGAACATTCTCGAGCTCAGCTACTGTCTCGCCGCCCCGCGCACTCTCGCGCAAACCGTCGAGCAGCGGTTGCGCGCGCGCCGGCCCTGACGCAGCCGGCGCGCGAGCCGCACCCGCTGTCGCGCATCGTCCGCGAAGCCGTCGAGCCCTGGGAACGAAAACACCCGCCCGTCCGGGGGTTGTTTCCTCAGTCGGATTGTGGTTTTTTGTTGCCCGTTGGTTGGCCGCGCCGCAGAGACCTGACCGTGAGCTGGAGCGTTTCCCCACTGCGACTTCCCATGCCGGCCGCCGGAGGCAGACGGGCGTGAGCTATCAACTGGCGATCAGCGCGAAGCCGACGTACCTGCACGTCGAGGTCACCGGCGAGAACAGCCGCGACACGGTCGCGCGCTACATGGACGAAATCGTGCGCTTGTGTGAGGCGCGCAATTGTGCGCGGGTGCTGATCGAGGAGCGCCTGCAGGGTCCGCGGCTAGGGACCCTCGACGTGTTCAGCCTGGCGGCGGCCGGAAGCATGCGCTACTTGGGTACGCTCAAGTCGCTCGCCTACGTCGACGTCAACGCGAGCGGCGACACCATGCAGTTTGCAGAGAACGTGGCGGTCAACCGTGGCTTTCCCGTGCGGGTGTTCACGACCGTCGAGGCCGCCGAGAAATGGCTGCTGGGCGAGCACCAGCGCGCTG
The DNA here is from genome assembly GCA_036008385.1 of Steroidobacteraceae bacterium. Taxonomy (GTDB): domain Bacteria; phylum Pseudomonadota; class Gammaproteobacteria; order Steroidobacterales; family Steroidobacteraceae; genus 13-2-20CM-66-19. The sequence goes on from DASYNX010000025.1 coordinate 18,417, forward strand.
CCGGCCTCGCGCCGGAGAGCGATGCGCCGGCGCCGCGCGATTAGCGCTCGAGCCGCGCGAGCAGCATCCAGGCGATGAGCGCCGCCACCGGCACCTACTCGGCTTCCGCCTTGATCGGCCGGCTCATCAGGGCGCGCACCGCCTCCTGCGCCGGCAGGCGTTCGTGGAGCACGCGGTACACCATGGTGCACAGCGGCATCTCCACCCCGGCACGCGCCGCTACCGCGAGAACCGAGCGCGCCGCACTGTAGCCCTCCACCGCCTGCGCGATCTCGGCGAGCGCGGCAGGCGGGCTGGCGCCGGCGGCGAGCAGCAGCCCGAAGCGCCGGTTGCGCGATTGATCGTCGGTGCAGGTGAGCACGAGGTCGCCGAGGCCGGCGAGGCCCATGAAGGTATCGGCCTGCGCGCCGAGCGCGACGCCGAGGCGCGTCATCTCCTTGAGCCCCCGCGTGATGAGCGCCACGCGCGTGTTGGCCCCGAACCCCAGCCCGTCGGACAATCCCGCCCCGACCGCCAGCACGTTCTTCACGGCCCCGCCGATCTCCACTCCCATGATGTCGGTCGAGCTGTAGGCGCGGAAATTCGCTGCCGACAGCTCGCCGGCCAGCGCCCGCGCATAGGTGGCATCGGGCGAGGCGACGGTCATGGCGGTCGGCAGCCCTGCGCCCACCTCGCGCGCGAACGTGGGACCTGAAAGCACGGCGGTGCGCCGCTGCGCACCCAGCACTTCACGAGCCACCTGGTGCGGGAGCTTGAGGCTGTCCTGCTCGAACCCCTTGGTCGCCCACGCCACGTGCATGTCGGCCGCGAGCAGCGGTGCGAGTGAGGTGAGCAGCGCGCGCAGCGCCTGGCTCGGCACGGCCACGAGCACATCGAGCGCGCCGGCGAGCGCTGCGGGCAGATCGGCCTCGACCCGCAGCGAATCCGGGAAGGGCACCTCGGCGAGATAACGCTCGTTGCGGCGGCTCGCCGCCATGGTGGCGAGCTGCGCGCGGTCGCGGCCCCACAGCCGCACCGGCCGGCCGCTGCGGGCAAAGTGGATGGCGAGCGCGGTGCCCCAGGAGCCCGCACCGAGCACAACCACCGGCCGATCCGGTGCGCTCATGGCCGCTTCATCCGCGAGGTCCTGCCGCTGCGTCGTCCGGCCTCAGTTGGTGACGGCCGGCTGCTCCGTCTGGTTGGCGTACAGAGCCTCGAAGTTCACCGGCGGCAGCAGGAACTGCGGGAAGCCGCCCTGGCTCACGAGCTGTGAGATCGCACAGCGCGCATACGGGAACAGCGTGCCCGCACACACGGTGTTGATGGCGCGCTTGAGATCCGCCTCGCCGAGATTGCGGATGACGAACAGTCCCGCCTGCTTCACCTCCACCAGGAAGATGGTCACCTCGCCGAGCTTGGCGGACGCGGTGACGGTGAGCACCACCTCGCGCACGTCGGGACCGAGCGCGGTGGAGCCGGTCTGCAGGTCGAGGTTGATCTGCGGGTTCCAGGTGCCGTCGAGGCGCGGCCCGTTGGGCGACTCGTACGAGCAGTCCTTGAGATACACGTTCTGCAGCGCGAGCACCACGCCGGTTTCGTCCGCCATCGCGGGAACCGGCACTGCGCCGGCTGTTTCATTCGCCATGATCTTAAGAGGCTCCGGTTATTTCAACATTGAATCCAGGCGGCCGGCCGCATCGAGCGCCTGCAGCTCGTCGGACCCGCCGACGTGCTGGTCGCCGATGAATATCTGCGGCACGCTGTCGTGGCCGCCGCGTGCCATCATCTCCTCGCGCGCGCCGGCCACCGCATCGATATCGATCTCCTCGAACGCGACACCCTTGCTCGCAAGGAGGCTGCGGGCGCGCGCGCAGTAGGGACACCAGTCTGTGACGTACATGAGCACCTTCGGCGCGGTCACGGGTACCCCGCCACCTCAGGCGCGCGACACGGGCAGGTTGTCGGCGCGCCAGGCGGCCAGTCCGCCGCGCAGCGCGAACACCCGGGTGAAGCCCTGGGCGGCAAGCTGCCGCACCGCCGCCGCTCCGAGCGAGCCGCTGTCGTCGTACACCACGACCGCCTTCTCCCTGTGCTTCTTCAGCGTGTCGGCGGCCTTGAGGATCTGATCGCCGCTCATCTGCCGGGCCCCGGTGACGTGGCCGGCCTGGTACTGCTCCGGCGGGCGCAGGTCGAGCAACAGCGCGCCCTGGTTCATGAGGCGAATGAGCTCCTGCGGCGATACCGAGGAAACGCTTTCCGAGCGGGCGCGCATCTCGTATACAAGCACGATGGCCAGCAGCACCCCGGTCGTAGCGGCGAGCCCGGGGTGATGGCTGATGAATTCGAGGATGCGGTCCATGATCAAGGCGGGTAGGCCGGGGGCGAAAAAGGCCGCGCATTATAGCGCCCCGGTGCGTTTCGGCACTCTGCCCGTCGCGGTCCTCCTCGCCCTGCTGCGCGCTGGCGCGCTGCCGGGCGCGCCGCCTCACCCGGAGGCGGACGCCCGCAAGGCCGAGGAGCAGCTGCAGGCGGTCAAGTCCGAAATCGAGCGCGTCACCCGCGAAGTGAGCGCCGAGCAGGTGGAGCGCGACCGGCTGACCCGCGAGCTGCGCAGCGCCGAGCTCTCGGTGGGCAAGGCACGCGAAACCCTAGCCGACGTGCGGCGCCAGCGGGCGGAAGGCGCGGCGCGCCGTGCGGCGCTCGCGGCCGAGAAGCGCGCGCGCGAGACGCAGGTCGATGAGAACCGCGCGGCGCTCGCCGGCCAACTGCGCGCCGCCTACCTGATCGGCCGGCAGGAGCCGCTCAAGCTCCTCCTCAATCAGGAGGACCCGGCGCTCGCTGGACGCATGTTCGTCTACTACAGCTACTTCGGCCGGGCGCGCGCCGGGCAGATCCACCTCATCGAGGACGACGTCAAGCGCCTCGGCGAGCTCGACACCGAGCTCGCGGCCGAGGACGAGCGGCTGGCCGAGCTCGAGCAGCAGCAGCGCGCCCAGCTGCTCGACCTCGAGCAGGCGCGCGCGAAGCGCAGCGTCGTGCTCGTGAACCTCGAGGCGCAGTCGCGCGGGCGCGCGCAGAATCTCGAGCGGCTGCGCAATCAGCAGGCCGGGCTCGAGAAACTGGTGCGCGAGCTGCGCGCCGCCATGGAGCGCTTCCCGGTCGAAGGCAACGATGCCTTCACGCGGCTGCGTGGCAAGCTCGCGTGGCCGGTGAGCGGGCGCCTGGTCGCGCGCTTCGGCGAGTCGCGCGCCGGCGGCGTGCAGTGGGACGGCGTACTGGTGGCAACCGAGCGCGGCGCGCCGGTGAAAGCCGTATGCCAGGGGCGGGTCATCTACGCCGACTGGCTGCCGGGCTTGGGGCTGCTCACCATTGTGGACCACGGCGACGGGTACCTGAGCCTCTACGGGCACAACGAGCGTCTCTACAAGGCCGCCGGCGAGCACGTCGAGGCGGGCGACACTTTGGCGGCGGCCGGCGACAGCGGCGGCAGTCCCCGGCCGGAGCTCTACTTCGAGATCCGCAAGGCCGGCAAGCCGGTCGACCCGCGCCCGTGGTTCAAGGCCCCCGAACCCTGATCCTGCGTCGCTGACTCGCTGCCGAAGCGGCCGATTACCGCACGCGCCGACCCGCTAAGGGCGCGCCGTCCCCGCGCAGCCACCCCGCCCTCACCCTGCCAGCGCCGCGCCCGGACCGCGGGCAGATGTGATTGCGGTCAATGTTTTGCACTGTGCGGCCGGTCTCACGCGCTCGCCGCCTACGGGTTTGCCAACTTGCGCAAGGACCGTGGACCTGATTAGCGCAATGGTGCGCACTGGCACTTAACAGATGTCGGGCCCGCGAACTCAAAAGCATGAGTGCGCTTCCAGAAAGCGAGTACGTGCCCGGGCAGCCGGGGGCGCGCTTCGATCCCTACGTGCGGCTCACCCGCTCGCTGCTGCCGCGTGCTTCCTGCGTTGCGATGTTCGGGCCGTCCGGCGAGCTGTTGTGGTCCACCGACCCCGTGGTGGGGCCGGACCTCACGAATATCGTCGATGACGCGCTCCTTTCCGCGGGCGCCAATCCCGACAGCGCCGGCCAGACGCGCCTGCTCGCCGGCAACCACCCGGTGTACCTGTGCGCGCTGCGCGATGAGGCGCAGCAGCTGCTCGCCCTGGTCGCCGTCGTGTGCAAGGCGAGCGACGGACACGACAAGCGCAATCACGACTTCTCGTTCGCCTACTCGCTGCTCGCGCCGATGCTCGAGTGCCTGCGGCGCGACCTGATCGCGCATGCCACCATCGAGGAGCTCAACGAGACCCTCGGCGGGCTCGACAAGGATCTCAACCTGCTGCTGGCGCAGGGCACCGCGGACGGCGCCGCCGAGAACGACGGCAACGAGCTGCCGCAGCTGCTGCAGCAGACCATCGAGCACCTGCGCGCCGGGACCGGCGCGCTGCTGGTACCGGAGAAGAGCGTGATGCTGCTGCGCTCGGCGGGCGGCAGCACACCCGATACCCAGTTCCTGATGCGCGCCCACCGGCGGTTCCTGTCGCTGGCACAGGGACAGCGGGCGCCGCTCATTCTCAACGAGACGGTCTCGGCCGCCAGCCCCGAGGCCTTTCCCTACCGGGTGCTGTGCTGCTCGCTGCGCTCGCGCGCCGGCCGCCCGATCGGTGTGCTCGCGCTGCTGCGCGAGCCGACCGCGGAGGAATTCACCGAGCGCGACGCGCACATCGCCGAGATCCTCGCCCGCAAGGCGATCGGCGCCATCGAGAGCAGCTACGACGCCTTGAGCGGGCTCTACACGCGCGCAGCGCTCGAGCGGCGGGTGCGCGCGATCATCGCGGACGTCAAGGCCGCGCAGCCCTGGAGCGCGCTCTACATCAACGTCGACCAGCTGCACGCCATCAACGAGAAGTCCGGCATGCACGTGGGCGATGCGCTCCTGTCGCAGCTCGGCGAGCTCATCCGCCAGCGCCTGCCGCCCGGGGCGTTCGGCGCGCGCATCTCCGGCGATCGCTTCGCGGTCATGCTGCCGGCGCGCGTGCGCGATGCCGAGCGCTTCGCCGAATCGCTGCGCGAGGGCTCCGGCAAGCTCAACCTCGCGCAGGGCGAGACGCGCCTGCCGGTCTCGATCAGCGTCGGCGTCGCTCCGCTCGACTCGGCCAACGCCGAGCTGGCGCACCTGCTGGCCGCCGCCGAGACCGCCTGCAAGGCGGCCAAGGACCGCGGCCGCAACCGCGTCGAGGTCTATCACCAGAACGACGCCAGCATCATGCGCCGCCACGCCGATGTCGGCATCGCCGCACAGCTGCGCGAGGCCATCGACGCCGGGCGCCTGCACCTCGATGCGCAGCTGATCCTGCCGTTCGCCGCCGCCGAGAGCGCGCGGCCGCACTACGAGCTGTTGCTGCGCATGACCGACGACGTCGGGCGCACCATCGGCCCGGACACCTTCCTGTCGGCGGCCAACCGCTTCCAGCTGATGCCGGTCATCGACCGCTGGGTGATCAACCACGTCATCGAGGCGCTCAAGCCGCGCGCCGGGATCCTCGAGGGCAAGGCGCTCGGCTTCGCCATCAATTTCTCCGGCCAGTCGCTCAACGATGACACCTTCGCCGACATGCTGATCGAGACCATCGCCTCGAGCGGCCTCGATCCGGAGCTGTTCTGCTTCGAGCTGACCGAGAACGCTACCGTCGCCAACCTGCCGCGCGCCGAGGCGCTGATGCAGCGGCTGCGGCGGCTGGGCTGCGGCGTGGCGCTGGATGATTTCGGCACCGGCATGTCCTCGCTCTCGTGCCTGCGCCAGCTGCCGGTGACCATGCTCAAGATCGACGGCAGCTTCGTGCGCGATGTGCTGAAGGATGCGCGCGCGGAGTCGATGGTGCGCGCGATCGCCGAGCTGGCACGCAGCATGTCGGTGACCACCGTGGCCGAGTACATCGAGACCGAGGCGATCAGTGCGCGCATCGCCGAGCTCGGCGTCGACTACGGCCAGGGCTTTGCGATCGGCAAGCCGATTCCGCTCGATGATCTGCTGACGGAGCTGCCGCTGCCGAGCACGCCGGAGCAGATCGCAGCGTCCGCGGCGCGGGCCGACGGATCAACAGACGATGGCTGGTACGAGGGGCTCGGCCGCAGGCGGCCGTGAGCGCGGAACAGGAGTTCGGATCATGCTGATGCGCTCACGCACCCTCACGACGTTGATCACCGGTGTGATTGTCGGCTTCGGCGCCGCGGCGACCAGCGGCGTACTGGCCGACCGCCCGCCGGAGGACTCCCACCGCGACGGCGCACGAAGCGCCGCGCACGGTTTGCCGTGGGAGGAGGCGAGCCTGTTCGCGGAGGTCTACGAACGCATCAAGCGCGAGTACGTCGATGAGGTGGACGACCACGCGCTCATGGAGAAAGCGGTGCGTGGCATGGTCGCCGCCCTGGATCCCCATTCGGCGTACCTCGACAGCGAGGAGTTCGACGAGATCCGCGTGTCGACCATGGGCTCCTATCCCGGCGTGGGGATCGAAGTGGCCCCGGGCGACGGCGTGGTCAGGATCCTGCGCCCGATCGAGGGCTCGCCGGCCCAGCAGGCCGGGCTCCTGGCGGGCGATGAGATCGTGAGAATCGACGGCGTGGACATTGGTGCAGATCTCGCCGGCGCCATCGCCCATATGCGCGGCACCTCCGGGAGCCTCGTGCGGCTCACCATCCGCCGCGCGGGCGCACCCGGCCTGCGCGAGTACACCCTGCGTCGCGCCGAGGTCGAGGTGCACAGCGTCGCCCAGCAAACTCTCGAGCCTGGCTACGGGTATCTGCGCATCACCAGCTTCAGTGAGACCACCGCTCAGGACGTCGGCCGCGCCGTTTCACGGCTTAAACGCGACAATCCAGGCGGTCTCAAGGGGCTTTTGCTCGATCTGAGAAACAATCCGGGTGGCGTGCTCGAGGCCGGTGTCGCGGTGGCAGACGACTTCCTCGAGTCCGGCGTCATCGTGACCGCCGATGGCCGCACGCCCGAGGCCCGTTTCCGCATGGACGCGACTCCCGGGGACCTGATCGAAGGCGCGCCGCTCGTGGTGCTGGTGAACGGTGGCTCCGCGTCCGCCTCCGAGATCGTCGCGGCGGCGCTCAAGGACCACGGCCGGGCGCTGCTCGTGGGACGGCGCACCTACGGCAAGGGCTCTGTGCAGACCGTCATGCCGCTCTCCCACGGGGGAGCGGTAAAGCTCACCACCTCGCGCTACTTCACCCCTTCGGGAGCCTCGATCCAGGGCAAGGGGATCGTGCCCGATATCCTCGAGGGCGGCCCCGGTGAGGCGCCCGCGGAGCTCCTGGTCGTCCGGGGCTCACCGCCACTCGTGGAGCGCGATACCGACGTGCGCCTCGGGCTCGAGGCGCTGAAGAGCCGCGCCCGCGAGCCGCGCGGCGCCACCCCGCTCGTCACGCGCGCGCTCGTGCCCTGAAGCGGCGCACCGGCGGCCTGCAGCGCCAGCGGTGCCGCCGACCGCAGACCCCTTAGCGCCGGCAGCGCCTTACCGATATCCTGCCGCGCCATGCTGGGCTGGCTCGTCGACCTCATCCTGCACCTCGACAACCACCTGGTCGAGCTGCTCGCCCGTTATGACCTGTGGATCTACCCGATCCTGTTCGCGGTGATCTTCGCGGAGACGGGGCTGGTGGTCACGCCCTTCCTGCCGGGGGACTCGCTGCTGTTCGCCGTCGGCGCGCTCGCGGCGGTGGACACGAGCGGGACGCTGCGCGCGCCGCTCGCGAGTGTGCTGCTCGGGATCGCCGCGGTGCTCGGCAACACGGTCAACTACAGCATCGGGCGCGCCATCGGGCCGCCCGCCTTCAGCGGCCGCTACCGCCTGCTCAAGGTCGAATACCTGCAGCGCACGGAAGAGTTCTTCCGGCGCCACGGGAGCCTTGCCATCGCGCTGTCGCGCTTCGTGCCGCTCATCCGTACCTGCGCACCCTTCGTGGCCGGCGTCGGCCGCATGTCCTACGGGCGCTTCTTCGTCTCCAATCTCGCCGGCGGTTTCGCCTGGGTGCTGCTGTTCGTGTGGGGCGGGTATCTGTTCGGCAACCTCCCCCAGGTGAAGGCGCACTTCGGACTGGTCACGCTGCTCATCATCGCGGGATCCCTGGTGCCGCTGCTGTTCTCACTGCGACGGCCCGCGCCCCCGGCCTGACCGGCGGCATCGCCGGCGACGCTCCCTCAACTGCTCAGCAGCGCGCGCAGCACGCCGACCAGCGCGCCGACGAGGAGGGCGACGTTGGGGAAGAAGGACAGCCCGAAGCCGAAGTGACGTTTCCCGGGGGAACGCACGTAGCCCTGGAAGTACAGCGCCCGGCCGACGATGAACAACGCGCCGAGGGCGGCGGCAATGGGCGCGCTGAGATAGCGGCCGAACAGCACGATCGCCGGCAGGAACAGCACCAGCTGCTCGAGGGTGTTCATCTGCACGCGGTAGTAACGCTCGAACACCTCGTGGCCGCCGGTGGCGGGAGCGGGTACACCGTAGCGGGTGCGGGCGCGGCCGACGGCGAAGCCGAACACGACGAACTCGACCAGGGCGAGCACGATCACCAGGTGAACGTACGGCATGAGACCTCCGGTTTTGGGCTGCGCACAATGGCACAATGCCCTCATGGGTGACAGGGAACGAGGCTATGCGCACCGCGTCGACATCGTAGCCGACGCGCGCCAGGTCTGGCGGGCGCTCACGGAGGAGGAGCATCTCACCCGCTGGTGCTCGCCGGTGGCGGTCATCCAGGCACGGCAGGGCGGGCTGTTCCGCGCCAGCGTCGACCGGGTTACGGAGTTCGAGGCGCACATCGACGTGTTCGAGCCGGAGCGGCGCCTGCGGCTGATGTACCTGCCGCACCCGGCACTGCCGCGTGCCGATACCGTGATGGTCGATGACCTCATTCTCGATCGCGTGCCGGGCGGCACGATCGTGCGGCTGCTCGGCTCCGGGGTGCCGGCGACGCCGGAGTGGGATACTCAGTACTGGCGGCTGCGCACCAGCTGGCAGCAGGCCATGACCCGCCTCAAGATCTTCGTGGAGAAGCAGGCCGCAACGGGGACATCGTCATGATGGGGTTCGTGCTGCGCGCGGTCATCACCGCGATCGGACTGTGGCTCGCCAGCCGCTGGGTGCCGGGGGTGCACATCGCCACCACCGGCACACTCATCCTCGCCGGGATCCTGCTCGGGGTCGTGAACGCCATCGTTCGCCCGATCGCGTTCATCCTGACACTGCCGATCACGATCGTGACGCTCGGGCTGTTCCTGCTGGTGCTGAACGCCGCCATGGTGGCGCTGGTCGCCTGGATGCTTCCGGGCTTTCACGTCGGTGGCTTCCGGGGCGCACTCCTCACCGCGATCATCGTGTGGCTCACCGGCTGGGTGGCCTCCTGGTTCATTGGGCAGCGCGGCTTCGAGCGCTACGCGCGGCGCTGACCCGGCTTCGCCGCGGTGACGCGCGCTGCGCCACGCGAGGCGGCGCGCGCGGTGCTCGCGCTCATGGTGCTGAGCGCGCTGCTGCGCCTGGCGCTCGCCGCCGGGCTCGGCCTCTCGGTCGATGAGTCGTACACCGTGGCGATCAGCCGGGAGCTGGCGCTCAGCTACTTCGATCACCCGCCGCTGCACGTCTGGCTGGTCGGCACCTGGGCGCGCCTCCTCGGCAGCGAGCAGCCGCTGCTGCTGCGCCTGCCCGACATCGCCATGTTCGCCGCGTCGACGTGGCTGCTGTACCGGCTGACCGCCTGCGCCTACGGTGAGCGCGCGGGCTTACTCGCGGCGCTCGCGCTGAATCTCGCCCCGGTGTTCACGCTCAACACCGCGGCCGGCATCGTTCCCGACGGGCCGCTGGTGCTGTTCGCGCTGCTCGCCGCGTATCTGTTCCAGCGCGCGCTCGAGGACGGCCAGTCGCGCGCGCAGTGGTGGCTGCTCGGAGCCGGTGCCGCCGCGGGGCTGGCGCTGCTTTCCAAGTACCTGGCGGTGTTCCCCATTCTCGGATTCGCCCTCTACATCGCGAGCCGCCGGCCGCGCTGGCTCGCGCAGCCGGCCCCGTGGCTCGCGGGCCTGCTGATCGTGGCGCTGTTCACGCCGGTGCTCGTGTGGAACCAGGCGCACGGCTGGGCATCGTTCGCGTTCCAGGGAGGACGCGCGCTGCCGGCGAGCTTCAGCGCGACGCGCGCACTCGCCGTCTTCGCGGGACAGCTGCTGTACCTGCTTCCGTGGACCGGCGTGGCGCTGCTCTGGGAGCTCGCGCGCGCCGTGCGTCGCGGCCCCACGGACGAGCAGGCCTGGCTGTTCGCCTGCCTCGCCGCAGGTCCCATCGTCGCGTTCTCGCTCGCGGCGCTCTGGACCAAAGTGCTGCCGCACTGGCCCGCGATCGGCTGGCTGTTCGCCTTCCCGCTGCTCGGAGCACGGCTCGCCGGCCTCGCTCAAGCGCGGCCGCGCCTGCTCCGCGGGATCACGATCGCATCGAGCGCCGCGCTCCTCGGCGTCCTCGCGCTGCTGGCCTTTCAGACCTCCACGGGGCGCCTCGCGCGTCTCTTCCCCGTGCTGACCAGACACGACCCGACGGTCGACCTGTTGGACTGGCGCGAGCTTGAGACTAGAGTGGCGCAGGAGCAGCTGCGCCGGCGCGGCCTGGTGATCGCCACGGTGAGCTGGATCGATGCAGGCAAGGCCGACTATGTGCTGCATGGCGCACTGCCGGTGCTGTGCCTGTCGGAGGACGCGCGTCAGTTTGCCTTCATGAACGATCCAAGGGATTTCGACGGACGCGATGCGCTGATCGTGGCGGATGCCGGGCGCTCGGACTGGCTCGCGCTCGCCGCGCCGTATTTCCGCCAGATTGCGCCGCAGGCCGACGTGGTGATCGCGCGCGCCGGGCAGGCCGCGCTCACGCTGCACACCGCCTACGGGTATGGTCTCAAGGCGCCGGCGCGCACTTCCGCGGGCCCTGCGCCATGAACGCAGGATCGCCCGAGCTCACGGTGGTCGTGCCGACGCGTAACGAGCGCGACAACATCACCCCGCTCCTCGCGCGTCTCAGGGGTGCACTCGGCGGCATACGCTGGGAAGTGATCTTCGTCGACGACGACTCGCCCGACCGCACGGCGGAGGTGGTGCGCGAGCTCGGCGTGCAAGACGTGCGCGTACGTCTGATCGAGCGGCTCGGCGAGCGCGGGCTGGCGAGCGCCTGCGTCGCGGGCGTGGCGGCCTCCGCCGCGCCGCAGGTGGCGGTGATGGACGCCGACCTGCAGCACGACGTGCGGCTGCTGCCGCAGATGCTGCGTCGCCTGCAGGCGGGCGGGCTCGACGTGGTGGTGGCGAGCCGCTATGTCGCCGGCGGGAGCCTGCGTGGCTTGCCGCCGCGGCGCGCGCGCCTCAGTCGCCTCGCCGTGCATCTCGCACGGGCCTTCCCGCGTGTGCGGCTCGCCGACCCAATGAGCGGCTTCTTCGCCATCCGCCGCGCAGCCTTCGATGCAGCGCTGCCGCGCCTCTCGCAGCTCGGCTTCAAGATACTGCTCGACCTGCTGCTGTCGGCGCCGCGACCGCTGCGCTGCGTAGAGATCCCCTACCAGCTCGCGCAGCGCCACCACGGCGCGAGCAAGCTCGATACGCCGACGCTGCTGCAGTTCGCCGTGCTGCTCACCGAGAAGCTCGCCGGGCGCTTCATCCCGCTGAGCCTGGTGCTGTTCGTGTGCGTCGGCGGCAGCGGTCTGCTGGTTCACGTGGCGGCGCTGTACGTGCTGGTGAGCGCCGGAGCCGTGTTCGCCACCGCACAGTCCGGCGCGGTGCTCGCAGCGATGACCTCCAACTTCCTGCTCAACAACCTCGTCACCTATCGCGATCTGCGCCTGCGGGGCTGGCGCTGGCTGCGGGGCCTCGTGTCGTTCTACGCCGTCTGCTGCGTGGGGGCGGTGGCGAATGTGTCGCTGGCGAGCCTCGTGTACCGCGCGACGCCGCGCTGGTGGCTCGCGGGCCTGAGCGGTGCGGCGCTCGGCGCGGCGTGGAACTACCTGGCCTCGCGTGGGCTGACGTGGCAGTCCTGGCCGCGCGCTGCGCGCGGGCGGCGACCTCAGGCGAGCGCCCGGCCCACGCGGCGGTAGAGCGCGTAGATCACCGCGACAAAGGCGATACCGCCGAGCCACACGGCGGGACCGCCGGCAAACGCGTCGCCGACGAGCGAGAGCGGAAAATCCCGGCCCGAGAACGCGACCAGGGCCGCGACCAGCACGCCGACCAGCCCCTCACCGACGATCATGCCCGAGGCGAGCAGCACGCCAAGCTGCCGGGTCGACTCAGGCCGTGTGCGCCGTTCGGCCCGGCGGTCGAAGACGTAGCCGGCCACCGCGCCCACCACCACCATGAGCGTGCTCTGCGTCGGCAGATAGATCCCGAGTCCGACGGCGAGCGGCGAGAGATGCGCCCCCGGCTTCAACCAACGCACCAGCGCATCGGCGGCGATGACGCCCACCCCGATGAGGCCGCCGATCTCGATCAGACTCCAGTCCACATTGTTCTGGATGACGCCCTGCGCGAGCGCTGAGATCAGTCCGGCCTGTGGCGCCGGCAGCGGGTGCTGGTGCGGCACACCGGTGGCTCCGGCGAAGCCGTAGGCCCGGTTCAGCAGATCGAGAATCGGCGGGATGATCACCGCGCCCGCGACCACGCCGATCACCAGCGCCACCTGCTGCTTCCACGGCGTCGCATCGACCAGCTGCCCGGTCTTCAGGTCCTGCAGGTTGTTGTTGGCGATCGCCGCCGCCGCAAACACTACCGCGGTGACGAACAGTGCGTAGGCGACCAGCGAAGTCCCGTTGGCAGGAGTGATATCGAGGCCGAACACCAGGATCAGCGCGAAGCCGATCACCGCCAGTATGCCGATGCCGGACAACGGGCTGTTGGAGGCTCCGATCAGCCCCGCCATGTAGCCGCACACGCCCGACACGAGAAAACTCATGATCGCGATGTAGAGCGCCCCGCCGATCACCAGGAAGGCGAGGTGACCGGAGAGCCCGGCACCGCTCACGAACTGCGCCAGCAGCACGGCGGTGGGCAGCAGGCACAGGATCGAGGCGATGCCGACGATCCCGATCGGGATGTCCTGCTCGGTGATCGGCAGCAGTGCCGCGTTGCCCGCCGCGCGCGCGCGCGCGGCGACCATCGCCGAGCGCAGACCCGCGGCGACCGGCTTGGCGAGCTTCGCCAGCGTCCACACCGCGGCGACCCCGATGGTGCCGGCGCCGACGAAGCGGACCTTGTGACTCCAGGTGGCGGCGGCCAGGCCGCCGAGCGCGGAATCCGGCAGCTGCGCGGCCGCGTCCCCGAGCGCCGAGAAATGCGGCACGCCCCACCCCCAGCCGATCAGTGCGCCCACCAGCATCGCCACGCCGACCCAGAGCCCCACGAGATGCCCGACACCGAAGAGCGCAAACGACAGGAAGAAGTCGTAGCCGCTGACGCCCTGGCCCACGCGGAAGGTGCGCGCGACGTCGCTGGCGAGGATCCGCGTCGCCGTGATCACCGAGAAGGCTCCGGAGACGATCGAGCCCCACAGCAGCGCCGAGAGGCCCGCGCCGGTCTCCTCCACGCCCGCGCCGCGCTCGCCGCCGCCCACCTTGAGCACCTCGGCGCAGGCCACCCCTTCCGGAAAGGGCAGGTCCGGCTGCGACAGCAGCGCGCGGCGCAGCGGAATCGAATACATGACACCGAGCGTTCCACCAAAGACGCAGATGGCGCAGCAGACCCAGTACGGAAAGCCGGTCCACCAGCCGATCATGACCATGCCGGGCAGCACGAAGATGATCGCGGAGAGCGTGCCGGCTGCGGAGGCGACCGTCTGCACGATGTTGTTCTCCTGGATCGTCACCCCGCGAAAACCGCGCAGGACCGCCATCGAGATGACCGCGGCCGGTATCGACGTCGCGAACGTCAGCCCGGCCTTGAGCCCGAAGTAGACATTGGCTGCGGTGAACACCAGGGTGATGAGCACACCCAGGATCAACCCCCGCATCGTCAGTTCCGCCCGCGACTCCCTCATATGGTTCTTCTCCGCGTGGCCAGTAACCGTGATCAACGCCATCTTAGCCGCGCCGCGAGCGAAGCGCCTGCCGTTTGCAGCCGTGCGCGCTATGCTTCGCGTGCGAAGCGTCCTGGGTGTCCAACAGGAAAGAATCAACCATGGGCAAGGTACTCGTGTGGTTTCTCATCGTGGTCATCCTCGGATTCGCGGGCTTCACCTGGCTCACCCTGAACTGGGCGTACTCCGAGGGCGAACGCGCCGGATTCGTACAGAAGTTCTCCCGCAAGGGATGGGTGTGCAAGACCTGGGAGGGGGAGCTCGCGATGGTGACCTTGCCGGGGACGGTGGCCGAGCGCTTCCCGTTCACGGTGCGCGATGACGCCGTCGCCGCAACGCTGAACACCAACATCGGCAAGCGCGTGACGCTGCACTACGAGCAGCACAAGTGGGTGCCGACCTCCTGCTTCGGCGATACCGAGTACTTCGTGAACCGCGCGCAGGTCTCGCCGGTGGCGCCGGCGACGCCGTAACGATCAGCCCTGGCGGCGGCGGACTACCACCCGGGGGTCACCTCACACCGGCCATCATTCTCCTGACGAGGGGCGTCAGCAGCAGCATCACGGCTCCGGCGATCACTCCGTACCAGAAGATCCTCAGGAACAGTGCGGGGAGCGACTCGAGGTGGCTCGCGTCGTACTGACTGGAGAGCTGGCCGGCGAGGTTGCTGCCGAGCGCCATCGACAGGAACCACATGCCCATCACCTGCCCGACGAAGCGCGGCGGCGCGAGCTTGCTCATGTACGAGAGCCCCACGGGCGAGAGGCTCAGCTCCCCGAACGTGTGCAGCAGGTAAGCGAGGATCAGCCAGGTCGACAGCACCCGCTCGCCGGCGACCACGTGCAGCGCGGCGAAGTACATCACCAGGAACCCGAGGCCGAGCAGGATCAGTCCCGCGCCGAATTTGGCAGCGGCGTTCAGGTCGCGGCCGCGCTTGCCGAGTGCGATCCACAGAGCGGCGAACACCGGCGCGAAGCCGATGATGAACAACGGGTTCACCGACTGCAGCCAGGCGGTGGGCATCTCCCAGCCGAGAATGTGCCGGTCGGTGTAGCGGTCGGCGAACAGGTTCATGGACGCGCCGGTCTGCTCGTAGCCCGCCCAGAAAGTCACCGAGGCCGCGACCAGGGCGATCATCACCAGTACCCGATTGCGCTCGACGCTGGTGAGTCCGGCGAAGAACAGGAGGTAGGCGAAATACGCGACCCCGAGCAGCACCATCGACCACGATGCCGCCGTCGCCATGAGCACCGCATCCAGTCGAAGCAGGCCGGTCATGGCGAGGAGCGCCACCACGATGAGCCCGCCGGCGAGCAGCAGCACCGGCGTCCAGGACCTCTCCCGCTCGCCGCCGGACGGCACGCCGGCATTCCCCAGATAATGGCGTGTCCATACGAACTGCGTGAGCCCGATGGCCATGCCGATCGCCGGCAGCGTGAAGCCCCAGCGCCAGCCGAACTGGTCGGCGAACCAGCCGACCAGCAGCGGGCCGATGAGGGCGCCGAGATTGATGCCCATGTAGAAGATGGAGAAGCCGGCGTCACGGCGCGAGCCGCCCTCGGGGTAGAGCGATGCCACCATGACGCTGGCGTTGGGCTTGAGCAGTCCCACGCCGATGGTGATCACCAGGAGTCCCAGGTAGATCACCGGCGTGCTGCCGACCGCCAGCATGAGATTGCCGATGATGATCAGCACGCCGCCGGCGGCCACGGCGCGCTGCGCGCCGATCAGCCGGTCGGCGATCCAGCCGCCGAGGAGCCCGAAGAGGTAGGTGCCGCCGATGTACATGCCGTAAATGGAGCTCGCGGTGCGGTCATCGAGACCGAGTCCACCCTTGGAGACCGCCGCCACCATGAACAGGATGAGCACCCCGCGCATGCCGTAGTAGGTGAAGCGCTCCCACATC
This sequence comes from Steroidobacteraceae bacterium, assembly GCA_036008385.1. Taxonomy (GTDB): domain Bacteria; phylum Pseudomonadota; class Gammaproteobacteria; order Steroidobacterales; family Steroidobacteraceae; genus 13-2-20CM-66-19. Next base: position 34,386 of record DASYNX010000025.1, read on the forward strand.
TCCGTGAGGAACAGCGTCGCTAGCCCGCGCGGTTGCCCGAAGATCGTGCGGGCGGCGGGCGCTGCGGCAGTGGCGGGGGCAGCGAGCTGATTCATGGGCGGGCTTTCAGGGCTCTTGCAGGCCGTGCGGACAATCGCACGAGTGTGAACCCGCGGCGCCCCGGGGCGCAACGCGCGTCAGCTGTCGCTGACGTCCGCGGGCGCTGCGGCGCTGCGGCTCCTCGACATGAGGCGCGCCATGAGGAGGCCGCCCTCGTACAGGAGGTACATCGGTATGGCGAGCGAGCACTGCGAGATGGCGTCCGGCGGCGTGAGCAGCGCCGCGAGGATGAAGATGCCGATCAGCACGTAGCCGCGGTTCTTCTTCAGTTTCTCGAGCGACACGATGCCCATCAGCACCAGCAGCACCACCGCCACCGGCACCTCGAAGGCGACGCCGAAGCAGAAGAACATGGTCAGCACGAAGTCGAGGTAGTTGTTGATGTCGGTCATCATCGCGACGCCCTTGGGCGTGGTGTGTGTGAAGAACTCGAACATCACCGGAAACACGAAGTAGTAGGCGAAGCCGATGCCGACGTAGAACAGCAGGATCGAGGAGATCAGCAGCGGCACCGCGAAGCGCCGCTCGTTGCGGTACAGCCCCGGCGCCACGAACGACCACAGCTGATAGATCACGTACGGCATCGCGATCATCAGCGCGGCGAAGAACGACAGCTTGAAGGGCGTGGTGAACGGCGACATGACGCCGGTGGCGATGAGGTTGCTCCCCTGCGGGAGCTTCGCGAGCAGCGGCTGCGCGACGAAGCTGAACAGGTCGTTCGAGTAGTACACGCACGGCATGAAGGCGATCCCCACCGCCACCAGCGCGCGCAGCAGCCGGTCGCGCAGTTCCAGCAGGTGCGAGATCAGCGTGCCTTCGGCGAGCTTCTCAGGCTGTTCGCTCATCGGCGCTCGCCCCCGGGACCGCGGCGGGCGACTCGGCGGACGGCGGCGGCGAGGCGGACACCGTCGCCTCATCAGACCGCGAGGGTGCAGCGGACTCCGGGGCCTCGGGAGACTGCGCCGGCTCAGGGGACGGCGGTGGCGGCGCGGGCGCCGCGGCCGGCACGGGCGTTGCGGCGGGCGCGGGCGTTGCGGCCGTGCGCTCGCTCTTGCGGGCCTCCTCGAGCTGCACCTCCTCCTCGAGCTGCTCGCGGAACTGCCGCGCCATGACACGGGCGCGTCCGACCCAGCGGCCGACCTCGGAGACGACGCGCGGCAGCTTCTCCGGTCCGAGCACGATGAGCGCCAGGACGAAGATAATCAGGACTTCGAGGAACCGGCCTTCGAACAGATCACGCGCTCCGTTCCGTCTTGGTGTCGGTCTTCTTGGCGGCTTCCGGGAATTCCGCGTCCGCACCCTCGGAGCGGATCTGCTTGGGCGGGGTGTTCTGCTCCTCCTCGCCTTCGCTCATCGCCTTCTTGAAGCCGCGCACCGCGTGCCCGAGATCCGAGCCGACGCTGCGCAGCTTCTTCGCGCCGAACACGACGAGCACCACCAGCAGGATGACCACCAGCTCGCGCATTCCTAAGCCCATACTTCAGCACTCCTCGAGCCTCCGCCGGCACGGCGGAAAGGAACCGGGATCATAGGTCAAATGAGCGCCCGGAACCCCATAAGTTCGCGCGCGGACCGGGACGCACTTCACGCTCGCGTCGCTTCAGCTCTCCAGCCAGAAGGTCACCGGGCCGTCATTGACCAGCGACACCTGCATGTGGGCGCCAAATACGCCTGCGGAAACAGGGGCATAGGCGGCCTGCGCGCGCTCAACGAGGAGTGCGAAAAGCGCCTGCGCCGCAGCGGGTGCAGCGGCCGTGCTGAAGCCGGCACGCGTACCCTTTTTCGTGTCGGCCGCGAGCGTGAACTGCGGCACGAGCAGGAGGCCCCCAGCCACCTCGCGCACCGAGAGGTTCATGCGTCCGGCGGCGTCCGGGAAGATCCGGTAGGACAACAGTCGCTCGAGCAGCCGCTCGGCGGCGGCCACCTCATCGCCGGCGCGCACGCCGATGAGGGCGAGCACGCCGCGCCCGATCGCCCCGACGAGCTCATCGCCGACGCGCACCTGCGCCTCGCTGACACGCTGGATGAGGGCAATCACGGCCGGGGGGATTGTGTGGCATTTGCCCGGGCGAATCCGTAAGATTCGGGGCCGTTTTTCACCGGGAGAGTGGCGGATGGGGCGCGGCCGACGGTCTGCCGCACAGGCAGTTTCGCTCGCGGCGATCGTGACCGGCGTGCTCACCGGCACGGCCTGGACCCAGCAGCCGGCCGAGCCGGTCCCGGCGGCGCAGCCGGCGCCCGCGGCGCAACCGGCAGCCGCAGCGCCACCGGCAGCCGTAGCGCAACCGGCAGCCGTAGCGCAACCGGCAGCCGCAGCCCCGCTGCAGGGTGATCCCCGGCGCGGCAAGGCCCGTTCGTACACCTGCCTCGGGTGCCACGGCATCGACGGCTACCGCAATGCCTATCCCAACTACAGCGTGCCCAAGCTCAAGGGGCAGAATCCCGACTACCTGGCCGCGGCGCTGCATGGTTATCGCGACGGCGACCGCTCGCACCTGACCATGCACTCGCAGGCCTCGACGCTCACCGACCAGGACATCGCCGATATCGCCGCCTACTTCGCCGGCAAGCCCCTCACCGCCAGCGGCAAGTCGCCCGGCACGGTGCCAAAGGCGGCGACGCTGTGCACCACGTGCCACGGCCAGGACGGCGTCGCCATCGCCCCCATGTACCCCTCCCTTGCCGGCCAGCACGGGGATTACCTCGAGCGCGCGATCGCGGAGTATCAGAACGGCGGCCGCAAGAACCCGGTAATGAAGAGCTTTGCCGCCAGCCTGAGCAGCGCCGACATCGCTGCGATCGCCGGCTACTTCAGTGACCTCACGCCCGCGCTCAGCACCGAGTCGCGGCCCTACACGCGCCTGACCGCGGGATCCGCGGAATGAGCCGTCCCGGGCCTTGAAATACCAGCCCGGGAACCCCAGCCCGGGCACTGCGGACGGGCCTTAAGACTCCCATAAGGGTCGTCTTCTATCGTGCCGCTACCGCCTTCCCTCTTGTGTGACGGAGCACTGCCCATGAATCTGTCGAGTCTCATCAGGAAACCGCTCATTGCCGCCGTGATCGGCGCGGCCACCATTGCCGTGCCGTTCAGCGCGCTCTACCTGGCCGGAATCACGCGCGCTGCCGCAACCCCGCCCGCCGCGAGCGCGCCGGCACCCGCGGCCGCGCCGGTGACTCCGGTACCGGCCGCCGCCAATCCGGGCGCCATGCTGCCCGACTTCAGCTCCATGGTGCAGAGGTACGGCCCGGCGGTGGTCAACATCAGCGTGGTCACCAAGGTACCGACCTCCTACAACTCGCAGGGGGATGACTCCGGCGACGACAACGGAGACAACGGCGACAACAACCCCTTCGGCCCCAACAGCCCGTTCGCGCCGTTCTTCCGCGGCATGCCGTTCCAGTTCCAGCCGCCGCAGTCGCAGCCGGTGCACGGTGAGGGCTCCGGATTCATCATCCGCCCCGAGGGGGTCATCATGACCAACGCGCACGTGGTGAACGGGGCGAGCGAGGTCACGGTACGCATGACCGACCGGCGCGAATACACCGCCAAGGTCATCGGCGTCGACACCAAATCCGACATCGCCATCATCAAGATCTCCGCCAAGGACCTGCCGACGGTGAAGATCGGCGACTCGCGCGGCCTCAAGGTCGGCGAGTGGGTACTGGCGATCGGCGCGCCGTTCGGCTTCGAGAACAGCGCCACCGCCGGCATCGTAAGCGCCAAGGGACGCACGCTTCCGGATTCGGGCTACGTGCCCTTCATCCAGACCGACGTGCCCATCAACCCCGGCAACTCCGGCGGCCCGCTGTTCAACATGCGCGGCGAGGTGGTCGGCATCAACTCGCAGATCTACAGCCGCAGCGGCGGCTACATGGGCGTGTCGTTCTCGATTCCGATCGACGTCGCCATGCAGGTGGGGCAGCAGCTTCAGACCACCGGCCACGTCACGCGCGGCAGGCTCGGCGTGGTGATCCAGAACGTCACCCAGGGACTCGCCGACTCGTTCGGCCTGCCGCAGCCTGAGGGCGCGCTGGTTTCAAGCGTCGAGAAGGGTGGCCCGGCGGAGGCTGCCGGTGTCGAGCCCGGCGACGTGATCCTCAAGCTCAACGGCCAGCCGCTCAAGGATTCCAGCGAGCTGCCGGTGCAGATCGCCAGCATCAACCCGGGCACGAGCGTCGAGCTCGAGATCTGGCGCAACCACGCCACGCGCACCATCAGCGTCAAGCTCGCCGCCATGGAGGACAAGCGCACCGCCGCCAACTCGAGTCCGCAGGCGAGCGGCGGCAAGCTCGGACTCTCCGTGCGCCCCCTGACTCCTCAGGAGCAGCAGCAGGCGAACATGAAAGGCGGACTCGTGGTCGAGCGCGCCGGCGGTCCCGCAGCGGAGGCGGGTATTCAGCCCGGTGACGTGGTGCTGGCCGCCAACGGTGCGCCCATCAGCAGCGCCGAGGACCTCAAGAGCGCGGTGGAGAAGTCCAAGGGACACATCGCGCTGCTCATCCAGCGCGGCGATACGCGCCTGTTCGTGCCGGTGAGGGTGGGGTAAGACCCGCGCGCCCGTGATCCTGAGGGCCGGGCAGGTCGCTGCTGCGACCTGCCCGGCCCTCGCTTACATAGCCGGTCCGTTCGTGACCAGCGCTGCCATCAGTTCGTTCACCGGCAGCGCATCGAGCTCCTTAGGTTTCGCGAACAGCGCGCGGATGCGCTCGGCCTGCTTCGCTCCGAAATGTGCTTCCACCGCTGCCTCGAACTTCTTCACCAGCACCGGCATGCCCTCCGCGCGGCGCTTGCGGTGTCCGATGGGGAAGTCGACCTGCACGCGCTCGCTCGCGCTGCCGTCGCGGAAGAACACCTGCACAGCGTTGCCGATATAGCGCTTCTCGGCATCGTAGTACTCGCGCGTGAACGTGGGGTTCTCGCGCACCTGCATCTTCGATCGCAGCGCATCGATGCGCTCGTCCGCGGCGACGGCATCTTCGTAGTCCGCCGCGGTGAGTCGCCCGAAGATCAGCGGGATCGCCACCATGTACTGGATGCAGTGATCGCGGTCCGCGGGATTGGCGAGCGGCCCCACCTTGTCGATGATGCGTACGGCCGGCTCCTGCGTCTCGATCACGATGCGCTCGATGTCATCGAAGCGGCCGCTGACCTGCGGGTGCAGCGCCATCGCCGCCTCGACCGCGGTCTGCGCGTGAAATTCCGCCGGGTAGGAAATCTTGAACAGCACATTCTCCATGACGTAGCTGCCGAAGGGCTGCGGCAGCGCGAGCGGTTTGCCCCTGAAGAGCACGTCGCAGAAGCCCCAGGTTCTGGCCGACAGCGCGGACGGATAACCCATCTCGCCGCTGAGCGCGATGAGGGCGAGCCGCACGGCGCGGCTGGTGGCATCCCCAGCGGCCCAGCTCTTGCGCGAGCCGGTGTTGGGCGCATGGCGATAGGTGCGCAGCGCTCCGCCGTCGATCCAGGCGTTGGACACCGCATTCACGACCTGCGCGAGGCTACCGCCGAACAGGCTCGTGACCACTGCAGTGGAGGCGACCCGCACCAGCAGCACGTGATCGAGGCCGACGCGGTTGAAGCTGTTCTCGAGCGCCAGCACGCCCTGGATCTCGTGCGCCTTGATCATGGCGGTGAGCACGTCGCGCACCTTAAGCGGCGCGCGTCCCGACATCACCGCGTGGCGGGCGAGGTAATCACTGACCGCGAGAATGCCGCCGAGATTGTCCGAGGGGTGACCCCACTCGGCGGCCAGCCAGGTGTCGTTGAAGTCGAGCCAGCGAATCATGGCGCCGATGTTGAACGCCGCCTGTACGGGCTCGAGCTCGAAGGAGGTTCCCGGCACGCGCGACCCCCCCGGCATCACCGCCCCGGGCACGACCGGACCCAAGAGCTTGCGACAGGCCGGATACTTCAGCGCCTGAAAGCCGCAGGCAAGCGTGTCCATGAGGCAGTAGCGTGCGGTGTCGTAGGCGTTCTCGCTCTGCACGGTGAAATCGCGCGCGTAGCCGGCGATCGCCACCAGCGCGGCATCCGGTGGCGGGCGCTCGGCGGATCTGACGTCGTGCGTGGACATGGCGTGAGTTATTTTCGCTTCTCGATCGGCACGAACCGGACGTTCTCGGGGCCGGTGTAATTGGCCGCCGGGCGGATGATCTTGCCGTCGGCGCGCTGCTCGAGCACATGAGCCGCCCAGCCGGTGGTGCGCGAGATGCCGAACAGCGGCGTGAACATCTCGGTCGGCACGCCCATCATGTGATACGAGACGGCGGAGAACCAGTCGAGGTTGGCGAACAGGTTCTTGGTCTCGTGCATCACCTTCTCGATGCGCGCGGCGATGTCGAACATCTTCATGTCGCCGGCCTCCTTCGACAGCGTGCGCGCCACCTCCCGGATCACCTGGTTGCGCGGGTCGGCGATGGTGTACACCGGGTGCCCGAAGCCGATGATGACCTCGCGGTTCGCCACGCGCGCGCGGATGTCGGCGTCGGCCGCGTCCGGGTCGTCGTAGCGCTCCTGGATCTCGAAGGCCGCCTCGTTGGCGCCGCCGTGCTTCGGCCCGCGCAGCGCACCGATCGCGCCGGTGATGCAGGAGTACATGTCGGCGCCGGTGCCGGCGATGACGCGCGCCGCGAAGGTCGAGGCGTTGAACTCGTGCTCGGCGTACAGAATGAGCGAGGTATGCATGGCGCGCACCCAGGAAGCCGGCGGCGCGCGCCGGTGCAGCAGGTGCAGGAAGTGGCCGCCGATGGAGTCGTCGTCGGTCTCGACGTCGATGCGCGCACTTGCGTGACTGAAGTGGTACCAGTAGACCAGCATCGAGCCGAGTGAGGCGATGAGGCGGTCGGCGATGTCGCGGGCGCCGGGGGCGGCATGACTGTCCTTCTCCGGCAGCGTGCAGCCGAGCACCGAGGTCGCGGTGCGCAGCACGTCCATCGGGTGGCTGGAGGCCGGCAGCAGCTCGAGCGCGCTGCGCACCGGGCCGGGGAGCCCGCGCAGTGACCTGAGCTTGGTCTTGTAGGCGGCAAGCTCGGCGCGGTTGGGGAGCGTCTCGTGAATGAGCAGGTAGGCGATCTCCTCGAACTCGCACACGCTGGCGATCTCGAGGATGTCGTAGCCGCGGTAGTGCAGGTCGTTGCCGGTGCGTCCCACGGTGCACAACGCGGTGTTGCCCGCCATCACGCCCGAGAGAGCGACGGACTTCTTCGGTTTGACGGTGCCGGACTCGCTCATGACTTCTCTTTCCCGAACAGCTCATCGAGCTTGCGCTCGTACTCGTAGTAACCGAGCACCTCGTACAGCTCGGCCCGCGTCTGCATATAGGGCACCACGCTCTGCTGCGTCCCCTGGCGGCGGATGGCGTCATACACCACCACCTGCGCCTTGGCCGCGGCGCGCGACGCGGACAACGGGTACAGCACCAGCCGCACGCCCGCCTCCTTCAGCTCGGTGACCGTGAACAGCGGCGTTTGCCCAAACTCGGTGATGTTGGCGAGCACCGGTACACGCAGCGCCGTGGTGAACTGCCGGTACTCATCGAGCGTGGTCAGCGCCTCGGCGAAGATCATATCGGCGCCGGCTGCCACGTAGGCCGCAGCGCGCTCGAGCGCGCGGGTGAGGCCCTCCACCGCGTACGCATCGGTGCGCGCCATGATGACGAACCCCGCGTCGCTGCGCGCATCGACCGCCGCCTTGAGGCGGTCGACCATCTCGCTCCCCGGTACCAGCGCCTTGCCCGGCCGGTGACCGCAGCGCTTGGCGGACACCTGGTCCTCGAGGTGCATGCCGCCGGCGCCGGCGCGGATCAGCTCGCGGCAGGTGCGGGCGATGTTGAAGGCGGCGCCGAAGCCGGTGTCGGCGTCCACCAGCAGCGGCAACGGGCACGCGCCCGTGATGCGGCGCACGTCCTCGCACACGTCGTTGAGGGAGGTGATGCCGAGATCCGGCAAGCCGAAGGAGGCGTTGGCAACTCCCGCACCCGAGAGGTAGATGGCGCGGAAGCCGGCGCGCGCGGCGAGCAGCGCGGCGTAGGCGTTGATGGTTCCGGCAACCTGCAGCGGGCGTTCCGCCTCGACCGCGGCCCGCAGCCGCGCCCCTGCGGTGAGTGAGGATTCGGGCATGATGGGACCTCGACCGGGAGCGGCAATTCTATCCTACCGGCCGGTAGGCTGCTGCGCGCCGCCCCGAGGGACACGCGCGCGCGACCCGCGTTTTCAGCCGATGCGGACCACCGTGCGACCGGTGACGCGACCCTCGAGGTAGGCGGGGAACGCCGCGGGCAGCTCATCGAAGTCGATGGTGCGCGTGACGATGCGGGCCAGGTGCCGGGGCGCGAGGTCGGTCGCGATGCGCTGCCACACGGCGAGCCGCCATTCGCGCCGCGTCGCCGAGGAATTGATGCCGAGCAGCGCCACCCCGCGCAGGATGAACGGCATCACCGTGGTCTTCAGCTCCGCTCCCGAGGCGAGCCCGATGCTGGCGATGTTGCCCCAGAAGTCCACGGTACGCGTGAGCCAGGCGAGCGTCTCGCCGCCCAGGTTGTCGATCGCGCCGGCGAAGCGCGCGTTCTCGAGCGGCCGCGAGCCGAGGTCGATGTCCTGCCGGAGCAGCACCTCGCTCGCGCCGAGCTCCCTGAGATATGACGCCGCCTCTGCCTTGCCGCTCACCGCCACCACGCGGTAGCCGCGCGCACCCAACATGTCGATGGCGATGCTGCCGACGCCGCCGGTGGCGCCGGTCACCACAACGGGGCCGCCCGCGGGCTGCTGGCCGTTCTGCTCCATGCGGTGGATGGCGAGCGCCGCGGTGAAGCCCGCCGTGCCGATCGCCATGGCGGTGGAGGCGTCCAGCCCCGGCGGCATCGGGATCACCCAGTCGCCGGGAATCCGCGCCATCTGCGCGTAGCCGCCGTCGTGCGTCTCCGACAGGCCGCAGCCGGTCACCAGCACCGCCTCACCCGGGCGGTAGCGCGGATCGGCGGAGGATTCCACTACGCCCGCCAGATCGACGCCGCCGACCAGCGGATAGCGGCGCAGGATCTTGCCGGCACCGGTGGCCGCGAGCGCGTCCTTGTAGTTGATGTCCGAATGCGTGACACGGATCACCACGTCGCCCGCGGCGAGATCATCGAGATCCAGCTGCTCGAAGCGTGCATTGATCTTGCCGCCGTCGGAGTGAATGCGAAACGCCTTGAAGGAGTTCATGACTGCACCGCCTTTTCCTGCGTGCGTGAGAGCCAGGCGATCAGCCCCTGGGTATTGAGGGTCAGGTCGCCTTCGAACACCTGCTCGAGCCCGGCGTCCGACTGCCGGCAGCCGTGGCGGTGCGCCAGGGCGAGCCACAGGGCGAGCATGTCGGCGCGGATGCCTGCGGCGGGGTCGGGATCGCCGGCATGCGCGCGCGCGCTGCGTGCGAGCTCCACGATCTGCTCCTTGAGCGACTTTCCGAGGCGCGGCACGTCGGTGACGCGGCTGAAGTGCATCAGGTAGATCGACTCGGGCCGGTAGCCGAGCATGCGGTCGACCGAGGCGAGATGCTGCTCGGGGTCGAACTGCGTCGGTACGGTCGACGGGATGATGAAGGCCCCGTTCTCGGTATCGAGTGAGCGATACGAGATACCGAAAGTGTCGCCACTGAAGATGCTGGCGTGGGCCGCATCGACCACGACGTAGTGATGCTGGGCGTGGCCCGGCGTGTGGATGAGCTCGAGCGTGCGGCCGCCGAGCGGCACGCGCTCGCCGTCCTTCACCACCTGCACGCGCTGTACCGGAATCGGCACGAGCTCACCGTACATGCGCGCGAACGGCTGCTCGCCGTACACCGCCTTCGCGCCGGCGATGAGCCGGGCGGGATCGATCATGTGCGGCGCGCCACGCGGGTGCAGCAGCGCGCGTGCGTTGGGAAGCTCGCGCATAAGGGCGCCGGCGCCGCCGGCATGATCGAGGTGCACGTGCGTGAGCAGCAGGTAGTCCACCGCGGCGCGCGCGACGCCGAGCTCGTCCAGCGCGGCGAGCAGGTGCGGGACTGAGGCGTTGGTGCCGACATCGACGAAGGCCGCGCTCCCGCCGTCCACGATCACGTGCGCGGCGGCGTGCCCCGGGTAGAGGTATTCGGCGTCCACGGCGGTGATGCCGTGCGGGTGACGATACAGTGTCGGTCTCATGGCGGTCGGGGGTCGCGCCGGTACATCGTACCCTGTAGGCTAGCCAAGACGCATGATCGATCACCACCCGCTCCGGACGATCACCGCCTGTGCGGTCCTGTCCGTTCTCGCCGCCTCCGCCGCCCCGGCTCAGCAGTCGGGCGCTCCGGTCACCCAACACCGCGAGCGCGGGGAACTGGTCTACGACGGCATACCGCCCCCCGATGCGCAGCTGGCGGCGCGTCTGGCGCGCTACCAGCAGTCGCGCGGCGCCACTTTTCTCGACTGGCTGGCCGACGGTGGCATCCTGATCGAGACACGCTTCGGCGAGACGATACAGGTGCACCGCGTCACCCAGCCGCTCGGCATGCGCGAGCAGCTCACCTTCTATTCCGACCCGATCGAGTGGGCGCGGGCGGCCAAGAGCGGCAGCGGATTCGTGTTCCTCAAGGATCAGGGGGGCGATGAGAACGCCCAGGTGTATTACCAGTCGGGGAGCGGGGCCGTGCGCCAGCTCACGAGCGGTGCCTTCATCCACGGCAGCCCGGTGTGGGCACACGACGGCAAGCGCGTGGCCTTCTACGGCAACGACCGTGATTCGCTCAGCTACGACGTTTACGTCGCCGACGTCACCGTGAGCGGGGCTCCGCAACTGCTGGTCGGCGGCCGCGACGACACCTGGTACCCGCTCGACTGGTCCGCCGACGACTCGAAGCTGCTGGTGTGGCGCTACCTCTCGAGCAGCGAGAGCTACCTGTATCTCGCCGACACGACCGGCGGCACGCTTACTGCGCTCGACGAAAAGGATAAGACCGTCAAGGCCGGCATCACCGCGGCGCGGTTCGCGCCCTCGGGGCACGGGGTGTACGTGGTGACCGACGAAGACAGCGAGTTCATGCAGCTGAAGTTCAAGGACCCGGTGACGCACGAGAGTCGACGCATCACGCCGGAGGTGAGCTGGGACGTCGAGGACTTCGATGTCAGTACCGACGGACGCTACATCGCCTACGTGCTCAACGAAGACGGCCGCAGCCACCTGGCGGTGCTTGATACGCAGACCCACCAGTCGCTCGAGGCGGTCGGACTGCCCGAAGGCCGCATCGGCAACCCGCGCTTCGATCGCTCGGGACGCCGGCTCGCGATGACCATCGACGGGGCGGTCGCCCCCAGGGACGTGTACGTCTACGACGTCGAGGCCGCGACCGTCACCCGCTGGACACACAGCGAAGCGGGCCCGATCGACGCGAGCACGGCTGTTGCGCCGGAGCTGGTGCGTTATCCGACCTGGGACCGGGTCAACGGTCATCCGCGCATGCTGTCGGCCTGGGTCTACCGGCCGCCGCACGCCAGCGGTCCAACACCGGTGGTGATCGATATTCACGGCGGCCCCGAGTCCCAGTACCGCCCGGAGTGGGATCCGTTCGTGCAGTTTCTCGTCAACGAGCTCGGCTACGCGGTGGTCGCGCCCAACGTGCGCGGCTCCTCCGGATACGGCAAGAGCTTTCTCGCGCTCGACAACGGCGTGCTGCGCGAGGACGCGGTGCGCGACATCGGCTCGCTACTGGTGTGGATCGGGGTGCAGCCAACCTTCGACCGCGAGCGCGTGGCGGTGATGGGCGGCTCCTACGGCGGCTACCTGGCGCTCGCCTCGCTGATCACCTACGGCGAGCGGCTGCGCGGCGGCATCGACCTCGTCGGCATCAGCAACTTCGTGACCTTCCTGCGCAACACGGCGGCGTACCGCCGCGACTGGCGCCGCTCGGAGTACGGCGACGAGCGCGACCCGAGCATGCGGGTATTCCTCGACCGCATCTCCCCGCTCAGCAATGCCACCCGCATCAAGAAGCCACTGCTGGTGGTGGCGGGAACGAACGACCCGCGTGTACCGCTCTCGGAGTCCGAGCAGCTGGTATGGCGCGTGCGCTCGGCGGGCGGTGAGGTGTGGTATCTGGTCGCCAAGGACGAGGGACACGGCTTCGTGAAGAAGGGCAATCGCGACGCCTACCTGCTGACCGCCGCGAGCTTCCTGCAGAAGCTGGCGCATTGACGCGGCGCACGCCGGCGAGCGGCAACGGCGCAGCTGCGCGCCCGCGCCGATTGGTCTAGGGAAACGACACGGTGACGGTAAGCCCCTTGCCCTCGGGCCCGTCGGCGAGGGTGACTGTGGCGCCGTGGGCCTGGGCAATCGTCTTCACGATCGCCAGCCCGAGCCCGCTCCCGGGAGGCTCTGTACCGGCACGCCGATAGAAGCGGTCGAACACCCGCTCGCGTTCCTCAGGCGGGATGCCGGGACCGGTGTCGCTCACCGTGAGGCGTGCACCGGAGGCCGCAGCGGGAGGCGCGGTCGCCGACGCGGGGGTCGTTCCCGGGGCGGGTGGCGCCGCGACGGTGACGTCGACGCGCCCGCCGGCGGGGGTGTAGCGCACGGCGTTGTCCACGAGGTTACGCAGCAGTGTTCGCAGCGCGTCCGCATCGCCCTGCACGGTCGCGGGCTGGGCCGCCTCGACGCCGAGGTCGATGTGTCCGGCATCCGCCAGCGACACCAGCTCCGCGACGCTCTCGCGTGCCAGGTCGTCGAGGCGCACGGGCGCGCGCCGGCCGTCCGCGCGCGGCTCCTGGCGCGCGAGCGCGAGCAGCTGCTCCACCAGACGGATGGTGCGCTGCACGCCTGCCGACAGCGTGCCCATGGCGGCCGCGCGCTCGCTCTCGCCGCTGGCCCGCGCCAGCATGCCCATCTGCAGGTGCAAGGCGGTGAGCGGGGTGCGCAGCTCATGCGCCGCATCGGCCATGAAGGCGCGCTCGCGCTCGAGCGCATTCCGCAACCGCCCCAGCAGGTCGTTGAGTGCGGTGACCAGCGGCTGTACCTCATCTGGCAAGGCGGCGTCGGGCAGGGAGTCGAGCGCGCTGACGCGCCGCGCCTTCACCAGCGCGGTGAGCCGCTGCAGGGGCTCGAGCGCGTGACCGACCGCGAACCAGATCAGCAGCGCCAGCACCGGCAGCAGCAGCGCGAAGGGCTTGAGCGTCTGCAGGGCGAGCTCCGCGGCGCGCTGCTCGCGCACGCTCATCGGCTGCGCCACCTGGATGACGCGCGTCAGCGCCTGCACGCCAAACACCCGCCAGCGCCCCTCGGTGGTGGCGACGGTCGAGAAGCCGAGCGTCGTGACCTGCGGCAACACTGCGTGCGGGCGCGACAGGTAGACGCGCACGCCGTCGAGCGACCAGACCTGCACCACGAAGTCGTAAGCGGCATCGGCGGGCTGGAACTGCGGCGTGAGCAGGTAGGTGACCGGCTGGTCGCGCAGGATGAGCGCCGTCTGACGCAGGTGGTAGTCGAAGAAGGCGTCCGCCTCGGCGAGCGCGTTGCGGTAAACGATCCAGCCGCCAAGGGCGCCGATGCACACCACGCCGGCGAGGAGCGAGGCGAGCAGCCGCGCGCGCAGCGAGCTCACGGACGCGGCCTCACGCGATAGCCGACGCCGCGCACCGTCAGGATGAACTGTGCGCCGAGCTTGCGGCGCAGGCCGTGAATATGAACCTCGACCGCGTTGCTCTCCACTTCCTCGCCCCAGCCGTAGAGCCGCTCCTCGATCTGGGCCCGCGACAGTATCGCCCCCGGCCGCTCGAGCAGCAGCTGCAGCAGTGCGAACTCACGCGGTGAGAGGGCGACCTCCGCCCCGTCCTGCGTGACCTGGTGAGTCGCCGGCTCGAGCACCACCCCCAGGTGCTCGAGCCCGGAGGTGGAGCGCCCGGACTGGCGACGCAGCAGCGCGCGGATGCGCGCGGCGAGCTCGTCCAGGTCGAAGGGTTTGATGAGGTAGTCGTCGCCGCCGGCATCGAGACCCGCCACGCGATCGGACACCGCATCACGCGCCGTGATGATCAGCACCGGCAGCGCCTCGCCGCGCGCGCGCAGCGACTTGAGCAGCTGCAGTCCGTCGCCGCCGGGCAGCCCGAGATCGAGCAGCACGAGCTCAAAGGGGTCGCTGCGCAACACCTGGGCCGCCGCGCTCGCATCATGCACCCAGTCCACCGTGAAGCCCTCGCGCTTCAGCCCCGCGCGAATGGCCTCGCCGATCATAGGGTCGTCTTCTACCAGCAGCAGCCTCATGATCCCCAAAGTATGATCAATCGCGCCCGGGGGCGAGGGGGAGCTTTTCCGTTGACTCCAGCCGACATGCTGGTGCAGGACGCCGCAACCCTCGGGGTTGCCCTCACGGCCGGGGACGCCGCGCGGCTGCTCACGCTGGTTGAGGAGCTCGCGCGCTGGAACCGCCGTTATAACCTCACCGCCGTCAGCGCGGGCGCCGACATGCTCACTCACCACGTGCTCGACAGTCTCGCGGTGCACCCCGACCTCGCCGGTGCCCGCGTCGCCGACGTCGGTACCGGTGCGGGGTTTCCCGGGCTGCCGCTCGCTGTGTGCAATCCGCAGCGGCAGTTCACCCTCATCGACTCGACGGCGAAGAAGATCCGCTTCGTGACCCACGCGGCACGGCTGCTCGGACTCGACAACGTGACGGCGGTGCACGCACGCGTCGAAGCGCTGAAGCCGCAGAGCCCGTTCGATACGGTGGTGGCGCGGGCGTTTGCGCCGCTGCCGCGGATGCTGCGCCAGGTGGACGCGCTGTGCGGCGCCGAGAGCCGCGTGCTCGCCTTGAAGGGCAAGTGGCCGGAGAGCGAGCTCGCTGCACTTCCCGCCGGCTGGCGCGTGCTCAGCACCCGCCCGCTGACCATCCCCGGGCTCGCGGCGGCGCGCTGCCTCATCGTGCTGGCGCGCGGTTGAGGCACGGCCGCGTCGCATCCGGTCCACTCGGGAGTGCGCGTCTCACGGTATTATCATCCGGCGCGTTTTCCCTTCGACGCCCCGCCACCGGCATCCTCTTCCTTTGAATCCGATCGTCGCAACCTGGCCGCTGCTGCTCGGCATGGGGATCCTGATGCTGGGAGCGGGCCTGCAGGGCACGCTCCTCGGGGTACGCGCCTCGCTCGAGCACTTCGCCACGCCGGTGACCGGGCTCATCATGTCCTGCTACTACGTCGGCTATCTCATCGGCACCCGCGTCGCGCCGCGGATGCTGAAGCAGGTGGGACCCGTGCGGGTGTTCGCCACGCTCGCCGCGCTCGCCTCCGTTGCTGCCCTGGTGCACGCCACCTGGGTACATCCGCTTCCCTGGGCCGTGGTGCGCGGAATCGCGGGACTGTGTTTCGCCGGCATCTACGTGGTAGCCGAGAGCTGGCTCAACCATCGCGCCAGCCGCAGCAATCGCGGCGCGCTGCTCGCGGTATACATGCTGGTGCTCTACGTTGGTCTTGGCAGCGCCCAGTTCCTTCTGGTTCTGTCGAGCCCGCAGTCCGATGCACCCTTCATGCTGGTGTCGGCGCTGATCTCGCTCGCAATGGTGCCGATCGTCGCCACCGCGCAGCAGATACCCCAGCCTGCCGCACCGCGGCGGGTGCATTACCGCGACCTGTACCGCAACTCCCCGCTCGGCGTGGTCGCAGTCGCGCTCTCGGGGATGATCTCCTCGATCATTTTCGCCATGGGTCCGGTGTACGCGCACCTCACCGGCTATGGCACCCGCGGCGTGGCTGAATTCATGGCGGTCAGCATCTTCGCCGCGGCGCTCACCCAGTACCCGGTCGGCAGGCTCTCGGACCGCATGGACCGGCGCACGGTGATTGCAAGCGCGTGCGCGCTGGCGACGGTGGCTGCCGGGATCCTCGTGGCGTTCGGTCCGCATCTGCCGCGGCCGCTGTTCCTCGCGCTCACGGCGCTCTTCAGCGGCGCGGCGCTCACTCTCTACTCACTCTCGGTGTCGCACGTCAACGATCAGCTCGAGCCGGCGCAGATGGTAGCGGCCAGCAGCGCGCTGCTGCGGATCAACGGCCTCGCGGCGGCTGCCGGTCCGGCGCTGGCCGGAAGCCTGATGGCGGCGCTCGGCCGGGGCGCCTACTTCGGCACTCTCGGCACACTGACCGGCGTACTGACGCTCTACGACCTCTGGCGCAAGGTCCGCCGGCGCACCGTTCCCCACGCCCCGAAGGCACCGTTCATCAATACGCAGCAGATCGTGACGTGCGCGGGGCTGGATCCCGCGCCAGCCCCTGCCCCGGCGTCGCCGGCAGGTGCAAGAGCCTCCTCCTCCGCACCATAGTTCGGCAAACGCCCAACTATCAGTTGGCTGGATCGGAGGCGCTATAACTCCCGGTCCGGAAAGGGTTTTTTCTGCCATTTGCTGCCGCCGCAGAATAGTCAGGTGATCGGCGAACTATCAGCCGAAGGGGTCCCCAACCTCAGGCTCCCGGGAAGCTGACGCCGGGGCGGGTGCTAGCCCAGGTGCAAGGGCAGCACCGTCGTCTCCTTGATCACGGCGAGTGCAATCGAGGACTTTCGTGACGAGCCTTGCAAAGACTGCGGGTACGCTTGGGGTAGGCTTGGGTCAAGGCGAAAAGGCGCGGCCGGGCGTCCGTGGGAGCCTGTTGCGATGGAACTCTTCGATATGCGTGAGTTCGACGGCCACGAGCTCGTCGTCTTCGGCCACGACGCCCCGACGGGGCTGCGCGCCATCATCGCCATTCATTCGAGCGTGCTCGGGCCCGCCGCCGGCGGCTGCCGCCTGTGGCCCTACGCCACCACCGCCGAGGCGGTCGCCGACGTGCTGCGACTCTCACGCGGCATGAGCTACAAAAATGCGCTCGCCGGGCTGCCCCTCGGCGGCGGCAAGTCGGTGATCATCGGCGACTCGCGCAAGAAGACGCCGGAGCTGCTCGAGGCCTTCGGCCGTCTGGTCGACTCGCTCGATGGCCGCTATGTAACGGCCGAGGACGTCGGCACGACCCTCGCGGACATGGCGAACGTGGCACGCGCGACGCGTTATGTCGCAGGACTCAGCGCGGCGCCGGGCGCGGCCGGCGGCGATCCGGGACCCAAGACCGCACTCGGGGTGTACCTCGGGATCAAGGCGGCGGTGAAATTTCGGCTCGCGCGCCCGGACCTCTCCGGCGTCACGGTCGCCGTTCAGGGCGTGGGCGGGGTGGGCTACCACCTGTGCGCTCTGCTGGCGGCGGAGGGCGCGCGGCTCTTGGTCGCGGACGTTCGCCCGGCGGCGGTTCAGCGCGTGCGCGAGGAGTTCAAGGCGCACGCGGTACCGGCCGACGAGGTGCTCGCATTGGATACAGACGTGCTCGCTCCCTGCGCGCTGGGCGCGGTGCTCAATGCCCAGTCGATCCCGCGCCTGCGCGCGCGCGTCGTCGCGGGAGCTGCGAACAATCAGCTCGCACAGGGCCAGGACGGGACGGCGCTGCTGACCGCGGGTGTCCTCTATGCCCCGGACTACGTCATCAACGCCGGCGGCATCATCAGTGTCGCGCGCGAGTACCAGGGCGGCGCGTCCGAGGCGCAGGTGAACGCGGATATCCAGGGGATTCCGGTGCGCCTGACCGAGATATTCGAGCGCGCCCGGCAGGAGAACCGCACCACGAACGCGATCGCGGACCAGATGGCACGCGAGCGCCTCGGGCGGTCGCCGCGCAAGCTGGTGGCCTGAGCACGCCCCGAACGCCACCGCACCGAAAATCTCCGCGCTGACAGGCAGGAGCGCGGCAGTGCAGTACACTCTCGCTTCATGAAGCGCGTCATCGCCATCGCAAACCAGAAGGGCGGCGTCGGCAAAACCACCACGGCAGTCAATCTCGCGGCTTCGCTGGCCGCCACGCGACGGCGTGTGCTGCTGATGGACCTCGACCCGCAGGGCAACGCCACCATGGGCAGCGGCATCGACAAAGCGCGGCTCACGCGCAGCACCTGCGAGGTGCTGCTCGGGGAATGCGAGCTCGCGGCCGCGCTCTTGCCCGTGGAGCTGCCGACCCAGCACGGCGGGTTCACGATGCTGCCCTCCAACCAGGACCTCACCGCCGCGGAGGTGCGACTGCTCACGCTGCCGATCGGACGCGAGACCAAGCTGCGACTGGCGCTGCAGCCGATGCGCGGCGACTTCGACGTCGTCCTCATCGACTGTCCGCCCGCGCTCAACCTGCTGACCGTGAATGCGCTGGTGGCGGCCGACAGCGTGCTCATTCCGATGCAGTGCGAGTACTACGCGCTCGAGGGATTGTCGTCACTGCTGTCGACCATCGAGCAGATCCGCGTCGCCGCCAATCCCGAGCTGTCGATCGAGGGCGTGCTGCGCACCATGTTCGACCCGCGCAATAACCTCGCCAACGAGGTGAGCGCTCAGCTCATCGCGCACTTCGGCGAGACGGTGTTCCGCACCGTCATCCCGCGCAACATCCGCCTCGCCGAGGCGCCCTCGTTCGGCCGGCCGGCATTGTTTCACGACAAGGAATCACGCGGCGCGCTCGCCTATCTGGCGCTTGCCGGCGAGATGATCCGGCGCGAGGAGGAGGCGAGGGGTCTGCGGCCCACGGCTGCGACCGGCGCGCCCGCAAGCGTGCCCGATGCGGCGATCGCGGTGACGCCTGGCCCGGCGACTCCGGCGGCAGCCGCTCCGGCGGCGTCTGCCCCGCATGCCACGGCGAGCGCGGATACCCAGGCAGCGGCAACCCCGGACGCGCCTGCCACGGCAACCCCGGACGCGCCTGCCGCGGCGACACCGGACGGCCCGGCCGCCGCAATGACGTCAACGCCGGTCACACCGGCGATAACCGCCGCGACGGCGCCCGGTGCGGTGCCCACGATGGCGGTGACGGCCACACTGCCCGCCGCGGGCCTGCCGGTGGCAACGACCGGAACCCTCGGCAACGCAGGATTCGCCGGCACGGCCAGCCGTCTGGCGGCTGACGGCACGACCGGGCTCGCGGTCGGCGAGGACTTCCAACGATGATGCACAGAAAGCCCTCCCTCGGCCGCGGACTCGCGGACCTGCTCGGCGCGCGGGCCACGCCGATGCCGGCGCCCGCACCCCTCGGGGAGGAACTCACCAGGCTGCCGCTCGACGTGCTGCAGCGCGGCCGCTACCAGCCACGCATCGACATGCGCGCCGAGACGCTCGCCGAGCTCGCCGATTCGATCAAGGCCCAGGGCGTGGTGCAGCCGATCGTCGTGCGACCGGTGGAAGGGGGCAACGGCGGCGGACAGCGCTACGAGATCATCGCCGGCGAGCGGCGCTGGCGCGCGGCGCAGATGGCAGGCCTGGCCGATATCCCGGCAGTCATCCGCCACATCCCCGACGAGGCTGCGATTGCCGTCGCCCTGATCGAGAACATTCAGCGCGAGAACCTGAATCCGCTGGAGGAGGCGCGCGCACTGTCGCGCCTGATCAGCGAGTTCGGCTTGACGCACCAGCAGGCGGCCGAAGCCGTCGGCCGCTCGCGTGCCGGTGTCACCAACATACTGCGGCTGCTCGAGCTCTCGCCCGAGGTGTGCGAGCTGGTCGAGAAGCGCGCGCTCGAGATGGGCCACGCACGCGCGCTGCTTGCGCTCAGCCAGCGCCGCCAGCAGACCGAAGTCGCCGTGCTGGTCGCCCGCAAGGGCCTGTCGGTGCGCGAGACCGAGGCGCTGGTGCGCCGGCTGCAGGCCCCGACACACGGCAGCAGCGAGGATGCGCCCGCGCGCGACCCCAACGTCGAGCGTCTCGAGCGGGAGCTGGCTGACAAGCTCGGCGCGCGCGTCGCCATCCAGCACGGCAGCGGCGGTCGCGGCAAGCTGGTCGTGAGCTACAACAGCCTGGATGAGCTGGACGGAATCCTGGCACACATCCAGTAGCGCGCCCGCAGGCGGGGCAGATAGCCCGAACTGTGGACGCAGCGGTGGGCGGTCTCTATAATCCCGCGGCTTTTTCGCCGTCGTCGTAAGTGACTGAACGGCCGAAGTAATGTTAAGCCACCCAGGCCTCCTTCAGGGTCCGGGAAAAGCGGCTCTTTTGAGCCCCTCGAACGGGACTTATATAAGGTGTCGGCGATCGATCTGCCCCATGCGCGGCGGCTGGCCTTCGGCGTCGTGCTGGGTCAGGCGGGCGTCACCGTAACAGCAGCGCTGTGCGCCGGGATTCTGGCGGGTCGCGTGGCGGCGCTGTCGGCGCTCGCAGGTGGAGGAATCGCCACCGCGGGGAGCCTCGCGATGGCGGGCGTGGTGTTTGGCGGCACGCGGGCGGGCAGCGCGCAGCGCGCGCTGAGTGCGTTCTACGTCGGCGAGGCGCTCAAGCTCGCCGTGGTGGTGGTGCTGTTCGTGGTGGTGCTGAAGGTAATGCGAGTGGCGCCGCTGGCGATGTTCGCTGCGTTCGCGGCGAGCTGGCTGGTGTACTGGATCGCGCTGCTCAGCGCGCTACGCTTTTCGAGCGGCGCGCACCGCGGGGTGTGAAGCGATGGACGGGTGGGTGAGGACGATGGCGGCTGAAAAAACCGGCGGCGCGACTGAATACATCCTGCACCACCAGACCTTTCTGTCCAACAAGTCGCCGCACGGGATCGTCGACTTCTCCGTCATCAACTACGACACGGTGTTCTTCTCGGTGCTGCTCGCGGCGGTGTTCTTCGCGCTCTTCTGGCTGGTGGCGCGCCGCGCGACCGTGGGCGTTCCCGGCAAGGCGCAGAACTTCGTCGAGATGATCATCGAGTTCGTCGACACCCAGGTGCGCGACACTTTTCACGGCACCAGCCGCTTGATTGCGCCGCTCGCGCTCACCATCTTCTGCTGGGTGTGGCTGTTCAACTTCATGGACCTGGTGCCGGTCGATCTGCTGCCGTGGGCCGCGCGCGGCGCCGGCGTCGCGCACCTCAAGGTGGTGCCGAGCACGGACCTCAATGCGACGTTTGCCCTGTCGCTAACAGTCTTCGTACTCATCATCTTCTACAGCCTGAAGATGAAGGGCCTCGTCGGCTTCATCAGCGAGCTGACGCTGCAACCCTTCAAGGCGAAGAATGTCCTGGTGCAGGCGCTGCTCGTCCCAGTGAACTTCATCCTCGAGTCGGTGACCTTCCTCGCCCGCCCGGTGTCACTGTCGCTGCGACTGTATGGCAACCTCTATGCCGGCGAGATGATCTTTCTGCTGCTCGCTGCGCTGACTCTCTCGGTCGGCCTGGAAAACCTCACCACCATGCGCGGCTGGATCGGCACGGTGCTCGGAGTGATCGGGCAGCTGGCGCTCGGCCTCCTGTGGGCGGGTTTCCACGTGCTGATCATCACGCTGCAGGCGTTCATTTTCATGGTGTTGACGATCGTCTACCTGTCGATGGCCAGCGAGCACCACTAGAGGATTGCACTGCAGGGGTTTCACAGCGGGTTCATTCGAGGAGATTTGAATGGAAAACATTGCACACATCCAGGCCATGACCGTGCTGGCCGTCGGCATCATCTTCGGGATGGGCGCGCTCGGCACTGCCATCGGCTTCGGCATCCTGGGCGGGCGCTTCATCGAGGGCTCGGCGCGCCAGCCGGAGCTGCTGCCGGTGCTGCGCATCCAGATGTTTCTGGTGGCCGGACTCCTGGACGCGGTCGCGATGATCGGCATCGGCTTTGCGTTGTTCTTCACGTTCGCGAATCCGTTCGTGAGCGCGCTGCAAGCCGCGGCGCACTGAACATCGCTGCGCTGACGTCTCGAGCCGGGAGTTGCGACCGTGAACATCAATCTCACGCTCATTGTGCAGATGATCGTGTTCGCCGTGCTCGTGTGGGCGGTGATGAAATGGGTCTGGCCGATCCTGCTCGGCCTCATGGACGAGCGGCAACGGAAGATTGCGCAAGGACTCGCGGCCGCCGAGGAGGGCGAGAAGGAGCTCAAGGCGGCGCGTGAGCGCGCGGACGCCATCGTGCGCGAGGCGCGCGAGCGCGCCAGCCAGATCATCGATCACGCCCAGCACCGCGCCAACGAGCTGGTGGAAGAGGCCAAGGGCAGCGCCAGCACCGAGGGCGCGCGCATCGTGGCGGCCGCGCAGCAGCAGATCGAGCTCGATACGACGCGCGCCAGGGAAAGCCTGCGCCGTGAGGTGGCCGGCATCGCCGTCGGCGCCGCCGCCAAGCTCCTCGGTCGCGAGATCGATACGCGCGCACACGCGGACCTGCTCGACAAGCTCGCGGCCGAGATCTGATACGACATCCATGGCGGACCGCCTCACCATCGCCCGACCCTACGCCCGCGCAGCCTTCGAGGAGGCGCGCGAGCGGCAGCGCCTCGCGGCCTGGTCGGAGAGCCTGCACACGGCGGCGCAGGTGGTGCAGGATCCGCGCGTGCGCACGCTGCTCGGCAATCCGCACGTGACGGCGGAGCAGCTGGCGCAACTCGTGACCGGCATTGCCGGACCGAAAGTCGGGGAGGAGGGTGCGAACTTCGTGCGCACGCTCGCCGACAACCACCGCCTGGAGTTCCTGCCGGAGATCACCACGCTGTTCGACACCTTCAAGGACGCCGCCGAGGGCGTCGCCGATGTCACACTCACCTCGGCGGCCGCCGTGGACGCTGCGCAGCGCGGCAAGCTCAGCGCTGCGCTCGAGAAGCGACTCAAGCGCCAGGTGCGCCTGCATTGCCGGGTCGACCCGGCGTTGATCGGCGGCGCGGTGCTGCGCGCCGGCGACCTGGTGATCGACGGCTCCCTCAGCACGCGCCTCGAACACATCGCGTACGCGCTGACGGCGTAACGAAACCGACGCAAGAGAGAACGCAAATGGCCATCAAGGCAACCGAGATCAGCGACCTCATCAAACAGCGCATCGAAGGTTTCCAGTCCGTCACCGAGGCTCGCAACGTCGGCACCATCATGTCGGTCACCGACGGCATCACCCGCATCCATGGGCTCGCGGACGCGCGCTACGGCGAGATGCTCGAGTTCCCGGGCAACACCTTTGGTCTGGCGCTGAACCTCGAGCAGGACTCGGTCGGCGCGGTGGTGCTGGGCGAGTACAAGCACCTCACCGAAGGGGACACCGTCAAGACCACCAACCGCATCCTTGAAGTGCCGGTGGGGCCCGAGCTCCTCGGGCGCGTGGTGGATGCGCTCGGGGTCCCGATCGATGGCAGGGGCCCGGTTCGGTGCGCGCGCACCGCGCCGATCGAGCGCGTCGCTCCCGGGGTCATCTACCGCCAATCAGTCAGCCAGCCGGTGCAGACCGGCTACAAGGCCATCGACGCGATGGTGCCGATCGGCCGTGGCCAGCGCGAGCTGATCATCGGCGACCGCCAGACCGGCAAGACCGCGCTCGCGGTCGACACCATCATCAACCAGAAGAGCTCCGGTATTAAGTGCATCTACGTGGCGATCGGCCAGAAGCAGTCCACCATCGCCAACGTGGTGCGCAAGCTCGAGGAGCACGGCGCGCTGGCCCACACCGTGGTGGTCACCGCCTCGGCCTCGACCCCCGCCGCGCTGCAGTACATCGCCGCCTACTCGGGGTGCACCATGGGCGAGTACTTCATGGAGAACGGCGAGGACGCACTCATTATCTATGACGACCTGTCGAAGCAGGCGGTCGCCTACCGGCAGATCGCGCTGCTGCTGCGCCGGCCGCCGGGACGCGAGGCGTTCCCCGGCGACGTGTTCTACCTGCACTCGCGGCTGCTGGAGCGCTCCGCGCGCGTCAACCAGGAGTACGTGGAGAAGGTGAGCCAGGGGCGCGTCAAGGGCCGCACCGGCTCGCTCACCGGGCTGCCGATCATCGAGACCCAGGCGGGCGACGTGACGGCGTTCGTGCCGACCAACGTCATCTCGATCACCGACGGTCAGATCTTCCTCGAGACCGACCTGTTCAACGCCGGCATCCGCCCCGCGATGAACGCCGGCATCTCGGTATCGCGTGTCGGCGGGGCGGCGCAGACCGACATCATCAAGAAGCTCGGCGGCGGCATCCGCCTGGCGCTGGCCCAGTACCGCGAGCTGGCGGCGTTCTCGCAGTTCGCTTCCGACCTCGATGAGGCCACCCGCAAGCAGCTCGAGCGTGGCCAGCGCGTCACCGAGGTGATGAAGCAGAAGCAATACGCACCTATGTCGGTTGCGGAGATGGCGCTGTCGATCTACGCGGTCAACAACGGCTACATGGACAAGGTGGAGCTGAAGAAGGTGGTCGCGTTCGAGGCCGCGCTGCAGGCGTTCGCGCATACTAACTACAAGTCGATGCTCGATGAGATCAATGCCCTACCTAAGCTCTCCGAGGACAACGAAGCGGCTATGAAGAAGTGCATCGAGGACTTCGTCGCCACCGGTACATACTGAACGCACCGACATGCCCGGCACCAAGGAAATCCGCGCCAAGATCGCGAGTGTCAAGGGCACTCAGAAGATCACCAGGGCCATGCAGATGGTGGCCACCAGCAAGATGCGCCGCGCGCAGGAGCGCATGCGGCGGGCGCGTCCCTATGCGCAGAGCATGCGCAACGTCATCGGACACCTGACCAAAGCCAATCCGGACTACCGGCATCCCTTCCTCGAGACACGCGAGCCGCAGGCCGTGGGCCTGATCGTGATCTCCACCGACCGGGGTCTTGCCGGAGGGCTCAACGCCAACGTCTTCCGGCAGGTTCTCCTGCTCATGCGGGAGTGGCAGGGCAAGGGCGCGCAGATGAACCTGTGCCTGATCGGCACCAAGGGGCTGAACTTCTTCCGCCGCCTGAACGTCCCGATCCTCTCCAGCGTCAACGGCCTCGGCGACCAGCCGCACGTCAAGGACCTCATCGGCACCGTCAAGGTCATGCTCGATGCCTATCGCGAGAGCAAGCTCGACCGGCTGTTCCTGGTGAGCGCGCAATTCGTCAGCACCATGACGCAGACGCCTTCAGTCACGCAGCTGCTGCCGATCGAGGCGCGCGACCTCGAGCAGCTGCCCGAGTACTGGGACTACATCTACGAGCCTGACGCCGCTGGCATTCTCGATGGACTGCTGATGCGCTACATCGAGTCGCAGGTGTATCGCGGTGCGGTTGAGAACGTGGCTTCCGAGATGGCGGCGCGCATGGTGGCCATGAAGGCGGCCACCGACAACGCCGGCAAGCTGATCAACGAGCTGCAACTGATCTACAACAAGGCCCGCCAGGCCGCGATCACCAAAGAGCTTTCGGAGATCGTGGGCGGTGCCGCTGCGGTTTGAGGACGAGATACATGAGCAATTCCGGCGAGGGACAGATTACCCAGATCATCGGCGCGGTCATCGACGTCGAGTTTCCGCGCGAATCGATCCCGCACGTCTACGAGGCGCTCAAGCTCAAGGACCGCGACCTGACGCTCGAGGTGCAGCAGCAGCTCGGCGACGGCGTGGTGCGCACCATCGCGATGGGCTCCTCGGAAGGGCTGCAGCGCGGGCTCACCGTTGAGGCCACCGGTGCGCCGATCTCGGTGCCGGTGGGCAAGGGCACACTCGGGCGCATCATGGACGTGCTCGGGCATCCACAGGACAATCAGGGACCCATCAAGAGCAGCGAGTACCTGCCCATCCATCGGCCGCCGCCGTCGTTCGCCGAGCAGGCCGGCGGCCATGACCTGCTGGTGACCGGCATCAAGGTCATCGATCTGCTGGTGCCGTTCGCCAAGGGCGGCAAGGTGGGGCTGTTCGGCGGCGCCGGCGTCGGCAAGACCGTCAACATGCTCGAGCTGATCAACAACATCGCCAAGCAGTACAGTGGACTGTCGGTGTTCGCCGGCGTCGGCGAGCGCACCCGCGAGGGCAACGACTTCTATCACGAGATGCTGGACGCGGGCGTCATCGACAAGAACGATCTCTCCAACTCCAAGGTGGCGATGGTGTACGGGCAGATGAACGAGCCGCCCGGCAACCGTCTGCGCGTCGGCCTGACCGGGCTCACCATGGCGGAGTACTTCCGCGACGAGACGCGCCCGGACTCGGGCGGCAAGGGTCGGGACGTGCTGTTCTTCATCGACAACATCTACCGCTACACGCTCGCCGGCACGGAAGTGTCGGCGCTGCTCGGGCGCATGCCTTCCGCGGTGGGCTATCAGCCCACCCTCGCCGAGGAGATGGGCGTGCTGCAGGAGCGCATCACCTCCACCAAGAAAGGCTCGATCACCTCCATCCAGGCGGTGTACGTGCCGGCGGACGACCTCACCGATCCCTCGCCCGCCACGACCTTTGCGCACCTCGACGCCACCGTGGTGCTGTCGCGCCAGATCGCCTCGCTCGGCATCTACCCGGCCGTCGATCCGCTCGACTCCACCAGCCGCCAGCTCGATCCGCTGGTGGTGGGCGAAGAGCACTACAACACCGCGCGCGGCGTGCAGGCGGTGCTGCAGCGCTACAAGGAGCTGCAGGACATCATCGCCATCCTCGGCATGGACGAGCTGTCGGAAGAGGACAAGCTCACCGTGTACCGGGCCCGCAAGGTGCAGCGCTTCCTGTCCCAGCCCTTCAACGTCGCCAAGGTGTTCACCGGCCAGGACGGCAAGATCGTGCCGCTCAAGGACACCATCCGCGGCTTCAAGGGCATCATCAGCGGCGAATTCGACGCCCTGCCCGAGCAGGCCTTCTACATGGTGGGCGCGATCGAGGAGGCCGTCGCCAAGGCGAAGACGCTGCAGTAGCCATGCCAGACGTACCGACCATCCATGTCGAGATCGTGAGCGCCGAGGGCGAGATGTTCTCCGGGGAGGCGCTTGCTGTGTTCGCACCGGGGTCGCAGGGAGAGCTCGGCATCTGGCCGCGGCACGCACCGCTCCTGTCGCTGCTGAAGGCCGGGGAAGTGCGCGTGCAGACCCCCGACGGCGAGCAGCACTTCTTTTTCGTCAGCGGCGGGGCGCTCGAGGTGCAGCCGAGCAAGGTCACGGTACTCGCCGACACCGCGCTGCACGCCAAGGACATCGACGAGGCGGCGGCGCTCGCTGCCAAGAACCGCGCGCAGGAAGCCCTCAGCGACCGTGCCGGCCACATCACGCTCGCCGAAGCCCAGGCGGAGCTCGCGCACGCGATCGCGCAGCTGAAGGTCCTGGACCGACTGCGACATCACCGGGGCTGATCACTGGACCCCTCGCCCGAACAACGCCCGAACCCTGCTGCCGCGGTTGCAACGCTCACCGCCCCCGGGCTGCTCGCGGGCCTGAAGCGCAACCTCGCCGGCGGTTTCGCGTTACTGACCCTGCGCCGGCGCTGGCCCCCGAACTTCAGCGTCAGCTTCGATCAGGTCGCGGCGCTCCTCGGCCTGAATCTCGCCCTGTGGGCGCTGCTCGACTTCCTGCACGCGCCGCCGCACACGCCGCTCGCGCTCGATGGACTGTTCGGCTGGGCGTGCTACCTGCTGCTGGGACTTGGCGCCTGCGCCATCACGGCGCGCCTCGAGAGCCGCAGCGGCGATACCCGCGCGCTGCTGGTGCCGGCGCTGGCGGTGGCTCCGTTCGTTCTGACACTCTTCTGGCTGGCGCTCGATCTCGCCGTGGTGGACCGGCACCCGCTCGCGGTCACCGTGCTCGCGCTCCTCTATCTCGGCGCCCTCGCGGTGCGGGTGCTGGGCGCCGCCTACGGTCCGGTGCGCTTCGCGCCGGTGCTCCTCGCCTGGGCTTTCATTCTCGTCTCGCCGTGGGCGCTCGATCTGCTCGATCTCGACACGCGACTGTGGGTGAGCGAGGAGCCGGAACAGGCGCAGGACGCCGATGACAACGACCAGACCGAGGCACTCCTTTACGAGCAACCCGCACGTATCGCCGGCGCGGTGGCGCGCGTGAAGCCGGCGCAGGCGGGCAGGCCGGGCGTCTACTTCGTCGGCTTCGCCGGCGATGGCGACCAGGGAGTCTTCCGGCGCGAGACGCAATTCGCCGCCGAGGTGTTCGGCGCCCGCTTCGGCTCGCTCGATCGCTCGGTGCTCCTCATCAACGACGCCGACGACCGCGATTCCTACCCGCTGGCGAGTCTCTCGGGCCTGGCGCAGACGCTCAAGGTGCTCGCCTCACGCATGAACCCGGAGGAGGACGTGCTGGTGCTGTTTCTCAGCTCGCACGGCTCAGCCGACGGCCTCGAGGTCGAGAACGGCTCGCTGCCGCTCGCGCAGATCGCGCCCGCGGATCTGCGCGAGGTGCTCGATGCCTCGGGAATCCGCTGGCGCGTGGTAGTGGTGTCGGCCTGCTATGCCGGGGTGTTCGTCGATGAGCTCAAGACCGACACCTCGGCGGTCCTCACCGCCGCCGACGCCGCCCACAGCTCCTTCGGCTGCGAGGGTGATCGCGAGCTCACCTGGTTCGGCGAGGCGTTTCTCAAGGACTCTCTTCCCGGCGGCGCTTCGCTGGAGGACGCCTTCCACAAGGCCGCTCGCCTCATTGCGCAGCGCGAGGACGCCGAGCACCAGACCCATTCGAACCCCCAGCTCTACGTCGGGCCGCTCATGCAGAAAAAGCTCGCCGAGCTGCCACTCAGCAAGCCCGGCACTGACTCGCGTGCCTACAGCGTGCGGCGGTGAGTAGAATCGCTCGTCATGCCTGAGCGCAGGTCACGCCCGAAGCGCCCGCGCCGCACCGCGGCGGCGCGGCGGCGCAAGACGAAGCCGTCCGCTGCTGCGCCACTGACGATCGTCATTCTCGCCGCCGGTGAGGGCAAGCGCATGAAGTCGGCGCTGCCGAAGGTGCTGCAGCCGCTCGCCGGACGCCCGCTCCTCAAGCACGTGATCGACACGGCCCGCAGCCTCGAGCCCAGCGCCATTCACGTGGTGTACGGCCATGGCGGTGAGCGCGTGCGTGCGGCGCTCGCGGACGAGGCGGTGTCGTGGACGCTGCAGCCGGAGCGCCTCGGCACCGGGCACGCGGTGCTGCAGGCGATGCCGCAGATTCCGGACAGTCACACCGTGCTGGTGTTGTACGGCGACGTGCCGCTCATCAGCCGCGCCACTCTCGCGCGGCTGCTGGCACTCGCCGGGCCGCGACAGCTCGCGCTCCTCACCGTGCGACTCGCCGACCCGCAGGGCTACGGGCGGATCGTGCGCGGCCGCGGCGGTCTGGTGCAGCGCATCGTCGAGGAGAAGGACGCGACACGCGCGCAGCTCCGGATCGACGAGTGCAACACCGGCGTGCTGGTGAGTCCGGCGCGGCTGTTGCGCGCCTGGCTGGTTCGGCTGCGGACCAACAACGCGCAGCGCGAGTACCTGCTCACCGACGTCATCGCCATGGCGGTCCGGGACCGCATCGCGGTGAAGGCGTTGGCGGCGCACGAGGCGAGCGAGGTGCTGGGCGTGAACGACCAGGCGCAGCTCGCCGCGCTCGAGAGCGTGTGTCGCGCGCGCACGGCGCATGCGCTGATGCTCGGCGGCGTCACGCTTGCCGATCCGGCGCGGCTCGACGTGCGCGGTGCGCTGGCTCACGGCGGGGACGTGTTCATCGACGTCAATGTGGTCTTCGAGGGGCAGGTAAGGCTGGGCGACCGCGTACGCATCGGCGCCGGCTGTGTGATCCGCGACAGCGAGATCGGTGATGACACGCAGGTATTTCCGCACTGCGTCATCGACGGGGCGCGCATCGGTCCCGGCTGCCTCATCGGCCCGTTTGCACGCCTGCGGCCGGCGGCCCAGCTTGCCGCCGGGGTGCATCTCGGCAACTTCGTCGAGGTGAAGAACGCGCATCTGGGTGAGAGCTCCAAGGCGAATCACCTGAGCTACGTGGGCGATGCGCAGGTGGGCAGCCGCGTGAACATCGGCGCGGGCACCATCGTTGCCAACTACGACGGTGCGCGCAAGCACCACACCAGCATCGGCGATGAGGTGTGGACCGGTTCAAACAGCGTGCTGGTCGCGCCCATCACCGTCGGCGCCGGCGCCACCATCGCGGCCGGCTCCACCGTCACGCACTCCGTACCGGCGGGCAAGCTCACCCTCGCCCGCGCGCGGCAGGTGACGGTCGAAGGCTGGCGGCGGCCGACGAAGCCGAAGTAAATTAAAAATTCGCGACGCCGCTGCAACGTGCCTGTAGCACTCGGAGGCTACCGTTGCCGTCGCTCCCGATAAGAACGCGCCGAGGGTAGGGGAATGAGTGCGTCGGAACACAGGCAAGCCGAATGGCTCGATCCGGGCTTCTGGGAGCGTCTCGATCGACTCGAAGGACGTCGCCAGCGTGTTCAGGCAGCGCACGACAGCGCGCGGCGCGGGCTGGAGCGGCTGTCCTCTCGCGGGACCGGCGAGCTGCGCAGCGCGTGGCGGCGCTACTGCGAAGCGATCGCCGCGCTCGATCAGACGACGGCCGAATTCGAAGCGCTGCGCCGGTGCTGAACCGGACCACGCCCGCAGGATTCCTGTCACGCCGCGCGCAGGAGGAACTGAGCGCGCTGCAGGCGAGCGTTCAGCAGCAGGGCACGTTGCGCAGCGCCGCGCTGCGGCTGTTCCTGGTGAGCCGCCATGCCGCCACCGTGCTGGCGCAACGGGAATTCTGGCTCGAGTTCGTGTGCGCGGATCAGGAGTACCGCGTGGCGGTGCGCCGACTGGCGCAGTTCTGCCACGAGCACCGCGAGGGCTCGCGGCGCGCCTGGCGGGGTTGAGTTCCGCCTGCCGTCGCAGGTGCTGCCGGACGGGGAGGCACGGCTGAGCGGTGCGCGGCTGAAGCCGTGAGCCCCGCGTTGCACGACTCCGATCACGTTTTTACTTAAGGCAATCAGCCTTTCAGGCCCGTTTCAGGCAAACTTAGCGACCCCGAAGCGCTAAAGGGTACCGGCGGGGGACCTTTGGGGTCCTTTCGCATCGAGGCAACAAACCATGTGTGGAATCGTCGGAGCCGTGGCCCAGCGCAATGTCGTCCCCATCCTGATGGAGGGTCTGCGCCGGCTCGAATACCGCGGCTACGATTCGGCGGGTCTCGCCGTGCTCAACGGCTCGAAACACCTTACCCGGCTGCGCACGGTCGGCAAGGTGCGCATGCTCGATAACGCGCTCGAGCACACCCCCGCAGACGGCAAGATCGGCATCGCGCACACGCGCTGGGCCACGCACGGCGTGCCGAGTGAGCGCAACGCCCACCCGCACATCTCGCGTGATGGGATCGCCATCGTGCACAACGGCATCATCGAGAATCACGAGGAGCTGCGTGCCGATCTCGAGCGTCGTGGTTACCAGTTTTCATCTGAGACCGACACTGAAGTCATCGCGCACCGTATCCACTTTCACCTGCAGACGCTCAAGGACTTGTTCAAGGCGGTGCGTGCCACGGTGGCCGAGCTCGAGGGCGCGTACGCGCTGCTGGTGGTGAGCGAACACGACCCGGACCGCCTGATACTCGCGCGCGAGGGCTGCCCGGTGGTGGTCGGTCTCGGGGACGATGAGAACTTCGTGGCCTCCGACGTCGCGGCGCTGCTGCCGGTCACACGGCGCTTCATCTTCCTCGAGGAAGGCGACGTCGCCGAGGTGCGTCGGGATGCGGTGCGGGTGATCGACCGCAGCGGCAACACCGTGGAGCGCCCGGTGCGCGAGAGCGAGCTGTCGGCGAACGCCGCCGAGCGCGGCCCGTACGCGCACTTCATGCTGAAGGAGATTCACGAGCAGCCGCGGGCGATCGCCGACACGCTGCAGGAGCGCGTGGCGAACGGCCGCCTGCTCGAGGCGGCCTTCGGACCGGCGGCCACGGAAGTGTTCCGCCGCACGCAGAACGTGCACGTCGTCGCCTGCGGCACGAGCTATCACGCCGGCTGCGTGGCACGCTATTTCATCGAGCAGATCTGCAAGCTCCCCTGCGCGGTCGATATCGCGAGCGAGTACCGCTACCGCAGCCCGCTCGTGCCGCCGAACTCGCTGTTCGTGACCATCTCGCAGTCCGGAGAGACGGCCGACACTCTGGCGGCACTGCGTCTGGCGCGCCAGTCCGGTTACCTGTCCTCGCTCGCCATCTGCAACGTTCCGGAGAGCTCGCTGGTGCGCGAGTCGCAGCTCGTCATGCTGACGCGTGCGGGACCTGAGATCGGCGTCGCCTCCACCAAGGCGTTCACCACGCAGCTCACCGCGCTCGGCATGCTGGTGGTGGCGCTTGCCAAGCATCACGGGGCCGACGCGGAGCGCGAACGCGGCCTGGTGAGCCGCCTCATCGAGCTGCCGGCGCTGGTGGAGAAGACCCTGGCGCTCAACCCCGTCGTGCAGGAGCTGGCAAAACGCTTCGCCGACAAACACCACGCACTGTTTCTCGGACGCGGCGCCCTCTATCCGATCGCGCTCGAGGGGGCGCTCAAGCTCAAGGAGATCTCCTACCTGCATGCGGAAGGGTACCCCGCGGGCGAGCTCAAACACGGACCGCTGGCACTGGTCGACGCCGATATGCCGGTGGTAACCGTCGCGCCCAACAACGATCTGCTCGAGAAGCTCAAGTCCAACCTCATGGAAGTGCGCGCGCGCGGCGGCGAGCTGTTCGTGTTCGCCGACCCCGAATCGGGCATCAAGTCGAGCGACGGCGTAACGGTGATCGAGATGCCGCGGCACGTGACCTACGTGCAGGCGCCGGTGGTCTACAGTATCCCGTTGCAGCTGCTCGCCTATCACACGGCGATTCTCAAGGGCACCGACGTCGATCAGCCGCGCAACCTCGCCAAGAGCGTGACCGTCGAGTAGCACGGCGGCCGGGAATTGCGCTGTGCGGCCCGCGTACCGGCGGGGCGCTGCTTTCCTTGCGGTACGATGACGGTTGCATGACAAGAACAATCGTCCCGGACCTGCTCGCGGGGCTCTCGATCGCCGGGCTCCTCCTGCCCGAGGCGGTGGCCTACTCGGGGCTTGCCAATCTGCCACCGCAGGCGGGTGTGATCGGGCTGATCGCCGGGCTCGTCTGCTACGGCCTGATCGGCCGCAGCCGCTTCGCCATCGTCAGCGCGACCTCCTCCTCGGCCGCGGTGCTCGCCTCCGCAACGCTCACGCTCGGCGGCGGCGACATGGCGCTGCGGCTCGCGCTCGCGCCGCTCCTGGTGGTCGGCGCGGGGGCGGCGTTCTGCCTGTCCGCGGCGCTGCGGCTCGGGGCGATGTCGAGCCTGATCGCGCGCCCGGTGCTGCGCGGCTACACCTTCGGCCTCGCTCTGGTGATCGCGGTCAGGCAGTGGCCGACACTGGTGGAGCTGCACACTCACAGCGTCGAATTCTTCGCGCTGCTGGCCGAGGTGGTGCGCAGCTACGGCAGCTGGCAGCTGCCGAGCTTCGGCTGCGGACTGGTCGCACTCGCCGGGCTATTCCTGCTCGAGCGCATCCCGCGCGTGCCGGGGACGCTGGTGGTCATCGTGGCAAGCATCGCGGCCGCGGGGTTCCTCGCAGCGCACGGCGTTGCGCTCACCGGCCCCATTCACCTCGCTGTCGGCATGCCGGTGTTTGCCTTTCCGGCCGAGTCCCGCTGGCTGCCGCTGGCCGAGTATTCGTTCGCGGTGATGTTCATCGTGTACGCCGAGTCCTATGGCTCGATCCGCACCTACGCGCTCAAGCACAACGACGCCGTGCAGCCGAACCGCGACCTGCTGGCCCTCGGCGTTGCCAACGCCGTGTCCGGATTGTTTCAGGGTACTCCGGTCGGCGCCGGATACTCCGGCACGTCCGCCAACGCGGCCGCCGGTGCGCAATCGCGCGCCGCAGGGCTCTATGCCGCGGGCGTCGTGCTGCTGCTGGTGCTGGTGCTGCTCAAATGGATCGAGCGCATTCCGCAGCCGGTGCTCGCGGCGATCGTCATACACGCGGTGAGCAAATCGCTCCGCCCGAGCATATTCAGCAACTACCTGCGCTGGCACCGCGATCTGCCGATCGCGCTCGCGGCGGTGCTCGCGGTGATGGTATTCGGCGTGCTCGACGGCCTGCTGGTGGCGATCGCATTCAGCATTGCCTTGCTCATCCGCTCGCTCGCCAGCCCGCGCCTGTCGGTGCTCGGCCGGGTGGGCGTGCACGACTACGTGAGCATCGCGCGCTTCCCCAACGCCGTGACCGTGCCGGGGCTGCTGGTGCTGCGACCCGAGCAGCCGCTGTTCTTCGCCAACGCCGAGCCGCTCATGTTGCAGGTGCGCGCGCAGGTACTGGCGGCGCCGGCGGCGAAAGTGGTGGTACTGAGTCTCGAGGAATCGCCCGACCTCGACGGCACGGCGCTGGAGGCTTTGGGCGAATTCTGTAACTGGTTCGCTGCGCGTGGCGGAGAGTTCCGCGTGGCGCGGCTCAAGGAAGGCGCACGCGACGCGCTGGCGCGCGCCGATCTGTCACTATTGCCGGAGACGGCGCTCGACTATTCCAGTGTCGATGACGCGGTGCGCGATCAGTGTGTCAGTCCAGCAACGACTTGATGCATTGATTTTTAAATCAATAAGTTGCAAAGTCGCCCCATCGGCCCGCTGCGGTGAGGACACGGCTCACCGCCGCGCGCGCTTCGTGTTACTCTTTCGTGTCGTTCGAAGCAGACGCGGCCTGGTAGCCGCGGCTCCATGTGCCGTGCCACAAAAGCAATGAAGATGGCACGTGACCCGCGGCCCGCCGCGAAGGATCCGGAGGACACCATGGCGGATGACAAAACTACCCCTGCGGCGGCCGCGGCGGCCAACAACCCTTACACACAGATCCACGTCGTGCAGTCGGGCGACACGCTGTCGAAGATCGCTCAGAAGTATTACGGCGATGCCTCGCTGTACCCGAAGATCTTCGAGGCCAACCGCGACCAGCTCAGCGATCCCAACAGGATTTCACCTGGCCAGAAACTGCGCATTCCCTGACCGGGACTCGTCAACATCGCGTGAGAGGAAACTCAGAATGAAGAAGCTATCCATCTGGTTGCTGACTGCGCTGGCGGCGCTGGCTCTCGTCGGCTGCTCCGCCGACAAGGGACCGGCCGAAAAGGCGCTCGGGTCCGCGGAGGCGGCGTTCAACGCGATCCACGACCAGGCGATGAAGTACGCCCCGCAACAGCTGGGGGCGGTCGAGGAGCAGCTCCAGGGCGTCAAGGACAGCTACGCCAAGGGTGACTACAAGGCCGTGGTCGCTGCCGCTCCGGCCCTGGCCACCGCGATCAGCGGGCTCAAGGATGCGGCGACGGCCAAGCAGGCGGAGCTCGAGACCGCGCTTGCCAAGGCGAAGGAAGACTGGGGACCGACCAGCACCGATGTGCCGAAGATGGTCGATGCGATTCAGAGCCGCGTCGACATCCTCTCCAAGTCGCACCACCTGCCCAAGGGGGTGACCAAGGACAGCCTGGCCGCCGCGAAAACCGGACTGACTGCGATGAAGTCGACGTGGGGCGAGGCGACGACCGCCGCCGGATCCGGCGACTTCACGACCGCCATGAGCAAGGCCCAGGCGGTGAAGGACCAGGCCACCAAGATCATGCAATCGCTCGGCATGACTTCCGGCTGAAGCGACGCTGATCGCCGGTCGCCTCGCTCAGTCGGTGAGGCGACCGGCGAGATCGTAGGTATCTGCGCCCACGATCTCGACCTCGGCCCACTCGCCGGCGCGCAGCGTCGCGACGCTCTTCCCGCTGCTGCGCACGGATCGGCTATCCGTGAGGCGCACCACGCCATCGATCTGTGGCGCCTCCGCGGCGCTGCGCGCCGTGGCAACCGCGCCCGCGACCTCGTCCACCAGCACCCGCACCCGACTGCCCACGCGCGCCGCCAGGCGCCGCGCGCTGATGGCGGCCGCTCGCTCCATGAACCGCCGGTAGCGCTCCTGCTGTACTTCTGGTGCGACGTGATCGGGCAGGGCATTCGCAGCGGCACCCTCCACCGGCGAGTACTTGAAGCAGCCGACGCGATCGAGCTGCGCCTCCCCGAGCCACGCCAGCAGCTCCTCGAACTCGGCTTCGCTCTCGCCCGGGAAGCCCACGATGAAGGTGCTGCGCAGAGTGAGGCCTGGGCAGGCGCGGCGCCAGGCCCGGATGCGCGCCAGCGTGTCTTCCGCGTGTGCGGGACGGCGCATGCGCCGCAGCACCGTGGGGCTGCCGTGCTGGAACGGAATGTCGAGATACGGCAGCACGCGTCCCTCGGCCATCAGCGGGATCACGGCATCGACGTGCGGGTAGGGATACACGTAGTGCAGACGCACCCACACGGAAAGCTCGCCCAGCGCGCGCGCCAGATCGATGAAGCGGGACTCGTAGCTCGCGCCCCGCCAGGCGCCGCGCGCATAGCGGATATCAGCGCCATAGGCGCTGGTGTCCTGCGAGATGACGAGCAGCTCCTTCACCCCGGCCGCGGCCAGCCGCTCCGCCTCGCGCAGCACGTCATCGATGCGGCGACTGGTGAGCGCGCCGCGCATGGCGGGAATGATGCAGAAGCTGCACCTGTTGTTGCACCCTTCCGCGATCTTGAGATACGCGTAGTGCCGCGGCGTCAGCCGCACCCCTTGCGGCGGCAGCAGGTCGAACAACGGATCATGTCGCGGCGGCAGGTGCTCGTGCACCGCGCCAACCACCTCCTCGTAGGCGTGCGGGCCGGTCACTTTGAGCACGCGCGGGTGGCGCTCGAGGATCCGCTCGGGCCTCGCTCCCAGGCACCCGGTGACGATCACCCGGCCGTTTTGCGCGAGCGCCTCCCCGATGGCGTCGAGCGACTCATCGACCGCCGCGTCGATGAAGCCGCAGGTGTTGACTACTACCACGTCGGCCGCCTCGTAGGTCGGCGCGACCTCGTAGCCCTCGGCGCGCAGCTGCGTGAGGACGCGCTCCGAGTCCACCAACGCCTTCGGGCACCCAAGGCTCACGAACCCGACCCTGGGCGCGCGCGAGGCGGCAACAGCCCGGCCGCGCGGCGGCGACGGCGAAGGCGTCCTCGAAGGTCGCGCGGGCGAGCGGCTCGACATGGGGTGGGTCCGGGCGCCAAACCCGGTTGGGGCAGTTCAGGGGGCGGCTATGCTACTACAGCGCCTCGCGCCAGGACCGATCGACTACTGTCCCGGTTGCGGGACGCTTTGCTGCGTGGGCTGATGGGTCGCTGCGCCGGCGTCGTCCGGACGCTGGTGGACACTGCGCAGCGCACAGAACACCAGCAGGATGATCAGCGGCAAGACGAGCCACGGCCAGACTGCCGGCCGACGCTCCTTGATTTGCCGGGAAGGATTAGCGGCCATACAACCCCACGAGCTCGGCCTGCGCGAGGGCCTGTGAGCGCACGTTGAAGCCGACCAGCGCTGCCGACGCACCGGCGGGCAGATCGAGCTTCGCGACCTTCAGCGCATACAGCTGGAAGTGATAGTGATGGGGTTTGCCGGGCGGCGGACACGGTCCCCCGTAACCGACGCTGCCGTAGTCGGTGCGCCCCTGCACTGCACCGGCCGGCATCAGATTCTTGCGTGGGTCTCCGGCGCCGGCCGGTAGCGAGGTCGTGCCGGCGGGCAGGTTGTAAACGACCCAGTGCCACCAGCCGCTGCCGGTCGGTGCGTCCGGGTCGTGCACCAGCAGCGCGAAGCTCTTGGTGTCTGCGGGTGACCCGCTCCAGGCGAGCGCCGGCGAAACATTGCCGCCCTTGCAGCCGAACTCGTTGTACACCTGCGCCTCGGCGATCCGGCCGCCGTTGGCGATGTCCGCGCTGGTAAGCGTGAATTTGGCCATTGCGCCTGTCTCCCCGGCGACGGGCTGCGCCGCAAGCAGGTAGTTCGCGAGAGCCGCCAGGACGAGCCTGCCGGCTGCCGTCGCTGCGATCCGCCGCATCGATCCGCTCCCGCAGGGGTGTGCAAGCCGGCGGCCGGAAGTGTGCCGCCGGGCGACCCGAAGTGCAAATGGCACCGGTCCGCGCTGCGTCGCAGCGATCAGCGCATGCTGAATTGAACTCGTTGTTGTGCGCCGGGCGAAAGCGCGCGACAGCACTCGCTCAGGAAGAACGCGTGCCCGATTCCGATACCGGTGCGCGCGCTTATCTGCGAATCAGCCCGCAGCCCAGTGACCGGGGCGCTGATGCCAGCCGCCGTTCGGGCCCTGCGCCCAGGCGTGCGGCACCCAGTGATAACCGGGACGAGGCGCCTGCCAGTAACCGCGATGCCAGGCGTAGCGTCCGCCCTCCCAGAACCAGGCACCGCCGACCCAGAAATATCCAGGCGCGGGCGCCACACCCACGACCTCGTAAGGCACCGGGGGCGGAGCGTAAGCCGCCACGACCACCCCGCCCGGAGCGGGTGCCACGACGCAGCCTGACAGCACAACGCTCAGCAGAGCGCCGGCGACCGAGATTCTCATCGGACCAGGTTTCATCCACTCCTCCTGTCTGTTCACGCGCAGCTGCGCGAACATATAGGCAAGTAACGCACGACCGTGGCGTAAGCATACCCAGCGGGAAAATCTCGTGAGCGCGCAATGTCAGAAGTGTTAAATCAGTCCGCCGAACTCGTGGACTACAACCTGTTCAGCACCCATTCAGCGTTGGCAGACGCGCTGGTGCGGGAAGGGGCGGGTGCCGACGGCGCCGAGCTCACCAAGCTCGGAGCCGAGCTGGGCACTGTGACCATGTTCACACTCGGCGCTACCGCCAACCGTCATCCGCCGCGCCTGCATGCCTTCGATCGCTTCGGCGCACGCCGCGACGAGGTGGAGTTCCATCCGGCCTGGCACGAGCTGATGCGCCGGCTGGTCGGCGCAGGCCTCCACACCGGTCCGTGGGCGCAGCCGCGCCCCGGCGCGCACGTGGCGCGCGCCGCCGGCTACATGCTGTGGGCGGAGGTCGAGAACGGTACGCAGTGTCCGGCCACCATGAGCTACGGCGCCTATCCGGCGCTCGTGCAGCAGCCGGCCGACTTCGCAGCGTGGCTGGCGCTGCTGCGCTCGCGCGACTACGACGAGCGCTTCGTGCCGGCGGCTGACAAGCGCGGCGCGCTGCTGGGCATGGGCATGACCGAGCGGCAGGGAGGCTCGGACGTGCGCAGCAACACCACGCGCGCGCTGCCGGTGGCGGGCGGCGGGCCGGGACGCGAATATCGCCTCACCGGCCACAAATGGTTCTTCTCCGCGCCGATGTGCGATGCCTTCCTGGTGCTGGCGCAGGCGCCGGCCGGCCTGTCGTGCTTCCTGGTGCCGCGCTTCCTGCCCGACCGCAGCGTCAACCGAATGCAGCTGCTGCGTCTGAAGGACAAGACAGGCAATCGCTCCAACGCCTCGAGCGAGGTTGAGTTCGATGCCGCTTATGGGTTGCTGGTAGGCGAGGAAGGACGCGGCATCCCGGCCATCCTCGAGATGGGGGTCTACACGCGCCTCGACAATGCCATCGGCTCGGCGGGCCTGATGCGCCAGTGCGTGGCGCAGGCGATTCATCATGCGCGCGGCCGGCGCGCCTTTGGCCGAGTGCTTGCCGAGCAGCCGCTGATGCGCAACGTGCTCGCGGACCTCTCGCTCGAGTGCGAGGCGGCGGTGGTTCTCACGCTGCGCCTGGCGCGCGCTTTCGATGCCCGGACCGATGAGGCGGCAACGCTGCTGCGCCGCCTGCTGACGCCGGTGGTCAAGTACTGGGTGTGCAAGCGTGCGCCGACGGTGTGCGCCGAGGCCATGGAGGTGCTCGGCGGCAACGGCTACATCGAGGACGGTCCGATCGCGCGACGCTTCCGCGAGTCGCCGCTCAACTCCATCTGGGAGGGTTCGGGCAACATCATGTGCCTTGACGTGCTGCGGGCGCTGGCGCGCGAACCGCGCACCCTTGAGGCCCTGGAAGAGCTGCTCGCACCGGCGCGCGGGCGCGATCAGCGCTACGACCAGTACCTGGCGGCGCTGCAGCGCGAGCTCGGTGCGACGGCCGATGAGGAGCTGCGCGCGCGCGACCTGACACAGCGCATCGCGCTCGCCGTGCAGGCGGCGTTGCTGCTGGTGCACGGACCGGCGAGCTCGTGCGAAGCGTTCCTCGCCTCGCGGCTCGCGGCCGGTCCTCCGGCGGCCTTCGGCACGCTGCCGCGCGCCAGCGACTTCGACGCGCTCACCGCGCGCATCTTCAACCCCTGACGGCGCGCGCCCATGCGTTTCGGCCGCGAGTATTACCAGCGCTACTACTTCGATCCGTGCACCGCGGTCGCCAGTCGTCGCGAGATGCAGGCGCGCGCGCGCCTCATCGCGGCGCTCACCGTGCACGCCGGGCTTCCGGTACGGCGCATCCTCGAGGCCGGCTGCGGTACCGGGGCGCTGCGCGCGGCGCTGCGGCGGTTGCTGCCGCAGGCGCACTACGTGGCACTCGAGAGCAGCGAATACCTGTGCCGCCGCTACGGCTGGGTCCACGGCCGCATCGAGGAATACCGCGCCCGCACGCCGTTCGATCTGGTGATCTGCTACGACGTGCTGCAGTATCTTGAGGCTGGCGCCGCACGGCGCGCGCTCGCCAATTTCGCTCGCCTGTGCCGCGGGGTGCTGTACTTCACGGCGCTGACGCGCTACGACTTCGAGCACAACTGCGACCGCTCGCGCACTGACGCGGACGTGCAGCTGCGCAGCGCCCGCTGGTACCGCGCGCGTCTCACGCGGCAGTTCCGCGAGGCCGGGCTCGGCTTCTGGGTGCGGCGCGGCGCGCCGCTCACGCTCTGGGAGCTGGAGTCGAGATGACCGGCGACCCCGCCGCCCGCCGCCGCCGGAACAGCGGGTACAGCGGCAGTCCCAGCAGTATCAGCACCAGCGTCGCGACCGACTCCCGGGTGGCGGTGAGCAGCGCGCTCACGACGATCCAAACCATCACCAGCGCAAACAGCAGCGGCACCAGCGGATAGCCCGGCACGCGGTAGGGACGCGGCAACAGCGGCCGCCGGCGCCGCAGCACGATGACCGCGAGCGCAACCGGGATCCAGAACAGCGCGTAGGACATCACCGCCATGTTGGTGAGCTGATCGAAGGTACCGGAGGCGGCGAGCAGCGCTCCCCAGACGGCGAGCAGCAGCAGCGATGTGACCGGCACGCGACTCGCCGGGCTCAGGCGGCCGAAGGCGCTGAAGAACAGGCCGTCGCGCGCGGCGGCGTAGGGAACCCGCGCGGCGCTCAGGATGACGCCGTTCAGCGAGCCGATGGTCGAGACCAGGAAAATCAGCGCAGCGATGGGCGCGGCCCGGCCGCCCATGAACGTCTGCACCGCACGCGCGGCCACCGAGGGCGCCTCCGGGTAGGCGGTCGAGTTGGCGCTGGTGACCTGCCAGAAGGGCAACGCGTACAGGTAGGCGGTGTTGATAGTGAGATAGAGCGCCAGCACAAGCAGCGTGCCGCCGACGATGGCGCGCGGCAGGTTGTGCTGCGGCTCGGACACCTCGCTCGCCGCCATCGGCAGGAACTGCCAGCCGCTGTAGGCCCACAGCGCCGAGAACATCGCAGCTCCCAGGCCCGCCACACCGCCGCTGCCGCTGCCCGAGGGCGCGGCGAGGTTGTCCACTGCGCCCGTAGCGCTGAACAGGAACACTCCCGCGGCGACGCCGAGGACCGCCAGCACCTTGGCCGCGGTCAGGATGGACTGCACGCGACCGCCGACGATGACGCCGGCGCAGTTGATCACGGCGAACACGGCGATGACGCTGACCGCCACCAGTTGCCGCGCACCGAAGGTGAAGCGGTAGTCGACGCCCAGCACACGCACACTGCGCGCGAACCACTCGTGCCCCAGCGGGTGGATGTCGGAGATGAAGATCGCCACGGCGGCGCCGTAAGCGGCCACCGCCGCCCCTCCCAGCACGAAGGCGTTGCAGGCGAACAGGAAGCCCGGAATCTCGCCGTAGGCGGTCCGCAGGTACACGTACTCACCGCCGGCGTGCGGCAGCAACGCTCCGAGCTCGGCGAAGCACAGCGCGCCGAGCATCGCCACCACGCCCGCGGCGGCCCAGGCGGTGAGCACCAGCGCCGGCGTGCCGACCGCCTGGGCCACCGTGGCGGTCTTGAGGAAGATGCCGGTGCCGATGATGATGCCGACCACCAGCGATGTCGCATGCGTCAGCTTAAGGTCGCGGCGCGGCTGCAGGTCGTCGGCTCCCATGCGCGCTATCGTACAATCCTGCGGGCAGTCACACGGAGGTAAACGACATGGCGGCACACGAGCACGAGTATGTTGCCCGCATCCACTGGCAGCGCGGCGCCGCGGTGTTCACCGACAACCGCTACAGCCGCGGCCACACCTGGCGCTTCGACGGCGGTGTCGAGGTACCGGCATCCTCCTCGCCCCAGGTGGTGCGCGTGCCGCTGTCGGTCGAAGCTGCCGTCGACCCCGAGGAAGCGCTGGTCGCTGCGCTCTCGAGCTGTCATATGCTGTTCTTCCTCTCGTTTGCGGCCACCGGGCGCTGGCGCGTTGATGCCTACAGCGACGACGCCGTGGGCGTCATGGGACGTAACACCGCCGGCAAGCAAGCGCTGGTGCGCGTCACGCTGCGCCCGCGGGTGAAGTTCTCCGGCGAGCGGCTGCCCGCGCGCGCCGACATCGAGGCGCTGCATCATCGGGCGCACGAGGAGTGCTACATCGCGAACTCGGTAACCACCGAGGTGCGCGTCGAGCCGGCGTTCGATGCCTGAGGTGCTGGCGACCTTCCGCGGGCCGGTGAGCTGCCGGCGCGCGGCCGACATTCCCGGGCTCACGCTGACCGGCCGTACCACGGAAGCGCCCGACGAGGACACCGCGGTCGCCTTCAGCGCGGCGGCGCCAGCGGAGCTTCCCGACACACTTGAGGATGTGGTGGTCGAGCGCCTGAGCGAGGCGCAATGCCGCATCAGCAGCGCCCCACGTGCCTGGCTCGTCAGCGCGGCTGCGGTGCACGTGCACGGCGAGATCGCGGCGCAGTTCTACCGCGCCATTCCGCCGCGCGCCGCGCCATGGACGAAGCGCCTCATGTGGCGGTTCGTGCTGGCACTCGCCGCCAGCCGTGCCGGGATCGCGCTGCTGCGGCTGCTGCGCCGCTGAGGCATTCCGCGCGCACACGCGGTCGCCCGCGGCGCTGCACTCACGAGGACGGCGAGCGCGCTTCGAGGATCTCGGTGTCGGCGACCGGCGCGCGGTGCGCGCCAACCAGCGATGCGTAAGTGGCGATCTGAGCGTGGAATGCGCGGTTCCAGGTGAACTGGCGCAGCACCCGGGCGCGGGCCGTGGCACCGACGGCATCGAGGTCGCGCTCGTAGAGCGCGGCGACCGCCTCGGCCATGCTGGCGTCGCAGTTCGGTGCCGCCAGCACGCCCACGCTCTCGTCGATGAACTCCGGGAAGGCGCCGGCGCGTGCGGCGACCACCGGCCGCCCGCACGCCATCGCCTCGAGTATCACCAGCCCGAAGGTTTCCTTGGTGCCGGCGTGCACCAGGGCGTCCGCCGAGGCGATGTATTGCGCAAGCTCCACGCTGTCGCGCCGGTACGGGAGCATGGTGACGTTGGCGGCCGGACGGGCCGCGCGCTCGCCGCCGATGAGCAACAGGTGGTACGGGGACCCGAGGCGGGCGAAGGCCTCGAGCAGCACCGGGAGATTCTTCTCGCGCGCGAAGCGGCCGGCGTACACCAGGAGACGTGCACCGCTCGTCAGACCGAGGCGTGCGCGCAGCGCGCCGCTGCGGCGCATCGGGTTGAACACCTCGGTATCCACGCCGAGCGGCTGGTGGGCGGTGTGCTGCACACCCAGTTCCCGCAGGTACTCGCACATCAGGCGACTGGGCGCAAACACCAGGTCGCAGCGCGCGTACAGCAGCCGCAGGTAGCGCCGGATCACCGGCTCGGTGAACCAGCCGCAGGCGCGCCGACCGGCGAGCTGCGGCAGGTTCGAGTGATAGAAACCCACCAGCGGGATGCCGCGGCGCTGTGCGACGCGCCAGCCGCACCACGCCGGGTGGAACGCATCGCCCGCCTCGATGAGTGTCGGCTCGAGCACATCGAGCAGCCGCGCCCAGCGGCGTGGATTGAGCGGCAGGCGGTAGTTGAACGTACCAGGAACCGGGTAGCCCGGGAGCGTGCAGACCCCGCCGCGCTCAAGCTGCATCTCGCGGCCGGGTACCACGATGGTGTGTTCCCACGAAGTGTGCGCGGCGAGCCAGGCGTGCTTCGCCGACAGGTAGCGTCTGACGCCGCCACTGGTGGGTGAATAGAACAGGGTCGTATCGACGAGATGCATGCTTTTGTTTCGGGCGTTACGACCCCAGGCCCTGCACGGCAGAGGCGCATTGCACCTGTATGAGGGTGGAGTGTCAAGCGCGGCTGCCCGCGCCTCGGCGGATGCGAGATTTGTTACACGGCGCCGCTGTTGGCGATGTTGGTGTCCACGGCCGGTTCGCTCACGCCGGCTTGATGTTGGCGTTCAGACGGAACAGGTTGTTCGGGTCGTAGCGCTTCTTGAGCGCGGCGAGCCGCGGGTAGTTGTCGCCGTAGGCCGCGTGCACGCGCGCCTCGCGATCATCCGTGCTGGCGAGGTTGATGTAGTTGCCCCGCGTGTGCGGCTCGAGCTGCGTCCAGGCGCCGCGCACCCACGCGGTGCTCGCCTCCGCGCCATCGCCCGGGATCTTCCAGAACGCGAACGCGAGCAGCGTGTGACTCGCACCGCGCCCGAAGAAAGCGGTGTCCTGTGGTGCGACGCGCCCGACGGCGCCCCCGTTGGCGCCGAACTCGATCTGGAAGTTGTTCGCCGGGTGGGAGTCGATGTAGTCGACCGCGGCATCGATGAGCGCCGGCGTCAGTCCGTACGCCAGCCCGCCCTTCACGTACGCGCCCACGCTGCTCGCGCCGGGGGCGGCATCACTGCCCTGCAGCTTTGTGTAGGATGCGGAGGTGAGCTCATCGCGCAGCGGCTTGCCGAGCGTGCGCAGCGGCGCGACCACGCGTTGCGCATCGGCCGCCGGGCCGCAGTAGCACACGTCCAACTCGATGATGCGCCCCTTCTGCTGCGGATCGACGGTGAGTGTC
This sequence comes from Steroidobacteraceae bacterium, assembly GCA_036008385.1. Lineage (GTDB taxonomy): Bacteria > Pseudomonadota > Gammaproteobacteria > Steroidobacterales > Steroidobacteraceae > 13-2-20CM-66-19. The sequence continues at coordinate 79,275 of DASYNX010000025.1, forward strand.
ACGTCGCAGCTGAGCTCATCGGGGGCGTGCGCACAGATGTCCGCGTAGCTGCGCAGCAGCTGCTTGGGGTCGGTGTATGGGTAAGTGAGCGTGCCGCCGTACAGGAGCGGCGCGATTTCGTGCAGGCGGTACGTGAAGGCGGTGGCGACGCCGAAGTTGCCGCCGCCGCCGCGCAGCGCCCAGTAGAGATCGGGATTGTCCGCGGCACTGGCGCGCAGAGCGCGTCCGTCGGCGGTGACCACGTCCACCGCTTCGAGATTGTCGATGGTGAGCCCGTGCTTGCGGCTCAGCCGCCCCTCGCCGCCGCCGAGCGTCAGCCCGGCGACGCCGGTGTCCGCCACGGTGCCGAGCACGGTGGCGAGGCCCTCGGCCTGGGCGGCCTGGTCCACGGGGCCGAGCAGCGAGCCGGCCTGCACGTGCGCCATGCGCGCGGCGCGGTCGATGCGCACATCGCGCATGGCGGAGACACTGATCAGCAGTCCGCCGTCGCAGCCGGATTGTCCCGAGAGGCTGTGGCCGCCGCCGCGCACCGCGGTGAGCAGTCGGTGATCTGCGGCGAAGCGCACCGCATGCTGCACATCGGCCGCGTCGGCGCAGCGCGCAATGAGGGCGGGCTTCTTGTCGAATGCGGCGTTCCACAGCCGCCGCGCGGCATCGTAGCCCTCCCGCCCGGGAGCGAGCAGCTCGCCGTGCAGCGCGGCGCTCAGGTCGTTCACGTCCGCCGCGGCGAGCGTGACTTGCAGGCCATCGAGTCCAACCGCGTCAACGTTGCCGCCGCCGGCGAGGAGCGCGGCGCTCGCGCGACGCACGGGCCAGGAGGCGGCGGTCAGGGCGGCGAGCCCGGTCGCGACGAAGGCTCTTCTTTTCATGTCTTTTCCTCCTGCGGCAATTGTATACAAAGCGTAAGCGCTGCGCGCCTGCAGAGTGCCGCTTCGGCAGCTGTGGCACACTAGCTGCGCCCGTTCAGCGCCTGCTGGAACAACAAGCGAAAAGGGAACAGCGCATGACCGATCACGTCGGCATCAGCTCCATGAGGCACCGCGGGCAACGCCGAGTGCCGCGCTGATGGAGCGCCTGTACGCACTGCTGCGCCGCCTGGTGGTGCTGCAGCCCGGTGAGGTACCGGCCGTGCTGGCGTCGCTCGCGACGCTGCTGTGCACGTTCTCCAGCTATACGATGCTGCGCCCGGTGCGCGATGCGCTCGGCGTCACCTCGGGGCTGGACAAGATCCCCTACCTGTTCTGGGGCGTGTTCGTGGTGATGCTGCTGCTGCAGCCGGTGTACGGCTGGCTCACCTCGCGCTTCGCGCGCTCGGTGTTCCTGCCGTGGGTGTATGCCTTCTTCATCGCCAACCTGCTGTTGTTCTGGGCGTGGTTCCACCTGCAGGCCGACCACACTTGGATCGCACGCACTTACTACGTGTGGGTGAGCGTGTTCAACCTGTTCGTGGTGGCGGCCTTCTGGGGGTTGATGGCCGACGTGTTCAGCCGCGAGCAGGCGGGGCGCCTGTTCGGGTTCATCTGGGCCGGCGCCAGCGCCGGAGGCTTGATTGGCCCCAAGATCGACCAGCTGCTGGTCGAGCCCGTCGGCGCCGTCAACCTGCTGCCCATCTCGGCCGGGCTGCTGCTCGCGGCGCTGGTGTTCATGATGCAGGTCATCCGCCAGCAACAGCGCGCGGGGAGAGCGGCCGCAGCCGCCGTGCCCAGCGCGCCCGACGCGTCCGCTCGCGCAACGCCCGGCGCGCACGCCGGAGTGGGTGGTGGGATCTTCTCGGCCTTCGCCCAGGTCGCCCGCTCGCCCTACCTCATCGGCATCGCGGTGTTCGTGCTGTTCATGACCTGGGTGTCGACGTTCTTCTACCTCGAGCAGCAGGCGTTCGTCGCCAAGGTGTTCCACAACGCGGATGAGCGCACGCACTTCTTCGCCACGATCGACTTCTGGGTGCAGGCCGCATCGCTGCTGCTGCAGTTCCTGCTGTTCGGCCATCTGTTCCGCTGGTTCGGCATGCGGGCGCTGCTCGCGGTGGTGCCACTGATGATGGTGGGTGGGTACGCGTTGTTCGCGCTGGTGCCGACGTTCATGGTGCTGGTGTGGGTGTACGCGGTGCGGCGCGTGGCCGATTACGCGTTCACGCGCCCGTGCCGCGACTCGCTCTTTACCGTGGTGAGCCGCGAGGAGAAGTACCAGGCGAAGAGCCTCATCGACACCTTCGCCTACCGCGGCGGGGACGCCCTCAGCGGCTCGCTCTACAAGGCGCTCACCGGGGGCCTCGGCGCAGGTCCCAGCGCCATCGGCTGGCTGGGGGCGGTGGTTTCGGCAGTGTGGGCGGTACTGGCGCTCGCCCTCGGGCGCGCGTTCCAGCAGCGCGCGGGCAGTGCGCGCGCGCCCTCTTAGGCCGCGCTCGACTGCGCCGCGCCGTCGCCGGCGGCCTCCGCGACGCTGGGACCCAGGGCGGCGACCGCGGCGATGATCGCGGCAGCATCCGCAAAGCGTTCGCCGCGGGCTTTCGCCACCAGGCGCGCGAGCAGCGGCTGGTAGCGCGCGAGGTCCGCAGGCAGTGCGGGGGCCGGCGCGCTCACGTGCTGCTGCAGCACCTCCATCGCCGTGCCTCCGGTGTAGGGTTTCTCCCCGGTCAGCATCTCGTAGAAGATGATGCCGAGACTGTAGAAGTCGGAGCGCGTGTCGAGCGCCTCGCCGAGTGCCTGCTCGGGACTCATGTAGTACGGCGATCCGAGCAACACCCCGGTCTGGGTACTGATCGTGTTGCCATCGAGCGAGCGCGCGAGGCCAAAGTCTATGAGCGCGACGGCATCGTTCTCCCGCAGCATCACGTTCGGCGGCTTGAGGTCGCGATGTACGAGGCCTGCCTCGTGCACCACCTTGAGCGCCGCGGCGATCTGGCCCAAGTAGCGCAGCGCCTCCTGCTCGCCCACCCCGCGCTGGATGCGCGCCTTCAGGTCACCGCGCGGCAGGTACTCCATCGCCAGGTACTCGAACCCGGCGTGCACGCCGTAGTCGTAGATCTCCACCACCAGCGGGCTGTGCACCGCCATGATGGCGGTGTACTCGCGCTCCAGGAACTGGCGGCCGGCCGCCTCGTCGCGCAGCGTCTTGCTCACCTTGAGCGCCACGTTGTGGCCGCGTCGCGCGCTGGTGGCCAGATACACCACCGCCTTTTCCGATTCGCCGATCTTGAGACGCAGCGTGTAGCCTGGAATGACCTCCGGGTTGGCCGCGGTCAGCAGTGCCGCGACACCGGGAGGCTGCAGCGCCTCGGCATCGGGGGCATCCGCTCCCGGGGCATCCACCGCTGCCTTGCCGTCTTCGGGCTCGCCGGCCGCGGCGCGGGACTGGCGTGCGGCATCGCGCGACATGTTGGCGAGGCTCGCGAGCCGTCGCGCCACGCGCCGCTCGACGCGGCGCAGCGCCACGCGCACCGCCGTGCTGAGTCGCTCCGGGGTCAGCAGGCGCTTCGGCAGATAGTCGACCGCTCCGAGCTGCAGCGCGCGCACCGCCGTGAGCTCGTTGCCGTCCTCGGCGAGCGCGATGACCGCCGGCGTCGCCGGCTGCTCGCGCAGCCGCCGCAGCAGCGTCAATCCCTGCGAATCGGGATCCTCCGGGCTCGTGCCGAAGGGTGCGGCCAGCATCAGCAGATCGCAGTCGCGGCCGGAGAACGAGACGCACCAGCGCTCGAACTCGGCGAGGTTCAGCATGCTGACGCTCGCCTGCGGGCACAGTACGTCGAGGTGGTGCCGCAGCCACTCGCTGTAGCGGACGTCATCGTCCACCACCATGACACGGGCCGAGGGGGTAGCGCGGCGCGACATCATCGCTGCTGCACCACGAAGCGCAGGCGCACGCGCGTGCTTTCGCTGGCCGGCTGTCCGTCGCGCACGACCGGCTGGTAGCGCCAGCGGCGCACGGCATCGAGCGCGGCCTTCTCGAAGACGCCCGCCGGCTGGGCACCGATCACCGCGGCGTCGCTCACCGAGCCGTCGGTGCCGACGGTGAACTGCACATCCACCCAGCCGTCGATGCCGCGCTGGCGCGCGATGTCCGGGAATTTCGGCGCGACGTAGTGCGTGCGCGTGAGCGCGTTCTCATCGCCGGCGCTCGCAGGCTGCGCTTGCGCCTGCACCTGTGCGACATCGAGCGCCGCCTGCAGGCCGCCGACGTCCGACGCGTCTGCGGCCGCGGCGCGCGCTTCGGCCAGCCAGTTGCCGGTCGCGGCAAAATCCTGGGCCTTGAGCGCGCCGCGTGCCTCCTCCAGCACGCGCTTGCCGTAGGCGTGGCGCGCGAGCTGGGTGGCGGGATTGGCCGCGTCCTCCGCAAGCAGCTGCGCCAGATAGAACTTGGCACTGTCGCTCGGCGGCTCAATGAGGTGCCCCGCGGCCAGGCGCTGGTTGAAGGTGAGCGCCGCTTGCGCGAGCGCATCAGCCCGCGCCGCGCTGAGCTGCTGCGTCTCCCGGCGCAACGCGGCGATCTCGGCCGGTGCGGCGCCGGCATCCGCCGCCGCCGCCGTCCACATCTGGGCGCGCTCAGCGTTCCGGGCGGCCAGCGCCTGATGCGCCTCGCTCTCGAGGCGCGCGATGAGGTCGGCAGCAGCCTGACGCACCTCGGGTGCGTCAGGCGCCAGCTCGCGTGCCGCTTCGATGTAGAAGCGCGCGTTGTCGTCCGCCGGCTCGATCAGGCGTCCGCGGCTCAGGGCGTCGCGGCTGCGACCGAGGTAATCGGCCACGCGAGCATCGAGTGGCGGCTGCGCCGCATCCCCGGCCTGCGCCCTGGGCAGGAGCGGCTGAGCGGCGGTCGCTCCCTCGCCGGGCGCGGCGAGGGGCGCGGCGGCGCTGCCGGCCGCACGCTGCGTTTTGCCGGGCGATGCGTGCTCCGCGCGCGTGTCGGTCGGCGCTACTGCGCCGGCGCCGGGACTTTCCGCGCCCGGCGCGCGCACCTCATCCGACGCAGCGGCGCCGACGGCCGGTGACGAGGCCACCGGCGCGGCGGTCGGCGGCGCCTCGGGCATGCGCATGTTGAGCCACAGCAGCAGCGCCGCGGCAGCCGCGACAGCGGTAATCCACAGCCCCCAGCGCTTGGTGCGGCCGCCGCGCGGCAGGGCGAGCGCGAGCTGCGGCAGGGAACGGGTATCCTCGTGGCGCCGCCACGCCGACTCGACGAACAGGCGCACCCGCTGCTCGGAGAACGGCTTGTGCAGGAACCGGTGGACCGAGCCGTCGGTGATCTGCGGCGCGAGCATCCCCTGCTCGTCGATGCCACCGGCGATGATCAGCACGAGATCGGGGAACTGCGTGGCCAGGCGTTCTGTGAGGATCGCGACAGAGGTCGCGATGGCGGCGCAGTCGAGCAGCGCCACGCCCGCATCACTCGTCATGAGCGCGGTGGACAGGTCGACCTCGGAGCCCACCGGCACCACGCCATGTGCGGGGTCGGCGACCTTCCTCAGCGTGGCAAGCAGCTGCGCGTCCCGTGTGAGGGCGATCAGCGGGCGGGTGGTGAGCGTAAAGCGCGCGGGCGCGGCGCCCGGGCGCGGCGCTACGCTCGGGTCATGCCCTGGGATACTGGAGGGGACGCCTGTCACAATCTGAAGACCCGCCCGTCGGGCCTGGCGGCCCGCCCGCGGGAATTAAGATGACGTAAGACCCCCCGCCTGTCGCTAGCCGCGCCGGATTTCTGTGAAATTCATCATCCTGCCGAGCGAAAAGGGCGACTTCCGGGCCTGTTGCCGGCGTCCTGGGGGCCCTGCGCGGACCGCCCGCGGCTTTAGTTCTGAGTCAGCAGGAATCTCGATCCTCGGTACGACAGCACCGCCCCGTCGGGCGTGATGCTGTCGACGTGCACGCCCTCGGGGAGCGACTCACCCTCGTGCAGCTTGTGCATGTTGATCATCACGAAGCGATCCTGCGGCTGCGCGGCGTACACGTGCAGGTCGAGCCGCAACTCCGGAATCTGCGTGCCGGGGCTCGCCGCCGCCTCCTGGTACAACGGTACCCCCGCCGCGGTGCCGCGACGCACGTGACTGCCGGGCGCGGGTGAGCCCGGCTCGGCAGCGGGCGCGTAGTCCTCCGCAGTCGGCGCATCCGCCGCACCGGCTGCGACGTTGGCGGCGGCGCCGGCGGGCGTCGCTTGAGGTGTCACTGCCGTTGCCGCGGGCGCGGGGGTCACCGTCGCCGCGGCGCTAGCCGCAGGCACGCCGGCTGCTGCTGCGCCCGCTGCCATGGGCGCGCCACCGGGGGCGGGCGCACCGGAGGGGACGACGACTGCCGCAGGCACGGCGAGCGGTTGCGCGGGTGAGGTCAGGGCGCCGATCGCCACCGAAGCGCCGGCCGGTGTCGCCGCATCACTGCTCGCGGCGCGCGCCGAGTGCCGCATCAGCATCCACATGACGATGCCGAGGTTCACCACCAGGAGGGCCGCGATGGCGATCGCCCACAGCGGCAGGCGCGTGCGCGGCGGCGCCACCTTGACCTCGAATAACGCCGGCCCGCTCTGGCGCTGGCGGGCGCTCTCGGATTTCTTCAGTGCATCGAGAATGAATGACATGGGTCACCCGCCGTGATGCGCTTCGGCCGCTGACAGGAGCGGCGCGTCGGGACCTGAGACGGCGCTGGCGAGCGCAATCTGCGTCTGCACGCCGGCGATGCCGTCGACGGTCAGCTGGTGCTGGCGCTGAAACTCGCGCACCTCCCCGGCGAGCTCGGCATCGAACACATCGCTCACCGACGCATCACTGCTCACGCCGCCTTGTAGTCGCTGCAGGCTCGCTCGCAGCCAGCGCACCTGCGCACCGCGCATGCCGGCCGACAGGGGCTTCACCGGAGAGCTCACCGGCCGCCACAGCATCACGAAATCGCCCAGCCAGTACTGCGACAGCTCACCGAGGCCCACCGTGTGCGGTCCGCCGAGCTCGACGCGCGCCTGCTCATTGGTGAGATGCGTCAGGACGACCTGGTGGCTGGCGCCGGCGTCGTTCAGCAGCAGGATCGCCGGACGATTGTACTGGCGCAGCTGTCCGAAGGAGCCGCGCTCGGCGACGCACGCCAGCCCTTGCTGCACGGCCTGCGTGCACGGGTCGGTGCCGTTCGCCTGGTACTTCGCGCCCCAGAGCCCGAAGAGCTTGCCGAACGCGCTGTCGGTGTCGGTCTCGCCGCCGTGCTGCGCCAGCAGGTCGGCGAGGCGTGGCGTGCGTGCGGTCGCCGGCGTGGGCAGCATGGCGGCGGTCGCAACCGACACCGCGGCGCCCGCCGCGGCGGCGGGCAGCGTGCCGGTGGTGTGCGGGCGAGCGTTCCAGGGCTGGTAGCTCCACAACGCCGCCGTCAGCAGCGTGAGCACGACGGCCACGACGGCGGTGGCGGCCCACGGCAGCCAGTGCGGCGTGAAGCGCCGGCCGAAGACCTCGGTCGCAGCGGCGCGCACCAGCGCGCCGGTCACGCGGTGGCGGTCGAGCGAGTACGCCCCGAGGAGCGCCCGGTCGCAGATGACGTTGATGACGCGCGGGACGCCCTGGGACAGGCGGAACACCGCGCTCAGCGCCTGCGGCGCGAAGATGTCGCTGGTGGCGCCCGCGACCCGCAGGCGATGGAGCACGTAGGCGGCGGTCTCCTCCTGCGACAGCGGATTGAGGTGATAGCGGCCGGTGATGCGCTGCGCCAGCTGCCGCAGTTCGGTACGGCCCAGCAGCTCGCGCAGCTCCGGCTGGCCGATAAGGATGATCTGCAGGAGCTTCTGCGTGTTGGTTTCGAGATTGGTCAGCAGGCGGACCTGCTCGAGTACGTCCGGCGAGAGGTTCTGCGCCTCGTCGACCACCAGCACGACACGGTGGCCGGCGGCGTGCGCACGCAGCAGGTACTGACTGAGGATGTCGACCAGGTCCTTGAGGCTGTCGAGTGCGGAGTCCGGCACGCCGATGCCGAGTTCCTCGCAGATGGTGAGCAGGAATTCCGGCGCCGTCATCTTGGGGTTGAGAATCAGCGCGATCTCGGCGTTCTTCGGCGTCTGCGCCAGCAGCGAGCGCACGATGGTGGTCTTGCCGGTGCCGACCTCGCCGGTGAGCTGTACGAAGCCGCCCGCCTCGTTGACGCCGTACAGCAGGTGCGCGAGTGCTTCCGCGTGCCGCTCACTGAGATACAGGTAGCGCGGGTCGGGCGTGATCGCGAACGGCTTCTCGTTGAGGCCGAAGAACGTCAGGTACATGGAGCGATGCTACTCGATCGTGTCGCCACGCCGCAGTGCGCGGTCCCCAAAGCGCTCATGCGCCTCATCGAGCGCCGCGTCGAGGCGCCCGGCCCGGCGCGCCTCCTCGAACAGCCCCAGCTGCGCTGCCGGCGTCAGTTCAGTGAGGACCACCCCCAGCAGGCGAAGTTTCGCACCGGCGTTGCCGGCCAGCCAGCGCCCGAGAAGCTCCCCGGCCACTCCCGCCACGGCCCGCGCCTCGCAGGTGGGGGGTGCCACGGCGCGCTGGCGCGTGAAGGTGGTGAAATCGTCGCGCCGGATCTTGACCCCGATGCAGCCGGCCACCAGCTGCCGCGCGCGCAGGCGCTGCGCGGCCACGCCCGCCAGGCGGGCGAGCTGGCGCTGGAGTGCCCGCGCGTCGGCGATATCGTGCTCGAAGGTATCCTCGGCGCTTAAGGATTTCTCCTCGACCTCCGGCAGCACCGGGCGTTCGTCGATGCCGGAGGCACGCTCGCGCATCCAGGCGCAGTAGCGTCCGAACAGCGGCCACAGCACCGCATCCGGCGCGCTGCGCAACTCGCCGAGCGTGTGGATGCCCGCGGCCTCCACCTTCGCCCCGGTCTTGCGACCGAGTCCAGGAAGCCGGCGCACCGACAGCGGGTCGAGCACCTCGCGCACGCGTTCACCGGGCACGACCGTGAGCCCGTCGGGCTTCATGAGGTCGGAGGCGATCTTCGCCACCAGTTTGTTGGGGGCGACCCCCACCGAGGCCGTGAGGCCCGTTAGCGCGCGAATCCGTTGCTTGACGCGGCGGGCGATGTCCACCGCGCCGCCGAACAGCTCCTGGCTCGCCGTCACATCGAGGAAGGCCTCGTCGAGGGACAGTCCCTGCACCAGCGGGGTGACCTCGCGGAATACGCCGAACACGACGCCCGAAACCTCCTGGTAGCGCTGCATGCGCGGGCGTACGCAGATCGCCTCGGGGCACAGTTTGCGCGCGGTGCGCATGGGCATGGCCGAGCGCACACCGAAGCGGCGTACCTCGTAGCTGGCCGCCGCCACGACTCCGCGTCCGCCGTCCCAGCCGACCACCACCGGCTTGCCGGCGAGTAAGGGATCGTCATGCTGCTCGACGGATGCATAGAAGGCATCCATGTCGACATGCAGGACGGCGCGTGTCATGAGGATGTGCCCGGCAGGCGGTTCGGGTTGACCGTTTACTTCACCGTGATGGTGATCTTGTTCGAGATCACCGGCGGCTGATGCGGCACGTGATTCATATCGGCGAGCAGCAGTTGCAGCGTGTGCTTGCCGGGGGTCAGGGTGAGGGTCGTCTCGGTCTGGCCCTTGCCGAAGTGCACGATCTTGTCGGTCGCCGGGAGCGGAGCGTTCTGGTCCGCGGGCGCTTCGGTGTCGATCAGCAGGTGGTGGTGGCCGGTGTTGTCGAACTTGACGCCCGCTGGTGCGATGCCCATGCCCTTGAGGCCGAACTGCACCAGCACCGGATTGTGGACCGTGGCGCCGTCCTTGGGACTGATGATGTAGACCTCGGCGCCCGGTGGTGAGGGGGTGCGCGGTAACGCAGTCGCGGCCGTGGGTGCGGCCGCGGGCGCCTGGGCCAGGCCAAGCGGCATGGCGGCGAGCGATGCGGCGAAAACCAGTGCAGCAACGATGGACCTACGCATCATGATCTCCTTCACAGTGAGAGTCCGCTGTACGCGATGGTGAGCGCGAGCATCAGCGCGCCGCTCACCAGGTAAAAGAGACTCAGCAGCAAGAGCTTCCCGAAGGTGAGCCAGCGGCCCTGCCCGTAGACCAGACGCATCGAACGATACACGTACCAGGGTATGTACACGCAGACCGCGAAGCGCACCCACTGCTCGGCGACCGGCAGCAGCGCGGAAACCCCCGCCGCGAGCAGCAGCAGCAGGAATACGAATGCATGGTTGTGCACGAACACCAGCAGGTGCTCCACGTAGTAGTGCCGCGGCCGCCAGTACAGGAGCATCATGCCGGCCGCGAGCAGCGGCAGAAACAGGAACATGGCCCGCGGCGCGTTGTGCAGGAACGCCTCGCGCACCGAGCGCCCGTCATCCAGCACCACCAGGCGGCAGGCGTGGGTTACCCGACGCAAAATCGAGTCTTGCCAGGGACCCTGGTGGCTGAGATCCGGACACACGCGCTCGGCCCGCTGCTGCAGGGATTCGTCGGGCTGCGCGGGAGCCATGAGGCCATACTCGTGCCGCCCGGGAGCGACCGCAGCAGCGCTGCTGGCGCTGCGCGGCGCATCCAGGTGAAGCACCGTCATCTTCTGGTGCGTGGCACTGAACCAGATGAAGAACACCACCGACAGCACCAGGTACAGCCGCACCGGCGGCAGGTAGCGGGCGCGCCGGCCGTCGAGGAACTGGCGGGTGAGAAAACCGGGCCTGAGCAGCAGCGCACCCAGGGTGCGCCACAGCCGCGAGTCCGCGTGCGTGAGGTCCTCGGTCGCCACCGTGAGGAAATGCCACAGCGAATGCAGCGGCGGTTCGAGCCGCTGGCCGCAGGCGCCGCAGTAGCGCCCGGTAACTTCGGCGCCGCAGTTCTCGCAATGCACCGCCTCGGCGGCGCCGGCGGATACTGGCGGCGCGGCGTCGACTGGCGCGCCGGCAACCGGCGCGGCGCTGACCGGCGGCGCCGCCGTGCTCATGCGACGTGCGCGCTGGACCTCGCTGCCGGCTGGACCTGGGCGGCGAGCTCGTGCGGTTCGAAATCATCGACGTTGATGATGTCCATCGTCTTGCGATCGTAGTCACGCAGTGCCGCCGCCTCGGTTTCCGAGACGATGCCGGCCGCAAGCGCCTGCTGAATCTGCCCGGGAAGATCGAGCGCGGTCACCTTGCCGGTCTTGACGCCCTCGACGCGGATACGCTTCTCGAGCGGCTCGAGCTGTACCGCGAGCAGCAGCGCCTCCTGCAGGAGCCCCAGCGGGTTGCCGGGCTCGAGCGTGCGGTAGATGAACTGCCCGAAACGTTCGCGCGCCTCTGTGGGGCTGGTCACCAGGGCCGCGACCTTGCGCGCGAGGCGATCATCGGGCGCGGAATAGGTGCGCCCGCGCGGGAAGATGAGCGCGCGCATCAGGCCGGCGAGCAGGCGGTTGGGGAAGTTGCGCAGGAAGCCGTGCAGCTGCTCCTGGGCGTGATAAAGGAGGTTGCGGCACGCCCATTCGACTATGGGCAGGTCCTCTGCCTGACGGCCCTGGTTCTCGTGGTGTTTGAGCACCATCGAGGCGAGGTACATGCAGGACAGCACGTCCCCGAGGCGGGCCGACAGGCCCTCCTTCTTCTTGAGATAGCCGCCGAGGGAGAGCATCGCGACATCCACGGCGAAGGCGAACGACGCCGAGAAGCGCACCACGTGCTGGTAGTAGCGGGCGGTGGCGCCCTGCACCGGCGCGCGCGTGAAGCGGGCGTGGGAGAGCGCCATGATGAAGGAGCGCACCGCGTTGGAGATGGTGAAGCCGATGTGCCCGAACAGCGCACGGTCGAACTCGTCGACGCCGGCGCCGCGCTCGGGGTTGCGTGCCGCGTTCATCTCGCGCAGCACGAACGGGTGGCAGCGCACCGCGCCCTGGCCGAAGATGATCAGATTGCGCGTGAGGAGATTAGCGCCCTCTACGGTGATCGCCACCGGCACGATCTGGTAGCCGCGACCCAGGTAGTTCCTCGGCCCGAGACAGATGCCCTTGCCGCCGTGCACGTCCATCGCATCGTTGGCGACCTGGCGTCCCATCTCGGTGACGTGATACTTGAGCATCGCCGAGGGAACCGAGGGCTTCTCACCGCCGTCGATGGCGCCGGCGGTGACCGAGCGCGCCGCGTCCATGGTGTAGGTGAGTCCGACCATGCGGGCGATGACAGTCTCGACGCCTTCGAACTTGCCCACCGGCAGATTGAACTGCGTGCGGATGCGCGCGTAGGCGCCCGTGGCCCACACCCCCGCTTTGGCGGCGCCGGTGGTATTGGAGGGTAGCGAGATGCACCGGCCCACCGACAGCTGCTCGACCAGCATGCGCCAGCCGTTGCCGGCCATCGAGGGTCCCCCGATGATGAAGTCGAGCGGCACGAACACGTCCTTGCCGTGGATCGGTCCGTTCTGGAACGGGATGTTGAGCGGGAAATGGCGCCGGCCGATGCTCACCCCGGGGGTGTTGCGCGGGATGAGGGCGCAGGTGATGCCGATGTCGACCTTGCCGCCGAGGAGGCGCTCCGGATCGAACATGCGGAAGGCGAGACCGATCACGGTCGCCACCGGCGCGAGCGTGATGTAGCGCTTGGAGAAGTTGAGCTTCAGTCCCAGCACCTCGCGTCCCTGCCACGCACCAAGGGTCACGATCCCGGTGTCGGGGATGGAGGCGGCGTCGGAGCCGGCGCGCGGGCCGGTGAGCGCGAAGCACGGCACTTCCTCGCCGCGCGCGAGCCTCGGCAGGTAGTAGTCCTTCTGCTCATCGGTGCCGTAGTGCTGCAGCAGCTCCGCCGGTCCGAGCGAGTTGGGCACCGCGACCGTCGAGGAGGCGGTCGGGCTGCGGCTGGCGATTTTCGCGAGCACGCACGAGTGCGCGTAGGCGGAGAATTCCAGGCCACCGTACTTCCTGGCGATGATCATCGCGAAGAAACCCCGGGTCTTGAGGAACTCCCACACCTCCGGTGGCAGATCGGCGCGCTCATGGGTGATGTCCCATTCGTCGAGCATGCGGCACAGCTCCTCGCACGGACCGTCGAGGAAGGCCGCCTCCGCGGCCGAGAGCTGCGGCGGTTTCGCGGCCAGCAGCTTCTCCCAGCGCGGCGCACCGGTGAACAGCTCCCCGTCCCACCACACCGTGCCCGCTTCCAGCGCCTCCTTCTCGGTCTGCGACATCGCCGGCAGGAGCCGCAGGTACTCCTTCATGAACGGGCGCGTGATCAGCGCCTTGCGCAGCGGCCGCACGTTGAGCAGCCACAGCCCCGCGAGCAGCAGCCACAGGAAGCCTTTCCAGACACCGGCGGGCGCGCCGGCGGCGCCGAAGAACGTGTAGGCGAGCAGCAGCACCGTGAATGTCACGCTGCAGGCGAGCAGCGACAGGCGGCGGTAAGCGAGGAACAGCGCCGCGGCGATGAGCAGCAGCGTGATCACCCCGCCCACCTGCGTCACGGCGTACGCGGCGGCGAGCACCAGAAGGAGCGAGACGACTGCACCCAACATCGGCAATTCCTCCGTGTCACTCAGCCGAGCAGGTCGCGCACCCCGTCGCGCTCCTCGCGCAGCTCGGCGTAGGTGGCGTCCATGCGCTTGCGGCTGAAGTCGTCGATGGCCAGTCCCGGCACGATGCGATAGTCGCCGCCGCTCACGGTGACCGGGTAGGAGTAGATGACTCCGGCGGCGATGCCGTAGCTGCCGTCGGACGGCACCGCCATGCTGACCCAGTCGCCGGCGGCCGTGCCGTGCATCCAGCTGTGTACGTGATCGACCGCGGCGGAAGCAGCGGAGGCGGCCGACGAGGCGCCGCGCGCCTTGATGACGGCCGCGCCGCGCTGCTGCACGACCGGAATGAAGTCTTCAGTGATCCACTGCGCGTCGACCAGCGACTTCGCCGGCTGGCCGCGCACCTCGGCGTGCGAGAGATCCGGGTACTGGGTGGCCGAATGATTACCCCAGACGGTCATGCGGGTGATGTCAGTGACGGGCGCGTCGGTCCGGGCCGCGAGCTGCGAGAGCGCGCGGTTGTGATCGAGGCGCATCATGGAGGTGAAGTTGCGCGGCTCGAGATCGCGGGCGTTGGCCTGCGCGATCAGTGCGTTGGTGTTGGCGGGATTGCCGACCACGAGCACCTTCACCTTGCGGTCGGCGACTTCGTTCAGTGCCTTGCCCTGCGCGGAGAAGATCTGGGCGTTGGCGAGCAGCAGATCCTTGCGCTCCATGCCAGGTCCCCGCGGGCGCGCGCCGACCAGCAGCGCCACCTGGCAGTCGCGGAATGCGACCCGCGCATCGTCGGTCGCCACGATCTTTCCGAGCGTCGGAAAAGCGCAGTCGTCGAGCTCCATCACCACGCCCCGCAGGGCGCCGAGTGCCGGCGTGATTTCCAGCAGGTGCAGGTTCACGCGCGTGTCGGGGCCGAGCGCGCCGCCGGCTGCGACACGGAAGGCGAGGGCATAACCGATCTGGCCGGCGGCGCCGGTGATCGCAACGTTGACGGCAGCTTTCATGGCGGGACTCGTCCGGGGAGAAAAGGCGCAGGGGATTCTAGCGTGTGACCCATAGCGGTCCCTAACCGCACCGCCGCGCGCTCAAACGCTTACCCCCGCAGGGCTCTCCAACGCCCTGCCAGCACGGCCACGGGGCCGTAAGCACAGCCAAGTCCGGTGTCCACGGCGGGCCCCTCCCAGGGGGCCTCCAGAGGCCGAGACGTTGCTGGGTGGATTAGCTTGACACTAGAGTAGTGTAGTAGTAGAGTATAACACTATGGAAGGCGGCCAATACCGGCAGCCCGAGCTGAAGAGACCGATAAACCACTGACCGCTTAAGGAGTTGACCATGAACGCATTCGTTACAGCCCTCTACCGAGACGTTACCTGCGCCGCCGCGGCCGCCGTGATCACCCTGGTGATCGGGATGAGCTTCGTGCAGTCCACTGCCGTCGCCCCCGGAATGCCGGCCTCCGCGAGTGTGGCAACCCAGGCGTCCCCGCACGCCTGAGGTCGCAGCCCGCAAACGATCCGACAGCCGACACGACAAGGAGTCCATCATGAACACACTCCTCGCAACGTTCTATCGCGACCTCACCTGCGGGCTCGCCGCAGTGCTGATCACGCTGGCCCTCAGCATGACCTTCGTGCAGTCGACGTCGGTGGCGCCGGGTACGCGCACCGCTGCCGGCGTGTTCGTCCCCGTGGAGCCGCTGCACGCCTGGTTCGGCCAGCCCGAGCCGGCTGTTTTGGTAGATTAGTCCGCTAATCTTCCCTCACAGGCGCCGTGCATACGATCATGGATCCGCAGTGGGACGACAGTCTGCCGATCTACCGGCAACTGCGGGACCGGGTGGTCGCGATGATCCTCGAAGGCGTTCTCAAGGAAGGGGATCCGCTGCCCTCGGTCCGCAGTGTCGCCGCGGACTTTCGCCTCAATCCCCTGACCGTGCTGAAGGGCTATCAGCAGCTGGTCGACGAGCAGCTGGTGGAGAAGCGGCGCGGTCTCGGCATGTTCGTCAGCACCGGCGCCCGCAAGGCCCTGATGAAGGACGAGCGCCAGCGCTTTCTCGAGGAAGAGTGGCCGAAGGTCTACGCGACCATCCAGCGTCTCGGATTGTCACAGGACGAACTGCAGCGCGCGGGAGCTGCGGCCCCGGCCACACCATGGCCGGCGGCGAATACCGCGACCCCGCCAGGTGAAGAAGATGACAGCAGTAATTGAAGCGCGGGCACTCGAGAAGATCTACGGCGCCACGCGCGCGCTCGATGGCGTGACCTTCAGCGTCGAGACCGGCCGCATCGTCGGGCTGATCGGCCCGAATGGCGCAGGCAAGACCACCGCGCTCAAGGCGATACTCGGACTCACCCCTTTCAGCGGCGAGCTGCACGTTCTCGGCCGCGACCCGCGCATCGAGCGCGATGCGCTGATGCGCGAGGTGTGCTTCATGGCCGACGTCGCGGTGCTGCCGCGCTGGCTGCGCGCGCGCGAGGCGGTCGAGTTCGTCGCCGATGTGCACCCACGCTTCGACCGCGCCCGCGCCCTGGAGGTGCTGCGCAGGACCGACATCAAGCTCACCAGCCGCGTGCGCGAGCTCTCCAAGGGCATGGTGACGCAGCTGCACCTGGCACTGATCCTGGCGATCGATGCGCGGCTGCTGGTGCTCGACGAGCCGACGCTCGGGCTCGATCTCCTCTATCGCCGCAGGTTCTACGACACACTGCTCAACGATTACTTCGACAAGGAGCGAACCATCCTCCTGACCACCCACCAGGTGGAGGAAGTGGAGAATCTGTTCACCGACGTGATTTTCATCAATCACGGGCGTGTGGTGCTGGCCGCTTCGGTCGAAGATCTCGGCAGCCGCTACCAGCAGCTCACTCTCGCCGGCGAGCAGGCCGCGCGCGCGCGGGCGTTGCACCCGTTCTACGAACGCGAGGTGTTCGGCCGCGTGGCGATGCTGTTCGAGGGCCGCTCGGCGGCCGAGCTCGGCAGTCTCGGCGAGCTGCGCACGCCGTCCATCGCCGATCTGTTCGTCGCCAAGATGCAGGGGAGCACCAACCCATGAGCAGCACCGTCGCCGACACCGCGGGCACCCCGGGGGCGACTGCCGCGCGCGCCGGCAAGCCGCTCGGCCTGGTGCTCCTCACCCTGGTCCGCCGCGAGTTCTGGGAGCACCGCTACCTGTGGATCGCGCCGCTCGCGGTCGAGGCGCTGCTCATCGTGCTCGGCGCGATCGCCGGGCACGGCCACCTGCAGCTGGACAGTGAGGATTTCGGCTCCGGGACGAACTTCCCCGCGCAGAAGGTGGCCGCCTTCACGATCCTGCAGTGGATGCAGTCGGTGCCGCTGGTCGTGGTGCTGATGGGCGTGGTGAGCTGGTACGCGCTCGACTGCCTGTACGCCGAGCGCAAGGACCGCAGCATACTTTTCTGGAAGTCGCTGCCCGTGTCCGACGGCCTGACCGTGGTGTCCAAGGCGCTGGTGGCGCTGGTGGTCGCGCCGCTCGTGACCTTCGGTGTGGCGCTGGTCGGCTACCTGGTGTTTGCCGCCGTGCTCGGTGCGCGCATGGCCTTAGGCGGCATTCCCTCGGTCATTTCCTGGGACCTGGTCGAATGGTTCAGGACCGAGCTGGCGATGCTCGTCATGCTCATCGTCGCCATGCTCTGGTATGCACCGGTGGTCGCCGCGATGATGCTGCTGTCGGTGTGGGCACGGCCGAACCCGTTCCTGTGGGCGCTGCTCGCGCCGATCGTGGCGCCGCTCATCGAGCGCATCGCCTTCGGCACGCATTACCTCGCGAGCTTCATGAAGTACCGCGCCTTCGATATCTGGGGCACGCTCGCGTACGGGCCGACGCACGGGCATTTCAACATCATTTCCAAGCACGGCCTGCACCCGGTGGGCACGCTGCTCGATGAATTCAACATCGGCGCCGCCTTCACCGACATCGACCTGTGGCTCGGCGTGGCGACGGCCGCGGCGCTGCTCTATGCGGCCGTCCGCATCCGCCGCTACCGCGACGACAGCTGAGCCGATCGGTGCTCATGGGGACCGGGAAATTACCACGTCCGCCATAGATCGCGCTTATCATCGCGATGCGCGCGGGCGATTGGCCCGCAGCCCGCCGCGGATGATTAAATGCCCCCCAACACCCAGGAGGCTGTCATGTTCGACACCCGCAACGACCTGACCGCCGACCTGTTCACCGGCATCTCGCGCCAGACCGACAAGGATCTGTGGTTCCTCGAGGCGCATCTGCACGCCAAGCGCTGACGGGCCAGCGCCCGACGCGCGTATGGCCGTGGAGGTTGGCCGCACCGCGACAGGCCTGCAGCTCGAGCTGACCGGCGAGTGGGGTGCACGACAGATCCCGGTCCTCGAAGCGCAGCTGGCCGCGCTCGACCTGAGCTCGGCACGCGAGCTGCGCATCGGCACACAGGGAGTCACGGCGCTCGAGCTCTCGGGCGCCTGGCTGTTGTGGGACTTCGTGCGGCGGGCGCGTGGCGCCGGCGTCAGCGTGTCCTTCAGCGGCGCGCCGCCCGATCAGCTGCGCCTGATCGATGAGACGCTGAAGGGGGCCGAAGGGCCCGTCGGTGCGGCGCCGGCGCCGCATGCCGCACCCGCTGCCCGCGCCCTCACCACCATCGGCCGCGACGCGGTCGTGGTCGGGCGCGAGATCCTCGGGGGGCTGGCGTTCATCGGGCGCACGGCCAGCACGCTGTTCGGCAGCCTCAGCAGCGTGAAGCGCCTGCGGCCGACTTCGATCGCCCGGCACGTGTACGACACCGGCATCACCGCCGTGCCGATCACCGCGCTCATTGCCTTCCTCATCAGCGTCATCATTGCTTACATGAGCGCGCAGCAGCTGCGCGGGCTGGGCGTCGAGATCTACGTGGTGGACCTGGTCGCGATCGGCGTGCTGCGCGAGCTCGGCGTGCTGCTCACCTCGATCATCGTCGCCGGCCGCTCCGGCAGCGCTTTTGCCGCCGAGCTCGGCTCGATGAAGCTCAACGAGGAGGTCGACGCGCTCACCGCCACCGGCGTCGATCCCTTTGAAGTGCTGGTCGCGCCGCGCATGCTCGGCCTCACCATCGCGCTGCCGCTGCTCACCATCATCGCCGACCTGATCGGCCTCGCCGGCGGCGCGGTGCTGTGCCACTACCTGCTCGACATGCCCCTCAGTCAGTATGTAAACCGCGTGAACTACGCGATCTCCTACTCCACCTTCTGGGTCGGCATGATCAAGGCGCCGGTGTTCGCGCTGCTCATCGCCGGGGCCGGCTGCTATCACGGCCTGCAGGTGCGCAGCTCGGCGCGCGAGCTCGGGCGTCAGGTGACGCTCGCCGTGGTGCAGGCGATCTTCTTCGTGATCCTGGCGGATGCGCTGTTCGCGGTGCTGTTCATGAAGATCGACTTCTGATGGACCCGGTGGTGGAAGTGCGCGGGCTGGTGAACCGCTTCGGCAGCCAGCTGGTCCACGACGGACTCGACATGCAGGTCGGGAAGGACGAGGTGTTCGGCATCGTCGGCGGCTCCGGCTCCGGGAAGTCGGTGCTGCTGCGCTCCATCCTCGGGCTGCAGCGACCGCAGGCGGGCGTGGTCAGGATCGACGGCTACGACATCACGCACCTGAGCGCAGCGCAGCAGCGGCCCATCAAGGCGCGCTACGGCGTGGCCTTCCAGGAGGGGGCGCTGTACTCGGGGCTGACCGTGCTGCAGAACGTGCAGCTCCCCATGATCGAGCACCTCGACCTGCCGCGCCGCACGCTGGATGAGCTGGCGCTGCTCAAGATCCTCCTGGTGGGCCTCACCGCGGATGCCGCCGGGAAATACCCGGCGCAGCTGTCCGGCGGCATGGTCAAGCGTGCCGCCATCGCCCGCGCGCTGGCGCTCGATCCCGGGCTGTTGTTTCTCGACGAGCCCACCTCGGGGCTCGACCCGGTGAGCGCCGCGGCGTTCGACGACCTGGTGCTGTACCTGCAACAGCAGCTCAGGCTCACCATCGTGATGATCACGCACGATCTGGACAGCATCTTCCGTACCTGCAATCGTGTCGGGGTGATCGTGGACCGCCGCATGGTATCGGACACCCTCGAGCGCATCGTCGATTACCCGCAGCCGTGGATCCAGGCCTACTTCCACGGCGAGCGGGCGCGCGCGCGTCTCGGCGGAGGTGCCCATGGAGCGTGAGGCGAACTACGCCGCGGTCGGCGCGTTCGTGCTGATCGTCACGCTGCTCGGTGCGTTGTTCGTCTACTGGTATTCGGACACCGGCGAGCACCGCACCTACGACCGCTACGAGATCTATTTCACCGGTAGCGTCAGCGGGCTCGATAAGGGCGCCGCGGTGCGCTACCTGGGCGTGGGCGTGGGCCGGGTGATCGACCTGCGCATCGACCCGCGCGATTCGAGCCGCGTGGAGGTCATCGTCGACGTCGATTCGCGCACGCCGATCTCGCCGCGCACCGTCGCTATGCTGCAGCTGCAGGGAGTGACGGGGCTGCTGTACATTGATCTGGCGGAGAACCGCAGCGTCAGCACCCTGATGCCGCCGGTCGCGGGCCTCAATTACCCGGTGATCCGCTCCTCGCCGTCGGGTTTCGACGTGTTTCTGGCGAGCTTGCCGGAGCTGGTGGCCGAGGCGAACAACGTGGTGCGGCGCGCGAACCGCCTGCTGTCGGATGCGAATGTGGCGGCGGTCAGTGGCGCGCTCGACAACCTCAGCAAGGCGAGCAACGGCCTGCCGCAGACGCTGCACGATCTCAACGCGCTGATCGCGGATCTGCGCGGCGCGAGCGCCGAGCTCGGCGCAACGGCACGCAGTGCCCACAACATGATCGACGCCGTGGCGCCGGACGTGCGCGCGAGCGCGCAGCAGCTGCACACGATCACCGATCGCCTCGCGGATGCCAGCGGTCAGATCGACCGCGTGATCGCCGAGAACCGCCAGGACCTGCGCTCGTTTGCGCGCGACGGGCTCCCGGAGCTCGAGCGCTTCCTGCGCGAGGGGCGCGCCGCGGCCCAGGACATCCGCGCACTCGCCAACAGCCTGCGGGAGAATCCTGCCCAGCTGATCTACGAGCCGCCGGAGCGCGGCATGGAGATTCCGCGGTGAAGCGCCGTCCTCCCTCGACGCGCTGCGGGCTGCTGGCGGGCGTCGCGCTGCTCGCCGGCTGCAGCGGGTTGTTTCGCAGCACCGCGCCACCGGAGCAGACCTACTATCTGCGCCCGCCGGCGGTGCCCGCCGCGGCCCCCGCAGGTGCAGACGCGGGCGCGGCCAGCGATGGTGCCGCCGCACAGCCCGCCCTGGTGTCGCTGCGGGTCATACACCCGGTCGCCGCTCCCGGCCTCGATTCCCCGCACATCATCCTGATACAGGCGAATCACCGCATGAACTTCTACGCCGGCAGCCGTTGGCCGGCCCCGGTGACGGACATGGTCGGGGCGCTTGCCCTCGAGACCCTGCGCGGCTCGGGTGCCTGGGCGTCGCTGGAGGACCCCGCGAGCCCCTTTCCGTCCGATTACCTGCTGCAGATCGCGGTGCGGCGCTTCGAGGCCGACTACACCGCCGGCGGCGCAGCCCCCGTGGTGTACGTGATGCTCGAGTGCGCCGTCGGGCGGCGCGAAGGGCGCGAGGTAGTGGCGACGTTCACCGCCGCCGGCAGCGCGCGCGCCACGGCCAACCGCCTCGGCGAGGTGGTCGCCGCGTTCGAGCAGGCCGCGGGTGAGGCGCTGACTTCGCTGTCGCAACAGGCCGGGCAGGCCGTGCGTGCGGCCAGGGCGAGCGCCGAAGCGCACCGCGCCGCTCAGAACGGCGTGAACCCGCTGCCTTCCAGCAGCCGGTAGAGCCAGTAGTCCGACTGCGCCGGATCGGCAAACGCCGCAAAATCCGCGGTGTACTCGATTCCGAGTGCGGCGCGGTTGGCCCACAGCGTGTCGAAGTACTGCAGCGCCTGCTGCGCGAGCGGCGCATTGCCGCCGAGCTCGATGGCGACGTTGGCGGCGAGGTTGTAGTCATCGAGACTGCGCCGCGTGAGCTGCGCGGAGCCGAGCGTGAGCCACATGCGCTGCCGCCCGTAGACCATGACCAGCGCGCCGTGAAAGCGCTCGCCGTGCGTGCGGTACCAGCGCACGCGTATCGCTCCGCCGCTGCGCGACACCAGCTCGCTTGCCACCGGTTGATTGGGCAGACCCTCGGTTCCGCCATTGCTCCCCGTCTCGTTCGGATCGAGGACCAGGCGCACATTGACGCCGCGCCGGGCCGCCGCCAGCAACGACTCGATCACGTCGCGATCGGCCAGATGCAGCGCCGCCACGTCGATCGAGTCGGACGGCGCCGCCGCATCCAGCTGCCCGAGGAGCTCGGCGCGGATCGCGCCCTCGGTGAGCAGCTGCACGCGGGCGCTCGCTTCGGGTGCCGGTTCGGGCGGGGCACCTCCCGGGGCTGCGGCGCAGTCGGCGGAGGCGGCGGCAGGCGCCGCCGGCAGGGCGAAGCTTGCTGCGCTGCCGCGCCAGCCGGAGAAGCGCGCGACGGCGAGCTCGCTCGCGAGCAGAGCCTGCAGGGGGCCGCCACTTACGTGTGCCGCCAGGTTCGACCAGCCGCTCTGCCGGTCCTGCGGGCTGGCCGAGCCGATGACCGCGGTGAGTCCGCCGTGACCATCGTCGGCGATGACGAGCTTGCGGCCGTTGGCCTTGAAGTTCAGGCGGCGCGTGGCCACGCCCAGCGGGCCGGTCGGATCGTCCCACCATCGCAGTCCCAGCCGCCACAGGCTCGAATACAGGAAATTGGAGTCCCGCAGGCGTTCGAGGTCGGTGGTGACGATCTCGACGCCGGCCGCACGCAGCAGCTGCAGCTCGTGCAAGTGCGCTGCTCCGTAGGCCTCGTTGACGGGATCGGTGATGAACAGTATTGCCAGCTGCGGCTGCTCGCGCCGGCGTGACAGCAGCGCATCGGTCAGCTCGCCGGCGAGGCGCCGCGCCGGAGCGGGACCCGCAGCGCCGGCGCCGAAGGCGGTGTAGTCGAGCACGATGAAGCGGCGCGCGCCACGCACGACCGCGAGCACCGCATCGAAGATCCCCTGGCTTGCCGCCGAGTGGCCATAGGCGTCCGCAGCGGTGATGTCGGCGATGAACGTCACCGCCTCGGCCGGCACGGCGCAGGCGGCCGAGGCGACGTGTGTGCCGACCGGCAGGGGCTTGTGCGTCTCGCGCCAGATCACGCCGATCCAGACAGCGGCCACCGCCACTAGCACGGCGCGCCGCCAGCGCGCTCTCAAGACGGGCGCTCGCCGAGTGGCGTCAGCGCTGCGGACCGGCTCGGGCAAGATCAGGCCGAGCGGGCCGCCGTCTCATCGGCTTCGCGCAGCAGGTGCGCAAAGGGAGCGGCGCCGCCGGTCTGCTGCGCCAGCAGCGCCAGCAGCTCCTCCGCGGTGCCGGGCTCGCCGAACAGTCGTCCCTGACCATAGTGACAGGCGTTGCTGCGCAGGAACTGCAGCTGGCGCCGTGACTCCACGCCCTCGGCGATCACTTCCATCCCGAGGCTGCGCCCCATCTCGATGATGGTGCGCACGATGGTCGCGTCCCCGGCATCGTCGGCGGCGTCGCGCACGAAGGACTGGTCGATCTTGAGTGTCCCGATCGGGAACTGCTGCAGGGCCGACAGCGAGGAATAGCCCGTGCCGAAATCGTCGATCGACAGATGCAGGCCCATGGCATACAGCTCATCGAGCAGGCGCACCGTGCGCTGCGGATCGGCCATCAGGGTGGTCTCGGTGATCTCCAGCTCGAAGGCGGTGGGCGAGACGTGGTGGCGGCGGAACACTGACCGGCAGCGCAGGATGAAACTTGCCTGGCGCAGCTGCTTGAGCGACAGATTGAGGGAAATGCGCCCCGGGGCGCCGCCCTGCTGCTGCATCTGGCGGTAGTCGAGGCACACGCGGTTCAGTACCCACTCACCGATATCGAGGATGAGGTTGGTCTCCTCGGCGAGCGGAATGAATTGCGAGGGCGGAATGTCGCCGTGCCCAGGCAGGCGCCAGCGCAACAGCGCCTCGGCGCCGATGATGCGGCCGTTGCGCAGGTCGACCTTGGGCTGATAGCGGATCTCCAGCTCGTCGCGCTCGAGCGCGCGCCGCAGCTTGCTCTTGAGCATCAGCCGCTCGACCGCCGCGGCGTTCATCTCCGGCGAGTAGAACGCGAAGGTGTTACCGCCGTTCTGCTTGGAGTAATACATGGCCGCGTCGGCGTTGCGGATCAGGTCGATGACGTTTTCCGCATCGCGCGGGCAGAAGGCGATGCCGATGCTGGCAGTGAGGAACACTTCGTGCTGGTTGAGCTGGAACGGCCGGGCCACCTCGGTGAGCAGCGCCCGCGCCAGCTGCGCGATCGGCCCGCGGTTGTCGGAGTCGGCCGGCAGCCCGTCGACGAACAGCGCAAATTCGTCGCCGGCAAGCCGACCCGCCACCGTCTCGCGGGGCATAACGTGCGTCAGCCGCTCGGCCAGCACCTCGAGGACGCGGTCGCCGGCACCGTGGCCGAAGGTGTCGTTGACCTCCTTGAAGCGGTCCATGTCGAGGTACAGCACCGCCACTACCTGACCGGAGCGCAGTGCGCGTGCGATGGTCTGCTGCAGCACGTGGTGGTACTGCATGCGGTTGGGGAGCTTGGTGAGGGCATCGTAGCGGGCCAGGTAGCGGATGCGGCGCTCGGCGCGCTTGCGGTCGGTGATGTTGCGCGCCACGAAGATATTGCCCTGGAACTGCGGGTCGTCGCTGTCGATGCGCGAGCCGGTGAAGGACACCGGGATCGTCTGCCCGGAGCGCGTGCGCACCACGGTCTCGCGCGTCTCCTGGGCGGCCTGCACCAGGTCGAAGTCGGCGCGCTCGCGCTCCGCCAGCACCGCCAGGATGCTGCGCCCGAGCAGCTCCTCCTCGCTGAAACCGAGGAGCTTGCAGCTGGCCGTGTTCGCCACCTTGATGACTCCGTCGGGGGAGGTGACGAATACCGCATCGGTCATGCTGTTGAGCACACTGTGCAGGTAGTTCTTGTTGACGGTGGACTGGCGCAGTCGTCCGCGCATGCGCTCGAGCGCCTGCTGCAGGTCCCCGAGTGCTACCAGCCCGCGCACCTCGAACGGGCGCGTGTAGTCGCCCTGGCCGATGCGCTCGGCGCTGCGGATGAGAGACTCGACCGGGCGCTGCAGGTGGTCGGCGACGCGCCACGCCAGCGTCGCGGCGGCCAGCGCGCCGCCCGCCGCCAGCGCGAGCGCCAGCCACCAGGTGAGGCGCAGCCGCTCCGCCGTGGCCGCTTCCAGTCGCCCGGCGAGACCCACGCGGGCCACGGGAGCTGCCTGCTCGACCAGCACGCTCAGGCTCGCGAGCGTCTCGGGTGTGCGGGCACCGGGAATGTTCTCGACCAGGGTACGCACCGGCGCCGTCGCCTGGGTGCTGAGCGCCCCCGGCGCCGCCGCGGGCGCGCGCCGCCAGCTGTAGAGCGTCGCCCCGGAGCGCGCGGTGACGGTAATCGCCGTCACGGTGCTGTCGTCGATGAAGGGCTGCAGCCGCGGCGCCAAACCGTTCACATTGCCGTCGCGCAGCGCGTCGGCGATCGAATCGGCCGCGTGCGCGGCGATGCCCTGCGCCCGGGCCTTGAGCTCCAGCTCGATGCGCTCAGCGGAGGCGCGCTCGGCGATCGCGCTCAGCGCACCCGCATCCCCCGCGTGCCGCACGAGGAACAGCGCCGCTACCGCGATGGCGGCGAGCAGCACACCCGCGAAAGCGGCCGCGGCGTAGCGAAACTTGAAGCTGGCGGTGGTCACGTCGTGCCCGCCCGGGCGTGGCGGCACGGTCCCCGCGGCGGATCCCCTCTTTTATCAGGGCATATTAACCGCCGCTCGGGAAGGAACGCTACTGCTTCGGCTTCAGCTGCCCGACCAGACTCTCTTAATATGTCCGAGCATCAGGCCGCGCATGGTGGACATGGGATCGGCGCTGGCGGCGAAGATGGGCGGCCGGCGCCGCAGCAGCTGCCAGCTCTCGCTGCGCAGGACCTGGCGCAGGTACTCGACGTTGCGGTCGATGGCCTCGATGTAGGGATTGCGCCCGCCGTAGAGGGGCTCGAGGTAGCGGTAGGCGCTGTGGAAGTCGCGGTCGAGCCGCTTGGTGCGCGCCTCGGTCATGAAGTCCGGAGTCTGGCGCAGCAGGTCGAGTCCCGAGGCGTACTTCACCTGGTGGCTGCCGTCGCTGAAGGTCAGGGCGACGCCGCCGAGCACGAACTCCGCATACAGGCGGTCGCGGCACTTCTCCAGATAACAGCGGTCGGCCATCTGGGCGATCATGTCGGCGGTGCCGAGCAGGTGTCCGACAATGATGTCGCGCGGATCGGCGACGCTCGCCTCGATGCGCGCGAACGGCACCTCGTAGCCGGTGAAGTGAATGATCTCGGTCGCGACCGGCACCCAGGAGGCGAAGCCGAGCACCGGCAGGTACTCGCTGAGGAATCGAGCGCCGCGCGACACATGCGTGCTGGTGAATTCGGCGCCGTTGCGCGACTCGAGGTCGTCGGCGCGGCGCAGGTAGCCGACGTCGTGGAACAGGCCGGTGATCAGACCGATCATGGCGCGTGCGCCGCCCAGGCGGCCGGGCTCGTCCTGCTGGCGCTCGTATCCGACGAGAAGCCGCGCGAGCGCGAGTGTTATGTCGAGCGTGTGCTGGCGGTCGTGGTAGACGGTGTCCACGCCGTGGAAGCCCGTTACCTCACCGGCGAACAGCCGCTCGAAATGCGCGAACGCACGGCTGAGCGGCTCCAGTGACATTCCTGGCCAGGTTGGACGGTACAGCGCCTCGACCGCAGCCAGAACCGCGCGCGGTGAGCTCACCTGCACGCTGTTGGTCACGTCGAAATCGCTGCGTCGCGCGTTGGTCATTTTATTTAACATTCAGTCTAGACAGGTCGCGTGTTACTGCGCCAGGACACGGCGCACATTTTGCGCCCGCCCGGAGTTGTCAATAGATCCTCAGGCCCCCGTACTTGCGGCGGATACGGCGGTCGAGCACCAGTGCCCCGAGCGCGAAGCCGAGAAACAGCCCGGCAAGCGCTGCGCTGAGCGCCCACGGCCACAGGCGCGGCGTGGTTTCGTCGGTGGCACCGGTGAACAGCGGTTCCGCCGGCGGACCGCCGGCCTGTGCGGCGGAGGTTGCCGCGGCGGGCGCGGTGTTCGCGGCGGAGCTCGCGGCAGCGGGCGCGGCAGCGGCCGTGGGCGCGCGCGCGGCAGTCAGCTCGCCCTGCAGACGGCTCACTTCCTCCTTCAGCTGCACCACTTGCGCATCACGTTGCGCGAGTTGCGGCCGCAGCGGCTCATCGCTGGTGAGATAACGGGCGCCGACCCAGCCGTCCTGGCCGCCGGCGAGGCGCACGTGCACCACATCGCCGATGCGCTCGAGAACCTCCAGACGGTCGCCGCTCTTCACGCTCGCGACGCGCTCGCCGCCATCGGGGGCGCTGTTGACGGTGACCACCAGCTGCTCGATGACGTACAGCGTTTCGGCGCGCGCAGTCCCGGCGCTGGCGCTCGCCGCCAGCAGCACGGCGAGGATCCGGCATGCGCGGCGCGCGGCGCTCACGCCGCCTCGCCCGCCATGATGCCGTGCTGCCGCAGCAGCGCGCGCACGTCGGGCCGCCGGCCGCGGAACTCTATGAAGGCCTCGAGCGCATCGCGGCTGCCGCCGCGACTCAGGATGGCATCGAGGAAGCGCTGGGCGGTGGCGCGGTCGAACACGCCGCTCTCCTCGAAAGCGGCGAACGCATCCGCCGCCAGCACCTCGGCCCACTTGTAGCTGTAATAGCCGGCCGCGTAGCCGCCCGCGAAGATGTGCCCGAAGCTGTTCGGGAAGCGGTTCCACTGCGGCACCGGCACCACCGCCACTGCGCGCCGCACTTCGTTGAGGATCTCGAGGATGCGCCCGCCGCGCGCGGGCGAGTACTCGGTGTGAATGCGGAAATCGAACAGCGCGAACTCGAGCTGCCGCATCATCGAGAGGCCCGCGTGGAAGCTGCGGGTGGCGATGAGGCGCTGCTGCTGGTCCGCGGGCAGCGGCGCACCGCTCTCGATGTGTCCCGAGATACGCTGCAGGACTTCCGGGTGCCAGGCGTAGTTCTCGAGAAACTGGCTCGGCAGCTCCACCGCGTCCCACGCGACGCCGTTGATTCCGGCGATGCTCGGGTAGTCGACCCGGGTCAGCAGGTGGTGCAACCCGTGGCCGAACTCGTGGAACAGCGTCACCACGTCGTCGTGGGTCAGCAGTGCCGGGCGCTGCGCGCCCGGCGGCAGGAAGTTGCAGATCAGGTAAGCCACCGGCAGCGCTGCTCCCGAAGCCAGGCGCTTGCGGCCGACGCACTCGTCCATCCAGGCGCCGCTGCGCTTGTTGGGCCGGGCGTAGGCATCAAGGTAGAAACTGCCGACCGGCTCGCCACCCGGGGTAGTGATGTCGAAGAAGCGCACGTCTTCGTGCCACACCGCCACGCCGGGGCGCTCGCGGATGCGCACGGCGAACAGCCGCTCGGCCACCTCGAACAGCCCGCCAAGCACTCTGGGGAGCGGAAAGTACGGCCGCAGCTCCTCCTGCGACACGCGGAAGCGCTCGCGCTGCAGGCGCTCACCGTAGAAGCCGACGTCCCAGGCGGCAAGCCGGTGGCCGGCGAAGGCCTCCAGCTCGGCAAACTCCGCCTGTGCCGCCGGCCGCGCCGCGGCGGCGAGCTGGTGCAGGAAAGTGAGCACCTCCTCGACGCTGTGCGCCATGCGGGTCGCCAGCGCGTACTGCGCGTAGTTCGGGAAATCGAGCAGCTGCGCGGCCTGGTGGCGGTGCGCGAGGATCCGCTCCATGACCGCGGAGTTGTCCCAGCGGCCGGCATTGGGACCCTGGTCCGAGGCACGCGTGGCCCACGCCTCATAGAACGCGCGCCGCAGTTCGGGCGACTCGGCATCGGTCATCACCGCCACGTAGGTCGGCTGGTCGAGGGCGAGGATCCAGCCGGTGACCTGCTGCTCCTGCGCACGCCGGCGCGCCTGCTCGATGAGCATGTCGTTGAGGCCGCGCAGCTCGGCAGCGTCGCTGACGGGCCGGCTCCAGTTGTTGGTGGCGTCCAGCACGTTTTCCTCGAACTTGGCCTGCAGTTGCGCCAGCTCGAGCATCGCGGTCTTGAAGCTCTCCTTGCGCTGCGCTGGCAGCCCGACGCCTGCCAGGCGAAAGTCCCGCACCGCATGCTCGATGAGCGCGCGCTCCACCGGGGCGAGCGCGGCGCCCTCCTGCTCGGCGATGGTGCGGTAGGCGCGGTACAGCGGCTCGCTCTGCGCCAGGTCGGTCTGGTAGGCCGACAGCAGCGGCAGGCAGACGTTGTAGCCGGCGCGCAGACTCTCGGAGTTCAGCACCGCGTTCAGATGGCTGACCGGCGACCAGGTGCGCGAGATGCGGTGGTGCAGCTCCTCGAGCGGCTCGATCACCGTGGCGAAGGTCGGCCGCTCGAGCGAGGCGAGCTCGCCGATGCGCGCGCGGTTGGCGCTCAGCAGCGCGCGCACCGCCGGCTCGACGTGCTCGGGGCGGATTGCCGGGAACGCCGGCAGTGGGTCCTGCGCCAGTAAGGGGTTGTCCATGCGGCCTCGTCGGGTGCGACCGGGCGCCATTGTAGCGGCCCGCAGCGGGTGGCGTGTGCGCGCCCACCGGCGGCCCCGGCGTGCGCGCTCATATAACATCAGGCTTGAGCGCGACACGAGGTCTGACCGGGGAGCCGAGGATGTCATGACGGAGCAATTCGACCTGGTGGTGATCGGCGGCGGCAGCGGCGGGCTGGCCGCCGCCCAGCGGGCCGCCGAATACGGTGCCCGGGTGGCGCTGGCCGAGTCGGGCCCCCTCGGGGGCACCTGCGTGAACGTCGGCTGCGTGCCCAAGAAGATCATGTGGAACGCCGCCGAGCTCGGCGGTGCGCTGCACGATGCCGGGGATTACGGCTTTGCCGTCGAGGCGGGCGGCGTCGACTGGGCGACGCTCAGGAAAAAGCGCACTGCCTATATCGAGCGGTTGAACGGCATGTATGCCGCGAACCTCGCAAGGCACGGCGTCACGCTGGTGCGTGCGCGCGCCGCCTTCACCGCCGGGCACACGGTGAGCGCCGGCGGACGCACGCTGAGCGCCGCACACATCGTGATTGCCACCGGCGGCCGGCCGCTCGTGCCCGAGCGTCCCGGAGCGCAGCTCGGGATCACTTCGGATGGCTTCTTCCAGCTCGACGAGCGCCCGCAGCGCGTGGCGGTCGTGGGCAGCAGCTACATTGCCATCGAACTCACCGGCATTTTCCACGGTCTCGGATCGGATACGACCCTGGTGCTGCGCACCGCTACGGCGCTGCGCACCTTCGATCCCATGTTCGGGGAGACGATCCTCGGGATGCTGCGCGAGCAGGGCGTGGAGGTCGTCACGCGCGCCGAACCGGTGGCGCTCACGCGCGTCGCCGGCGGCGCGCTCGAGCTCGAGGCGCGTGACGGGCGGCGCTTCGGCCCGTACGATTGCGTGCTGTGGGCCATCGGCCGGAGCGCGTCGGTGGAGGACCTGTCGCTGGCGTGCACCGGGGTGACACTCGATTCCCAGGGGTTTATTGCGACCGACCTCTACCAGGCGACCAGCGCCCCCGGCATCTACGCCATTGGCGATGTCACCGGGCGTGCGCAGTTCACGCCGGTGGCGATTGCTGCCGGCCGGCGCCTGTCGGACCGACTGTTCGGCGGTCAGGCTGGCCGGCACCTCGACTACGAGAACATTCCGACGGTGATCTTCGCCCATCCGCCCATCGGCACCGTGGGGCTGAGCGAGCCGGCGGCGCGGGCGCGCTACGGCCCGGAGAACGTGACAGTGTTCCGCTCCGCCTTCGTACCGCTCTACCACGCCCTCACCCGGGCCAGGCCGCGCTCCGAGATGAAGCTCGTCACCGCGGGCCCCGAGCAGCGCATCGTCGGGCTGCATGTCGTCGGGCAGGGGGCGGATGAGATGCTGCAGGGGTTCGCGGTCGCGGTGAAGATGGGCGCCACCAAGAAGGACTTCGACGACACTGTGGCGATTCATCCGACCTCGGCCGAGGAGTTTGTCACGATGCGTTAGCGGCGCGGCGGGAGTTGGTTAGCCCGCGCCGCTCCCTCCAACGAGGGAATTCATCGCTCTACCTCAGGGTGGTGTGACAACCATGGCGGCGACCGGCACAATACGCCGCTAACCGCGAGCGGCTCGCTTGGGGCGTGGGATCGCAGCCTGCAGTGACGCCGATCGCGCGCCACGAAGACGCCTTCTACGGGAACGCGAGCGCGGCGGCCAACATGGATACTGATGGAGGGCCGCGGATGCATACGCGCGTCGCCGACCGCCCGAGCCTCAGCAAGCGCATGATCGTCATGATCCTGGGCGTGCTCGGCCTGATCGGCATCATCGCCGGTATCAAGGTGCTGATGATCATGCAGATGATCCACAGCGCCAAGCCGCCGCCGCCCGCGGTGGTCAGCACGGCGAAAGCCGCATTTCAGGAGTGGCAGCCGGAAGTGCGCGCGGTCGGCACGCTGCGCGCAGCGCGTGGGGCGGATCTGGCGCTGGATGTCGCCGGGCTCGTCACGGTCGTGAACGTCAAGTCCGGGGATGAGGTCCGTCAGGGGCAGTTGCTGCTGCAGCTACGCGACAGCGAGGACGTCGCCCAGCTGCATCAGCTCGAGGCCGCTGCGGCGC
Source organism: Steroidobacteraceae bacterium (assembly GCA_036008385.1). GTDB lineage: Bacteria > Pseudomonadota > Gammaproteobacteria > Steroidobacterales > Steroidobacteraceae > 13-2-20CM-66-19. The sequence continues at coordinate 110,423 of DASYNX010000025.1, forward strand.
TTGCGCAGGTCACCTTCGAGCGCGCCAGGCAGCAGCTCGCCGTACAGGTGATCGCCAAGGCCGACTACGACACTGCCGCCGCTGATCTCAAGGTGAAGCAGGCAGCGGTGGCACAGCAGGTGGTCAACGTGGCCAAGAAGCAGCTGCACGCGCCGTTCGCGGGGCGTGCCGGTATCGTCACCATCAACCCGGGCGCGTATCTCAACTCCGGCACCACGGTGGTGACGCTGCAGCAGCTCGACCCGCTATACGTCGACTTCTACGTGCCGCAGAAGATGCTGGCCGAGCTGCGGCCCGGCCAGAAGGTGGGCCTGACGCTCGATGCCTTTCGCGGCAAGACCTTCGCCGGCGCGCTGAGCGCCATCAGCCCCAAGGTCGACAGCGACACCCGTAACGTCCAGGTCGAGGCCACCGTCCCCAACCCCGATCGCCTGCTGTCCCCGGGGATGTTCACCAACGTGCGCGTCGATGTCGGCACGCAGCAGCGCTACCTGACTCTTCCGCAAACCGCGGTGGTCTACAACCCGTACGGCGAGACCGTGTTCGTCGTCGAAGCGAAGCGTGACTACGACAAGCAGCAGGCCGCGGCTGCCGAGCAGATCGCCAGCAAGGAGCAGCAGAAGGCAGCGAAGCAGGCGAGCCAGGGGATGCAGCTGCCTCCCGATGCGCTCCTGGTGCGGCAGGCCTTCGTCACCACCGGCCCCACCCGCGGGGATCAGGTCGCGATCCTGACGGGCATCGGCGAGGGGACCGAGGTGGTCAGCAGCGGCCAGATCAAGCTGAAGAGCGGTGCGCCGATCCGCATCGACAACTCTGTCCAGCCGACCAGCAATCCGCATCCCACCCCGCAGGAACAGTGAAGCGCGCGGCGCGATGAACTTCACCGACATCTTCGTCAATCGCCCGGTGCTGGCGATCGTGGTGAGCGCGCTGATCCTGGTGCTGGGACTGCGTGCGCTCAACGACCTGCAGGTACGGCAGTACCCGCGGACCGAGAACGCGGTGGTCACGGTGACCACCACCTACTACGGCGCCGACGCCCAGACGGTCGCCGGCTTCATCACTCAGCCGCTCGAGCAGGCGATCTCCCAGGCGCAGGGGATCGACTACCTGTCCTCCTCGAGCGCTACCGGCGTGTCGACGATCACCGCCACGCTGCGGCTCAACTACGACGCCAACCGCGCGCTCACCGAGATTCAGACGCAGGTCACCTCGGTGCGCAACCAGCTGCCGCCGCAAGCCCAGCAGCCGGTGCTCACGGTCGCCGTCGGCGAGACCATCGATGCCATGTACATGGGCTTCCGCAGCGATGTGCTGCCCGCCAACAGCATCACCGACTACCTGGCGCGCGTGGTGAAGCCGAAGCTCGATGCACTGCAGGGCGTGCAGACGGCGGAAATTCTCGGTGGCCGGCAGTTCGCGCTGCGGGCGTGGCTCAATCCCGCGCAGCTCGCCGCCCACGGAGTCACCGCCGCCGACGTCTTCCAGGTGCTCGGTACCAACAACTATCTGGCGGCGGTCGGCACTACCAAGGGACAGATGGTGAGCGTCGACCTCACCGCGGCGACCGATCTGCACTCGGTGGACGAATTCCGCCAGCTCGCCATCAAGCAGAAGGACGGGGCCATCGTACGGCTGCAGGATGTCGCCACCGTGGTGCTCGGGGCGGAGGACTACGACGCCAACGTCTCCTTCAGCGGCAAGCTGGCGGTATTCATCGGCATCAAGGCGGCACCCGATGCCAACGTGCTCGAGGTGGCCAAGCGGGTGCGCAATATCATGCCGGAGATCGTGGGGCAGCTGCCGACCGGCCTGTCGGGCGAAATCGTCTACGACAGCACCCGGTTCGTAACCTCCTCGATCCGCGAGGTGGTGAAGACCCTCGTCCAGGCGCTGCTGATCGTGACCGCAGTGATCTACCTGTTCCTCGGGAGCGTGCGGGCGGTGATCATCCCGGTGATTGCGATGCCGCTGTCGCTGATCGGGACCTTCTTCGTGATGCTGGCGCTCGGCTACTCGGTGAACCTGCTGACGCTGCTCGCACTGGTGCTCGCCATCGGACTGGTGGTCGACGATGCGATTATCGTTGTCGAGAACGTCGACCGGCACATGAAGGAGGAGGGCAAGAGCCCGCTCGCTGCCGCGCTGCTCGCCGCCCGCGAGCTCGGCGGCCCGATCCTGGCAATGACCGTGGTGCTGGTCGCGGTCTACGTGCCGATCGGTTTCCAGAAGGGCCTCACCGGGGCGCTGTTCACCGAGTTCGCGTTCACGCTCGCGGGCGCCGTCACCGTGTCGGCGGTGATCGCGCTCACGCTCTCGCCGATGATGTGCTCACGCTTCTTCTCGAGCGAGCAGGAGAGCGGGCGTTTCGTGCAGTTCATCGACCGCCAGTTCACGCGGGTGCGCAACGCCTATCAGCGGCTGCTGCACGCGCTGCTCCGCACCTGGAGCGTCGTCGTGGTGATGGGTGTGCTGCTGTTCGGCGCCACGATCCTCCTCGGCCTGACTTCCAAGTCCGAGCTGACGCCGGAAGAGGACCAGGGGTTCCTGTTCTATCAGCTCAAGGCCTCCCCGGATGCCACCGCGCAGCAGATGCTCGGCTACTCGCAGCAGATGTTCGCGATCGGCACGCGGCTGCCCGAATACGAGATGCTGTTCCAGATCACCAACCCCGGGCAGGGCTTCGGCGGCATGCTGTTCAAGCCCTGGGAGGAGCGCAAGCGCGCCGCCGCCCAGCTGCAGCAGGTGCTGCAGGAAAAATGGAGCGCGGTTGCCGGCGGCCAGATCTTCGTGTTCTCGTTGCCGGCATTGCCGGGGGCGCAGGGCGCCCCGGTACAGGTGGTCATCAACACCACCGAGCCGTTCCAGAACCTCAACGAAGTCACCCAGACGGTGCTCAACAGAGTCCGCGACAGCGGCAAGTTCTGGTTCATCGATACCGATCTCAAGATCGACAAGCCGCAGTCGACCGTGGTCGTCGACCGCGACATGGTCTCTACGCTCGGGCTCACGCAGCAGGACGTCGGCAGCGCGCTTGGCGATGCGCTCGGCGGCGGCTACGTCAACTATTTCTCGATCGCTGGTCGCTCCTACAAGGTCATTCCACAGGTGCTGCAGGCCGATCGGCTGAATCCGGACCAGGTGCTCGACTACTACGTGCGCGCGCCGAACGGCACGGTGATCCCGGCCGCCACGGTGGCGAGCCTCAAGAGCGCGGTCGTGCCGGAGTCGATCAACCGCTTCCAGCAGCTCAACTCGGCGACGCTCTCCGGCGCGACCGGCCTGTCGCAGGGCGAGGCGCTGAAATTCCTGCGCGATACGCTCGCCGAAGTCGCCCCGAGCGGCTATCAGCTCGACTACTCCGGCCAGTCGCGCCAGTACGTGCAGGAGGCCGGCGGCTTCGCCACGACGCTGCTGTTCGCGGTGATCATCGTGTTCCTGGCGCTGGCGGCGCAGTTCAACAGCCTGCGCGATCCGATCGTCATCCTGGTGTCGGTGCCGATGGCGCTGTTCGGTGCGCTGATCTTCGTGAATCTGATCTCGAGCCTCAACATCTACACCCAGGTGGGACTGGTCACGCTCATGGGCCTCATCTCCAAGCACGGCATCCTGATCGTGCAGTTCGCCAACGAGTCGCAGCGCAGCGGCTTGCCCAAGCGCGACGCGATCGAGCACGGCGCGGCCGTGCGGCTGCGTCCGATCCTGATGACCACCGCGGCGATGGTGCTCGGAGTGATCCCGCTGGTCATTGCCTCGGGCGCCGGCGCCGCCGGGCGCTTCGCCATGGGCCTCGTCATCTCGGCGGGGCTCTCGATCGGCACGCTGTTCACGCTGTTCGTGGTGCCGGCTTTCTACATGCTGCTCGCGGCCGACCACCATGCCGAGCGCGGCCAGGTGGGCGAGGCCGGCGCCGCGGCCGCCGCTCAGCCGACCCCGGCCGGCTGAGCGGGCCGCTCAGACGCTACCGGTGCGCTCGCGCAGCGCGGCGAGCACCTGCGTCGTGTCGGGCCGCACGCCGCGCCACAGGCGGAAGGACTCCGCGGCCTGTTCCACCAGCATTCCGAGTCCCTGCAGCGCTCGGGTACAGCCGGCGCCCTGGGCCCACTTCACGAACGCGGTGGCCGAGCGCCCGTAGGCGAGGTCGTAACAGACCGTTTCCGCGCCGATGGCGCCCGGCGGAATCGGTGGAATGTCGCCCGAGAGACTTGCCGAGGTGGCGTTGATCACGAGGTCGAAGGGAGCCTCGCCGATGTACTCGAAGGCGACCCCCTGCACTGTGCCGAGATCCGCGAATGCGGCGGCGAGCGCCTCGGCGCGCGCGGCGGTGCGGTTGGCAACCACCAGCGCCGCGGGCTCGAGTCCGAGCAGCGGCGCCAGTATGCCGCGTGTCGCACCACCCGCCCCGAGAATGAGCAGCCGCCGGTTGGTGATCACCAGTCTCAGGTTGTCGCACAGGTCGCGCACCAGCCCCAGGCCGTCGGTGTTGTCGCCGAGGATCTGCTCGTCCTGCATCGCGAGCGTGTTCACCGCCGCCGCGTGTGCGGCACGCTCGGTGAGCTCGTGAACCAGCTCGACGGCCGCGATCTTGTGCGGCAGCGTGATGTTGAGCCCGCGTCCACCCTGGTCGAAGAAACCGCGCACGCGCTCGGCAAGCTGCTCCGGTGCGACGTCGTAGGGCCGGTAGGTCATGTTCTCGCCGGTCTCGCGCGCGAACATGCCGTGGATGAACGGCGAGAGGCTGTGGCCCACCGGATGGCCGAAGACACCGTAATGGTCCGCCGTGCTGGTCATGGCGTGCGTCCGTTCTTCACGTGGATTGTGGCAGCATGCGCGCGCTGCTGCCCCCGCCGTCGCCCACCGCCAGGCATGACTGCAGCTCAGGCAGCCACACCTGCATGCGCTCGAGGGTGAGCCACGGAGGGTTGGCGATGAGGAGCCCGGAGCCGTTGAGCCCCACGCGCGAATCGCGCGGATACAGCCACAGCTCGCTCACCAGCAGCGCCGTGCGCAGGCTCGCCCCACAGGCCACCAGCCAGGCACTCACCGCGCGCTGGTCCTTGATCGGGTACCAGGCCGCGAACACCCCCGTCGGGAAGCGGCGCAGGCCCTCGATGAGTGCCGCCGTCAGCTGCGCGAAGTCCTGCTGCGTCTCCTCGTACGGCGGGTCGAGAAAGGTGAGGCCGCGCCGCTCCGGTGGCGGCAGCCAGGCGCGTAACGCCGCGAAGCCATCGCCGCGCTCGATCCGCACCCGCGGCCCGTCGCCGCGTGCGGGGGGGAGCGAGGCCAGCGCCTGCGCGAGCGCGTGTGCCTCGGCGCCGAGCAGCTCGATGAGCACGGCGCGGTCCTGTGGCCGTAACTCGCTCACGGCGATCAGCGGGGAGCCCGGATACAGGTGCCGGCGGGCGGCGCGCAATCGTCCGAGCAGCGCCGCGAAGGCGCGCAGCTCCTGTGCCGCGTGCTGCGCCTGCGTGAAACGGGCGACGCCCGCGGCCGCCTCGACGGTCGGGCTTGACAGGTCGTAGCCGCCGCGGCCGGCGTGCGTGTCGAGGTACAGGAACCCCTTGTCCTTTTTCTTCAGCGCCTCCACCAGCGCCAGCAGGGCCACGTGCTTGTGAACATCCGCGAAGTTGCCGGCGTGGAAGGCGTGGCGATATTTCATGGGCGGGGGCGGGCGCGCCGCTCCACCCGCTTGCCGGGCCGGGGTGCCGGGCCGGCGCGCGCACACAGGGCGCGAAAGCCCGCCGCCATGTAGGGTGCAAGTCGCTCGAGCACGCTGTCGAGGTCGGAGGAGCGGCACAGGCCGTCCGAGAGCTTGTCGATGCGGCCGGTCTCCGCGAAGGTGAGCGTGAGTGCCGCGCTGAGGAAGTGGTAACCCCAGTAGATTTCCCGCGGCGGACATCCCGGCAACGCCTCGTGCAGCACGGCGATGAACCGGTCGACCAGCGGATCGAAGTGCCGCGTCATCATCACCGGCCCGAACTCCGGAGAGTTGTTGACCCAGGCGACCAGCGCGAAGTAACTCTTCCATCCGGGTCCGCCGCGTGCGGCACGCTCGAGCAGCGGCTGCGTGAACGCGTTGACGATGGCCTCGACAGTGGGCACGCCCGGCAGTGCGGCACGGCGCACCGCCTCGAGCAGCTCGCGGCGCTCGCGGTTGAGCACCTCGGCGCGCCGCTCGAACACCGCGGTGAACAGCTCGCGCTTGCCACCGAAGTGATAGCTGCTCAGGGCGACGTCGACGCGGGCAGCCTGCGCGATGTCGCGCAGCGACACCCCGTGGAAGCCGCGCTGCGCGAACAGCCGTTCGGCCGCATCGAGGATGCGCTCCTTGGCGGGGCGGGCCGCAGTCTTTTTCCGCATGGTACTGCACTGCAAAAAAGGGCCGACCGCGACAGTGTCGGTTGAATCGGCCCCGGTGCGCAAATCGCGGCGCGCCGGGGACTTCCCTCAACGCTCGTTGAGACTCGTCTCAACAACTGTTGGGCGCCGCCCGGCACGCCGGCGTGAGGCGCGAGTCGCCGCTGCGCCGTGTCACCGGTAATATCCCGCGGACGATGTCCGCCGCCGATTACTGGTTCGACAGCCACGATGGCCTGCGGCTGCACAGCCGCGTATACGCCGGTCCCCTTGCTGCTGCCCCGGTGGTGCTGTGCCTGCACGGCCTGATGCGCACCGGCCGCGACTTCGAGGACCTGGCGCCGCACCTCGCGGCGCGCTACCGGGTCATCGTGCCCGACGTGCGCGGCCGGGGGCTCTCGGCGCGCGATCCGGACCGTAACAACTACCAGATCCGGGTCTATCTGCGCGACACGCTCGCGCTGCTCACCGGTCTCGGCGCGGCGCCTGTCAGCGTCATCGGCACATCGATGGGCGGTCTCATGGCCATGGTGCTGGCCGCCACACAGCCCGGGCTCGTCGCGCGCATCGTGCTGAACGACATCGGCCCGGAGGCCGACCCGGCGGGACTCGAGCGCATACGCGGATATGCCGGCAAGGCGCCGCCTGTGAGCGGCTGGCCCGAGGCGGTCGCGCACCTGCGCAGCGTCTACGGTGCGGCCTGGCCGGGCCTGAGCGAGGCGCGCTGGGAGAGGATCGCGCGCCTGAGCTACCGCGAGAACGCGCAGGGGGTGCCGGAGGCGGATGCCGACCCGCTGATCGGCGAGGTGGTGCGCAGCTCCGTCGGCGTCGCGCCGGACCTGTGGCCGTTATGGGGCGCGCTCGCCCCGCCGGTGCTCGTGATCCGCGGTGCACATTCGGACATCCTCAGTGCCGCGACGCTCGCTCGCATGCAACGTGAGAAGCCCGATCTCAGAGTGCTGACGGTCAGCGACCGCGGCCACGCGCCGCTGCTGGATGAGCCCGGCTGCCTGGCGGCGATCGACGAGTTTCTTCAGCGTTGAGCCGCCGCGGCTGCGGCGCGCACCCCGGCCGCCGGGGCGGCACGGCTCATTTCACCCAGCGCGCCCGCCGCGGTGCAGCGGCGGCAGTCTTGCCGCGCGCCTTACCGGGGACACTCTTCCTGGCGGCTCTCGCGCCACTGCCCGACTTGCGTCCCTTGCGAGCGAGCGTCTTCGGCCTCACGTGCGTCGCCGGCGCGGCCGGCTGACCGGCGACCGCGACCTTCGGTGCCGCGACCTTCGGTGCCGCGGGCGAGTCGGCGCGGGCGGTCTTTGCCGCCTTTTTCTTCGCGGCGCCTTTGTCGGCCGGTGCCGGTGCGGCGCCGCTCACCGCGCTGGCGGCCGCGGCGGGCGCCCCCGTGCGCTTGCCCTTGCCCCAGCGGCCGAAGCGCCCGCCCCGCTCGGGCGCCGCGGCCAGCAGCGTCCGGCACTCCTCGAGCGTGACCGACTTCGGGTCACGGTCCTTGGGGATTTTGGCGTTCTTCTTCTTATCGGTGATGTACGGGCCATAGCGGCCGTTCAGTACCTGGATTCCGGCGTCGGCGAAGTCCTGAATGATGCGGTTGGCGTCGGCTTCCTTCTTGAGGCGGATGACCTCACGCGCCCGCTCGAGCGTCACGGTGTAGGGATCGTCCTCCTTGAGAGAGGCGTACTTGCTGCCGTACTTCACGTACGGCCCGAAGCGCCCGACGCTCGCGACGATGGTCTCACCTTCGGGGGTTTCCCCGAGCGTGCGCGGCAGCTTGAACAGCTCGAGCGCGTCCGCGAACGTGATCGCGTCCATCTTTTGTCCGGGACGCAGTCCCGCGAAGCGCGGCTTGAGCTCATCGTCCTTGGTGCCGATCTGCACGAATGCTCCGTAGCGACCCATGCGCACCGTGACGGGCTTGCCCGTGGCCGGGTCCTTGCCGAGCTCGCGCGCCTGCGCGACCTGCTCGCGAGTCACCGTCCTCTCGATCTTGTCGACCTGACGGATGAACGGCTTCCAGAACTTCTCGAGCGGCGTGGTCCAGTCTTCCTCGCCGCGCGACACCGCATCGAGCTCGTCTTCCATCGAGGCGGTGAAGCCGTACTCGACGTAGCGGTGGAAGTGATGTGTCAGGAAGCGGTTGACGATCTTGCCGATGTCGGTGGGCACGAAGCGCCGGCTGTCCATCTCGACGTATTCGCGGTCCTGCAGCGTCGAGATGATGGTGGCGTAGGTCGAGGGGCGACCGATGCCGTGCTCCTCGAGCGCCTTCACCAGCGAAGCCTCGCTGTAGCGCGGCGGCGGCTCGGTGAAATGCTGGCTGGCGGCGAGCGCGGTGAGACTCACGCTGTCGCCCTCCTGCATCGGCGGCAGCACGTGATCGGTATCGTCGACCCTGGCGTCATCGCTGCCTTCCTGGTACACGGCGATGTAGCCCGGCTTCACCAGCGTCGAGCCGTTGGCGCGCAGCAGGTGCCGCTCGGCTCCATCGTCCCCGGCCAGCATGTCCACCGCGACGGTGTCGAACACCGCGTGACTCATCTGCGAGGCCACGGCGCGCTTCCAGATGAGCGCGTACAGGCGATACAGGTCGTCGTCGATCTTGCCCTCGACGTCGGCGGGGGTGATGGCGGCCACGGTCGGGCGGATGGCCTCGTGCGCCTCCTGGGCGTTTTTCGACTTGGTGCGGTAGATGCGCGGCTCGTCGGCGACCTCGTGCTGGCCGTAGAGCCGGGCGGCGACCTCGCGGATCTCGCGCACCGCCTCCGCGGCGAGCGACACCGAGTCGGTGCGCATGTAGGTGATGAGGCCCACGTTGCCTTCGCCGATGTCCAGGCCCTCGTACAGCTGCTGCGCCAGACGCATGGTGCGCCGCGCATTGAAGCTGAGCTTGCGGGCCGCTTCCTGCTGCAGCGTCGAGGTGGTGAACGGCGGCGCCGGATTGCGGCGACGCTGCTTGCGATCGATGGCGAGCACCCGCAGCGTGCCCGCAGCAGCGCCGGCAGCGCCCGCGGCCGTGCGCAGCGTGCGCTCGACCTCGCGCGCCGCGGCTTCGCTCGTGAAGCTGAATTGCTCGACCCTGACGCCGCGATACTCGAGCAGCTTCAGCGGAAACGCCTGCCCGCTGTGGGCTCCTTCGCCCTCGATGGTCCAGTACTCCTGCGCCACGAAGCGGGCGATCTCCTCCTCGCGCTCGCAGATCATGCGCAGCGCCGGGCTCTGTACCCGGCCCGCGGACAGTCCGCGGCGCACCTTCTTCCACAGCAGCGGCGAGAGGTTGAAGCCGACCAGGTAATCGAGTGCGCGGCGCGCCTGCTGCGCGTTCACCAGCTCGAGGCTGAGGCCGCGCGGCTGCCCCACGGCGGCGCGGATGGCGTTGCGCGTGATCTCGTAGAACACCACGCGATGCACCTGCTTGCCGTCGAGCTCCCCGCGCGACTCGAGGATCTCCTTCAGGTGCCAGGCAATCGCCTCGCCCTCGCGATCAGGGTCGGTCGCCAGGTAGAGCGCGCGCGCGCGCGCCAGCGCGCGGGCGATGGCGGCGACGTGGCGCTCGTTCTTCTCGAGCACCTGGTACTTCATGGCATAGCCGTTGTCCGGATCGACCGCGCCTTCCTTGGGCACGAGGTCGCGCACGTGCCCGTAGGAAGCGAGCACCTCGAAGTCGCGGCCCAGATATTTCTTGATGGTCCTCGCCTTGGCGGGCGACTCGACGATGACCAGATTCTCTGCCATGCGTTACCGGAAAAGCTCAAGCCAAAAAACGAAAAACCGCGGGCGAGCCGCGGAGCTATTCAGTCCAGCACCCGCGGCGCGCGCTCAGTGCGGAGCATTGAGCTGCGCCTCCGACATCAGGGTGGCGAGCCGCTCGATCGCCGGCTCGTGGCCGGGCTGGCCGGAGAGCACCATGAGCACGACCCACTTGAGCTGCTCGGTATCGGGCTCGTCGGCGTCGAGGGCGAGCAGCCGGTCGATCACGATTTCGCGCTGCCGCGTGGTCAGCACGTGGGCGCGCTCGAGCCTCAGCAGCAGCCCGCGGCACTCGGTCGAGAGACGCGCCAGCTCGCTGTCGGTGAAGACGCGCACACCGGTGAGCTGCGGCTCGGCGTGCACGGCGTGCGCACCCCGGTACCCGAACGCCAGTTCGGTGAGCCAGTCGAGCGCGCGCTCGACATTGGTGGGCGCGAAGCCCGCGCGCTCGAGATCACGCGCCAGGTGCGCGCGCGCCGGCACCTCCGGCACTGCATCGAGCATGTACCGATCAAAAACGTAGATCAGGATGTCGAGTACGCTGCCAGTCGTCATGATCTCAAGGTGTGCGGCCATAGCGGCCGCCCGGGAGAGCCGCAACACGCCCTTCGAGCTCGAGTATCAGCAGCATGGAGGCAACTGACTCGCCCGGCAGACGCGTGCGTGCGACGAGAATATCAATGGTCGCGGGTTCAAAGCCGAGCGCATCTAACAGCATTTCATACTCCTTGTCCAATGCAGGGGCCGTCTCCGGTTCGCGCAGTCGCAGCGTAAGTTGTTCTTTCGGCACCGAAATCTTGAGCTCCGACATGACGTCGGCGGCTTCCTCCACGAGCTTGGCGCCGCTCTTGATGAGTTGGTGACAGCCGCGCGCGAGTGGACTGTGGATGGAACCTGGGATCGCAAACACCTCGCGACCGGCCTCCACCGCCAGGCGGGCGGTGATCAGCGAGCCGCTGTGGCGCGCAGCCTCGACCACCAGTGTGCCGAGCGACAGGCCGCTGATGATGCGGTTGCGCCGCGGGAAGTGCCCGGGCAGCGGTGCGCTGCGCGGTGGAAATTCCGACAGCAGCGCGCCGTGAGCGCGGATGCGCTCGGCGAGCGCGGCGTGCTCGGCGGGGTAGACGCGATCGAGGCCGGTGGCGCACACGGCCACGGTCTGCCCGCCGGCGCCGAGTGCACCCTCGTGACTTGCGGCATCGATGCCGACGGCGAGACCGCTGGTGATGGTAAGTCCGGCGCGCGCGAACCAGGCGGCGAAGTCGCGCGCCGTGGTGCGCCCGGCGGGTGTCGGATTGCGCGAGCCGACCATGGCGAGCTGCGCCGTGGCGAGCGCCGCGACCGAGCCGAGCACGTACAGCGCCGCCGGCGGATCGGGGATCTGCCGGAGCAGCGGCGGATACTCCGGATCGCCGTAGAGCACGATGGCCGTGCCGCTCGCGGCGAGCCAGGCGACGTCGCGCTCGATCGCGCTGTCATCGGGGCGGGCGAGAAATTCCCGCGCGGCAGGTGACAGCTCGACACTGCGCGCGATGCGTGCCTCGCAGGCGCGCCCGGGCTCACCAGATGCCGCCGCGAGCAGCGCCTCGAGCTGTGCGCCGTTGAGGGAGGGAGTGCGTGCCAGCAGTGCGCGCGCCCGGTGGTTCTCCATGGAGCGCGAGCATAAGGCAAGCGCGCCACGGCGGCCGCTCGCAAATCGCCTGCGAGCGCGCGCCTTGGTGCGAAGTTGCGGGACTTACGGGTTGCTGACGAGGTCGCCGACGTAGATGGCGTCGTCGGCGCCTATCACCAGGCCGTAGCTGACGCGGTCGTAGACCTTGAACACCAGCAGCGTCCCGGTGCGCTCACTGGGGAGCGTCAAGGTCGGCGCGAAGTCGCTGCCCGCTCCCATGACGTTGCTGCCGATCGACCGGCCGTTGCGGTACAGGTCGCGTACCGTGTCGCCCTTGTGGTCGATGGCGAGCACGTTACCGGGCTCGAGCCCCTGACGCTTGCCGCGGTTGATCACCACGACATCGAACTGTCCCACGAGGCCGGTGTCGCCGGTGGTGCCGACCGCGTTGATGATGGTGCCGCACACCTGGCTCGCCGGCGCCCGCGGCGTGAAGGTCATGGGGACCTCGCTGCTGTCGGTCGAGATGAGCCGGTCGCCGCGCAGCGTCTCGCGCGCCGATTCGATCAGCAGCGCCTTGGCGGGCTCGCCCGGTCGCTGCACCAGCGCGGTGGCGGTGTAGATTCCCGAGTAGCCGACCACCTTGCCGTCGTCCGGATCGACCAGCGGGCCGTCGATGTGCAGGATGGCGAAGCGCGCATTCGGCCCGGCGGTGAGGTTTCGCAGGTAGACCTCGTTGCCCGAGCCGCCGGCCTGGTTCATGTCGCGGAAGGCGAGCACGTAGGGGGCCTTGCGGATCTCCTCTTCGGTCGCGACCGTCGGGCGTCCCAGGAAGGCGGCAATCGCCGAGTAGGGAATCGTCGGAATGGCATTCGCGAGCGGCTCGCTGCGCAGGCGCGGATCCATGCGCACCACGCCGGGCTGCTCCACCGAGACCTGCGGAACGCCGCTGGCGCCGTACGCGAGCGCCAGTGTGTCGCCCGGATAGATAAGGTGCGGGTTCGGTATGTGCGGGTTGATGACCCAGACCTCGGGCCACAGCCACGGGTCCTTCAGGTACATCGACGCGATGCCCCAGAGCGTATCGCCGCGCTTCACCGTGTAGTGCATCGGCGCGTTCGGGTTCAGCATTTCGGTGCTGATGGGCGCGGGCGCGACGCCTGCGGGCGCTGCGCCCTTGCCCATCGCGCTGATCCCGGCCTCGGTCGCGGTCATTTCCTGTGACGCCGCGGTGGCATTGGCTCCGCCCCCCGCCGCAGCGGCAGCCGCGGCGGGCGCGGCAGCACCCGGCGGGCAACTCGAGGGCGTGTGGGCGCAGCCGGTCAGCGCTCCCGACAGGACCAGGACTCCAGCCGCCAGGCGAACCCCAAGTACTTGATTTGAGACCATCCTCCACTCCTCATTGCGCGAGGTGGACCAGACCTGCGCCCGAAATTCTAGGCGTTATACTGGCACGGCGCCCGGCCGGTACACGAATTAATGTCAACTTTGTGCGCTGGATCACGGGCGGCGGCGCCCCCATATCGGTCGGCAACATGGCACTACGAAAGATCCTCGAATTCCCCGACCCCAGGCTGCGCATACGGGCACAGCCGGTGACGCGCTTCGACGCGCAGCTGAGCGCGCTCATCGACGACATGCTCGAGACCATGTACGCCGCCCCCGGCATTGGCCTGGCGGCGACCCAGGTGGATGTCCACCAGCGGCTGATCGTCATCGACATCTCCAGGGAGCGCAACGCGCCGCTGGTACTCATCAACCCGGAGATCCTCGCCCGTGAAGGCGAGGCGAGCACCGAGGAGGGGTGCCTGTCGGTGCCCGGCATATTCGATGAGGTAAAGCGCGCCGCGAAGGTGCGCGTGCGCGCACAGGATCGCACCGGTGAGCCGTTCGAACGCGATTTCGATGATGTCCTCGCCGTGTGCATCCAGCACGAGATGGATCACCTGCAGGGGAAGCTGTTCGTCGATTACCTCTCGGACCTCAAACGCGAGCGCATTCGCAAGAAACTCGAAAAAGAGCGCAGGGAGCGCACGTCCCCGGCGCCGGTGAGCGCCGGCGGCGCCCGGCGCGCGTACTGAGGTTGCGCGCCGCCTTTGCCGGCACACCGGAATTCGCGCTGCCGGCGCTCGCGGCGCTGCGCGCGCACACCGAAGTCGTCGGCGTCCTGACGCAGCCGGACCGCCCGAGTGGACGCGGCCGCAGGCTCGCAGCGAGCGCGGTCAAGAGCGCCGCTGCGGCCGCGCATCTGCCGCTGGCACAGCCGCTCACGCTCGCCGGTGAAGCGGCGCGCGCCGTGCTCGCCAAGTGGCAGCCGGACGTGTTGGTGGTGGTCGCCTACGGAATGCTGCTGCCGCCGGAGGTCCTCGCGCTGCCGCGCTACGGCTGCATCAACGTTCACGCATCGCTCCTGCCGCGCTGGCGCGGCGCGGCGCCGGTGCAGCGCGCGATCCTCGCGGGTGATACGCAGACCGGGGTGAGCATCATGCAGATGGATGCGGGACTCGACACCGGGCCCGTGCTGCTGCAGCGGCGCATCGGCATGCGTGCGGACCATACCGCGGGCTCGCTGCACGATGAGCTCGCCGCCCTCGGGGCGGTCGCACTGCTCGAGGCGCTCGAGGGGCTTTCTGCCGGCACGCTGCGCGCGAGCCCCCAGCCGCGGGAGGGTGTCACCTACGCGGCCAAGATCAGCAAGGCCGAGGCGCGCATCGACTGGACGCGCGCAGCAGCCGACATCGAGCGCCAGGTCCGGGCCTTCAATCCCTGGCCCATGGCCGAGACGCTGCTCGAGGGCGAGCAGCTGCGCGTGCTCGCGGCCCGGGTGGCGCCGCCGGCAGCTTATCAGGACAGTCCTGAGGCTAAAAGAGCAGAACGTGTCGACAAAATTAGCGAACCTGGGTCGATCGTCGCCGTAAGTACCGATTCAATGACGGTTCAGTGCGGGCGGGGATGCCTGGGGATCACGCAGGTTCAGCGTCCCGGGCGGCGTCCGGTGAGCGTGGCTGACTACTCCCACAGCCTGGGCCTTGCGGGCCGGCGGCTTGGCTAGGACCCCCTGGGCGCCCGGCGCGCCCGCCCTCGCGGCGGCGGCCCTCGCCGTCGATGCCGTGCTCGCGCGCGGCGAGTCGGCCGACGCAGCGCTCGCCGCCCCGACCGCCGGGATCACCGCCGACCGCCGGGCGGTGCGGGCCATCACCCTGGGTACGCTGCGCTGGTACTTACGCCTGGCGCCGGCGCTCGAGGCGCTGCTCGAGCGTCCCGCCGGGCTCTCCGGTCAGGTGCGGGCGCTGCTGACGATCGGTGCGCACCAGGTCGAATACTCACGCAACGCTCCCGAGGCCACGGTCCACGCGGCCGTGGATGCCGCACGCCTCCTCGGCGCCCCCCGGGCCGCTGGCCTGGTCAATGCCGTGCTGCGCCGGTTCGTAGCGGAGCGCCCGGCACTTCTCGCGCAGCTCGATGCGCGCCTGCCGGCACGGACGGCTCATCCACCCTGGCTGGTCGAGTGGATCTGCAGCGCATGGCCCGTCCAGGGGGAGTCCGTGCTGATGGCAAACAACGACCGCGCCCCGATGACGCTGCGCGTGGATCTCGCGAGAGCCACCGCCGCCGACTACCTTTTCCAGCTGGCGGGCGCTTCGATTGACGCACGCGAGATACAGTGGATGGATTCCGCCGTCACTTTGGATCGCCCGCTGACTGTGGAGAAGCTACCGGGGTTCGCAGAGGGCATCGTGTCGGTGCAGGATGCGGGGGCCCAGCTCGCCGCCCGCCTGCTCGACGTCAGACCCGGGATGCACGTTCTCGAGCTGTGCGCCGCACCGGGTGGCAAGACCGGCCATTTGCTCGAGCTTCTCGGCGATCAGGCGGATCTCACGGCGGTTGATATCGATGCGACCCGGCTCGCGCTGATCGCCGAGAACCTGCGTCGCCTGCGGCGCAGCGCCCGGCTGTGCGTAGCGGACGCTCGTGAGCCCTCGACATTCTGGGATGGCCGTCCGTACGAGCGGATCCTCATCGACGTGCCGTGCTCGGCGACCGGTGTCATCCGCCGCCATCCGGACATCAAGCTGCTGCGCCGTGCCGCCGACATCCCGGCGCTGGCGGCGGCTCAGCTTGAGATCGTGCGCGCGGCGGTCACGCTGCTCGCACCGGGCGGGCGTCTGCTCTACTCGACCTGCTCGCTGCTGCCCGAAGAGAATGAGCAGGTCGTGAGGGCGCTGCTCGCCGCGGAGCCGCGGATGGCCGAGGCGGCAGGCGCGGCGCTTGCCGGTGTCGTCCCGGGTGCGGTCGAGCGTTCGGTGGGCGTGCAGCTTCTGCCGGGGGCAGAGGCGGGGACCGACGGCTTCTATTATGCTTGTCTCGAAAAGACAACGACTGCAGCCTGAGCGTTCGGCACAACCCGCGGCCCAGGCCACGGTCAATCGAGCTGTGCCGTTGCATCGATGCTACGTGGCGATTCGACAGGGGAAGGCGTGACCCGCAGTGTGCTGCTGGCGACGCTGTGCGCCATCGTCGTGGCGGTCTGCAGCGTCGCAGCCGCCGATGCGCTCGACGGGATCCTCGAGGTGCGCTCGGCGTACGTGGACATCGACAAGGGCGTATTCCTGCTGCATTCGCGGGTGGAATACCCGGTGAGTCCGGCGATTCGCGACGCGCTCAAGGACGGCGTCACGCTGACATTCGATCTGGAGGTGCGCATCGAACGCGACCGGCGCCTGTGGTTCGACGCGAGCATCGTCGACCTGACATTGCGGCGCGAGCTCACCTATCACGCCGTCACCGACCGTTATGTCGTGCGCGATACCCGCAGCGCCGATCAGCAGACCTTCGCCACCCTCGAAGAGGCGCTCGCTTTTCTCGGCAAGGTGGATGCCTGGCCCATCCTGGTCGAGCCGCAGCTCGACGGCGGCAGCTACACCATCAGTGTGCGCGCGGGCGTGCGCCGCGGGCACTTGCCCGCATCGCTCCGCGCTATGCTGTTCTGGACCGACGACTGGATACGCGTGAGCGAGTGGTATACATGGTCACTCCCGGTATAAGCCCCCGACCGCCCGGGAGACTCCGCTGGGTCGCAGTGGGCCAGGGAGTGCTGTGGAGCGCGATCGGACTCGGGGCATTCCTGCTGCTCGCCAAGAGCGTGCAGAACTCCTCGCAGTTCGAGCACCTGCAGCTGTCCATCCTGCTGCTCGACGTGTGCGCCGTGATCGCCCTCACGGTGCTGCTGGCGCGCAAGCTCTGGCGGCTGGTGCGCGACTACCGCGCGCACGTGCCCGGCTCGCGCCTGACGGCGCGCACCGTAGGCATCTTCGGCGCTCTGGTGATCGCGCCGCTGCTGATCGTGTACCTCTCGTCGCTCGAGTTCATCAACCAGGGCATCGACAGCTGGTTCAAGGTCGAGGTGAAGCAGGGATTGAGCGATGCCCTGGTGCTGTCGCGCGAGGCGCTCGATCTGCGCATGCGCGAGTACTCCGCCAGGACCGTGGCGCTCGCCGAGGTGCTGCGGCGCAGCGCACCCGCCGAAGTGCAGTCGCGGCTCGACAGCGACCGGCGCGCCGGAGAGGCGCTGGAGATCGTGTTGTTCGCCGCACACGGACGCATCCTCGCCGCGAGTCTGGAGAATCCGCTCGAGAGTCTGCCGTCGCGACCCCCGCCGGACCTGGTGCGCCAGATCGAGCAGCATCTGCCCTACATGAGTCTCGAGCCACAGGCGGGCGGTCGATATCTCATCCGCACCGCCGCGCCGGTCGGCGATCCCGCGAGCAATCGCGACGCGCGCTTCGTGGTGGCGATTTACCCCGTTCCCAAGCAGCTCGCCGCCCTGTCGGAGGCCGTGCAGAGCACCTACTCCCAGTACGGCGATCTCGCCGCGGTGCGCGAGCCGTTGAAGTACAGCTTCCGTCTCACCCTCACGCTGGTGCTGCTGCTCGCGATGCTGGCGGCGATTTACGGCGCGATCTATTCGGCCCAGCGCCTGGTACGCCCGGTGCAGGATCTCATCGAGGGCACGCGCGCGGTCGGCAAGGGGGATTTCGCGACGCGCCTGCCGCTGCCCTCGCGCGACGAGATGGGCTTCCTGGTGCACTCGTTCAACGACATGACCAAGCGGCTGCGCCGCGCGCGCGCCGAGGCGACGCAGAGCCAGCACGCGGTGGAGCGCGAGCGCCAGCGCCTCGCCATCATCCTCGCGCGCCTGTCGACCGGTGTGCTGGCGATCGACCGCAGCATGACAGTGCGCACCGCCAACGAGGCGGCCGGCGCGATTCTCGGCACCGACCTGTCGGCGGCCGCCGGGCGCGCACTGCCGGAGCTGGCGGCGAGCAACGAGCGCCTCGGTCAGTTCGTGGCCGCGATCGCGGTGCGTCTCGCCGGCGGGCGCGAGGAGTGGCGCGAGCAGCTCGATCTCGACGGTGCCGCCGGCCGCCGCACGCTCATGTGCGCCTGCACTCCGCTGCCAGGCGAGGACGCCGACATGGGCTTCGTCATCGTGTTCGACGACATCACCGCGCTGTTGCAGGCACAGCGCGATGCCGCGTGGGGCGAGGTGGCGCGACGCCTGGCGCACGAGATCAAGAACCCGCTCACGCCCATCCAGCTGTCGGCCGAGCGGCTGCGCCGCCGGCTGCTCGCCGGCATGAGCGAGCGCGACGCCGATATCCTCGAGCGCGGCACGCGCACCATCGTGCAGCAGGTGGAGACCATGCAGCAGATGGTGAACGCCTTCAGCGAGTACGCTCGCGCTCCCGAGATGCAGATCACGCACTTCAGCCTGAATCAACTGGTGACCGAGGTGGCCGACCTGTACCGCTCGCAGACACCGCGGACACGCATCCGCCTGGAGCTCGACGAACATCTCGAAGGGATTGAGGCCGACCGCGGGCGGGTGCGGCAGATCCTCAACAACCTCCTGACCAACGCGCTGGAAGCGCTTGAAGGGGTTGGCAGTCCGCTGCTGGAGATCACTACGCACCTGGAAATCGGCGGCGATGTTACCTACGCCGTCCTGACTGTGTGTGACAATGGCCCCGGCTTTCAACGCGAGCTGCTGGGCCGGGTGTTCGATCCTTACGTCACCAGCAAGCCGAAGGGAACGGGCCTGGGGCTCGCGATCGTCAAGAAGATCATCGAGGAGCACGGCGGGCACATCGACGCGGACAACCGGCCCGAGGGCGGGGCCCGGGTGCGCGTCGTGCTGCCGGTGAAGGACAGCACCCGCTCGGCCACGGGGAACGCGCGCGAACGGCGGGATCAGTTGCGGAGGGAGAGGGCATGAGCAGTCCACACATTCTCGTGGTCGACGACGAGGCGGATATCCGCGGGCTCCTGAAGGAGATCCTGTCCGAGGAGGGATACGAGGTGGACGTGGCGGCCAATGCCGCGCAGGCACGCGCCTCGCGCGCACGGCAGACCCACGATCTCGTGCTGCTCGACATCTGGATGCCGGACGTCGACGGCATCACGCTGCTGCGCGAGTGGTCGGTGGCCGCGGCGGACGGCTGCCCGGTGGTGATGATGTCGGGACACAGCACGGTCGAGACCGCGGTCGAGGCGACGCGCCTCGGCGCCTTCGATTTCGTCGAGAAGCCGCTGTCGCTCGCCAAGCTGCTGCGCACCGTCGAGCGCGCGCTCGATGCGGGCCGGCGCCACCGCCAGTCGGGGAAGCTCCTCGGCTCACCGCTCGCCGTGCCGCTCGGCAAGAGCAAGCTCATGCAACAGGTGCGCGCCGAGCTGCAGCAGATGGCGCCCAACTCCTCACCGGTGCTGCTGGTGGGCGAGCCCGGCTCGGGACGCGAAGCGTTCGCGCGTTACCTGCACGAGCAGGGGCCGCGCGCCGCCGCCCCGTTCGTGCCGCTGATCGCCTCGAGTCTGCGCGATGCGGACGCGGAGGCGCGCCTGTTCGGACGCGAAGAGCCCGGCGGACAGCGAGTGGCGGGAACTCTCGAGGAAGCCGGCAACGGCACGCTGTTCGTCCATGAGCTCGAGGATCTGCCCGCGGGCGCACAGCGGCTGCTGGTCGGCGTGTTCGAGTCGGGGCAGTTCGTGCGCCTCGGCGGCAACGAGCCGGTCGCCTTCCGCGCGCGCGTCCTCAGCTCGGCACAGCCCGGCCTCGAGCAGCGCGCCGGCGGCGATGGCCTGCGGCGCGATCTGCTCGCGTATCTCAACGTGCTGATCATGCGCGTGCCGCCGCTGCGCGAGTACGCTGAGGACGTGCCCGACCTGCTGCGCCACCAGGTGGATCGGCTGGTCGATGCCGACGGGCTGCCGTTCCGCCGCTTCAGCGTGGCGGCGCAGAACCGCCTGCGCAACTACCCGTGGCCGGACAACGTGCGTGAGCTGCGGCACCTGGTGCATCGGCTGCTCATGCACGGCGGCGCGGAGGAGATCCGGCTCGAGGAGATCGAGCGCGAGCTCAGCGTACAGACGCCGCCCGATGAACCGCTGGTGAAGCAGGACCTGCTGGCGCTGCCGCTGCGCGAGGCGCGCGAGCAGTTCGAGCGCGCTTACCTGCAGCAGCAGCTGCTGCTGTGCAACGGCAAGGTGGGGCAGCTCGCCAAGCGCGTCGGCATGGAGCGCACGCACCTGTACCGCAAGCTGCGCTCCCTCGGCGTCGATTTCAGGAACATCAGCGAGGATTGACCGCCGCGCCGCCCTAGTGCCCCGGGGGCGACGGCGCGGACTGCGCAGGCGAGGTCGCCGCCCGATCCTCGGCGCGCTTCATAGCCGCTACCGTTTCCCGCTGCAGCTGGGCGATCCGCGGAGCCAGCGACTTCGCGTGCTGCTGCATTGACTGCATCCCCTGCTGCATCGCAGCCGGCAACTTGGATACCACGGCCTGCCCGGTGGGGGAGCGATAGAACCCAAGCATGTCGTCCACTTCATGCTGTGTGAACGTGTTGCGGTACACCTCGAGCATCAAGGGCCGCAGGTTGTCCCAATTGATCTCCTGTCTGAACATGGATTCCAGCTCTGCGCCCATGTCGTCCATGATCTGCTGCTGCTCAGCGTTGAGCCGCACCCCCTCCATGGCCTGACGAATCGATCCCTGCATGGCGGCCACGGCCTGCCTCAGGTAAGCGTCGAGGATCTGGCTGGTGTGCATGGCCTCGAACAGCTGTCCGACCGACTCCTCGCTCGGCCGCAGGTCGTCCGCAAGGACCGGGCGCAGCGCCAGCAGCGTGAGCAGGGCAAAGGTAGCGATTCGCATCGTCCGATCTCCTCGGGCAGCTGCTGCCCGTGCGCTCAGTCCCCCACGCGGATCACCAGCGCATCCACTTCGGCCGCCTGCAGCTGCCGGCGCAGCTTGTTGAGCTCGCCGAGATTGCTGATCGGCCCGATGCGTACGCGGTGCCAGACGTCGGAGTCGACCGCGACCCGCTGCACCCGGGCGTCGATCCCCTGCATGGCGAGCTGGGCGCGCACGCGATCGGCGTCCGACTCGTTGCGGTAGGAGCCGGCCTGCAGGACGTAGACCCCGGGCCGCTCGATCTGCGCCGCCGCCGGCAGATCGCGCTTGACGTCCTTGTCCTTCTCCGGCACCACCACCTCGAAGTTGGGCAGCATTTCGTAGAAGTCGTATTTCTCGGCGGTTTTGCCGGAAGCGACGCCGGCGCTATCGGCCGGCGCGGCACGATGCGGATCCGGGCGCGGGGCGTCCGGAGGATCCACGCTGCGGTGGCCTTTGCCGTTGAGATAGGCGAACGCCACGCTGGCGAGCAGCGCGCCGGTGAGCAGGCCGTAGCCGAACTCGCGCAGGCGGCGCAGATCGAGCGGCCGGCGTTGCGTGGACTTGTAGTCGCGCGCGGTGAGTCTCGCCATGTTGGTTCCGGGCCGCACGGGGCGGCTCACATGCTCTCCGGTGCCGATACGCCGAGCAGCGTGAGACCGTTGCGCACCACCTGCTGCACGCCCAGCACCAGCGCGAGGCGCGCGTTGCGCAGCTGCGGATCGTCGACGATGAACTGCTCGGCATTGTAGTAAGTGTGGAAGACGTTGGCGAGATCGCGCAGGTAATGCACCAGCGCGTGCGGGGCGCGGTTCACCGCCGCCTGCTCGACGATTTCCGGGTAGCGGGTGAGCGTCTGCAGCACCGCCTGCTCGTGGACGTCGCCGAGCCGCGCGGCCGCGGCGAGACCGGCCGCTCGATCGAAGCTCAGACCGCGGGCGGCGAGCTGCTTCATGACACTCGCTACGCGCGCGTGCGCGTACTGGATGTAGTACACCGGGTTCTCGTTGGTGCGCGACTTGGCGAGCTCCAGATCGAAATCGAGCGGCTGGTCGTGGCTGCGCATCAGGTAGAAGAAGCGGCAGGCGTCGTTGCCGACCTCGGTGCGCAGCTGGCGCAGGGTGACGAACTGCGCCTCGCGCTTGCCCATCGGGATGCGCTCGGTGCCGCGGAACAGGCTCACGAACTGGATCAGCGGCGCCTCCAGGCACTCGCCCGGCTGGCCGAGGGCAATGAGCCCGGCGCGCACCCGTGCAACGTAGCCGTGATGGTCAGCGCCGAGCACGTCGATGAGGTGCGCGAAGCCGCGCTCGCGCTTGGCCAGGTGGTAGGCGATATCGGAGGCAAAATAGGTCTTGTGGCCGTTCTCACGCACCACCACGCGATCCTTCTCGTCGCCGAAGTCGCTGGCGCGGAACCACATGGCACCCTGCTCGCGGTACAGGCGGCCCGCACGCTCGAGCACGGCGAGCGCGTGATCGATCGCGCCGCTCTCGGTGAACGCACGCTCGGAGGTCCAATGGTCGAAGCGCACGCCGAACTCGGCCAGGTCGCCGCGGATGTCGGCGAGCATCTCGCGCAGCGACAGCTGCAGCACGCGCGCGAAGCCGTCCGCGCCGATGAGCGCGCGGGCACGAGCGATGAGCGCATCGATGTAGGCTTCCTTGTCGCCGGCGGGAGCGTCCGCCGGCAGGTCGGCCAGCACGCTTGCAGCCGGCCGGCGCAGCCGCTCGCCCTCGCTGGCGCGCAGCTGCTGTGCCAGCGGCCGCACGTAATCGCCGCGGTAGCCATTCTCGGGAAACGGCAGCTGCTCGCCGCACAGCTCGAGGTAGCGCACCCAGGC
The DNA here is from genome assembly GCA_036008385.1 of Steroidobacteraceae bacterium. Classification (GTDB taxonomy): domain Bacteria; phylum Pseudomonadota; class Gammaproteobacteria; order Steroidobacterales; family Steroidobacteraceae; genus 13-2-20CM-66-19. The sequence continues at coordinate 133,220 of DASYNX010000025.1, forward strand.
GCTGACCGCGAGGATGTCCATCTGCCGGCCGCCGTCGTTGATGTAGTACTCGCGTTCGACCTGAAAGCCCGCGGCGGTCAATATGTTGGCTAGCGTCGCTCCGTAGGCCGCCTGGCGTCCGTGACCGACGTGCAGCGGTCCGGTGGGATTGGCGGACACGAACTCGACCAGCACGCGCTCGTTGCGGCCGAGCTGGCTCGCCCCGTAGGCCGCGCCCTCGGCGTGGATGCGCGCGAGCTCGCGCGCGTAGGCCGCGGCGCTAAGGTGAAAGTTGATGAAGCCGGCGCCGGCCACTTCGGCACGCGTGATCAGCTCACTCGGGGGGAGCGCGGCGACGATCGCCGCGGCCAGCTCGCGCGGCTTGCGGCGCGCTGACTTTGCGAGGCGCAGCGCGAGGCTGGTGGCGAAGTCGCCGTGCTGCGCATCGCGCGTGCGCTCGACGACCACCGTCGCGGCGGCGGGCATTTCCGGCAGAACATCGCCGCCGAGCCGCGTCACGGCGGCCAGCAGCAGCTGCTCGAGTTCCTGCTTCAAAGAGTGATCCGCTGGCCAGGGGGCGGCAAGTCTAACCGAAGCGCTGCTGCGATTGGCCGCGGCGCGCGCGCGGCTGCGCGCTCAGAACAGCTCGAGCGGATCGACATCGAGCGACCAACGCAGCGTGCGGACGCTGCGCAGTTGCTCGACCTGCGGCAGCCAGCCATCGAGGAAGCCGTGCAGCTGCGAGCGCTCGCGGCTCTCCACCAGCAGCTGCGCGTGGTAGCGCCCGGCGCGTTTCGCCATCGCTGCCGGCACCGGACCCAGCAGGCGCACGCCCGCGGGCGGACGCCGGGCGAGCGCGCGCGCCTCGGCGAGGAAGGCGAGCGCCGCATCCGCGGTCCGGGCGGAATCGCGCAGCGCCGCGAGCCGGCTGAACGGCGGCCAAGCCGCCTGCGCGCGCTCCTCGAGCGCCGCGCGCGCGAAGCCGTCGTAGCCGGCGAGCAGCAGGCTCCTGAGCAGCGGGTGGTCCGGGAACTCGGTCTGGATCAGCACCTCGCCGGGCTTGTGTGCGCGGCCGGCGCGGCCGGCGACCTGCACGATGGTCTGCGCCAGGCGCTCGGGTGCGCGGAAGTCCGTGCTGAAGAGGCCCTGGTCGGCGTTCAGCACTACCACCAGCGTGACATTCGGGAAGTCATGGCCCTTGGTGACCATCTGCGTGCCGACGAGGATGCGCGCCTCGCCCGAGGACACGCGCCGCATCACGCCCTCCAGGTCGCCGCGCCGTCGCACGACGTCACGGTCGAGCCGTGCGATGGCCACACTCGGGAACAGCGCGCCGAGCGCTTCCTGGATGCGCTCGGTGCCCTGACCGACGGACTTCACGGCGAAGCCGCACTGCGGGCAGCGCGGCGGCAACGGCGCGTCCGCGCCGCAGTGATGGCAGCGCAGCCGGCCGGCGCCCAGGTGCACGGTGAGACGCGCATCGCACTCACGGCACGGGGCGATCCAGCCGCAGGCCGTGCACAGCAGTGTCGGCGCGTAGCCACGGCGGTTGAGGAACACCAGCACCTGTCCGTCGTCGGCGAGGTGGCGCTCGATGCCGAGAACGACCGGCGTCGAGATGCCCGACCGCACCGCGCTGCTGCGCAGGTCCACCAGCGTGAGGCGCGGCGGTTGCGCCTGTACCGCCCGGTGCTCGAGTCGCAGCAATGTATAACGACCGGCGGCGACGTTGTGCAGCGTCTCGAGCGCCGGGGTCGCCGAACCCAGCACCACCGGCACGGCGTCGTGCCGCGCGCGCACCACCGCCAGGTCGCGTGCCGAGTAGCGAAAGCCGCCCTCGTGCTGCTTGAACGACGGATCGTGCTCCTCGTCGACAACGATGATGCCGAGCTCCGGCACAGGGGCGAACACTGCCGAGCGCGTGCCGAGCACGATGTGGGCCTGGCCGCTGAATGCGGCGCGCCAGGCGACGAGCCGCTCGTGATCGGTCAGCGCCGAATGCAACACGGCCATGGGCGCCTCGAAGCGCTCGCGAAACCGCCCGAGCAGCTGCGGCGTGAGCCCGATCTCGGGCACCAGCACCAGCGCGCGGCGCCCGGCGAGCAGCACGCGCTCGATGAGGCGCAGGTATACCTCGGTCTTGCCGCTGCCGGTGACCCCGTGCAGGAGGAACGCGCCGAATGTGCCGAGGGAGGCGGCGACCGCCGCCACCGCCGCACTCTGCTCGGGCAGCAGCTCAGGCCCTGCCATACGAAGGCGGGCGGCCGCGGTCCCGGGCGCAACAGACACCTCGGTGCGCGCGATCCACCCGCGCTGACTGAGTGCGCGCGCCGCCGCGCGCCACGCACCTGCACCCTGATCGAGGGTGGCGGCCGTGGCGCCACCGGCCTGCAGCAGCAGCTCGAGCAACGCCCGCTGCCGCGGCGCCCGCCGTGGCTCGCCTGCAGCCGCGGCCTGCGCGCCCGCCCCGGTCGCGAGCCAGCGCTCCTCTGAGGCCACCGCGGGAGCGCCGAGCCGCAGCGACTTGGGCAGCGCGCTGGCCAACACCTCTCCGAGCGGATGGTGGTAGTACTGCGCCGCCCACTCGAGCAGCTCGCGCAGCGCCGCATCGAGCAGCGGCATCGGGTCGAGCACGGCCAGGATCGGTTTGAGGCGCGCGAGGGGCAGCTGCGAGCTCTCGGCGGTGGCCACGACCACGCCCACCAGGCGCCGCCGGCCGAACGGCACGCGCACCCGCGCGCCGATCGCGGGTGGCGCCGAGCCCTGCGCCGGGACCGGTGGCAGGTAGTCGAACAGCTGCCGCACGGGCGTGTCGAGCGCCACGCGGAAGATCATGGACACTTAGGGCAACGGATACGCTAAATCAGTGACTTAAAGCTCATTCCAGCCGTCAACCGGGGCACGCGCGCGCGCGTTATACGGGCCATGTCCGAGTTTGCTACGCTCGCGTCGCCTTATAGCATGCCGGCCGCATTACTCGGTGCAGTGGACCTGACGGACCTTGAAGCCAAGACCCGCTCGCGTGCGCTGAACCAGTTCCTGGCCGGCGTCGAGCTCAAGGCATTCAAGATTGCCCAGGCGGGGCTGCGAAACGAGGACGACGCACTCGATGCGGTCCAGGATGCGATGCTGCAGCTGGCGCGGGCGTACTCCGAGCGGCCGGAGCCGGAATGGAAGCCGCTCTTCTACCGGATACTCGAGAATCGCATCCGCGACATGCAGCGCCGACGCACGGTGCGCGGGCGCGTGATGGCCTGGCTGCCGTTTCGCGGCGAGGACGACGACGAGGACACCGATCCGATCGCGCAGGCGCCGAGCCCCGAGCCGCAGCCGGTCAAGCGACTGGAGCTGGACGAGGCAGTGGGCGCGCTGGAGAAGGCGCTGGCAGAGCTGCCCCGGCGGCAGCAGCAGGCATTCCTGCTGCGCACCCTCGAGGGTCTCGATGTCGCCGAGACGGCGGCCGCCATGGGCTGTTCGCAGGGCAGCGTCAAGACACATTATTTCCGGGCCGTGCAGGCACTGCGCGCGCAGCTCGGGGAGCTCTACGTATGAGCCCGGTGAATGAGACCGTGACTGAATTCGAGCGCAACGCCCGCGTGGTACTCGAGGAGAGCGTGGCGCGCATCGACGCGCGCACGCGCTCGCGCCTGAATCAGGCGCGTCATGCGGCGCTCGAGCAGGCGCGCGCGCGGCCCCGGACGTGGTGGCGGAGCGTCACGCTGATGCCGGCCGCGGGAGCCGCGGCAGCGGCCGTGCTCGTGGCCGTGGTGCTGTGGCACCGCCAGCCCCCGGTCGTCGAGCCGCCGCTCCTCGAGGGGCGCACCTCCGCCGTGGAGGACATGGATCTGTTGGCGGATGGCGAGGCACTGGACCTTATAGAGGAATGGGACGGCTCATTCTATGAGTGGGCGGCAGCCCAGCCGGATGCCAATGGTGAGAGCAGCTGATGTGGAAACCACCGACGGGTCTTGCGGTGCTCACCGCGCTGGTGCTCGGCTGCGTCGCCGGCCGCGCGGACGACGCGCACCGGTCGCAGGACCCGGATGCGGGTTTCCTCGAGTTTCTCGGCAGCGTCGACCGGCTGGCGGAGGTCAATCCCAATTACCTCTCGCCGGGCGATCCCGCCAAGGCGGGCGCAAAGCCCGCGCAACCCGGTACGCCGGGCGCGGCGCCACCCGCCGCGACGCCACAGCCGCCGCCGCGTCAGGCACTGCCGCCGAGCGCTTCCAATGGCTCGGGAGGGCCCAGCAATGAATAACAAGCTGCGCCCGCTCATTGTCGGCGTGCTGCTGGTTGCCGCCGCAATCGCGACGACAGCGGCGCGCGCGCAGGAGCCGCCGGCCGCACCGGCCGCGGGTCCTGCGGCTCCGGTGGCCTGGTCGAGCCTGTCGCCCGATCAGCAGCACCTGCTGTCGCGCTTCGGCAGCCAGTGGAACACGCTGCCGCCCGATCGCCAGCAGGCGCTCGCCCACGGCAGCGAGCGCTGGCTCGGCATGACGCCCGCCCAGCGCGACCAGGCGCGCGAGCGCTTCTCGCGCTGGCAGTCACTGCCCCCGGATCAGCGCCGCGAGCTGCGCGAGCGCTGGCAGCGATTCCAGGCACTGCCGCCCAAGCAGCAGGCCTTCGTGCGCGAGAATTTCCATCGCTTCCAACAGCTGCCGCCGCAGCGGCGGCAGGTGCTGCGCGAGCAATGGCGCAACGCGACTCCCGCGCAGCGTCAGCAGATGGTCGAGCACGCGCGCCAGCAGCAGCAGAAGCGCCCGATGGCGCCGCCGCACGCCGCGCCGCACCCGCAGCACCACTGAAGCGCAGCGCTCGGGCGCCTAATTGGCAGCGGCCGCGCCGGAGCGCGCGCGCACCGGGATCGGCACATTACAGACGTCCACGTGCCCGGCCGGCACCTTGAACCATTCCTCGTGCCGGCTGCGGCGCGCCTCGACATAGGCGAGAAACGTCGCGGTGTCGGTGCGCAGCACCTCGAGCTCGGCGCGCTGCGCCGGCGGCACCTCGGCCGCGACTCTTACCGAGCGGATCGGCACGCGTTGCCCGGGCCGCTCGTAGAATCCGAGCGCGCCGCTGCCACGCGGCATCACCGACAGCAACTCCATGCCCGACACCACGCGTCCGAGCAGCGTCACGTTGCGATCAAGGTGTCGCGGCGCCTGTCCGATGACGACGTACAGCTCGGTCCCGCCGCCGCTGTCGACGTCGTTGTCGCGGCCGGCGCCCACCATGCCATAGCAATGAACCAGCCACGCGCGCCCCAGGCCTTTGTCCACGGCCACCGGGAATCCATCGACAAACCCGACCTCGGGCGCATAGGTGTCAGGATCGGGGAGCTTGGTGACCGACAGCCCGCGCAGCGGTCGTTCGAATTCGGCGCCGAGCGTACGGTGCGCCGCGCCAACCGGCTTCCTGCCATCGGGGTCCGCCCACTGCACCACGTAGTTATCCTGCGCGCGCACGATGGCGAGGTCATCGAAGTATTTCCCGCGCGCCAGGGCCTCGACGTTGGCCACGTGGTTCGGCGCGAACTGGGGCGCGAGCTCGATGACGATGCGCCCGGAGGCGAGCTCGAGGTACAGCGTGTTCTGCGCATCGAGCGCTCTCCAGTCCGCGGGCGTGGACGCGGCCAGTACCTCTGTCGCCGTGAGCGGCTTCCTCGCCGCCTCACCGACCGAGGGCGCTGCGGCGTGTGCGCCGTCCGGCTCGGCGGCACCGCAAAGGATTACCGCGAGGGCGAGCAGCCGGCAGGTCGCGGGCATGCGCATCAGGCCAGGCGGGTGAAGCCGTCGGCGCTCCACTCCTCCGAGCCGACTCCGTTGTGGGTGAAGAACAACCCATCCGGATCGTAGCGTTTCTTGATCGCCCTGAGACGGTCGTAGTTGCGACCGAAGTAGGCCTGCTGCCAGTTCTTGTTGAAGTAGTTGCTCTCGGACAGATACGAGCCGGCTCCCGGTGCGATCTTGCGCAGCTCATCCGTCGCCCGGTCGATCGAGCGCGCATCGTTGTGCGCCGCCCCCAGATCCATCGGCGGGCGCTTCATGCCGGGGTAGGAGGGCCGCTCCCCGTCGGCGATGATGGCGAGCGCGAACGCCTCGGCCACCGCGGGGTTCATGGCGGTATCGAGGGAGGCCTTGACCGCCTCGGGCGGCGCAAATGCGAGCCCCTTGTTGATGTGCAGCTCGACGTCCTTGTAGCGGCTCGCGGCAAACAGCGCTTCTACCAGACGCGGCTGCGCGGCCGGCGCGAGCAACGCCGCCGGCAGCCACAGCGAATCGTAGCCGTGGATCCAGGCGCCCACCTGATCCTGATCGCCCTGCCACCAGCCGCGATCCGGCGAGGCACCCGGCCGCTGGTCGGGGATCATGCTGCGGTTGCCCGAGATCTCCCACCAGCTGCGCGCGCTTTTTGCGCCCGCGCCGAGCTCCTCGGTGACAGCGTAATCACCCGATGAGCTGACGAAGTCGAAGAACGGCTTCCACACGGCGCGCGCTTCCTCACGACTCAGGCCCTGCTGCACCATCGAGATCTTGAGCGCGTTGCCTGATTGCACTGCGACCTGCTCGCCCCAGTGAGGGTTGGCGAGGCTTTCCGCGTAGAAGGCGACGCAGCGCGCAAGCAGCCGCCGGAAGGCGTCGTCGGAATTTGCCTTGACCGTGCCCCAGGCGCCGCCGAAGAACTGCGGCAACTCGTGGGTGCGCAGCGTGAGGCGTGTCACGACGCCGAAGGTCGCGCCGCCGCCGCCCTTCAGCGCCCAGAAGAGGTCGGGATTGCTGCAGGCGTTGGCGATACGCACGCTGCCATCCGCGGTCACCACTTCGGCCTCGAGCAGACCCGCGGCCGCGTTGCCGAAGCCCTTGGAGAAGCTGCCGAAGCCACCGCTCTGGATGAGGCCGGCGACCCCCACCGAGGTGCAGCCGCCGCCCTGCGCGTAGCGGCCGGCCCGGGTGGTCACGGCGCTGTACACATCGATCCACATGCAGCCCGCGCCGACCGTCACGGCGGGGCTCGGCGCCACCTTCCCCTGGCAATCCTGCCCCACGAAGGCGTCGGTCAGCGCGATGTCAGTGAGCGCACGCGTCCAGACCGTGAGTGAGTCGGGCGCGCAGCAGTTGCCGAAGTAGCTGTGGCCGCCGCCCTTGACCACCAGGCGCAGGTTGTGCTCGCGGGCAAAGTTGACCGCGGTGGCGACGTCGGCCGCGTGACGCGCTTTCACCGTATAACCGCTCGGGGCGGGTGTCCACGCATCCAGCCATCCGGACACCTGGGTGCCGCCGGGCTGATCGCCGAGGTAGAAGGGATTGCGGATGTTGCGATAGACCTCCTGACAGGCAGCGTCGTCGGGCGCGGACTCGCAGGAGGCGAACAGCGGGTGCACCTCGAGGAGATTGCCGCCGACGCTGCTCTTGAGGCGCTCCCAGTCGGCCACGCCCGGCCAGAACGGGTCTCTGCGGCGCACGCGCCTGAACGGCGCCATCACCCGCGCTGGCGCCACTGGGGCGAGCGCCGACAGCAGCGGCAGCGCGCCGAGGCCCTTGAGGAGATGGCGGCGTTGCATGCCGCTCAGACTGCCTTCACTGCCTGGATCAGCTCCGCCGCAACTTTCTGCGCGTCGCCATAGAGCATGCGCGTGTTGTCGAGATAGAACAGCGCGTTCTCGATTCCCGAGAACCCGGCGCCCTGGCCGCGCTTGATGACGATGACGTTCTTCGCCTTGTCGGCATTCAGGATCGGCATGCCGTAGATGGGGCTCGACTTGTCGGTGCGCGCCACCGGGTTCACCACGTCGTTGGCGCCGATGATGAGCGCCACGTCTGCGGTTTCGAACTCGGCGTTGATCTCGTCGAGATCGGCGATGAGGTCGTAGGGCACGCCGGCCTCGGCCAGCAGCACGTTCATGTGACCCGGCATGCGCCCCGCCACCGGATGGATGGCGAAGCGCACGTTCACGCCGCGATCGATGAGCAGCTGGCACAGCTCCCAGATCTTGTGCTGCGCCTGGGCCACCGCCATGCCGTAGCCGGGAACGATGATCACCTTGTGGGCGAACGCCAGCATCACGCCAACGTCGGCCGCATCGATCGGCTTGAGACTGCCGCTCACGGTGCCGGTCGCCGCTGCGCCGGTGTCGCCGAAGCCCGAGAACAGCACATTGCCGAGCGAGCGGTTCATCGCCCGCGCCATCAGCTGCGTCAGCAGCGTGCCCGCCGAGCCCACCACCGTGCCGGCGATGATCATCGCCTCGTTGCCGAGCACGAAGCCCTCGAAGCCGACCGCGAGCCCGGTGAGCGCGTTGTAGAGCGAGATCACCACCGGCATGTCGGCGCCGCCGATCGGCAGTGTCATCGCGACCCCGAGAGTGAGCGCCAGCACGAAGAAGCCGGTCACCACCGCCGCTGTCGTGTTGCTATGCACCGCCACCAGCGCGCCGAGCACCAGCGCCGCGGCGAGCAGCACGAGGTTGAGCAGCTGCTGGCCGCCGAAGCGGATGCTGCGCGTGATGAGACCCTGCAGCTTGCCGAAGGCGATGGCGCTGCCGCTGAAGGAGACCGCGCCGATGATGCCGCCCGCCACGGCGAGCGTGCTGGTGGCGTAGCCGGAAGTCTCCCCGCGATAGAGTTCGACCGCCGCGATCGCGGCGGCGGCCCCGCCGCCCATGCCGTTGTACAGGGCGATCATCTGCGGCATGTTGGTCATGGCGACGCGTTTGCCGCTCCACCAGGCGAGCGCGCCGCCGATGAGCATTGCCGGCAGGATCAGCCCGTAGTTGGACATTCCCGGGTAGAGGAACGTGATGAGCGTGGCGACCGCCATGCCGGCGCCGGCCCAGAGGATGCCGCTGCGCGCGGTCACCGGGGAGCTCATGCGCTTGAGCCCCATGATGAACAGCACCGCGGTGACGAAGTAACTCGCCTGGATCGCCAGTTCCGCGGAGAACCACCCGGGCATCAGTGTGCCCTCGGGCTGCCGTCGCGGGCAGCGCCGCGTGCGCGGCTCGACTTGAACATCTCGAGCATGCGCTCAGTCACGACGTAGCCGCCCACGGCGTTGCCGGCGGCCAGCAGCACGCCGATGAAGCCGATGGTCTTCTCGAGCGGCGTTTGCGCTCCGCCGAGCGCCACCATGGCGCCCACCAGCACGATGCCGTGCACGAAGTTCGATCCCGACATCAGCGGCGTGTGCAGGATCACCGGTACGCGGGCGATGACCTCGTAGCCGGTGAAGGCTGCCAGCATGAAGATATAGAGCGCCACCATCCCAGTCATGTCGCACCCTCCAGCATCTTGGCTGTCGGCTCGTGCTTCACCGCGCCGCCTGCCGTGAGGCACGACTGCGCAAACACCTCGTCGTTCCAGTCGATGGCGAGCTCGCCCTTGACCAGCGCGGGCTTGAGAAAGTTGAACAGGTTGCGGGCGTACATCTCGCTGGCGTTGTAGGCGAGCGCGGCGGCGAGGTTCACCGGGCCGATGATCAGCACGCCCTGGTGCTCGACCGTCTCGCCCTGCCTGGTGAGCTCGCAGTTGCCGCCCTGCTCGGCGGCGATGTCGACCACCACCGAGCCGGAACGCATGCGCTCGACCGTGGCCCGCGAGATGATCTTCGGCGCGGGGCGTCCGGGAACCGAGGCGGTGGTGATCACCGCGTCGGCGGCGGCAATGCGCGCATCGAGCACTTCCTGCTGCTTCGCCTTCTCCTCCGCGGTCAGCTCGCGGGCGTAGCCGCCGGCGCCTTCGGCGCTCACGCCGGTGTCGACGAATTTCGCGCCCAGCGACCTGACCTGCTCGCGCGTCGCGCTGCGCACGTCGTAGGCCTCGACCACCGCCCCGAGACGGCGGGCGGTGGCAATCGCCTGCAGGCCGGCAACCCCGGCGCCGATGATCAGCACCTGCGCCGGACGGACGGTGCCGGCGGCGGTGGTGAGCATCGGCAGGAATTTCTGCAGGCGATCGGCGGCGATCAGCACCGCCTTGTAGCCGGCAATCGCCGCCTGCGAGGACAGTGCGTCCATCGACTGCGCCCGCGAGATGCGCGGCACCAGCTCCATCGCGAAACTCGTGACGCCGCGCGCAGCGAGCGCCCGCACCTCGGTCTTGCGGGCGTACGGCTGCATGAAGCCCACCACCACGGCACCCGCCCTGAGCTGCCCGATCTGCTCCACGGTCAGCGGCTGTACCGTTAGCACGACATCGGCCGTCTGCAGCACCTCGCCCGCCGAGCCCGCCCAGGCGACACTCTTATAAAGAGAGTCGGGGAAACGGGCGCGCTCGCCGGCGCCGTGTTCCATGAGCACGCGCGCGCCTTCCTTCGCGAGCTTCTCGGCCACTTCGGGAACGACGCTGACGCGCGTCTCCTGCGGCGCGCTTTCGCGAAGCACGCCAATCGTCACTGACATTCGCGCACCCCGTCACAGATCCGTGGCCGACCGGCCACGTGCATGGGAATTCTCAATTGAATTAGAGCCTTGCGTTGTTGAATTCTTGCACACAACTGCCGTATCTTACCGCGCCTATGGTAGGGATCGATCTCGAGCAGGCCGATCACGGATTCCTGGACGATCTGCGCATCGTTCCGGCTCCGGCGGCACGCGGCCTGTCGCAACTCGTGCTGCGCACGGACGTTGCGGGCATGCCGCTCGAGTGGATCGACTACAAGGAAGCCGCGCGACTCTATCATCAGCAGCAGGTCGCTTACACGTGCGGCTCGCTGCTGTACGAGCTGTATGGCGGGGTGAACGCCCGCACCGGCCGGCGCACGGTGCTCGAGGTCAACTCCATCGTGGCCACCGTCGGACATACCGGCAATCCCGGCAACACGCGCCACGATTACGTTCCGCCGCTGAACAATCAGACACTGTTCCGGCGCGATGCGTACCTGTGCATGTACTGCAGCCAGCGGTTCTCCTCGCGCGAGCTGTCGCGCGACCATATCCGCCCGTTCAGCCAGGGCGGCACCGATGTCTGGACCAACGTGGTGGCCGCCTGCCGCCGCTGCAACAACCAGAAGGCCTCGCGTACTCCCGAGCAGGCGCGCATGCAGCTGATCGCGGTGCCGTTCATGCCCACGTACGCGGAATACATCTTCCTCAAGGGGCGGCGGGTGCTGGCCGATCAGATGGAATACCTGGTGGCGCACTTCCCGCGCTCGAGCCCGCTGCACGACCGGATTCAGCGCTGGTTGTCCTAGAGCGCCCGCGGTAAAGTGCCGCGCGGCCCCAGGGAGCACGCGCACCTGATCTTTCTCGTCGACGCCTCGGTCTACGTCTTTCGCGCCTACCATTCGATCCTTCCGGACATGCGCGACCGGGACGGCAATCCCGTGCACGCCGTGTTCGGGTTCGCCCGCTTCCTCGGGGACCTGATCGAGAGGGTGCGGCCGCGCTACCTCGCGGTTGCCTTCGACCAGCGCCGCACCGGCTCGTATCGCAGCCGCATCTACCCGCCCTACAAGGCGAATCGTGAGCGCACGCCGGCGGATCTGGTGCTGCAGCTGGAGTGCTGCCGGGAGTTGTGCCGGCACCTGGGGCTTGCGGTGTTCGTGGACCCCGAGTACGAAGCCGACGACATCATCGGCACGCTCGCGACCGGCATGCGCGGGGAGGGTGTGCCCTCGGCATTCATCACGCGCGACAAGGATCTCGCGCAGCTCATGCGCGACGGTGACTTGTTCTGGGATTTCGGCGCGCGCGGGCAGTTCGGCTATCACGACATCGAGCGTCACTTCGGCGTGCTGCCCGAGTGCTTCGCCGACTATCTCGCGCTCACCGGCGACGAGGTGGACAACATCCCGGGCGTCCCCGGCGTCGGGCATCGCACGGCCGCCTCGCTGATGAAGGCCTTCGGCTCCCTCGATGCGCTGTACGGCGATCTGGCGCGCGTCGCGCGGCTCAAGCTGCGCGGTGCCGCGAGTCTTCCCGCGCGGCTCGCCGAGCACCGCGAATCGGTGTTTCTCGCCCGCCGGCTGACGCGCATCGCCTGCGACCTGTCGCTCGGTGTCGCCAGCGATGGGCTAAGGCGCCGCGCCCCGAACCTGCCGGCGCTCGCCGAGCTCTACGATCGGCTGGGCTTCGGGCCGTTCCTGCGCCGCCAGGGCGAGCGACTCGCCCACTTGCCCGCCGCCTGAGGCGGCGCTTGCAAGACCGATTCGCAGCGGTTGCCCGCGAGCTCACTGCGCTGAGTGGATTGCGCTGCGCCGCCGCTCCCGAACGGCGCGTCGCCGGCGCCAGCGCCGGGGAGTGCTACGCCTGGTCGTGCGATGCCGGTGCGCTGTTCGTCAAGCTCGCGCCAAGCACCGCCCTTGCGATGCTCGAGGCGGAAGCGGCGGGACTGCTGGAGCTCGGCAAGGCGGGCGCCGTGCGCGTCCCGCGCGTGCGGGCGAGCGGACAGACGGAGGCGGCGGCATTCCTCGCGCTCGAGTGGATCGATGCGGGACACGCGGACGAGGCCTGCGAGCGGCGCCTGGGGGAGGGGTTGGCGGCGTTGCACGCCGTGACCGCGCCGCGCTTCGGCTGGGTGCGCGATAACACCATCGGCCGCACCCCGCAGGCGAACGGCTGGTGTGATGACTGGCTGGAGTTTTTCCGTGAGCGGCGCCTGCGCCCGCAGCTGACGCTGGCGGCGCACAACGGGTTTGCCGGGCTTCTCGCCGCGCCCGGCGAGCGGCTGCTCGCATCGCTCCCGCGGCTGCTCCGCGGGCACGCTCCGGCAGCCGCGCTCCTGCACGGCGACCTCTGGGGCGGGAACTGGCTGGCGACGGCCGAAGGTGAGCCGGTGATCTTCGACCCGGCGGTGTATTACGGCGATGGCGAGACGGACCTGGCGATGACGCGGCTGTTCGGCGGCTTCGGCGAGGCCTTCTACCGGGCGTACGAGGCCGCCTCGCCCCGCACACCGGGGGCCGGGCTTCGGGGCGAGCTGTACAACCTCTATCACGTGCTGAACCATGCCAACCTGTTCGGCGGCGGCTATGCGCGGCAGGCGCGCGCGATCATGGAGCGACTGCTCGCGCAAGGCAGAGGCTAGCTCCTTAAGCGCGGGTGATTGGGCTATGCTCAGAGCCGCACCCGGCAGGAGAGTCGCATGGCGGACAAGAACATCAAATCGGTTCTCCTCGAGGAACGCACCTTCCCTCCCCCGGCCGGTTTCACGACGCGTGCCCGCATCCAGCCCGCGGAGGCGGAAGCCCTGCGCAAACGCGCGCGCGCAGATCACATCGGGTTCTGGGCCGAGCTCGCCTCGCTGGAGCTCACCTGGCAGACGCCCTTCACCAAGGCCTTCGACGGCAGCGATGCGCCCAACTATCGCTGGTTCAGCGACGGGCGGCTGAATGCGTCCGTCAACTGCCTCGACATTCACCTCGCCGACCGCGGGCACAAGACCGCGATCATTTTCGAAGGCGAGCCGGGCGATGTGCGTCGCCTGAGCTACCGCGAGCTGCACACTGAAGTGTGCCGCTGCGCCAATGCGCTCAAGGCCCAGGGTGTGCGCCGCGGCGACCGCGTCGTCATCTACATGCCGCTCGTGCCCGAGATCGTCATCGCGATGCACGCCTGCAACCGCATCGGCGCCATTCATTCGGTGGTCTTCGGCGGCTTCTCGGCACCGGCGCTGCGCGATCGCATCGAGGACACCGAGGCACGGCTGGTGATCACCGCCGACGGCGGCTGGCGCGGCGGCCAGGCGATCGAGCTCAAGGCAGCCGTCGACAAGGCGCTCAGCAGCGGCTGTCCCAGCGTGCAGCGTGTCATCGTGCTCAAGCGCACCGGCAAGCCCGTCGCCATGGACGCCCTGCGCGACGTGTGGTGGCACGATGCGCTCGAGGGGCAGCCGCCGGCGTGCGACCCGGAATGGGTGGACGCCGAGCACCCGCTGTTCATCCTCTATACCTCCGGCTCTACCGGGAAACCCAAGGGTGTGCAGCACGCGACCGGCGGCTACCTCCTGGGAGCGAAGCTCACGACGCAGTGGGTGTTCGATCTGCGCGATGAGGACGTGTTCTGGTGCACCGCGGATGTCGGCTGGGTCACCGGTCACACCTACGTCGCTTACGGCCCGCTTGCCATGGGGGCGACCGTGATGCTGTACGAAGGGACGCCGACCGTTCCGGACGGCGGACGCTTCTGGAGAAACTGCCAGACCCACGGCGTGACCGTGTTCTACACTGCACCGACCGCGATCCGCGCGCTGATGAGGCTCGGCGACGATCTGCCCCGCAGGTACGACCTCTCGCGTCTGCGCCTGCTCGGCAGCGTCGGTGAGCCGATCAATCCCGAGGCGTGGATGTGGTATCAGCGGGTGATCGGCGCGGGCCGCTGCCCGATCGTCGACACCTGGTGGCAGACCGAGACCGGCGCGATCCTGATCTCGCCGCTGCCGGGGGTGACGTCCACCAAGCCCGGTTCCTGCACGCAGCCGCTGCCCGGCATCGAAGCGGACATCGTCGACGATCACGGCAAACCGGTGAAGCGCGCCGACGCGGGCGGGTACCTCGTGATCCGCAAGCCCTGGCCGTCGATGCTGCGCACCATCTGGCGCAACAACGACCGCTACATCGCCGGCTACTGGGAGAAGTTCGACAACCGCTACTACGTGGCGGGCGACAGCGCCCACCGCGACAAGGACGGCTATTTCTGGATCATGGGACGCATCGACGACGTGCTGAAGGTGTCCGGACACCGCCTCGGCACCATGGAGATCGAGTCGGCGCTGGTCGCGCATCCGCGCGTCGCGGAAGCGGCCGTGGTGGGCAAGCCCGATGACATCAAGGGCGAGTCGGTGTTCGCGTATGTCGTCACCCGCGGCGCACGTCCGACCGGGGACACGGGCGCGCTGGTGAAGGAGCTGCGCGACTGGGTGGGCAAGGAGCTCGGACCGATCGCCAAGCCCGACAACATCCGCTTCGCCGACAATCTCCCCAAGACGCGCTCGGGCAAGATCATGCGCCGGCTGCTCAAGGCCATCGCGCGCGGTGAGGCGATCACGCAGGACGTCTCGACGCTCGAGAACCCGGCGATCCTCGAACAGCTGCGCGGCGCCGACCCGCCCGGCGCCGCGGCGGCGAAGAGGCCTGCGGCGCCGGCAGCGAAAGGTGCCGCCGGGCGCGGCAAGCCCACAACCTCACGGCGCGCCAAGGCCGCCGGCAAACCGCGGCGCCGCAAGGCTGCCAAGGCGGCAGGCGCAAAGCGCAGGACCGCGCGTAAGTCCGCGCGGTCGAAGCCGCGTCGCAGCGTCGGGTCGAAGCGCGCGACTCGCGCAGTCGCGGCGCAGCGCCGCAGGCGGGTCACGGGAGGCCGGCGACGCGCCTCCGGCCGCCGCCGCCGCTAAAGCATGCCGGCGGTTTCAGCCGGCGGTGGCGTCGAGCGCTAATACCACCAGTCGCTGCAGCAGCCGCTCGCCGAAGCCATGCGGGCGGTCGAGGCCCATGCGCCGCAATGCGCTGCCATGCCTGGCGGCGGGCGCCGCGCGCGTGAGGGCCGCGGTCAGGGTGGCCAGCCGCGCGCGGACGGTGGCGGTGCGCCCCTCGAGAAACCTGAGCGCGCGGGCGAGCGCAATCTCCTCCGCCGTGAGGTCGGTACCGAAGGGGTAGTCGCTGAAGAAGCCGCGCTGGCGGTGTTCACGCAGCGCGCGCTCGAGCCGCTGCGGCAGGTTGTTCCGGAACGCCTCGGGAATGCGATAGTCGGCGCGGATCTTGCCGGCCGCGCGGGCGCGCGCCAGCAGCGTCTCCTGGAAGCGCGAGTCGGCGACGTTGAGGAGCGCCGCGATGATCTCCTCGTCGGTACGCCCGCGCAGGTCGGCGATGCCGTACTCGGTGATCACGATGTCGCGCAGATGCCGCGGAATGGTCTCGTGGCCGTAGCTCCACAGGATGTTGGAGGTGGTATGTCCGTGGTGCGTGCGCGTGGCGCGCACGCACAGGATCGAGCGCGCCCCGGGAAGCGCGTGCGCCATGGCCACGAAGTTGTATTGGCCGCCGACGCCGCTCACCACCCGGCCGCTCTCGAGCGCATCCGAGACGGCCGCTCCCAGCAGCGTCACCATCATGGTCGTGTTGACGCAGCGCGCGGCGCGTCGTTGCAGGATGCGCAGCTCCTGATCCGGCCCGTAGAGCTGGTTGACGAAGGCGACGCCGCGCATGCCGAACTGCGCCCGCTCGCTCTCGGGCAGATCGCGCAGCGCCGCGTAGAAGCCGCGCGGCCCCAGGAAGAACCCCGCATGCAGCACCTGGCCGTTGCGCAGCTCGCGTCCCAGGCATTCCTGCGCGAGGCGCGCGCGACTCTCCCGGTCGGAGAGATCCGCCGCGATCCACTCACCGCCGCGCGGGCGCACCCGCCCGCCGGCGAACTCCACGTCCTCGCGGAACACACCGTAGCGCTGCAGCTGCGCGAACTCCGCAGCAGCGAGCCGCGGGCCGACGCCCGCGGCCACCAGCAGCTCGAGAATGCGCCCATCAAAGCGCTCTTCGATCGCGCCCGATTCGAGCAGCCGCTCGAGCGCCAGGCAGTCGTACACGCGCCGGCGCAGGATCCCGGCGCGGTAGAGCTCGAGCAGATGATCGACGAACATCTCCGACGAGGCGAACAGCCCCGCGCCGAACGGCTCCTCACCTCCCTCGACGCGGATCAGCGGCGCAGCGTCGTGCGTGCCGAGGGCTCCGAGGGCGCTGCGCCACGCCGCATTCTGCTGGTGGCGCAGCAGCAACGCGTAGACGAGGCAGTCGCTGAGCTCGCCGATGCCCACCTGCAGCGTCCCGCCGTCGCGGATCAGGCTGCTGGCATACAGGCCGATCGCGTGCTCGACGGTACCGAGGGGCGGATTGGGCGGGCCGAACAGATCGTAGTCGTAACGCGGATCGTCAACGAGGAAGTCAAAGTGCTGCGGGTCGACCTGCGCATGCCCGCTCATGAAGGGCATCTGCGCATGCGTCTCGCCCACCATGACGATGTCGCGGCCGGCGCGCCGTGCCGCGGCGACGAGCGGCAGCAGGTCCGCGGTCACGTCTGGATTGGAGCCGAAGCTGAGCTGCAGCTGGCCGTTCACCACGCGGCGCGCCAGCAGATGCGCGATCACGTTGACGCCGTGCGTCAGTACCTCGCGCCCGACGTGGGTGTAGTTGGCGCTCAGGTAATGGCGCTGAGCGTGGTCCGAGGCGAGGAATGCACCCGGTGTCAGGTAGAACTCGATGACGCGGATATTGGCGGGCAGGCGGTCGGCGAGCACCCCGCGGGCGTATTCGGGCTCCACGTAGCTGCCGAACACCCGCTCGGCGAGCGGTGTCAGCAGGCGGGCCTCGAGCGGCGAGCGCGCCACCGGCTTCAGCAGTGACAGCGCGGTGATGATGGTCAGATCGATGGCCGGGTCGCGCAGCGCCCGGCGGTAGAACTCGTTGGCGAGCGGATTGGGCTTGCCGATGCCGAGCGGCAGCGCCAGCACGATGCGCGGGCCCACCCGGTGCAGTACCGCGTCAACGCACTGGCCGACGTCAGCGAGTATTTCAGGCATGCAGCTTATGGCATGCTCCGGCAAGTACGCGGTACCCGTCAACCGCGCCACGGTCACAGGAGGACGACGACATGTCAGCGCACAAGCCGGCAGTGGAAGCACGCAGCGTCGAAGTGATCTCCCGCTCCGGCTACCCCGAGCCTTACCGCTCGCGCGTAATGCCGCGCCATAAACGCCGGCTGGGGGATGCGTTCGGTCTCACCCGCATCGGCATCAACCACACCACGCTCCCGCCCGGCAAGGAATCCTCCATGCGCCACTGGCACACGCTCGAGGACGAGTTCGTGTACGTGCTCGAGGGCGAGGTGGTGCTGCGCACCGCCGCGGGCGAGCAGCTGCTGCGCGCCGGCATGTGCGCGGGCTTCCCCGCCGGAATCGAGGACGGGCATCAGCTCATCAACCGCGGCGACCGTGAGGCGGTGTACCTGGAGATCAGCAACCGCGACGGCGCCGACAGCGCCTACTATCCGGATCCCGACGTGGATCTGATGTTCAGCGGCGGCAAGATGCGGCGGCGCGACGGAACGCCGTGCTAGGTGAGCGCCTGCGGGCCACGCGCTGCGGCGCTCAGTGAGCGAGGAGGCGCAGCGCGAACGACACGCCGACGTCGTTGCCGACCTGGTCGGTGGCCTTCCAGTCGCCCTGACCGACACCGAAGTCGAGTCGTTTCAGCGCGGTCTTACCGCTCATGTAGCAGACGCTCGCGCCCTGCTCGGTCGCGGTTCGCAGGGTGAACGGGACACGCAGGTCGCGCGTAACGTCGCGGATCGTGAGCTTGCCGACCGCCTCGTAACCGCTCGCGCTCTTCACGATCTGCGTGGCAGCGAAACGCGCCTGGGCGAACTTCTTGACGCTGAACAGATCCGCGCCGCGCAGCGTGTCGTCGCGCTCCTGGTCGCCGGTGTCCACCGAGGCCATGTCGACGGTGACCTCGAGGCGGCTGGCCGCAGGATTGCCGGCGGATAAGTCGAGGACGGTGGTGAAGTGCCTGAACCCGCCCTTGTTCTGCGCCCCCGCCTGGCTGAACGTGAATTCGAGCGTGCTCCTCGCCGGGTCGAGCACGCAGTGGGTTACGGCCGGCGTGTCGGCCGCGGCGGGCGGCGGTGCGGAAAGTGTCAGGGCGAGCAACGCCGCGGCGAGCGCCCCGCCGGTCGTGATTCTCATCGCTCGGATCCTTCAGTCTTGTGGGAAGTGAAGGGCAGCATGCGCCTGAAGACGTCGTCCTTGAGCACGAAATGATGCTTGAGGGCGGCCAGCAGATGGATGATGGCGACCACGCCGAGGGTCCAGGCGAGGTACGCGTGGGTGTCTACCAACACTTCATACAGGCCCTTGTTCTTCGGCACCAGATCCGGGAGCGTGAATAGCCCGAACCAGCTCACCGGGAAGCCACGCGCCGAAGACATCGTCCAGCCGGCGAGGGGAACGGCGAACAGCAGCACGTAGAGCAGCCCGTGCGTGAACTTCGCCAGCCTGCGCTCGTAGGGCTTGAGGGTATCCGGTAGCGCCGGTATCGGATTGGCCCAGCGCCACCCGAGGCGCACGAGCGCCAGCATCAGAATGGTGATGCCGACGGATTTGTGCCGCGCCAGCAGCGTGAGCTTCCTGGCACCGGCCGGCAGATCGTCGAACATGGTGGCCAGGGTGAACTGCGTGATGATGAACAGCACGATCAGCCAGTGCAGCAGCTGGGCGACCGCGCCCCAGCGGCGCGTGGTGTTTTTCAGGGCCATGCCGCTAAGCTTATGCGGGTGAGAGGGGCTTGCAAACTCCTGCTGCCGGGAGCGCTGCTGCTGGCAACGCTCGCAGGCTGCCCGCTGCGGCCTCCGGCCGCAACGCCGCCCACGACCACGCCGGCTGCGGGCGCTGCGCCGCTGCAGGGCCGGCCTTACGACATCGACGGCCCCGCTTCGCTACTCACCATCCGCGTCTACCGCGCCGGCGCGCTCGCCAGCGTCGGCCACAACCATGTCATTGCCTCGCACGAGCTCAGCGGCACCTTGTATGTGCCGGACGATGTCCTGCGCAGCAGCTTCGAGGTGCGCATACCGGTCGACACACTGACCGTCGACGAGGCGGCGTTGCGCGCGCAGCAGTCTGGCGCCGACTTTCCTCCCGACGTTTCCGACGACGCGAAGCGGGGTACGCGGCGCAACATGCTCGGTGATGCGCTGCTCGATGCGGCCCGCTATCCGCAGATCCTGCTGCGCTCGGTGCATCTCGAGCCCGGCCCGCCAGGATCGGACAGCGTGCTTGCGCAGGTGCAGAGCACGGTGCGCGGCCAGCAGCGCACCTTCGCCGTGCGGGTGCACTTCGAGCTCAGCGCCGGCACGCTGATCACAACGGGCGCGACCAACCTGCGGCAGAGCGAGCTCGGTCTCACGCCCTTCAGCGCCATGCTCGGTGCCCTGCAGGTGCAGGACGAGATGCAGGTCAGCTTTCGCATCGTGGCGCACGCAGCGCCGCGGGCGTTTGGATCGCCCGCTGCGCCTCACCTGCCCGGTCAGTGCAATCCGAGCTCTGCCAGCAGCGCCTGCGCCTTGTACACCTTGCGCAGTCCCTCGAGCATGATCGTCGGGTCTACCGCCACCGCGCGATTGAGCTCGGGGTCGTACCAGTAGGAGCCCGCGATCGAATGGATGTTGCCGTCGAACATCAAGCCGACGATGCGGCCGTTGCGGTCGATCAGCGGGCTGCCGGAATTGCCGCCCACGATGTCGTTGTCGGTCGACAGATCGAAGCGCGTGTCCATGTCGAGCTGGCCGCGCGCCGCGGTCCAGCTGTCGGGGACCCTGAAGGGGTCCTGGTCGGTAGCGCGCTCGAACAGCCCGCGCAGGTGGGTGAACGGCTCGATGTCGCGATCACCCTCGCGCCAGCCCTTCACGGTGCCGAAGTTGAGGCGCAGCGTGAAGGTGGCATCCGGCGGCACGCTGGTGCCGTAGATGCTGAAGCGCGCCCGCGCGATCTTTTCCGAGCCGGCCTGCTCGGGCGCCTCGACCTCGTCCTCGTAGCGCTTGCGCACGGCGCGCGCTTGCGGGTCCACTGCACGCGCCAGCTCGATCATCGGGTCGTGGGACGCGTCCACCGCCGCGGCGCCTCCCTCCCACAGCTGTTTGCGCACCTGCGGGTCGGCGAGCTGCGAACGATCCACCACGCGCGCGGCGAGCGTGTCGGGAGAATCCTTCACCAGCAGCTGCCGCACGATCGGCGCATCCGGGCCGAGCCATTCGCGCATGCGCTCGAGCCCGAAGGACAGCGTGAGCCTGTCCAGCTGCGGATAGACGGGCACTGGGGCGAGCAGCCGCTGCTGCACGCGCGGCAGCGCCGCGTCACGATACTCGCGCAGCCGCTCGGTATTGGGCTTGGCGCGCTCGGCGGCGGCGCGCACCAGCGTGCGCGCGTAGCGAAATAGCTGGCTGTTGAAGCCCGCACCCTGCTCGAGGAACGTGTACGGCAGATAAAGCTCGTGCTCGTGGACCTGCGCCCGGGCGATGTCGGCCCAGGGATCGCCGATCTGCTTCGCGAGCTGCGCATCGGCGGCGACCCGGTCGCGCAACGCCTTCTCCTCCTCGCGCTTGACCTGGAGCAGACGGTCATCGAGCAGCGCGTCGAGCTGATTGCGGCGCACCTTGATGGAGTTCTCCAGCGAGTTGAGCGGGTCTTCCACGATGCGGTCGGCCTCCGTCCCGCTCTTGCCGAACTGAATGTAGCGGCCGCGCAGCTCCGCGGCGCGCAGCAGCCAGCGCGGCAGGTCGACGTCGCGCAGGCTCTCGAGCTGCGCCACGGTGAGCAGCCGGTCGGTCGTGCCCGGATGCCCGGAGACGAATACCACCTCACCGGCGTCGGGGCCCTGCGGCCGTATCGACAGGAAGTTCGGGGTGGCGGCCGGCTTGCCGTCCGGTCCGTAGGCACGCAGCACCGACATGTCGAGGCACCAGCGCGGAAACTGGAAGTTGTCCGGATCGCCGCCGAAGGCGGCAATACCGCGTTCGGGCGCGTACACCAGCCGTACATCGTCGTAGCGGTGGTACTTGTACAGCCAGTACTGGCCTCCCTGGTAGAGATCCACGGACTCGCATTTCAGCGGGCCCGACTTGCCGTGGCGGCTGTCCTCCTCGCACTTCTGCTCGAGCTGGGTGAGGGTCTGCTTGCGCTTTTCGTTGGCCGCCTTCTCATCCAGCCCCTGCAGCGCCACCGTCACCTGCGCGGTGACGTTCTGCGTCTCCATGAGCACGTCCGCGATCTGTGTGCCGCACTTGAGCTCCTCCTCACGGGTGCGGGCGAGGAAGCCGTCGCGCACCAGGTTGTGCCCGGCGGTCGAGTGATCGTCGAGACAGGCTTCCGCGCAGTGGTGATTGGTGAGGATCAGCCCGTTGGCGGACACGAAGGAGGCGGTGCAGTTGGAGAGGCGAATGGTCGCGGTGCGCACACGGTCGAGCCACGCGCCGCCGATGTCGACCCCGTACCGGCTTTTGACGAGCTGCTGCGGGAAGTTGTCGAACGTCCACATCCCTCCGTCGCTGAAGGCGGGCGCTGAAATGAGCAGCATGATCACGGTCATGCTCAGGTGGCGGCGCATGGAGATCCCTTGCGAGGTTATTGTTGGCAGCAATTATGGACTAACGCGCGCGTGTCGCCAGCGCCGTCAGCACTCCTCCTCGAGCAGCAGCAGCGCGGTGCCGTCGGGGCCGTGCAGCAGGCCGCTGGCGGCGTTCCCGGCCGCGTGCGCCGGCGCGGTCCCGACAGCCAGGCCGAGCTCGCGCAAGCGCTCGATGCGCGCGCGCATGCCGGCATCACGGAACACCAGCAGCGGTCGCGCGCTGAAGCCCGGCTGGTGAAAGGCGAGATCGAGGTGATCGCTGATGAGCGGCAGGTGAGGATAGGGCGATTGCGCCTCATCGGCGGCGACGAACCCGAGCGGCTCCCAGAATTCCCGCGCCGCGGCGAAATCGCCGGCCGGCAGGCTGACCTCGGCGAAGTCGCCGCACAGCGAGGCGTCCGTGAGCGCGCGCACCACGGGAGAGTAGGTGCGCGCCTCGAGGACGGCGACCGTCTGGCCGGACGGATCCGCGAAGGCGATCTCGTTGAAGACCTCCTCGCCGACGTGGCGGCTTGTCAGCTGGATGCCGGCGGCGGCGAACGCGCCGAGACTGGCGGCAATCCCGGGGCGCACGAAGGTGAGGATCGGGGAGGGACCCGGACGCTGATGCAGGCCGATGAACAGCCGCCCGTCGGTGAGCACACCGTAGGGATGCGTGAACGCATCGGTGGTGGTGGCCTGCGTGAAGCCGAGGCGCTCGTAGAACTCAACCGCGGCGCGCACGTCAGGCACCGCGACGCTGATCTCGTGAAAGGTGCCGAGCAGCGGCAGCGGGGCGCCGGCCATCATCAGGCGGAAGCGCCGCGCGCCGCGGACGGCAGACGCTCGCGCAGGCCGTCGGTCCAGCCCTGGCAGCGCTGCACGATCAGATCCGCGAGGCACTGTGCGTGGCGCGCGCCGGCGTTGAGCGCGGGCACATACTCGAAACGCTGACCGCCGGCGCGCATGAACACCTGGCGGTTCTCGAGGTCGATCTCCTCGAGCGTCTCGAGGCAGTCGACCGCGAAGCCGGGACAGACCACGCTCACCTCGCGCACGCCCCGCGCCGGCATGCCGCCGAGCACCATCCGGGTATAGGGCTTGAGCCAGTCGGCGGGGCCGAACCGCGACTGGAAGCCGACGCTCCACTCCCCCTCGCGCAACAGCAGCTCATCGGCGAGCAGCCGCGCCGTCGTCTGGCAGCGGTCGAAATAGGGATCGCCCAGCCGGCGGTAGCGCTCCGGAATGCCGTGAAACGACATCAGCAGATGCGAGGTACGCCCGCGGGCCTGCCAGTGGTCGCTGACGCTGCCGCGCAGCGCCTCGATGTAGCCGGGATGATCGTGATAGTCGGCCACGAACTGCACATCGGGCACAGTGCGCCAGCGGCGCAGCTCCGCGCTGACCTGGTCCCAGGCGGCCGCGCTGGTCGCGCCGCAGTACTGCGGGAACAGCGGCAGCACCAGCAGCCGTTCGGCGCCGCCATCGCGCAACCGGCGCAGTGCCGCGGCCACGTCAGGATCGCTGTAGAGCATTCCGACCTCGACCGACAGCGGCGCCAGCGTGCGTTGCGCGAGCGTGTTGGCCAGCTCGGCACGCAGCCGCTCGGTGAGATCGCGCAGCGGCGATCCCGCCGCCGACCAGATGAGACGGTACTTGCGGGCCACGCGCTGCGGGCGCCAGGGGAGAATGACGCCGTACAGCAGCGGCAGCCACAGCGCCCGCGGCAGCTCCACCACGCGCGAATCGGCGAGGAAGCGCGCCAGGAAGGCGCGCACCGCCGCGGGCCGCGCCGCGAGCGGCGTGCCGGAGTTGATCAGCAGGATGCCGATGCGCTCGGTGCTCAACTCAACTCAGCCCGACGCACACGAACTTCAGTTCGGTGTAATCGAGGATGCCGTACTTCGAGCCTTCGCGGCCGATCCCGGACTCCTTGACGCCGCCGAAGGGCGCGACCTCAGTGGAGAATATTCCGGTGTTGAGACCGACCATGCCGTACTCGAGCGCCTCGGCCACGCGCCAGGAGCGTGCCAGATCGCGCGTGTAGAAGTAGGCCGCCAGCCCGAACTCGGTGTCGTTGGCCATGCGGATCGCGTCGCGCTCGCCCTCGAAGCGAAACAGCGGTGCGATGGGCCCGAAGGTCTCCTCGCGCGCGATCAGCATCGCCGGCGTCACTTCGGTGACCACAGTGGGCTCGAAGAAGGTTCCGCCGAGTGCGTGGCGCTTGCCTCCGTGCGCAATACGCGCGCCCTTGGCGGTAGCGTCCGCGAGGTGCTGCTCGACCTTCGCAAGCGCGTTGGTATCGATGAGCGGTCCCTGGTCGGTCGGTCCCTTGAGTCCGTCGCCGACGCGCAGCTGCGCGACCGCCTGCACCAACTTGCGCGTGAACGCTTCGTACACCGGGGCCTGCACCAGCAGGCGATTGGCGCAGATGCAGGTCTGACCGGTGTTGCGGTACTTGCTGGCGATGGCCCCGGCGACGGCGGCATCGAGATCAGCGTCGTCGAACACGATGAAGGGCGCATTGCCGCCGAGCTCCATGGTGATCTTCTTCACCGTACCGGCGCACTGCGCCATGAGCTTCTTGCCCACGCCGGTCGAGCCGGTGAAGGTGACCTTGCGCACCAGGGGGTTGGTGGTCATCTCGCCACCGATCGCCGCCGCAGCGACGCCGGTCACGACGTTGAGCACGCCGGCCGGGATGCCGGCGCGTACCGCGAGCGCGGCGGCGGCCAGCGCCGAGTAGGGCGTCAGGCTCGCGGGTTTGCACACGAAGGTGCAGCCGGCCGCGAGCGCCGGCGCCGCCTTGCGCGTGATCATGGCGAGCGGAAAATTCCACGGCGTGATCGCCGCGACCACGCCCACCGGCTGGCGCAGCACCAGCAGGCGGCGGTCGGCCTGGTGCTGTGGTATGAGATCGCCGTAGAGGCGCTTGCCTTCCTCGGCGAACCATTCGATGAAGGAGGCGCCATAGCCGATCTCGCCCCTCGCTTCCGCGAGCGGTTTGCCCTGCTCGGCGGTCATGAGCGTGGCGAGATCCTCCTGGTTCGCCATCAGCAGCTCGTACCAGCGGCGCAGCAGCGCAGCGCGCTCCTTGGCGGTGAGCGCCGCCCACGCCGGGAAGGCCTGCGAGGCGGCCTCGATGGCACGGCGCGTCTCGGCGACGCCCATGTCGGGCACGGTGCCGAGGGTCTCGCGGGTTGCCGGGTTCACCACCGCGTAGGTCGCACCGCCGGCGGCGTCCAGCCACTGGCCGCCGATGAGGGCGCGGGTGCGCAACAGATCCGGATCGCGCAGTTTCATGAGGGAGCAGCTCCGGTACGGGTGTCGCCGCCGGACGCGCCGCCGGCCACATAGCGGGTGAAGAACTCGAGCGTGCGCGTGCGGGCGAGCGCGGCGCTTGCGGCGTCGTAGCTCTGGCGCTGCTCACAGTTGAAGCCGTGACCGGCACCGGCGTAGACGTACACCGGCGCATCCGGCTGCGCCTCGCGGACGCGCTCGACGTCGGCGGGCGGGATGCTCTGATCGTCGCCGCCGAAGTGATACATGACCGGGCACTGCGGCCGCTGGTCGAGGTAATCGGCCACCTTGCCGTAATACACCACCGCGCAGGCCAGCGGCAGCTTGCCGGCCATCAGGTACGACAGCGTCCCGCCCCAGCAATAGCCGACCGCACCGGCGCGTCCGGAGTGCTTCACCACCGCCAGCGCCGCGGCCAGGTCGCGCTGGGTCGCTTCGGGCGCGAGCTGCCTGACGTAGCCCCTGCCCTCCTGCATGTCAGCCGCCGTGTAGCTGAGCTCGATGCCGCGGCGCACCCGATCGAACAGGGAAGGCGCGATGGCGGTGTAACCTTCCGCAGCAAAGCCGTCGGTCACTTTACGGATATGACTGTTGACTCCGAAGATCTCCTGGATCACCAGTACGGCGCCGCGGGCGCGGCCGGACGCGGCGGCAAGCCACGCCTGAAACTCGTGGCCGTCGCGCGCCATGAGGGTGGTGAATTGGCCCATGGGGTGGCATTCTAACCCGCCGCGCCTCGGGAGGGATTCATGCTGGTCGGATCGGTAGCCAGACGGGTCGCCATCGTCGGTGGCGTACGCATCCCGTTTGCCCGTTCCTATTCGGCCTACGCGACCGCCAGCAATCAGGACATGCTCACCGCCACGCTGCGCGCCGTGGTGGAGCGCTTCAAGCTGCAGGGCGAGCGCCTCGGCGACGTGGCGGCCGGTGCGGTCATCAAGCACTCGCGCGACTACAACCTGGTGCGCGAGAGCGTGCTGTCGAGCGGCCTCGATCCGCATACACCGGGGCTCGACCTGCAGCGCGCCTGCGGCACCAGCCTCGAGGCCGCGATCGCCATCGGCAACAAGATCGCGCTGGGTCAGATCGACGCCGGCATCGCCGGCGGCACCGACTCGATCAGCGATGCGCCGATCGTCTACCCGCGCGCCTACCAGCAGCTGCTGCTGGCGAGCTACCGCGGGCGCACCGCCTGGCAGCGGCTGTCGCCCTGGTTCGGCCTGCGGCCGCGACATTTCAAGCCGGTGCTGCCGGCGGTGGTCGAGCCGCGCACCGGGCTGTCGATGGGGCAGAGTACCGAGATCATGGCGAAGCAGTGGCAGGTCACGCGCGCTGAGCAGGATCAGCTCGCCAACGACAGCCATCACAAGGCAGCCAGCGCCTGGCGTGCGGGATTCTACGACGACCTGGTGATCGAATACGGGGGGCTCAAGACCGACAACAACGTCCGCGCGGACACCAGCCCCGAGAAGCTCGCGAAGCTGCGCCCGAGCTTCGCAGCCGACGGCACGCTCACCGCCGGCAACAGCACCCCCCTCACCGACGGAGCGAGTGCGGTGCTGCTCGCCACTCGAGAGTGGGCCGCCCAGCGCAAGCTCCCGGTGCTCGCGTACCTGCGCTACGGCAAGGTCTGGGCACTCGATTTCGCCGGCGGCAGGGAGGGACTGCTGATGGCCCCGACCTACGCCGTGCCGGCGATGCTGCGCGATGCTGGCCTGACTCTCCAGGACTTCGACTACTACGAGATCCACGAGGCGTTCGCGGCGCAGGTGCTGTGCACGCTCAAGGCCTGGGAATCGCCGGATTACTGCCGTGACGTGTTGGGACTGCCCGGACCGCTCGGCAGCATCGATCGTGCCCGCCTCAACGTGAAGGGCGGCAGCGTCGCTCTCGGACATCCGTTCGCCGCGACCGGCACGCGCATCGTCGGCACCATGGCGAAGATCCTCGCCGGCGACGCCAGTGCGAAGCGCGGCCTGATCTCGGTGTGCACCGCGGGCGGCATGGGGGTCACGGCCATCGTGGAACGCTGAGCCGCGGAGGCACCGAGTGAGCATTCAGGCGATACGCACGGCGCTCGCGCTGGCCGCGCTGCTGAGCGGTGCAGCCGCGCGCGCGGATTTCCAGGCGGCGCTGACAGACTACAACGCCGGGCACTATGAGGCCGCGCGCGCGCAGTTTCTGGCGCTCGCCGAACTCGGAGACTGCTCCTCGCAGTTCAATCTCGGTGCGATGGCGCTGCAGGGACAGGGCGGTCCGAAGGACGCGGCGAGTGCCGCGGGCTGGCTCGAGGCGGCCGCCGCCAACGGCTGCCAGCAGCTGGTGGGCAACCGGCTGCCGGCACTCACGGCGAAGCTCACCGCGGACGAAGCGCGCGCCGCCGCCGCTGTCGTCGCGCGCTACGGCCCCGACGCCTTGCGTGCCGAGGGCGTCATCAATCCGGAATTCACCTGCTCCGACGGCATCGCCGCGACCGTGGCGTCGACGCCGACGCCGGAGTACCCGCGGCAGGCCGCCCTGCGGCACGAGGCGGCCATCGTGATCACGGCGCTCACCATCGGCGCCGACGGACACGGACGCGACCCGGAGATTCTGCTGTCGCTGCCGCAGGATGGTTTCGCCGCCGCGGCGGTCGAGGCCTGGTTCAACTCGCAGTTCACGCCGGCGAGCCGGGCCGCACAGCGGGTGGAATCGCGCCTGGAGGGGAGGACGGTGTTTGAGCTCACGGACGCGACGCTGACGAACGCAGCGCCCCTAAAGGCGGCGCGCACGGCGGCGGATGGCGGTGATCCGGCGGCACGCTACATGGTGGGGCTCATCGCGACGCTCGATCCGTCGCTCGGCATCTCCTCCGCGCGCGGCGGCGCGCTGCTGCTCGGGGCGGCGCACGATGGCGACCCGCAGGCGCAGTACTGGGTTGGCAGCCAGCTGCGCGCGAGCGCGGCGTGTCACCCGCGCGCCGACGGTGCCGTGTGGCTGCGTCACGCAGCCGATGGCGGCAGCGCCGCCGCGCAGCTCGTGCTGGCGAGCGATCTGCTGCGCGGCACACCCTCCGGCGAGCAGGTCGCGCAGGCGCATGCGCTGCTCGCCCGGGCAGCCGGTTCCGACAGCTACTACGTGCGCAAGCACGTGGTGGCGCTGCTGGCCGCCTCACCGGTCGCTGCGATCCGCGATCCCCCCGGCGCGCTCAGCGTTGCGCTGAAGCTCGCCGGCGGCGACGTTCAATCCGATCCGCAGATGTTCGAGTCGGTCGCCGCGGCGTACGCCGCCAACGGTGACTTCCACAAGGCGGTGGCGCAGCAGGACCTCGCGCTGAGCAAGGCGAATGACCTCGGGTGGAACACGCGCGCGATGAGTGAGCGGCAGAACGCCTACCGTCGCAACGAGCCGTGGCGCGGGGAGTTGCTCCCGCTGCCGTAGCGGTCCAGACCGCAACGCGCCGAGGGAGTGCCGACTGAACGAACAGGAGAAGGGCGGCGGGCGCCGCCATCGCGGTGCTGTTCATCTTCCTGCCCGGTCTGCTGCTCGCCGTGGCCGGCGCAGTGCTGTGGAGCCGCCTGGCGCGCCGGCGCGGCGTGCGCGCTGCGATGAGCGGTGTTAATGCCGCGGTGGTCGGAATTCTCGCAGCGGCGCTCTACCAGCCGGTGTGGGTCAGCGCGGTGCGCAGCGGCGCGGACGTGGCGGTTGCCACCGCGGCACTGGCGCTGCTGCAGGGACTGCGCGCGCCGGCGCTCGCGGCCGTGATCCTGTGCGTGGTGTACAGCCTGTTGCGTCTGGCGTTGTGACGGGAGCGCATTTGCGCGGATGGCGGGCGAGACGGCAAGATGCCCGCAACCATGAGCAGACCCGGCATCGACCGCGTCTTTGAGCGGCGCCTCGCCAGCCTCGTCAACAGCGGCGCGCCGCGCATCCTGCAGGACGGCCGCAAGGGCGTGGAGAAGGAGTCACTGCGCGTGTTGCCCGACGGGCAGCTGGCGCGCACGCCGCACCCGCGCGCGCTCGGCTCGGCGCTCACCAGCGAGCACATCACCACCGACTATTCCGAGGCGCTGATCGAGCTGGTGACGCCGGCGTTCACGCACAGCTGGGAGCTGCTGCAGTATCTGCTCGACCTGCACCAGTTCGTGTACCGCCATCTGGGCGAGGAGCTGCTGTGGGCGACGAGCATGCCGTGCGCCATCGCGCGCGACGAGGACATTCCGCTGGCCCAGTACGGCAGCTCGCACGTCGGACGCATGAAGACGGTCTACCGCAACGGGCTCGGCCTGCGCTACGGGCGCATGATGCAGGCGATATCCGGAGTCCACTTCAACTACTCCTTTCCACCGCCGTTCTGGGAGGCCTGGGCGGCGGCGCACGCCACCACGGAGCACGGCACGCAGTTCGTCTCCGCCTGCTATTTCGACCTGCTGCGCAACTACCGCCGCCACGGCTGGCTGGTGTTGTACCTGTTCGGCGTATCACCAGTGGTGTGCAAGTCGTTTCTGCGCGGCCGCCAGCTCGGGTTGACCGAGCTCAGCGCGGGCACGGCGTACCAGCCCTGCGCCACCAGTCTGCGCATGAGCGACGTCGGCTACCGCAACCGCAACCAGGCGGGACTCGCGGTGTCGGTCAACAGCCTCGACGAGTACGTGCGCGACCTGACCCGTGCGATCACGACGCCGCATCCGCCGTACGAGGCCCTCGGCGTGCGCGTGAACGGCGAGTACGCCCAACTCAACGCCAACATCCTGCAGATCGAGAACGAGTACTACAGCTTCATCCGCCCCAAGCGCGTGGCGCGCTCCGGCGAGCGGCCCACCAAGGCGCTGCGGCGCGCCGGGGTGGAATACGTGGAAGTGCGCGCGCTCGACGTGAGTGCCTTCGACCCGGTCGGGGTGAATCAGAACAAGCTGCGCTTCCTCGAGGCCTTCCTCGCGCTGTGCCTGATGAAGGACAGCGCGCCGATCGCCACGGACGAGCAGACGCTGCTCGATGAGAACCATGTCACCGTGGCGCGCCGCGGCCGCGAGCCAGGGCTCACCCTGTGGCGCGAGGGACGCAGCCAGCCGATGCGCGAGTGGGCGCGCGAGCTGCTCGATTCGATGACCGGCATCTGCGACCTGCTCGATCAGGGCGATCCCGGCCGGCCGTACTCGCAGGCGCTGGCCACGCAGACGGCCAAGGTCGAGGATGTGGCGCTCACCCCTTCGGCACGGCTCATGGCCGAGCTTACCGCCGGGGAATCGTTCTTTGACCTCGCCCTGCGCATGTCGGCGATGCACAAGGCCTATTTTCTTGATCTATACCCGCCGAACGAAGAGCGGCTGCGCGAGTTCTCGCAGGAGGCCGAGCAGTCCCTTGCGGCGCAGCGGGCGATCGAGTCGGCGGACCGGGGAACGTTCGCGGAGTATCTGGCGCGCTACTTCGCCGAGTGAGCCGGCGCGCTAGGTTAAGTTTCATTTAACCTTAACATAATCAACCGCTTTTTCACGCCGGCCGGTTCGCTTTTGCGCCCCGGAGGACATACACTCTGACAGCCGCGTCGCGCTAAGGAAGGGCGACAGGCAGACAGATCAATAAAGGATTTCTCGACAACAAGCAGGAGCGCGGGGAATGAAGAGGAAAGGTGCGGAAGGACTTCCCGCAGGCCCCCGGGTCACGCCGGCGGCAAATGAGGAATTCAGCGAAACCGACGAGCGCGAGACACTCGCGTACACGCACGCGGGCTGGGACCCGTACGAAGTGTGGCGCACGCGCGTGAAGGCCTCCTCCCGCAAGCCGGAGCACGAGCGCGAGCCACTGCGCTAGTTTCCCGCGAGCCGCGCGGCGACAGCGCGCGGTCGACAATCTGCCCGTCAATACCCCGCTGGAGGCAGGGCGTCCCCACCAGTAAGGCCGCCGCGGCGAGCTGACGCGGGCGCCTCACTTGCGCCGGCGCGCGCCAGCCCCGATCCTCGCGCCCATGAATGCACTCTCGGTGCGGGGACTCACCAAGACCTACAGGAACGGCGTCCAGGCGCTCCGGGGAGTCGACCTCGAGGTCGAGCGCGGCGACTTCTTCGCACTGCTCGGTCCCAACGGTGCCGGTAAGACCACTCTCATCGGCATCATCACCTCGCTGATCACCAAGACCGCGGGCGAGGCGCGCGTCTTCGGCCACGACATCGATCGCGAGCTCGAGGCCGCCAAGGCATGCATCGGCGTCGTGCCGCAGGAAATCAACTTCAACATGTTCGAGTCGCCCTACACGATCGTCGTGAACCAGGCGGGTTTCTACGGCATCCCGCGCGTCGTGGCGCGCCAGCGCGCGGAGAAATACCTGAAGCAGCTGCAGCTGTGGGACAAGCGCGCCGGCATCTCGCGCGGCCTGTCCGGCGGCATGAAGCGCCGCCTGATGATCGCGCGCGCGCTGATGCACGAGCCGCGCCTGCTGATTCTCGATGAGCCCACGGCCGGCGTCGACATCGAGATCCGCCGCTCGATGTGGGAGTTCCTGCGCGAGATCAATGCGCGCGGCACGACCATCATCCTCACCACGCATTACCTGGAAGAGGCCGAGACGCTGTGCCGCAACATCGCCATCATCAACGGCGGGCTCATCGTCGAGCGCGATCGCATGAGCAGTCTGCTGCGGCGGCTGCACGTCGAGACCTTCGTGCTCAATCTGCGTGATTCACTCGCCGCAGCCCCGATGCTCGAGGGCTACGAGGTCACCCTGGTCGACGATCACACCCTCGAGGTGGAGGTTTCCAAGGAGGAGAACCTCAACGACATGTTCGCGCGCCTTTCGGCGCTTGGTATCGAAGTGCTCAGCATGCGCGGCAAGGTGAACCGCCTGGAGGAGATCTTCATGCGGCTGGTCGAAGGCGGCGAAGGCGCCCTCGAGGCCGGCTCGCCGCCGCCGGCGCCGGCCGCGGCACCGCTGCGCGCGGGGGCGTCGCGATGAGCACCGTGGCGCTTCCCGGCACGACACCGATCCGGCTCAACGTGGTGCGCTGGATCGGCTTCAAGACGATCGTGATCCGCGAGTACGGCCGCATCATCCGCATCTGGGGCCAGACCATCGTGCCCTCGGTGGTGACCGCGGTGCTGTACTTCGCGATCTTCGGCAGCCTCATCGGGCGGCGCGTCGGCACCATGGGCGGCTTCGACTACAAGCAGTACATCGCGCCCGGGCTGATCATGATGTCGGTGATCACCAACTCCTACGGCAATGTGGTGGCGTCCTTCTTCGGCGCCAAATTCGGCAAGCACGTCGAGGAGCTGCTGGTGTCGCCGCTGCCGAACTGGGTGATCGTTGCCGGTTATGCCACCGGCGGAATCGTGCGTGGGCTGCTGGTCGGCGTGGCGGTGACCGCCGTGTCGCTCATCTTCACGCATCTGCACGTGCACCACCTGCTGGTCGTGTTCACGGCGCTGCTGCTGACTTCGCTCATCTTCGCGCTCGGCGGGTTCCTCAACGCGCTGTTTGCCAAGAACTTCGACCAGGTCAACTGGATCCCGGCCTTCGTGCTGACGCCGCTCACCTATTTCGGCGGCGTGTTCTACTCGATCAGCCTGCTGCCCGACTGGGCCCGCAGCCTCTCGTACGCCAATCCCATCCTGTACATGGTCAACGCCTTCCGCTTCGGCTTCCTCGGAGTGTCGGACGTCCACGTCGGCAGCGCGTTTGCGCTGATGGCGGCGGCGGCCGTGCTGCTGTTCGGCATCGCCGTCGCGCTGATGAACCACGGCACGGGAATCCGGGATTGAGCGCCGCCGTTGCGCTGGTGACCGCGCGCCCCGCGCGCGGTCTGGACGAGGACCTGCCCCTGCTTCTTACGGCATTCGCTGCCGCAGGCGCCCGCGCCGAGATCGCCGACTGGGACGACCCGAACGTCGACTGGGCGCGTTTCGATCTCGCGCTGCTGCGCTCCGCGTGGGATTACACCGAGCGACTGACGCAGTTCCTTGCCTGGGTGGAGCGCACCGCCGCGAGCACGCTGCTGCTCAACCCCGAGCCGGTGGTGCGCTGGAGCGCCGACAAGCACTATCTGCAGTCACTGGCGGCAGCGGGCATGCCGATCGTGGCAACCGCCTTCGCCGAGCCGGGCGCTGAAGCGCGCGAGGTGCTGCGGCAGTTTCTCGCCGGGCACCCGTGCGAGGAGCTGGTGGTGAAGCCGGCCGTGGGCGCGGGCGCCCGCGACACCCGCCGCCACGCGGGCGCTGCGACCGCGGAGATTCTCGCGCACATGGGTGAGCTGCTCGACGAACGGCGCAGCCTCATGCTGCAGCCCTACTACCAGGGCGTGGACACTCACGGCGAGACCGCCCTGATCTTCATCGCCGGCCGCTTCAGCCACGCCATCCGCAAGGGACCGCTGCTGCCGGCGGGCGCGCCGGCGTCCGCGGCGCTGTTCGCCCCCGAGCAGATCACGGTGCGCGTTCCGGGTGCTGACGAGCTCGCCGTCGGCGAGCGCGTGCTGGGGCAGCTGCGCTTCGGCGAGCTGCTGTACGCGCGCGTCGATCTCATCCGCGATGAGCACGGCCATCCGTGCGTGCTCGAGCTCGAGCTCGCCGAGCCGTCGTTGTTCTTCTCATACGCGCCTCCCTCGGCGGCGCGCTTTGCGGCGGCGGCGCTGGCACGGCTTGCGGCACGCTGAGCGAGCGCCGCCTGACCGTTGATGCCGCCTGACCGTCGACATGATGTCCAGGCAGAGAGGTGCGAGGGTCCTTTGGACGATAGTTCGCCATTCATCGAACTATTGCGTCACCTGAAAAAACGCGTAAAAAACGCTGGCGGCTCAGCCACATATGCTTGTATTTCTTTCTTGTCACTATAGTTAGCTGACTGACGAAGTATCGCTGGAAGGGGTACTCCCACCCGCCGGTCTTGCCGGCCCCTCCCATTTCCTCAGTGGGTCGTCGAGCCTGAACGCCGTCTCCTCACGGCGAGCCATGAGGCGAGGATGTTCAGCCTGGGAGTTACCATAATCCGTGGAGCAGCCCGCGCGGGCCCGCCCTCGGCAGGAGGCGCAGGATTATGTGATGTAAAGCACAAAAAATAGTGCCTAACTCATTGTAGAAACAAAACTTTCATATATTCGTCACGGGGCTGACGCGCTGCAGCGCGAGGCTGTACGCGTCCACTCATGGGCCGCCGAACCGGAGGTTGAGGCCACATGAAAGCGACCGGGCTGACGACGCTGCTGGCGCGCATCGACGCTGCCGAATACGGCCTGTGCCGCAGACTGAATCGCGGCGCCGCCCGGGCGCTGCCGCGGCGCATCTTCCAGATCGCCAGCCGCCTCGGCGACGGCATCGTCTGGTACCTGCTGATCCTCGCGCTGCCGCTGCTGTACGGTGCGGCGGCTGCGAGGCCGGCGCTCGTGATGGCACTCACCGGTGCTCTCGGGGTGATCCTGTACGCGCTGCTCAAGCGCCTGTTCGTGCGCGAGCGGCCGTTCATCACCCACACCGCCATCAATCGCGCGGCGGCGCCGCTCGACCGCTACAGCTTCCCGTCCGGGCATACCCTGCACGCCGTGTCCTTTACCTGGCAGGCGTGCGCGCACTTCCCCGAGCTCGCCTGGGTGCTGCTGCCGCTCGCGGCGCTGATCGCCGGCTCGCGCGTGGTGCTCGGCCTGCATTATCCTTCGGACGTACTCGCCGGGGCGGCCGTCGGCGCTGCACTGGCGGAGCTTGGTCTGGCCTGCAGCTGATCCGAAGGCAGCTCATCTGAAGTGATACGCGGCTCTCACCTGACGGCGCGGCTCGCGCGCCGGCGCTGTGCCGGGCCCCGAGAAGCGCGTCGGATCAATCGCGTGAGCGCCGGCCAGTCGCGGCAGGCGCAATTTCGCGGGGGGCTTTAGCACGCGTGCGCGTCCTGCTCATCTCCGACGTCTACTTTCCACGCGTCAACGGCGTCTCGACATCGATCCGCACCTTCCGTCAGGACCTGGCGAGCGTCGGCGTCGCCACAAGGCTGGTGGCACCGCGTTATGCGCCGACGGGTGCGCCGGCGCCTGACGGTGGCGACGGTTTGCCCGACGAGCAGGGGGTGCTGCGCGTGCCGGCTAAACGCGTGCCACTCGACCCGGAGGACCGGCGCATGGCGTGGCGCGCACTGACCCGCACGCTCGATGAGCTACCAGCGGGTGAGTTCGACCTGGTGCATATCCAGACTCCGTTCGTGGCGCACTACGCAGGGGTGCGCTGCGCGCGCCGCGCCCGGGTGCCGTGCGTCGCGACCTATCACACCTTCTTCGAGGAATACCTGCACCACTACGTGCCCGTGCTGCCCCGCCCCGTGAGCCGGCTGCTGGCGCGCAGTTTCACGCGCTCGCAGTGTGCGGCGGTGCAGGCCCTGATCGCCCCCTCCGAGCCGATGCGCGAGGTACTCACCGCGTACGGTGTCACGACGCCCATCCATGTCCTGCCCACCGGGCTCGCGCCGGACCGCTTCCGGCCCGGCGACGGCCGCGCGTTCCGTACGCGCGCCGGCATCGACCCCGATCGCCCGCTCATCATTCACGTCGGCCGCGTGGCACACGAGAAGAACATTGGCTTCCTGATCGAGGTGTTTGCCGAGCTGCTCAGGTCCGTGCCCAGCGCGCTGCTGGTGATCGCCGGCGAGGGGCCGGCGCGCGAGGCGCTGCGCGCGCAGGTGCGGTCACTCGGGCTCGAGCGCCACGTGCACCTTGCCGGCTATCTCGAGCGCGACAGCGCGTTGCTCGACTGCTATGCCGCGGCGGACGTGTTCGTGTTCGCCTCGCGCACTGAAACGCAGGGTCTGGTATTGCTCGAGGCTATGGCCCAGGGTGCGCCGGTGGTATCCACCGCTGAGCTCGGCACGCGCTCGATCCTCGTTCCGGCCAGCGGCGCGCTGGTCGTGCCGGAGGAGCGGGCGACGTTCGCGGCCGCGGTGGCACGCGTGCTCGGCGATGCGCGGTTGCGCCGGCAGCTCTCCGAGCAAGGCCGCGCCTACGCGCGTACCTGGTCGTCGGCCGCGATGGCCCGCCGCCTGGCGCAGATCTACGGCGAGCTGCGCGGGGTCGCGAGCTGCGCGCCTGGTGCGCGTGATGTGTTAAGTCGGCCGCGGCGCGTGTCCTGATCTCACGTCGCGGTCGTCTTCAGTCCGCGACAGCAGTTGACACGGACGGTTCTCGGCTACACTTTGTGCGCGTACCGGACCGCGGTGTGTGGAGCGGCGCATGGGAGCAAAACGGGCGTTGATCGTGGACGACTCCAAGTCCGCGCGCCTGTTTCTTGCCCGGGTTCTGGAAAAGTACGACATCGACGTCGACAGTGCGGAGAGCGCCGAAGCCGCCATCGACTATCTGACCAGCAATCGCCCCGACGTGATCTTCATGGATCACCTGATGCCGGGGATGGACGGCCTGCAGGCGGTGCAGGCGATCAAGAACGACCCGCGCACGGCCACGATCCCCATCATGATGTACACCTCCCAGGAGGGGGAACTGTATCTCGGCCAGGCCCGCGCGCTTGGTGCGGTGGGCGTGCTGCCGAAGCAGATCAAGCCGACCGACGTCTCCAAGGTGCTCTACCAGCTGCACCTGGTACCCGACCGCCGCAGCGGCGAGCAGTCGAGCTTCACCGCCGTCAACGTGCACGTCGAGGGCGTGCCGCCCGAACTGGGCCAGCCCGCCCCCTCCAAGGCGCTCACCGAGACGGCGCTGCGCGAGCATTTCGCCGAGCTGCGCCGCGCGCTGGTCGCCGGCGTCGACACGCAGACCGACCGCATTACGGCCGAGATACGCGCGCTGCTGCTCGAGGCGCTGCCCCCACAGTCCCCGGCGGCGGCGTCCCTGCCCGAGCCTGCGGCGCCTCGCGCCGTGCCGTGGCCGTGGGTGGTCGCCTGCGCGGCGCTCGCGATCGCGCTCCTCAGCACCGCGCTGTGGTGGCGCAGCGAGCGGCTGCTCGTGGCGCTCAACGTGCAAGTGATGCAGCTGCGCGAGCAGCAGACACCCACAGCCGCAGCGCTGCCACTGGCGGCAGCAGCAGGCGCGGCAGCAGCAGGCGCGGCCGCAGCCCCGGCGGGCGTGCCGGGTACGGCACCGGCGGGCGATGTCCGGATCCTGCCGGTGCCTTACGGAGCCGACGCGCTCGGCGGCGCGCGCCTCGAGTTCATCCGCCGGCTGCTCTACAAGCTGAACGGGCAGAAGGTCGCGGGCGTCGTCGACATCAGGTCTTTCGCCGGGCGTTTCTGTCTGGTGGGCAATGCGCTCGACGGCTACTCCCTCGCACCCGATGAGACGGCGTTTGCCAAGTGCGACGTGGTCGGCAACCCCTCCGACGAGGCGCTCTCGGCCGCGCAGCGTACGCCGCTCGCGCTCGCCAACCTGATTGGCGAGGTCCGCACCTCCAGTCACGGCGCGCTCGATGTGCAGGTAGCGGTGGGCGACCCGGCCAACACGGTCGCGCCCTATCCCACGCCGGCGGCGGAGCTCACCGCGGGCGAGTGGAACCGCGCCGCCGGCGCCAACAACCGGGTCGAGATCCGCGTGCGTTGAACGCCGTCGTTGCGCCCGTGCACACCGCCGCCGCCGACTTCGCGCCCGCGTTCTGGCTGCGCAACCGCCATGTGCAGTCGATGCTGGCGAGCACCTCGTGGCGCCGCGGCCGCGTGCTGCGGCGCTCGGCGCCGCTCACGGCGGCGGCGGGTGAACTGCTGCTCGACTGCGGTGCCGGGGTGCGGCTGCAGTGTTTCATCTCCACGCCGGCGCACAGCGCGGCGGGCCCGGTCGTGCTGCTGCACGGGTGGGAGGGAAGCGCAGACTCGCTGTACGTGCTGTCGCTCGCGGCGCAGCTGTTCGAACGCGGCTTCGAGGTCGTGCGGCTCAACCTGCGCGATCATGGCGAGACGCATCACCTCAACCGCGAGTTGTTCCACTCCTGCCGGCTGGCGGAGGTGGTCGGCGCGGTGGCCGCACTGCAGCGACACTTCAACGGCCGGCCGCTGCAACTCGTCGGCTTCTCGCTCGGCGGTAATTTCTGGCTGCGCGTGGCGGCGCGGGCACCGGCGGTCGGGCTCGAGCTGGCGCGGGTGGTGGCGGTGTCGCCGGTGCTCGATCCTCCCGGCACACTGGCGGCGCTGCAGACCGGTCCGCCGGGCTACGAGGCCTACTTCGTGCGCAAGTGGCTGCGGAGCCTGCGCAAGAAGCAGGCGGCGTGGCCCGACACCTATGACTTTCGCGAGCTCGCGCGGCTGCGCGACCTGAAGCTGATGACCGCCGAGCTGGTGCGCTGCTACACCGACTTCCCGACGCTCGAGGACTACCTGCACGGCTACGGCATCACCGGTCGACGACTGGCGACCCTCGAGGCGCCGGCGAACGTCCTGATATCGCTCGATGATCCGATCATTCCGGCCGCCGGGCTGGCCGAGCTCGCGCGGCCCGCGGCGCTATCCATCACCGTGACGCGTCGCGGGGGTCATTGTGGATTCTTCGAGCAGCTGAGCGGTCCGACCTGGCTCGAGCGGCGCATCATGGCGCTGCTGGGGGCAAGCGCGCCGGAGCCACTGCTCACCGCTGCCGGCGAAGCGAACCTGCACGGGACGGGCTGAGTCGGATGTTCAGCGCTTCGCGCCGGCCACTTCGGCGCGCGGGGTGGCCACTGCCTCGGAGCGCGTGCCGCGCTTCTCCTCGAACTGCAGGATCGGCTGCCCGCTGGTGACGGTTACCGCCCCGTCGATGATGGCGCCCTTGGCGACGGCGATGCTGCGCGCTACCACATCGGCGTGGATGACCGCGCTCATGCCGACCTCCAGCTTTTCGGCGACCACGAGCCTGCCGATGACCTTGCCGGCGATCACCGCGGCTCGGGCATGGATCTCGCCCTCCCACCGCGCGGTCACCGCCATGTGCAGCGCGCCACCGACCCGCCCGTCGCCGCGGATTGTCCCGGAGACCACCAGCGTGCCGGGCGTTTCCACATCGCCGGTCAGCTGGGAGCCCTCGGCGACGAACGTCGGCGATTCGCCGATCTGGTCGACCAGCCTGCGCTTTAGTGTTTCAATCATCCGCTGCTCCCTGGAATGCACCAGGGTCATAATACGAACGCTGCTCCGCCAGGGTGCCGACCATGGTCACATTCCAAGCAGGACGAATCGCGCTGGTCGCGGTTCTGTTGGGCCTGGCGGCCGCCTGCAGCCGTGAGCAGCAGGACTGGCGGGCCGCCGAGGGGGCGGACACCAGTGAGGCCTGGCAGAGATTCCTCGAGCAGCACCCCGACAGTGAGCTCGTCCCGCAGGCCCGGGCGCGGGTCGCCCAGATCGCCGAGCAGCGTGACTGGCAACGCGCCGACCGTGCGGGAACCATCGAGGCCTATCGCGGATTTCTGGCGCAGCACCCGAGCGGCAGATGGTCCGAGGAAGCGCGCATCCGTATCGAGGCCTTCTCTCTGGGCTCCGCCCCGCGCACTCCGCCTCAGACGCCGGAGGAGGCCGCGGCGGCCCAGGCGAACCGTGGCGTGCGGGCGCTGCGCCTTGCGACCGCCCCGTCTGGAGCGCCCTCAGATGCGCCGGCGGGCATGGCGGCGCCGGACAGGTCCGGGGGAGCGACGGCCGCACCCGGCGAGCCCGCTCAGCCGGCGCCCGCAGCAACTGATCACCGCCTCGACACTGGCGCACTGCCGGCCGCCGGCTACGGGGTGCAGCTCGGCGCCTTCGGCAGCCCCGCAGGCGCCGATCGCGAATGGCAGCGGCTGCAGGGGCGCTTTGGCGCCGAGCTGGGCGGATTGTCGCCGCGCATCGTCGTCGCGAGCAGCGCAACCGGGCAGCTCTACCGACTGCAGGTCACGGCGGCAGGTGAAGAGCAGGCGCGCGCCATCTGCAATTCACTCAAGGAGAAGGACCAGGCCTGCGTGCCGGTCGTGCCGCGCTGAGGCCCTTCGCGCGAGACACTTCCCACAGGCTGCGGCAGGGCCGAACGTGCGCGCGTGGGCCCCAAAGTGACAATTTCCGTCACCCCGCGATGGCACTCCCACGTCTACTAACTCTTTGTTTTAGTGTGATTTCTCAAGCTGGCACGGGCCTTGCTGATCTATACCCAGTTGCGAACAACTTCCCCGTGTTCGCTCCTGCGCGCCGCGACGCGACTTCCCCCGCTTCGCGGCGCTTTTTTTGACCGGCCCTCATCGGGTCACCCCATGCGCCGCGGCACCGACCCGACAGGCTTTCGTGCGGGTGCTTCGCCGCGGGCGCGCGCACCGGGGCAGTGCGTGCTGCGGCTAGAATCCGCATCATGGAATTCCGGGACTATTACCAGATCCTGGGCGTCGAGCGCGCCGCCACGGCGGATCAGATCAAGAGCGCCTACCGACGGCTGGCGCGCAAGTTCCACCCTGACGTCAGCAAGGAGCCGAACGCCGAGGCGCGCTTCAAGGAGATGCAGGAAGCGTACGAGGTGCTGAAGGATCCGGAGAAGCGCGCTGCCTACGACCAGCTCGGCAGCGAATGGAAGTCCGGACAGCAGTTCCGGCCGCCGCCGGACTGGGGCAGCGGCTTTGAGTTCTCCGGACGCCCCGCAGGGGGAGCGCGGCGCGCACGCGCGCAGCCGGGCGCAGGTGCCGACGGAGGCTTCGCCCACGAGGACTTCAGCGATTTCTTCTCCTCACTGTTCGGCGGCGGCACGCCGTTCGCTCAGGGCGGCATGCGCAGCGCACGTGATCATCACGCCCGTATCGATATCGAGCTGGAGGAGGCTTTTCGCGGCACGACCCGCACGCTGGAACTCAAGCGTCCCGAGATCAAGCCCGACGGCTCGGTGGAGCTGCGCTCGCACACGGTGCGCGTCACCATTCCGGCCGGCGTCAGCGAAGGACAGCTCATCCGTCTCGCCGGCCAGGGCGAGCGGGGCGCGGGCGACAGTGCCGCGGGGGACCTGTACCTCGAGGCGCACATCCTGCCGCACCGGCGCTTTACGCTCGACAACCGCGACGTCACGCTGACATTTCCGGTCGCGCCCTGGGAAGCCGCGCTCGGCGCTGCGGTGACGGTGCCGACGCTCGGCGGCGAGGTGGCGATGCACATCCCGCCAGGAGCACAGTCCGGCCAGAAGCTGCGGCTGCGCGGGCGCGGCCTGCCCGGCCGGCCGCCCGGGGACCAGTACGTGCAGCTCAAGGTAGTCCTGCCTCCGGCGAACTCGGCACAGGCGAAGGCGCTGTACGAAGAGATGCGTGCCAAGCTCAACTTCGATCCGCGCGCCGGCGAGGGAAGGTGACGCATGAGGGTGATGCAGGTGCTTCAAGCCCATGTACTCGGTGAGGGCGACTGGATCGCCGCCAGCGAGATCTGCGAGCTCTGTCGCCTCGATCTGCAGGCGCTGCTCGAGCTCGCCGCGCTCGGCGTCGTGGCATCGCGCGAGACTGTTCCCGGCGAGTGGCAGGTTTCGGCGACCGCGCTGCCGCGGCTGCGGATCGCGGGCCGTCTGATGCACGATCTCGGCGTCAATGTGAGCGGGGCGGCGCTGGCGGTGGAGCTGCTCGAGGCGCAGCGTGACCTCGAGAGTCGCATTCGCCACCTCGAGCGACTCGCCGGGGATTACTGACCGAAGCTTTCGCCGCCCGCACGCAGCCACTTTTCCTCGGGGCCGGTGCTGGCGCGCCTGAGCACGTGGTTGCGATAGGGAAAGCGGCCGAAGCGCTCGATGATCGCCCGGTGATTCTCGGCCGAGCGCAGCGCACCGGAGAACGGACCGCGCAGCTCCGCGGGCACCTCGCTCAACAGCCGCCGGTAGGCGGCAACCGACTCGTCCTGCACTTCGCGGCTCTCGGCATGCTGCAGCGGCATGTAGAAGAAGATCCGCTCCACCACATCGAGCGCGGCGTCGGCGGCGGACTGCATGCCCGAGAGGGTGAGCGCGAGCGCCTGGTCATCGGTGGCGAACGCGCGGGTGGTGCCGCGGAACAGGTTGCGCGGGAACTGATCGAGCAGCAGGATGAGGCTCAGGCGCCGCCGCGGCCCGTCGGCCCAGCCAGCCAGCTGTCCGCCGGCCGCGCGCTCGAACAGCGGGCGGAAGCGGATGCGGATCTGCGCATCGCGCCACTGCCGCGTCGCGGTGGGCTCGTCCCCGAACCAGAAGCGGATGCGACTGTTCAGCGTCGCGGCCGACAGCGGCAGCTGTCCGAACCAGAAATCGCGAACGCTGCGTGCTTCATCCACGGCGCTGCGTCGCTTCACTGGAGGTGTCCGCTTCGAACAGCTTCTCGAGCTGCTGCGCGGCGGCGCGCGAGGTGGCGAGGAACTTCTCCTCGTCCTCCTTGACCTGGTACTGCGCTTCGAGAGTCTCCTGGTCATGTACGCGGAAGCGGCGCACCACCTCGCGCGCGACGCCCGGTGTCTCGCCGAGCGCCTCGAGCACGGCGGCCGCCATTTCCAGGCTCGAGGCGTAGGTTTCGCGGATGATGTTGGTGACGCCGGCATCCCTGAGGGCGAAGGCGTGCTGACGGTTGCGCGCGCGCGCGAAGATTTTCACGTGCGGGAACTGCTCGCGCGTCAGCACGGCGGTACGCACCGAGGCGTCGACATCGTCGATCGCCAGCACCAGGACCCGGGCGGTCTGCGCGCCGGCGGCCCGCAGCAGGTCGAGCCTTGAGGCGTCACCGTAGTAGACCTCATTGCCGAAGCGGCGCACGAAGTCGACGTGAGTCTGGCTGCTGTCGAGCGCGGTGAATGGCAGCCCCTTGACCCGCAGAACGCGGGCCACGATCTGACCGAAGCGACCGAAGCCGGCGATGATGACCGGGACATCGTGCTCGTCGATAGTGTCGAAGGGTGCCGCCGGCGGGCTCAGGCGGCGGCTGAGTGCCTCGTGCGCGATCAGCAGCAGCGGGCCGAGCAGCATTGACAAGGTCACCGCCAGGATCAGCAGGTCCGCGGTGTGCGTCGTGAGAATGCGCTCGCGTGCCGCGAGAGTGAACAGCACGAACGCAAACTCGCCCCCGGTCGGCAGCGCAAACCCCAGTCGCCAGGCCGATTCGGTCTGCTGGCCCGCGAGCCGCCCCAGGGCGGCGATCGCGACAACCTTGATGGCGAGGAACCCCGCGGTGAGACCGAGCAGGGTCAGGGGCTCGGAGCGAAACAGCCCCAGGTTCGCTGCCATACCCACTGAGATGAAGAACAGCCCGAGCAGCAGCCCCTTGAACGGCTCGAGGTCCGCTTCCAGCTCGTGACGGAACTCGCTGTCGGCGAGCAGCACGCCGGCGACGAAGGCGCCGAGGGAGGCCGAGAGGCCGAGACGGTTCGCCAGCATCGCCGTGGCGATAACCGTAAGCAGCGCCGCCGCGGTGAACACTTCCCCGACACGCACCCGCGCCACGATGCGCAGCGCCGGACGCAGCAGCAGCCGTCCGCCGAAGATGACGACTCCGGCTACCACCGCGGCGAGTTTCAGCAGCGCAACCCACCAGCTGCCCGCGGCGGGTTGCGACGGGGTGGCCGCGGCCAGCAGCGGCAGCACCGCGAGCACCGGCAGCACGGCGAGGTCCTGGAACAACAGAATGCCGAAGGCCGCGCGGCCGTACCGGGTCCGCAGCTCGCCGCGCTCGGCGAGCACCTGCAGCACGAGTGGCGTCGACGAGAGCGACAGACCGAAGCCGATGATCCAGGCGGCGGTGGGAGACTGGCCGAGTGCCCACGCGAGTGCGCTCAACAGCAGGGTGCACAGCGCCACCTGCGCCGCCCCCAGCCCGAACACGATCCGCCGCATCACCCACAGCCGCGTCGGCTGCAGCTCGAGCCCGATGATGAACAGCAGCAGCACGATGCCGAATTCCGCCACGTGCATGATGCGGTCGACGTCGCCGATCAGACCCAGCCCCCAGGGACCAACGACCAGCCCCGCGGCGACGTAGCCGAGGATCGAGCTCAGGCGCAGGAAGCGAAACAGCGACACCGCGACTACGGCCGCAGCCAGCAGGATGGCGGTGTGTTGCAGTGAAATCATGCAGCCCGCGGCGATTCTCGCAGGAATCGGCGGGGGACGCGCGCGGCCGGCACGCGCGCCGCAGGCCGCCGGGGCTCGCGCCGCTGCTGATCGCCGCCACCGGCCCCGAAGCCGGGGCCTTGAGTTTCACTGCGGCGACCCCCATGCCGGTGCGATGCTCGACAGGGAA
This sequence comes from Steroidobacteraceae bacterium, assembly GCA_036008385.1. GTDB lineage: Bacteria > Pseudomonadota > Gammaproteobacteria > Steroidobacterales > Steroidobacteraceae > 13-2-20CM-66-19. Next base: position 177,674 of record DASYNX010000025.1, read on the forward strand.
CCCGCGCCGCAGGGCGCGACCGGGTCAGTGACCCCCGATTCGCCGGCCGCGCCGGAGTCGCCGTCTTCGCCCGATCCGCTGGACGCCTACTCCGCCGCCGTCGTCGGCGCGGTGGAGCGGGTTGGTGCGGCCGTGGTCAGCGTGTACGTGGGGGGCGCTGCGGAAGCCGAACGCGCGCGTGGCGGTGCCGGATCCGGCGTCGTGGTCACGCCGGACGGCTACCTCCTTACCAACGAGCACGTCGTGCAGCGGGTGAGCGAGGCGCGCGTCGCTTTCGTCGACGGGCGCAGTGTGCCGGCGGTGGTCGCAGGGCGCGATCCGGCGACCGACCTCGCGGTGTTGCGCGCGCAGGCGGGCGCGTTGCCGTATGCACAGCTCGCCAGCACGCAGCGCCTGCGTGCCGGGCAACTGGTCGTCGCGGTCGGCAATCCATTCGGCTTCGAGTCCACCGTCTCGGCCGGCGTGGTGAGTGCGCTGGGTCGATCGCTCCGCAGCCGGCACGGACGCCTGATCGAGAACGTGGTGCAGCACAGTGCCGCGCTCAACCCCGGCAATTCCGGCGGCCCGCTGGTCGTGCCTACCGGTGGAGTCGCCGGAATCAACACCGCCATCATCGCCATGGCGCAGGGGATCGGTTTTGCCATCCCTGCATCGACCGCACAGTGGGTGCTCACGGAGATTCTCACGCAGGGACGCGTGCGGCGCGCGTGGCTGGGCGTTGCGGCCCGCGATCGCCCGCTGGATCTGCGCCTGGTGCGGGCGCTCGGCCTCACCACCCGGACCGCAGCGGAAGTGATGTCGCGTGAGGCGCAGGGGCCGGCGGCGCAGTCCGATCTGCGTCCGGGCGATCTGGTGGTGGCGGTGAACGGCGAGGCCGTCGACGGCATCGATGCCCTGCACCGGCAGCTCGGTCAGGTGCCGCCCGGCACGACGCTCGAGCTGAGGATCGTGCGCCGCACGCGGCTGCTGACGGTAGCCCTCACGGTACGCGAGCCGCCGGGCTGAGGCTGCGCTTGCAAGGGCCTCGCGGGCCGGTATTATCGAACGCATAGTGATGGTGTAAGTCGATCGACGGTACAGCGCTGCACGCTCCCGTGCGGTTCCGACTGACGTTCGCGGTCGCTGAAGCTCCGCGGATCTCCTGAGCGCATGAATTGCCGGTGTGTCTGTTGCTGCGGCGTCACGGTCGCAGCTGCTGGCGCGCCTGCCCATTGGACTGCCGGGACGCTCACCATGCCTGCGCCATCATCCGGACTCTATAAAGAGACTTACGAGCGCGACAGCTGCGGATTCGGTCTGATCGCCAGCCTCGACGATGCGCCGAGTCATTGGCTGGTCCACACCGCGATTTCCTCGCTGAATCGCCTCACCCACCGCGGCGCCATTGCCGCCGACGGCAAGACCGGGGACGGCTGCGGGCTGCTGCTGAAGCGACCGGAGAGCTTCCTGCGTGCGGTGGCGGCGGAGGCGGGCATCTACCTCAGGGGACGCTTCGCCGCGGGGCTGGTGTTTCTTTCGCGTGAATCGGGCGAAGCGGCGGCGGCCCGTGCCACCCTCGCCGCTGCGCTCGCGCGCCAGGGGCTCGAGGTCGCGGGCTGGCGCGTGCTGCCGGTTGAGACCGAAGCCTGCGGCGCCGATGCGCTCAGGTCGCTGCCGCGCATCGAGCAGCTGTTCGTCAACTGTCCGACAGCGGAGCTCGACGAGGCGGCCTTTAACCGCCGGCTGTTCATGGCACGCCGCTTCGCCGAGAAAGCTCGCGAGCGGGATCCGCTGTTCTATGTCCCGAGTCTTTCGGCGAGCATCATCGTCTACAAGGGCATGGTGATGCCACAGCACCTGGTGCAGTTCTATCCGGATCTCGCCGATGCGCGGCTCGAGAGTTCGGTGGCGGTGTTTCATCAGCGCTTCTCGACCAACACCCTGCCGCAGTGGCGCCTGGCGCACCCCTACCGTTACCTCGCCCACAACGGCGAGATCAATACCATCCAGTGCAACCGTAACTGGGCCACGGCGCGCGGACCGCTGCTGCGCTCGGCGCTGCTGCCGCAGCTGCAGGAGGTGCTGCCGCTGGTCTCGCTCTCCGGGTCAGACTCGCAGAGCCTCGATAACATGCTCGAGGTGCTGCTGATGGGTGGCCTTGATGCGCTGCACGCGATGCGCCTCCTCATGCCGCCGGCGTGGCACGGGCTGGACGCCATCGACCCGGAACTGCGGGCTTTTTACGAGTACTACTCGGTGCACATGGAGCCCTGGGACGGCCCGGCGGGCGTGGTGCTCACCGACGGCCGCTACGCGCTGTGTACGCTCGACCGCAACGGGCTGCGGCCGGCGCGCTTCTGCATCACCGCCAACCGCTGCCTGACGGTGGCCTCCGAGACCGGCGTGTGGGACTACCCGCCCGAGGAGGTGGTGCGGCAGGGCAAGCTCGGCCCCGGCGACATGATCGCGCTCGATCTCAAGACCGGCGTGCTGCTGTCCTCACAGGACATCGACCAGCTGCTGAAGAGTCGCCACCCGTACAAGAGCTGGCTGAAGAAGGGCGTGCGCTATCTCGAGAGCGACCTGGTCGATCCGCGGCTCGCGGCCGAGCCCATGGACCGCGCCACGCTCAGCCTTTACCAGAAGATGTTCAACGTCACGCAGGAGGAGCGCGACGACATCATCCGGGTGCTGGCCCAGGACGAGAACGAGGCGGTGGGCTCGATGGGCGATGACACACCGCTCCCGGTGCTGTCGCACCAGGTGCGCTCGCTGTACGACTACTTTCGCCAGCAGTTCGCCCAGGTCACCAACCCGCCGATCGATCCGCTGCGCGAGAGCATCGTGATGTCGCTGCAGACCCAGATCGGACCCGAGTGCAATATCTTCGAGCCCGCGCCCGAGCACGCCCGGCAGGTGGTGCTCGGCTCGCCGATCCTCTCGCAGCGCAAGCTCCGCCAGATCCTCGCGATCGAGGAAGTCACGCACGAGTTCATCGACCTGCAGTACCCCCCAGGCGAGGGCCTGCGGGCGGCGATCGTGCGCATGTGCGCTCAGGCCGAGAGCGCCGTGCGTGAGGGCAAGCTGGTGCTGCTGCTGTCGGATCGTTACCTGGTGAAGGGACGCATCCCGGCGCACGCGCTGCTCGTGACCGCAGCGGTGCACCAGCACCTGGTGCGCACCGGCCTGCGCTGCAAGTGCAATCTGCTGGTGGAGACCGGCACCGCGCGCGAGCCGCATCATTTCGCCTGCCTGATCGGCTACGGGGCAACCGCCGTGTACCCCTACATGGCTTACCAGGTGCTGTTCGAGATGATGCGCGGCGGGCGCGTGAAGCTCGACTTCGCGGCGCGCCTCGAGCTCGGGCGCAGCTACCGCGCCGGCGTGCGCAAGGGTCTGTTCAAGATCATGTCGAAGATGGGCATCTCCACCATCTCGAGCTACCGCAGCGCGCAGCTGTTCGAGATCGTCGGGCTCGCCGATGAGGTGGTGCGGCTGTGCTTCACCGGCACCGAGAGCCGTGTGCAGGGCGCGGACTTCGCCGATCTCGAAGCCGACGCCCTGGCGCTCGCCCGGCTCGCCTGGAATCCGCGCGAGGCGATCGCGCAGGGGGGCCTGCTCAAGTACATGCATGGCGGCGAATACCACATGTACAACCCCGACGTGATCGCGGCGCTGCAGGCCGCGGTGATCTCGGGCGACCCGGCGCACTACCGCGAGTTCGCGCAGCTGGTGAACAGCCGCCCGCCCTCGACCTTCCGCGACCTGCTGGCGCTGCGAACGGCTGCGCGCGCGATACCGTTGAGTGAGGTCGAGCCCGCCGGTGCGATACTCGCGCGCTTTGACGGCGCCGGCATGTCCCTCGGCGCGCTCTCGCCCGAAGCGCACGAAGCGCTCGCCATTGCCATGAACCGTCTCGGCGCGCGCTCCAATTCCGGCGAGGGCGGTGAGGACCCGGCGCGCTATCGCACCGAGAAGAACTCCAAGATCAAGCAGGTGGCTTCCGGGCGCTTCGGCGTCACCCCCGAATACCTGATCAACGCCGAGGTGCTGCAGATCAAGATCGCGCAGGGCGCCAAACCGGGCGAGGGCGGTCAGCTGCCCGGCCACAAGGTCAACGACATGATCGCCACGCTGCGCTTCGCGCGTCCCGGCGTGGGGCTGATTTCCCCACCTCCGCATCACGATATCTATTCCATCGAGGACCTCGCGCAGCTCATCTTCGACCTCAAGCAGGTGAATCCGACCGCGCTGGTGTCGGTGAGGCTGGTGGCGGAGCCGGGCGTCGGAACGGTGGCGGCGGGCGTCGCCAAGGCGTACGCCGACCTCATCACCATCTCCGGCTACGACGGCGGCACCGGCGCAAGCCCGCTGTCCTCCATCAAGTACGCCGGCACGCCCTGGGAGCTCGGGCTCGCCGAGACGCACCAGACGCTGCGCATCAACGACCTGCGCCACCGCGTGCGGCTGCAGGCCGACGGGGGACTGAAGACCGGGCTCGACGTCGTGAAGGCGGCAATCATCGGCGCCGAGAGCTTCGGCTTCGGCAGCGCCCCGATGGTGGCGCTCGGGTGCAAGTACCTGCGCATCTGCCACCTCAACAACTGCACCACCGGAGTTGCGACCCAGCACAACGTGCTGCGCTCGAAGTACTTCACCGGGCTCCCCGAGATGGTGATCAACTACTTTCGTTTCGTGGCCGAAGAGGTGCGCGAGATCCTCGCCTCCCTCGGCGTGCGCGGCCTTGCCGAGATCATCGGCCGCACCGAGTACCTGGAAGCGCGCCCCGGGGTGACGCCGAAACAGCGCAAGCTCGACCTGACGCCGATCCTCTCGAGCGCGGGGCTCGCCGCCGATGCGCCGCAGTTCTGTGCCGTCGCGAGCAACGCACCGTTCGACAAGGGTGAGCTCGCCGAGCGCATGGTGCGCGACCTGCTGCCCGCCATCGAAGGCAAGCGCGGCGGCGAGTGGAGCTACGCGCTCAGCAACTTCAACCGCTCGATCGGTGCACGGCTCTCGGGGGAGATCGCGCGCCGCTGGGGCAATTACGCGATGGAGGATGCGCCCATCACCGTACGCTGTACCGGCCACGCGGGTCAGAGCTTCGGCGTGTGGAATGCCGGCGGATTGCACCTGTATCTGGAAGGCGATGCCAACGATTACGTCGGCAAGGGCATGGCAGCCGGCCGGATCGTGCTGCGCCACCCGCGCCGGGCACCGTTCGTGGCCCGCCACACCGTCATCATGGGCAATACCTGTCTCTACGGCGCCACGGGCGGTGAGCTGTACGCCGCCGGGGTTGCCGGCGAGCGCTTCGCGGTGCGCAACTCCGGCGCCGTCGCGGTGATCGAGGGCGCCGGGGACCACTGCTGCGAGTACATGACCGGTGGCGCGGTGTGCGTGCTCGGTCGCACCGGGGTCAACTTCGGCGCCGGCTTTACCGGCGGCTTCGCCTACGTGCTCGATCTCGAGCGCAACTTCGTCGACCGCTACAACCACGAGCTCATCGACATCAGCCGCATTCATCCCGAGGCCATGCAGTCGCACGTGCAGCACCTGGAGGGGCTGCTCGAGCGGCACGTCACCGCGACCGGCAGCAGCTGGGCGGAGGAGATCCGCGGCGACCTGCGCACCTTCCTGCCGAAGTTCTGGGTCGTGAAGCCGAAGGCGGCCTCGATCGATTCGCTCATCGACAGCCTGCGGCGCGCCGCCTAGGCGCTTGAGCCATGGCCGACAAGAACCTGCAGTTCCTCGACATCCCGCGCAGCGATCCGCCCAAGACCGCGGTCGAAGCGCGCGTGAGAGACTTCCGCGAGATCTATGCGCCTTACGATGCCGCAACCGCGGCACAGCAGGCTGGGCGCTGCATCGCCTGCGGCAATCCCTTCTGCGAATGGAAATGCCCGGTCCACAACTACATCCCCAACTGGCTGAAGCTGATCGAGGAGGGCAATCTCTTCGAGGCGGCGGAGCTGTCGCATAAGACCAACTCGCTGCCGGAAGTGTGCGGCCGCATCTGCCCGCAGGACCGTCTGTGCGAGGGCGCCTGCACCCTCAACGACGGCCTCGGTGCAGTCAGCATCGGGGCGATCGAGAAGTACATCACCGACGAAGCGCTCAGGCGCGGCTGGAAGCCCGACATGTCCAACGTGCAGCCTGCGGGCCGGCGCGTCGCCATCGTCGGCGCCGGCCCCGCGGGGCTCGCGTGCGCCGACATCCTGGTGCGCAACGGCGTGCAGCCGGTGGTGTTCGACCGCTACGCGCGCATCGGGGGACTCCTCACCTTCGGCATTCCGCCCTTCAAGCTCGAGAAGCAGGTGATGGAGAAGCGCCGCGAGATCATGGAGGGCATGGGCGTCGAGTTCCGCCTTAGCTGCGACGTCGGACGCGATCTGCCCTTCGGGGATCTGCTGGGGCAGTACGACGCGGTCTTTCTCGGCATGGGGACCTACGCACCCGTGAAGGGCGGCTTCGCCGGCGAGGACCTTCCGGGAGTGTACGAAGCCCTGCCGTACCTCATTTCCAATATCAACCATGAGCTCGAGTTTCCAGGCGCCGCCCAGGCGCTGATCAGCCTGCGAGGCCGGCGCGTGGTGGTGCTCGGCGGCGGCGATACCGCGATGGATTGCAATCGCACCGCCGTCCGCCAGGGAGCCGAATCGGTGACCTGCACCTACCGCCGCGATGAGGGCAACATGCCCGGCTCGCACCGCGACTACAAGAACAGCCGCGAGGAAGGCGTGGAGTTTCTCTTCAACCGCCAGCCGATCGAGATCGTCGGCGCCGAGCGTGTCGAGGGCGTGAAGTTGGTCGAGACGCATCTCGGGGCCGCCGACGCCCGCGGCCGGCGCTTGCCGCAGCCGGTGGCGGGCTCCGAGGAGATCCTGCCGGCGGATGCGGTGATCATCGCCTTCGGGTTCCTGCCGAGCCCGCCGTCGTGGCTCAACGAGCATCACGTCCGCCTGCACGCGAGCGGCCGCGTGCGCGTGTCGGCGGGGGCGGCCAACGCTTTTCAGACCACCAATCCCAGAGTGTTCGCCGGCGGTGACATGGTGCGCGGCTCGGATCTGGTCGTGACCGCGGTGTTCGAAGGTCGCGAGGCGGCGCGCGGGATTCTCAACTACCTCGCCGTGGCCTGAATAAAAAAGGCCCCGCGCAGATGGCGGGGCCTGTTGAGTCAAGTCTTCATCGAGTGACCCGGTGGCTCGCTGTCAGCTCCGGCCACTGCGCGCGATTGTCGGACCAATGGGCCGGCGCAGCGCAGCGGCAGGTCGCGTCATCACGAGCATCTAGACTTTCCGGCTGAAACGCTTGGAGCTCCGCTCCGGCTTCTATCGTGAGGCCCGCGTGTTCACCCACGCGTCGTGTCGTTCCTGACAACCCACAGTAAGTTAGGAGCTGTCGTACCCGTGCCCGCGTCGATCCCCGAGTTTTCTGCTTTTCTGGTCTCCTGCAGCCGCGCTGCGTTTACGCATCACCGTCTGGGCAGCCTAGCCGACGCTCTAGAAAAACTCGTTTCCAGACGGTGCCTTCCACGCTCAATTGTACCGATTCCAGTAAGAATTGCCATGTCTCAAATTGTCGACAAGCGTCTCCCGCGGGGGCTTGAGCGGTGCCGCGCGCTGCAGGAAATTGGCGGACCCGACGGTGGCCTTAGCGGGCGAGACGCACGCTGAAGCGCACCCCCGCACCGTTGGGGAGGCTCATCGCCGCGGCCTCCCCCCCGTGGAACTCTGCGATCAGCCGCACTATGTAAAGTCCGAGGCCGAAGTGGGGCCGGCTGTCCCCGTCGGGCCGTGACTGCCACAGTGATTCGAACAGCCGCCGCTCGACGTCCGGCGGCAAGGGGGGACCGGGGTTCTCGACCTCGAGCACCGCGGCCTGCGATTCCGCGCGCAGCCGTACCGTGATGGTGGCGCCCGCGGGACTGAAGTCGACCGCATTGTCGATGAGCTTGTCGAGCAGCTGCATGATGAGGTCCGGCGCGCCGCTCAGGATGAGGCTCCCTTCAGGAAGCTGCGCCGCGAAGGCACGCGCGGGAAAGGCGCCGCGGTAGGCGGCGACCGCCGAGCTCAGCAGCGGCACGAGGTCGAAGCTGACGCGCTCGGCGTTGCCGATCGACTCCTCCACCCGGCTGGCCGCGCCCATGGCGAGCAGAATGGCGTTGAGCCGCTCGCTCCCCTGGCGCGCTCGTGCAAGGTAAGTGCGTGCCGCTTCCGGCACCTGCTCGGCCTCCAGGTTGTCGAGCGAGGAGCGCACGATCGTGAGCGGGGTGCGGATCTCGTGGGCAAGCTTGCCGGCGAGCGTGCGCAGATAGCTGGTGTATTCGTTGAGCCGCGCGAGGAGCGTGGAGAAGCTGCGCGCGACGGCACCGAGCTCGTCGCGTGCCTCGGTCTCGGGGAAGCTCGTGACGAGACGCGCGCCGGTGAGGGCGGATTCGCTGGCCTGCCGCAGCCGTGCCAGGCGCAGCGCCAGCCAGGCGGCGAATGCGAACATCAGGCTCACCGCCACGACGCTGGTGCTCAGCGTGAAATTCAGCATGCGCGTGAGGGCGTGATCGCGCAGGCGGATCCAGGGGTCCGCGGTCTGCGTCACTTCGAGCTTGCCGATGAGCTCCTGGTGATCGCGGTCGTAGATCGGAGCGTCGGACTCGATCAGCCGACGTTCACCGGGCCGGTCGACGAAGCGCCGGTACAGGCGGGCGAGCAGTGGCGCTTCGGCGCTCAGGGGGGTCGACTGCGCCAGGGCATCGGTACGCGCGAGCACGCGACCGTCCGGTGTCGTGACCGCGAGCTTCAGTCCCGGCTGCATGAACTGCGCGAGGTAGGAAGTGAGCTCCGGGGCGGCCACCAGCAGACGGCCGAGTGTGTGCAGGTCGTCGCTGCGCAGCGTGCCGTAGCTCACCGGCGGCGCACCGCGCACATCCCGATCGTCCACCAGCACCCCGAAACCGCTGCCGACCAGCGACAGCGGCAGGCGCATCTCGATGCGGTAGCCGTCCGGCGTCGGCTGCCAGGCTGCGCGGATGCGCGGCTCGATCGGCGCGCTCTGCTGCCCGTACTCGCCCGCTTCGATGCGCCGTGCGGTCAGGGTTCCGGGACCGGTGGCGGCGAGAAACGCCTGGTGCTGCTCGCCGCTGGCGTCCTGCCACCCGATCCACACCCGGTCGCCGAAGGTCGCGGGATCGAGCGTGTTGCTGCCGGGGGCATCGTAGACGGGGTGCTCGTCGTGCACCTCGAGCAGCGCGTACAGCATGCGCTCGTAGACGCCGGTGAGAATGCGGAAACGATGCCGCTCATCCTTGCGGAAGTACGCCCACGCGTCCGGCTCGCGCGGCCAGTCGTCCGAGTACCCGTCCACGAGCGGCGCCGCGGTGAGTGCGAGCGGCCGCAGGTCATACGCACCGGGCTTGAAAAATGCATGCGGCGTGGCAGGTTCGGCCGCTGAGCCCGCCGAGCTCGCAGCGCGCGCCGCGTGTGCGGCGCCCGCGGCATCGGCCCCCTCTGCCGCCGCGCCGCTCTGCGCGTCGGCGGAGATTTCAGGCGCGGGTGGCGCTTCGCGATACAGCAGGTCGGTGCGCCCCTGCAATGATGCGGCGATGGTCTGCGAGACCGCCTGGAGCGAATTCTGCTCGCCCTCGCGCAGTGCCGACTCCATCTCGCGCGCATAGCGGCAGCCGGCCCACGGCAGCACGAGCGTGGCGAGGCCGAGAGCCAGGAGCTTGAGGCGCAGGGACATAGGCGCGGGCTACTCGACCCAGCGATAGCCCATGCCGTAGACCGTCTGCACGGCGTCGAATTGCGGATCGATGCTCTGGAACTTGCGCCGGATGCGCTTCACATGCGAGGTGATAGTGTTGTCATCGAGCACGACGTTAGCGGCGTCCATGAGCTGCTGGCGGCTTCTGACATGCCCGGGGTGGCGCGCGAGCGCGTGCACGATCCAGAACTCGGTGAGCGACAACAGCACGACCTGGCCGTCCCATTGTGCCTGCATGCGCTCGACGTCGAGCGTGAGCGCGCCGCGTCGCAGAATCTCCTCCGGCGTGCCGGGCTTGCGCAGCGCGTCGACGCGACGAAACAGCGCGTTCACGCGCGCAATGAGGTGGGGGATACTCAGGTCCTTGGTAAGAAAGTCATCCGCGCCGAGGCGCAGGCCGGAGACTGCGTCGAGCTCGCTGTCGCGCGCGGTGAGAAAGATGATCGGCAACTCCGCCGACAGCGCGCGCAACTGCCGGCACAGCTCGAAGCCGCCCTCGGGCTCTTCCTCGAGCGAGATGTCGATGACGACCAGATCCGGCAGGCGTGCGGCAAAAGCCTGCATCGCCTGCGCGCGGCTGGCGTACGCGCGTACCGCGTAACCCTCGCGCGTGAACGCGGCGGCGTAGTTGTCGCGCAGCGCCGCTTCATCCTCGACAATGGCGACGAGACGCTTCATGCAGAGCTAAGGCTACAGGCTGCAGGGGCGCGGTGAAAGCGCACCATGGCCGCCACTTTGCGCCACAATTCGCCGCCGCTACGGCACTTTCCCGCCCCGCGCGCGGCGCGCTCGCCGGCACAGAATGCTTCCCATGACGTCCTCCATGGGACAGCACGCGATGAGCGTCCGCGCGCCGCAGCTGCCGCGGCGGGCGTGCCGCCGTGAGCGGCTCAGCAACGCTCTGGCACTGCTCGCGCTGCTGGCGATCGGGATCGTCTGGCCGCCGGTCGATCTCCCCGGGGCCGAAGGCGACCGCGGACCGCGGCTGCGCGTAACATCGCTCGGCGATACTCGCGAATCGCCGGCAGGCGCAGCCACTGTCCACCAGGGAGACGCTCATGAGCGACGAACTTGTTTTCTACAGCAGCCCGATGTCCCGCGGGCGCATCGTGCACTGGATGCTCGAGGAAGTCGCTGCGCCGTATCGCTTTGAAGTAGTGAACCTCGAGAGCCAGGAGCAGAAGAAAGCCAGCTACCTCGCGATCAATCCCATGGGCAAGGTGCCGGCGATTGTCCACCGCGGCACCGTGGTCACCGAGTGCGGCGCCATCTGCGCCTACCTGGCCGACGCCTTCCCCGCCGCGGGGCTCGCGCCGGCTGTGGACAGCCCCGCGCGCGGAACCTACTACCGCTGGCTGTTCTTCGGCTGCTGCCTCGAGGCGGCGGTGATCGATCGGATGCTGTCGCGCCCGGCGCCCTCGCGGCCGGGTGCGCTGGGTTACGGCTGCTACGAGGACGCCGTGGCGACGCTCGAGAAGGCGATCGTCGCCGGTCCCTACATTCTCGGCATGCAGTTCAGCGCTGCCGACGTCTACATCGGCTCGCAGATTGCCTTCGGGATGATGATGAAGGCGCTCGAGCCACGTCCCATGTTTCAGGACTATGTAAACCGCCTGCAGCAGCGGCCGGCCTACCGGCGCTTCATGGAACAAGGCACGGCGGTCGCGGCGGCCATGAAAAAGACCGGCTGAGCTCGGCCGTGGCCGACGCGCGTGCCGTCACCGGCGCGCGTGAATTTGAGATGACCTGACGTCCATGTTAGGTTGTCGCCGGCAGCGGTTGGCAGGCAAGAACTCCAAAGCGCGTGCGGCTCCAGGCAGCTCGCACGTGACCTGCCCGCGCCGCGCATCGAGGGAGGCATCATGTTCACGCAACTGATCGACCCGCTCGGCAACCTGACATTCACCTGCCTCGTGGCGCTGATTCCGGTGGTTCTGCTGCTGGTGCTGCTCGCCGTATTCCGCTGGCCGGCGTGGCTCGCGACGCTGGTCGGCTCGGTCGTCACGTTCGCGCTCGCCATCTGGGTGTGGCGGATGCCGCTCGACAACGGCTCGCATGCCTATGTGTATGGCGCGGCCACCGGCGTGTGGAACGTCGACTGGATCACCTTCTGGGGGATGATGCTGTTCAACACGCTGTCGCTGAGCGGGCTGTTCGAGAATTTCCGGCGCTGGCTGATCGCGCAGGGAAGTCTCGACGTGCGCGTGCAGACCATGCTGTTCGCCTGGGCCTTCGGCGCGCTGCTCGAGGGCCTGGTGGGCTTCGGCTATCCGTGGGCGGTGGTGGCGCCGATCCTGATCTCACTCGGCATCTCCGACCTCAATGCCATCCGCGTCGCCGCGATTGCCAACAACGCCCCGGTGTCCTACGGCGCGCTCGGCGCGCCGATCATTGCGCTCGCAGCAGTGACCGGCTATCCGCTGCTCGCCCTGTCGGGCTCGGTCGGCACGATCGTCGCGGTGCTGGCGCTGCTGCCGCCGTGGGTGCTCTTGTACCTGGTGTCGGGGAAGGAAGGCATGAGAGGCGGCTGGCCCCTCGCGGTGGTGGGCTCGCTCGGCTACGTCGCCGGGCAGTACCCGGTCGCGCGCTACTGGGGGCCGTATCTGCCCGACGTTGTGGGCGCGATGGTGTGCTTCGCCGCCCTGCTGATTCTCCTCAAGGTCTGGCAGCCGAAGACTACGCTCGGCTATGGCGGCGTACCGGTCGATGCCGCCACCGCCCGGCAGACGGCGGGGCACGGACTGAACCTCGGCGAAGTGCTGCAGGCGTGGCTGCCGTTCGTGGTGCTGCTGGCAGTGGTCGTGCCCTGGACCGGCCCCTGGTCCAACCTGCCGAAGGTGAGCTGGTTCAAGGCGCAGGCGATCGGCTGCTCGTCGCTCGCGAGCGTCTGCACGGCGGCGAAGCCGAGCCTCACGGCGGTATTCGACTTCAAGCCCTACATCGCCGGAACTGCGATCCTCACCACGTGGATCATCGTGGTGGTGCTGCTGCTCGCGATGGGCAAGCTCAAGGGCGGCCAGCTCGGCGAGGTGTTCCGGCGCAGCTTCCACCAGATGTGGGGCGCGCTGCTCGTCGGGGTCTTCATCTTCGGCCTCGCCTACACCTTCAACTACTCGGGCATGGCGGCCTCTCTCGCCAAGGGCTTCTCGAGCCTCGGCACCGCCTTCGTCATCGTCTGCCCGATCCTCGGCTTTATCGGCGTCGCGCTCTCGGGCTCGAACACCTCGACGAATGCCATGTTCGGCAAGTTCCAGGCGCTGGTCGGTGCGCAGCTCGGTATGCCGCCGCTGCTGCTGCCGTCACTCAACTCGGTCGGCGCGGAAATCGGCAAGCCGATCGCGCCGCAGACCGCGAGCGTCGGGGTCTCGACCAGCAAGTTCGTGCGCAAGGAAGGGGATGTGATCCGCCACAACATGGGCTGGACGTTCATCCTGCTCGCCTACCTGATCCTGCTCGCGATCGGGTTCTACCTGGTGAGTCCCGCGGTGATGGCCTTGAAGTGAGCGGCCGCGCGAGCCCGCGTCAAAAGGCGTTGATGCCGGTCAGCTCGCGCCCGATGGTGAGCTGGTGGATGGTCTCGGTGCCCTCGTAGGTGATCACGCTCTCGAGGTTGAGCATGTGGCGGATGGGCGCGTACTCGGCACTGATGCCGGCGCCGCCCAGCATGTCGCGGCAATCGCGGGCGATGTCGAGCGCCATGCGGCAGTTGTTCCACTTGGCGAGCGAGACCTGCGCCGGCTGCAGCCTACCGGCATCCTTGAGACGCCCGAGCTGCAGCGCCAGCAGCTGCGCGGTGGTGATACGTCTTGCCATGTCGGCGAGGCGAATCTGGATCGCCTGGTTGGCGGCCAGCGGCCGGCCGAACAGGGTGCGCGTCGCGGTGTACTCGAGCAGCTGCTTGAGGCAGGCCTGCGCGGCGCCGATCACGCCCCAGCAGATGCCGTAGCGCGCCTGAGTGAGACACGACAGCGGTCCTTTGAGCCCGACCACCCCCGGGAGCACGTGGCTCTCGGGCACCACGACATTGTCGAAGAACAGCGCTGCGGTGACGGAGGCGCGCAGCGAGAACTTGTGCTGGATCTCTGACGCGGAAAAGCCCGCTGAGCCTTTCTCGACGAGAAAGCCGCGGATGCCCTCGGGGGTCATGGCCCACACCACGGCGAGATCGGCGATCGAGCCGTTGGTGATCCACATCTTCGCGCCGTTCAGCACCCAGTCCGTGCCACGCCGGCGGGCGTGCGTCTTCATGTTGGCCGGATCGGAACCGCCGTGGGGCTCGGTGAGACCGAAGCAGCCGATGACCTCACCGCGCGCCATGCGCGGCAGGTAGCGCTGCTTCTGCTCCTCGGACCCGAACGCCCAGATCGGATACATGCACAGCGACGACTGCACCGACACGAAGCTGCGGATGCCGGAGTCGCCGCGCTCGAGCTCCTGGCAGATCAGGCCGTAGCACACGGCATTCAGCCCCGCGCAGTCGTAGCCCTGGATCGAGGAGCCGAGCAGTCCCTGAGCGGCGAGCTGGGGGATCAGTTGTTTCGGGAAGCGATGTTCCTCGAAGCAGCGCTGAATGATCGGCAGCACCTCGGCATCGACCAGCCGCGCTACCGAATCCCGTACCAGGCGCTCCTCGTCGCTGAGCGAGGCGCGCAGCCCGTAGAGATCCAGCGGATCGAGCACGCTGCCGGCCGCTTTCTCGGCGGCCTCAGGGTTGGAAGCGGCGGCTTTGGCCACGGTTCTCTCCTGCAGGAAAAGGGGTCTCCCGGTCGGGGGCGCGCATGATAACGGGTATCCGGGACGGGCGGCATCAGCACCCCGCCGAAGTGGATTCGCGGCCCTCCTTGGGGCACCCTTTCGGGGCATGAAGATCCCGGAGATCATCCTCATCGAGACCGTCCGTCAGCCGGGCAGTCTCGTCAAGGTGCTGCAGGTCATCGCCGAGGCCGGTCTCGCCATCGAGGGTCTCACCGCGCTGCGGCGGCAGCAAGGCCGTACGCTCTGGGAGATCACCCTCGAGATGGACGAGGAGGCCGACCGCTCGCTCTACGAGCGCATCGACCAGCTGCCTACTGCGCGCTTCGTCGGCAAGTCCGACCGCGTCTTCAACCGTCATCGCGGCGGCAAGATCCGCACGGTGGCGACGCTGTCGATCAACACTCGCGAGGTGCTGCGCGATGTGTACACACCGGGCGTGGCGCGGGTGTGCCTGGCGATCGAGAAGGACCCGCAGGCTGCCTACGAGTACACCGCGCTCGGCAACACGGTCGCCATCGTCACCAACGGTACCGCGGTGCTCGGCCTCGGCAACATCGGCGCACTCGCGGGGCTCCCGGTGATGGAAGGCAAGGCGGCGTTGTTCGCCGAACTGGTCGGGATCAGCGGGGTACCGATCCTGCTGAACGAGACGCAGCCGGCGCGCGTCGTCGACATCGTCAGCGGCATCGCTACTTCCTTCGGCGCCATCCAGCTGGAGGACTTCGCGGCACCCGAGTGCTTCGAGATCGAGGATCAGCTGCGCGCACGGCTCGATAGACCCGTGCTGCACGACGATCAGCACGGCACCGCGGTGGTGGTGCTGGCTGCGCTCATCAACGCGGCGCGGCGCTCAGGCATCGACCTGCGCGCGAGCGTCGTCGGGCAGATCGGGCTCGGGGCCGCCGGCCACGGCATCGTGCGGTTGCTGCGCGCCTACGGCGTCCGGCACATTCTCGGTACCGACACCAACCCCGCCGCCGTCGAGCGGCTGGTGGCTTCCGGCGGCGAGGGGGTGACTCTCGCGGCGCTCATGCAGCGCGCCGACATCGTCATTGCCTGCACCGGTGTGAAGGGACTCATCAAGCCGGAGTGGGTGAGGAAGGGACAGGTCATCCTCGCGATCTCCAATCCCGACCCGGAGATCGAGCCGCTGGCCGCGCGCGAGCACGGCGCGGCCTTCGCCGCCGACGGCAAGGGGATCAACAACGTGCTGGCGTTTCCCGGGCTGTTCAAGGGAGCGCTCGAGGCGCGCGCCCGGGCCTTCTGCGATGAGATGCTGATGGCGGCGGCAGATGCCATCGCCGGACTGGCGCGCGGGGATGAGTTGGTCCCCGATCCGCTCGACAAGGAGCTGCACGTGCGGGTGAGCGCCGCCGTGCGTGCGGCCGCCCCGGTTCCGGGGGGCGCAGAGTGCCCGCCTAGTACGGCACGCTAAGCCGCCGATAGGCGGCGGCCAGCAGCCACAGCGGGCCGATCAGCAGGAACTGCAGGTCCTTGAAGAACGACGGCCGCTTGCCCTCGACGGCGTGACCGATGAACTGCCCGATCCAGGCGGCGACGAAGATCACCAGGGACGTGAGCCACAACGGCCGGGGGAGCGAGGAGAGCCACTGCACGATCGCGAGCAGCACGCCGAACGCGAGTGCAATGCCGACGGCGAGCGAAGGTGAGAGCAGCAGGTAATAAACGACCGCCGCGGCGGCCGCCAGCGTCGCCCAGTTGACCCACGGGGACAGCGCGCTGAAGGCGGCCGGGACAGGCGCCGCCCACAGGAATCCCATGGCCGCGAGCACGATGGGCGGGACGCAGATCCAGTGCAGGAGCTTGTTGGTGGGGTTCTGGTGGCTCGCGCCGTACTCGCCGAGCCAGTCGGTCACGCTACGCATGCACCAGACGCTACCCCGAGGGATGGGGTGCCGCAAGGCGGCGCTGGCGGATCGACCGCGGCGCGCCTCAGGCCGCCATCAGGCCGCGGAGCTTCCCGAGCGCGCTCGACTCGATCTGCCGGATGCGCTCGGCGGACACGCCGTACTTGCCGGCGAGCTCATGGAGCGTCGCCTTGTCATCCGACATCCAGCGGCGCTGCATGATGTCACGGCTGCGCGCGTCGAGGCGGCCGAGGGCGCCCTGCAACCGGTCCGCAGAATCATCCGCGCTCTCGGCTTCCTCTACCTGCTCGGCCGGATCGGCATCCGGCGCAGGCAGATACGCCGCGGGGCTGTAGAGCTCCTCGTCGTCGGCCTCGGGAGCCGGATCGAAGGACATGTCGCGTGCCGCGAGCCGCTTCTCCATCTCGGTGACTTCGCCCGGGGTCACGCCCAGGTCGCGTGCCACCGCCGCCGTCTCTTCCGCCGACAGCCAGGTCAGGTTCTTTTTCAGGCGCCGCAGATTGAAGAACAGCTTGCGCTGCGCCTTGGTGGTAGCGATCTTCACCAGGCGCCAGTTACGCAGGACGTACTCGTGAATCTCGGCGCGAATCCAGTGCACCGCAAACGACACCAGCCGCACGTTGAGCGAGGGGTCGAAGCGCTTGACCGCCTTCATCAGTCCGACGTTACCTTCCTGGATGAGGTCGCCGACCGGCAGACCGTATCCGCTGTAGCCCCGGGCGATGTGCACCACGAAGCGCAGGTGCGACAGCACCAGCTCGCGCGCGGCCTCCAGATCATTCTGCGAGCGAAAGCGCTCCGCGAGCGCGCGCTCCTCCTCGCGGGTGAGGACGGGAATGCGGCTGACGCGATCCAGATAAGCGTCGAGACTCCCGAGCGGTCCGGCCAACGCCTGAGCGCCCGTGCGGGCAACCAATGCGGTACCTGCAGTCATGAAATCTCCCGTGGCTTGGGTGGGCATTTTAGCAGTCATCGCATTAGAGTGCTAAAGACGCTCGGAGTTCCCTCCAAGGGTTGGCGCTTACGCTTTCCGAACAAGAGCTTGCGCGCGCCGCCACCCCCTTGGAATACCCCTTCCGGGGGGACCTGGTGGGCCCGAACGGGAGGCCTCGGAGGAGAGTTCTGCCGAGGCTGCTCAGCTCAGGCCAGGCGCAGCTCCCCGGGCTTGCGGCCAGATGGGCGGCCGAAGCTCGGGGCGGAGGTGCGCCGTCGGAGCGGAGCGCGCTTGCAGCCGGGGAGGTCGTTTGGAGTAGAGTCGCGCCGGCCACGCGGGTTCCCTGCGCGGCGCCACCGATAAGAAAAGGGGAGTGCCATGATCAATCTCGCATCGCTGTGGCTGCCGATCGTGCTGTCGGCGGTGATCGTGTTCATCGCCAGCTCGGTGATCCACATGACCCCGCTCTGGCACAAGAGCGACTACCCGAAGATGCCAAAGGAGGCGGAGGTGCTCGATGCGCTGCGGCCCTTTGCGATACCGCCGGGTGACTACTTCATCCCGCGCGCCGGCGGCATGCAGGAGATGCGTTCGGCGGAGTTCAAGGACAAGCTGAACCGAGGCCCGGTGGCCGTGTTCACGGTGCTGCCCAACGGCCCGATCGCCATGAATCGCAGCCTCGTTCAGTGGTTCGTATTTCTGATCGCCGTCGGCGTGTTCGTGGCCCTGGTCACCGCCCATACGGTGCCGTTCGGTGCTTCGTACCCGCATGTGTTCAAGGTGGTCGGCACCGTTGCATTCATGGGCTACGCGCTCGCGCTGTGCGAGCTTTCCATCTGGTACCGGCGCGCCTGGAGCCTGACGCTGAAGTCGGCGCTCGACGGCGTGATCTACGCAGCGCTGACGGCGGGTACGTTCGGCTGGTTGTGGCCGCGGTAGGACGCAGGTGCGGCGCGTCACGCCTCCCCCGAGCGATGCGTCACGTGCTGCGCGTGTTATGACCGCGTTCGTCCGCTTATGACGCGTTCGGGTGCGGTGCATCGAGCAACGCAGGTAAAAACTTAAGAATGCGTCACGAATGCATGACATAAAGCATGTTCTGATAGACTCAACTTCAATGGGGAGGCGGAGGCGCAGGGGTCGATGAGGCACGGTCACGGTTTGCGGATGGCAGCGATTGCCTGCCTGTTGCTGGTCGCATCGCTCTCCCAGGCGGCCATTCCGAGCGATGCGGCGCACCGCACGCATCTGAAATACGCGAGCCGCACCTCCCCCGGAGAGCCGGCGCTGCGCTCCAGCGCCGCGCTGGTGGTCGACACGACGCACGCCTCGGTGCTGTATTCACGCCGCCCGGATGTCGCCGCCCCCATCGCCTCGATCACCAAGCTCATGACGGCGCTGGTGGTGATGGATGCCGGCCAGCCACTCGATGAGATGCTCGAGGTCAGTGTCGAGGACCGCAGCCTCGGCAAGGGATCCGTCTCGCGTCTCGTGCCGGGCACACGTCTGTCGCGCGGCGACCTCATGCATCTTGCCCTCATGGCTTCCGAGAACCGTGCCGCGCACGCGCTCGGGCGGAACTTCCCGGGCGGGGTGGAAGCCTGCGTCCTGGCGATGAACGCCAAGGCCCGCGAGCTCGGCATGATGAATGCGCGCTTCGTCGAGCCCACCGGGCTCTCCGAAGAGAACGTTGCCAGCCCCGAGGACCTCTCGAAGCTCGTGATCGCTGCGGCACAGGTGCCCGAGATTCGCGAGTACTCGACCGACAGCGACTACCTGGTGCAGGTAGGCCGCCACATGCTGCACTACCGCAACACCGACTCGCTGGTCAGCAAGCCCGACTGGAACATCGTGGTGCAGAAGACCGGCTACATTTCCGAGGCCGGGCGCTGCCTGGTGATGCAGACGGTGATCGAGGACCGCACCGTCGTCATCGTGCTGCTCAATTCCTACGGCAAACGCACCCGCGTTGCCGACGCGCGCCGCATCCGCAGGTGGGTGGAAGCGACGCTGCTCACCCGCGGCACTTCGACGGCCGCGACGACCTGACGCCGCAGCACGCTCAGGCACGCGGCACGATGCTGCGCAGATGCCGCGCGGCCGAGATCCACGCCCCGAGCCAGCCGAGCACTGCTCCCGCGCCTACGAGCATCCCGATGTCCTCGCCCGAAGGGCCGCGTAACAGGTAGCGGCTGCCGTACAGCCGCGCGAGCGTCGCCACCGGCTCACTGAGGACTGCCACCGCGCCTGCGAGGATGCCCCAGGCGAGCAGCGCGCCGCCAACGCCGTACAGGATCCCGGTATAAAGGAACGGCCGGCGCACGTAGGCGTTGGATCCGCCGACGAGCTTGGTCACCTCGATCTCCGCCCGGCGTCCCTGGATCTCCAGGCGAATGGTGTTGCCGATGACTGCCAGCACGCCCACACCGAGCAATGCGGCGGCGATGAGCAGCAGCCGGCGCAGCACCTCGAGTATGGCGTTGAAGCGCATGACCCAGGCGGCATCCACCTGCACCACGTCCACCTCCGGCCAGGCAGTGAAATAGCGGCGCAGCGTCTCGAGCGCGGGCGGGGAGGCGTTCTCGGCGCGCGGGCGCACGTGCAACACGTGCGGCAGAGGGTTCTCCTTGAGCGCCGCGAGCGCATCCCCGAACCCGGAGTAGCTGCGAAAGTCCTCGAGTCCCTGGTCCGCCGGGATGAGTGTCACGGCCGCGACGTCGTGACGCTGTCGCGCGGATTGCGCCAGTTGCTGCGCCTTGGCGAGCGGGACGTCGGTCTTCAGATAGACCGAGAGATCCACGGCGCTGGCGAAGTTGCCGGTGGCGGCCTGGGCGTTGGTCACGAACAGGCGCAGCGCCGCCGGCAGCGCGAGCGCCAGTGCGATCACCAGCAGCGTGAGCAACGTCGCGAGCGGGCTGCGCACCAGGCGGCCGAGCGACCCGAACAGCGCCTGCAGGTGGCGGCTCACCGGGTCGCCACCAGGCTCGGCAGCGCGTCGGGGGCTTCGCCGTGAACGTGGCCGTCCTCGAGCACGATGACGCGCTGGCCGAATTCGCGCACCAGGTGGTGGTCATGGGTGGCGATCAGCACCGTCACACCCACATCCTGGAAGCGGCGGAACAGGCGCATCACCTCGAGCGACAGGTCGGGGTCCAGATTTCCGGTCGGCTCGTCGGCGATGAGCAGCGGCGGTTTGCTGATCACGGCACGCGCGATGCCAACTCGCTGCTGCTCGCCGACCGACAGCTCCTGCGGCAGCACGCGCTCCTTGCCGAGGAGGCCCACCTGGTCGAGCGCGGCGCGCACGCGCTTGTCGATCTCCTTGAGCGGTGTCGCGGCCACCGCCAGCGGCAGCGCCACGTTGTCGTACACCGGACGGTCAGCGAGCAGCTTGTGGTCCTGAAACACGACGCCGATACGGCGGCGGAATGCGGCGATGTGCCGCGCCTTGAGCGTCTGGGTGTTGCGGCCGTTCACCACCACGGTGCCGCGCGTCGGGCGCTCGAGCAGCGCGATCAGTTTCAGCACGGTGCTCTTGCCGGCACCGGAGCGGCCGGTGAGAAACACCATCTCGGCGGTGTGGACGCTGAAGCTGACGTTGGTGAGCGCCTCGCGCCCATTGGCGTAGCGCTTGCTGACGCGGTCGAAGACGATCACGGCGTCCCCCGGCCGCCGCCGGCGGCGTCTTCCGGTCCGGCGACCAGCGCGGCAGCAAAGGCAGCGGCGTCGAATTCACCGAAGTCCTCGAGCGTCTCTCCCACACCGATGTAGCGGATCGGGATCTGCAGCTCGCTTGCGATTGCGATCACGATACCGCCTCTGGCGGTGCCGTCGAGCTTCGTCAGCACCAGCCCCGTGACGCCGACCGCCTGGCTGAACTGCTGCGCCTGGGCGAGGGCGTTTTGCCCCTGATTGGCGTCGAGTACCAGCAGCACTTCGTGCGGAGCGCTCGCATCGACCCGCTGGATCACGCGCCTGACCTTGCGCAGCTCCTCCATCAGGTGCGACTGGCTGTGGAGCCTGCCTGCGGTATCGGCGAGCACGACGTCACTGCCGCGCGCGCGCGCCGCCTGCAGCGCGTCGAACACCACCGCGCCCGGATCCGCGCCCGCCACCTGGGACGCGAAGGCGGCTCCGGTGCGCTCAGCCCACACCTTGAGCTGCTCGACCGCGGCCGCGCGAAACGTGTCCCCGGCCGCAAGCAGCACCGAGAGGCCCTGATGCGCGCAGCGCTGCGCGAGCTTGCCGATGGTGGTGGTCTTGCCCGAGCCGTTGACGCCCACGACGAGGATCACGAACGGCCGGCGCGCCGGATCGATGACCAGCGGCTGCGCGCAGGGGGCGAGAATCTCGGTGATGCTCTCGCGCAGCGCCTCGATCAGTGCGTCGACATCGGCGAGCTCCCGCCGGGAGATGCGACCGCGCAGCTCCGCGAGGATGCGCTCGGTGGCTTCCACGCCGACGTCCGCGCTGATGAGGCGCGTCTCGAGCTCCTCCAGGATCGCGGCATCGATCTGACGCTCCTTGACGAGATCGGCGAGATCGTAAGTGAGCCAGGAGTTGCCGCGGTTCAGGCGCTGGCGCAATCGCTGCACGAAACCGGGCCGCTCGTGGGCGGGCGATGGACTCTCTGCGGATGCGCGGCGGCGGAACATGGCCGGGGCATTGTACTGGCCCGGCAACCCTGCGCGCGGAACGCAAGGTCAGCTCACCGGCGAGGGCCGGGGCCCCAGCGCGCCCTCCCGCAGCGCCGGCGAGCGCGGTTACTGGACGACCGTCGGGTTCGCGATCACCAGTGACGTTCCGGGCGTGCTGGCGGGGACGCCGAACAACGGGATCGCCTGACCGGTGAAACTGACGGCCTCAAGTTGCATCTCCTCGGTGACCGCGAGGTTGTCAGTCGGGTCGAGGAACGACGCGTGGACTCCCTGGGTGAAGTTCACGAACGCATGCAGGGGAGTGGCGCCGGCCACACCCGGAAAGTGCGCCTGCGCGAAGCCGCCCGCCGAGATCAGCCGCGCGGTGGAATCGTTCGGCACGACCTGGTCGGGGCACCCGGCTGGCGGAGCGTTCGGATTACACCCGGCCGGTGGCGGGGTAGTGCCGACGATCTGGATGAGGTGGACCGGATGCAGTGCCGCGGCCTGCGCGATGAAGTTCCACGGATCGCCCGAGTCAAGAACCGTCTGCGCGTCGCGCTCGTACTGCGCGAAGATCGTGGTGCCCGGCGTCAGTAACCCGTTGCTCGCCTTGGCGAGACCTGCAAGCGTCGGGGGACCGAAGGTCGGTGACTCGATGCCGAGGTAGACGAATTGGCCGCCCGGGTTGGCGAGAGTGGCGGTCAGCACGGCCTGGGCCGGCATCACGGCGAGGAAGCCGGGACCGACGATGCCGCCCATCGAATGGCCCATATAGTGGACCTTGGTCGGGTCGATGTAGGGCGCGCTGGCCGGCGCCGGCAGCGTGATGCTCGCGACGGACTCGGCCAGTGTCACCAGGTCCACCGAGGATTCGCGCATGTTGTCCCGCAGGGTGAGCGTGCTCTGCAGGTTGACGTAGTGCGAGCCGCTCGAGTCGAGGCCCGGGACGCCCGCGGCCTTGTTGATCGTATCCAGGTCGAAGGTGCGCTCGACCGAGCCGGTGGCCGGTAACCCGAGACCCGCGTACCAGGGATTGTTCGAGCTCGCATAAAGATACGTGCTCGGGTTCGCCGCGTTGTACGGCACGGTGAGCCCGTGCAGCGGCATGTCGATCGCAATACCCACCATTCCGCCGAGCGCGAGCGAATCCGCTATCCCGAACAGGTTGGTGCGGTTGGCGGTGAGGCCGTGCTGGAAGATCGTGATCGGCCAGCCGGTGCCAGGCTGCGCCTGCCCTGAGCTTGCATTAGGCACGCTCATCAGCACCGGCACCTGCAGCATTTTGATGGTCGCCACCGGAAACGGGTTGAAGCGCGTCGTGTCGGTGTTGGTCTTGTCGGGCGCGGTGGCCGCTGAGGCATTCCAGTAGGCAGTGTCCGGCGCGGTCTTGCTCAGGTAGTACGGCAGGGTCAGCACGCCGACATACACGTCGGCGAGCCCTTTGCCCTGGAAGGCCGCCGTGGTGATCGGCGTGTTGGGCGCGGAAAGAAGCTGGTTCACCTTGATCAGCTGCGGAGTTGCCTCGGAGGCAGCGGCGGCGAGCGTGTCGATCGTCGACTCCGTCGAGAAGCTGAAGGAGGCGACCACATTCGCCGGGTTGATGCCGAGCAAGGCCTGCGCGAGAGCGAGATGCGCACCGGTCAGCTGACAGACGGCATTGAGGTTGGCGTTCGTAATGCTGGGACAGGTGGGCCCGCCTGCGGCGAGCGCTGCCTGGAAGCTGGCGTAGTCCGTGTCGGCAACCGCCGCGACGCCGCCGACCGTGATGGCCTTGGTCAGCAGCACCATGTACCCCTCGCCGTTCCCTCCGTTCTTAGCCGCGCACGGGGACGGCGTCGCGGGTGCCGGCGGAAGGCAGGTGCTTGCGGCGAGTGGCTTCAGAGGCGTGATCTCGAGGATCGACGGATCATCCGCCGCAACTCCGACGGCGTAGTCGAAGCTTGTCGGCAGGCAGGCGGAGTTGCCTTTCAGGCAGCCCTTCAGCACCACGAACGTTCCCCCCTGCAGCGGGGAGACCGGTGCCTTGGTGAGATTGTTGGTGCTGATGTGCACCATCACCAGCGCACCGGGTAAGCCGAGCGAGGCCGCGTCGAGCGGCCCGTTGAAGCGCTCGCGAATGACGCCGGTAGTCGAGAAGCCGTCCAGGGCGTTCACCGCCGTCGTTAGCGAAGCGTACAACGAGACGGCTAAGGGCAGTTCCAAGGTACCGGCCGTCGAGCCGGCGAAGTACACGTCGAACGGATAGGGCAGGACGCCAGCGAGCACCTGATAGAGCGCGGTGTTAGCGGCTTTTTGAGTATTGGTCGAGCCCCCCGGGTTGCCGTTGAAGCCGGTGGTGTCCGCCTGGCCGATCGGCGTGCCGTAGCCGTGGCTCCCCGAGCACCCGGCGATGAGGACCGCGCCCGAGGCAATTCCCGCGGCAATGATCTTTTTCATACCCCTCGAGACTCCCTGACCACCCCGCATGAGTCGACGCGGTGGCGGCGATTCGCAAGTTCTTGAGTTTGGTCGCGAGCTACCCGCCTCTTATGCCGTGGCTCACCGGTCGTGACCCCTCCCGCCGGTGCGCTCTGAGTGTGGACGAGGCAAGCTAGAGTACGCTTACGGCGAGAACCGAGGCAAGGTGCGGCCCGTCGGGACGCTGGAGCGCGCGGTGTTCGGTAATAGGTCAGGCACTCGGGCAGCGGCCGCCGTCCGGCGCGCCGGTCGCGCGCGCGTGCTGCGCATCATCGGCGGCAGCTGGCGCGGCAGAAAGCTGCGTTTCCCAGCCTCGGCCGCCATCCGCCCGACCCCGGATCGAGTGCGCGAGACGCTGTTCAACTGGCTGGGAACGGCAACGCCGGGCGCACGCTGTCTCGACCTGTTTGCCGGCAGTGGCGCGCTCGGCCTCGAGGCGTTGTCGCGCGGCGCGGCGCACGTCACTTTCGTCGAGCAGGACGCGGCGGCGGCGGCGGCGCTGCGCGCCCGGCTGGAAGAGTGGCAGGCCACGGACGCGCTGGTGGAGCGTGCTGACGCGCTGCACTACCTCTCCGGCGCCGTACGGCCGTTCGATATCGTGTTCCTCGACCCGCCGTTTGCCTCCGACCTCGCGGAGCGCGCCGCGGCGCGGCTCGAGGAGCGCCACTGGCTGAAGCCCGGCGCCCGGATCTACCTTGAATGCGCAGCGCGCGACGGCCTGCCGTCGCTGCCACGGAGCTGGCGCCCGCTCAAGGCGAAGCAGGCCGGCGAGGTCGGTTATCATCTGTTCGAGCACGCTGTCGGGCA
Organism: Steroidobacteraceae bacterium; assembly: GCA_036008385.1. Lineage (GTDB taxonomy): Bacteria > Pseudomonadota > Gammaproteobacteria > Steroidobacterales > Steroidobacteraceae > 13-2-20CM-66-19. The sequence continues at coordinate 202,894 of DASYNX010000025.1, forward strand.
CGCCGCATGAAACGCAACGCCGTCTATCCGGGCACGTTCGATCCGATCACCAACGGGCACCAGGACCTGGTGCGCCGCGCCGCCGGAATCTTCGACCGCGTGATCGTCGCCATCGCCGCCAATCCCTACAAGACGCCGATGTTTTCACTCGAGATGCGCGTCGACCTCGCCCGGCGCGTGCTGCACGACCTGAGCAACGTCGAGGTTCAGGGCTATGCGGGGCTGACGGTCGACTTCGCGCGTCGCTACCACGACGCGGTTATCGTGCGCGGGCTGCGCGCGGTGTCCGATTTCGAATTCGAGTTTCAGCTCGCCAACATGTCGCGCCATCTCGATCGCAACTTCGAGACGGTTTTTCTCACGCCGAAGGAGCAGTATTCCTTCATCTCCTCGACGCTGGTTCGCGAGATCGCGGTGCTCGGGGGCGACGTCAGCCAGTTCGTGCATCCGATCGTGGAGGCCGAGCTGAAGAAGCAACGCCGCACCTGAGCGGCTCAGGCCTTGCGGCTCCTGCGCTTTGAGCTCGCGCGCCGGGCAGGCGGCCCACGCCCCGGGTGCTTCGCTTTGGTAGGGCGTGCCTTGCGCCGCGCGGGGCGGCGGGCCTTGCGGGATTGTGGCCGGCGGCGCGCGCGGCGCACGCGCGGCAGCCGGATCCGTTCCGTCGGCGCCGGCAAGGTGCCGGCACGCTCGAGCTCGAGCGCCCGCCACAGATACCAGGCGGCGATGCTGCGATGGGGCCGCCAGCGCTCGCCCCAGGCCGCGAGCGCCTTGGGCCGCGGCATTCGCGCAAGTCCATACGCGGCGCGAAAGCCGGCGCGCACGCCGAAGTCATCGACCGGCAGCACATCCGGGCGGCCGAGCTGAAAGATCAGCAGCATCTCCACGGTCCAGCGGCCGACGCCGCGCACCTGGGTGAGGCGCTCGACGATCTCGGCATCCGCGAGCTGCGCCAGGGTCGCGGTGTCGGGAACCACGGCAGCGAGCGTTTTTTCGGCGAGATCCCGCAGAGCTGCGACCTTGGCGAATGAGAACCCGGCCGCGCGCAGGCTCTCGACGGAGGCGGCGAGCACCATCTGCGGGGTCGGGAATACGCCCCGGCCGCACGACTGAATGAGCCGTCCGAGGATGGTGTTGGCGGCCGTGCCGTTGAGCTGCTGGTGCGCGATCGCCTGCGCGAGCACCTGGAACGGATGGCACTCGGCCTGCCGCTCGAGCCGGCAGGGGCCGACAGCGCGGATCAGTCCGCCGAGAACCGGGTCGGCGCTGGAGAGTTGCGCGAGGATGTGCTCACTCATGTGCGTCTACTTCTGACAGGACGGACAATAATACGAGGAGCGCTGTCCCTGGCGGGTCGCGCGCACCGGTGTGCCGCAGCGGCGGCACGGTTTGCCGCGCCGCTCGTAGACGTAGAGCCTCTGGCGGAAGTAGCCGGGTGCGCCGTCGGCCCCGAGGTAGTCACGCAGTGTTGTCCCGCCGGAGCGGATTGCCTGCCTGAGCACGGCGCGCACGCCTCGTACCAGCCGCGCGGCCTCCGCGCGCGACAGGCTGCGCGCCGCCCGCCGCGGCCGGATGCGCGCGCGGAACAGCGCCTCGCTCGCATAGATGTTGCCTACGCCCACCACGAGATGGCTGTTCATGAGCAGCTGCTTGATGGCCACCCGCCGCCCGCGCGTGATGCGAAACAGGTAGTCGGCATCGAATGCGGCCGCGAGGGGTTCAGGGCCGAGCCTGGCCAGCAGCGGATGCTCACGCGGGTCGCCGTCGGTGTAGAGGAGACTGCCGAAGCGGCGCGGATCGTTGAAGCGCAGCGCCAGCCCCGAATCGAGCACCAGGTCGAAATGGTCGTGCGCCAGCCGCGGCGTATCCGCGGGCACGGCGCGCAGGTTGCCGGACATCCCGAGGTGCAGCAGCAGCGTTCCGGACTCGAGCCGCAGCAACAGGTACTTCGCGCGCCGGCCGACACGCACGAAACGCTGCCCGGCGAGCCGCTGCGCCAGGTCCGCGGCCACGCGCCAGCGGAGCCGCGGCTCGTACACCGCGAGCGCCGCGACCCGGCGATCGCGCACGTGAGGTGCGAGGCCGCGACGCGTGGTCTCGACTTCAGGCAGTTCGGGCAAGCGCGCCAGATCTCCGGCGCGGGATCACTTGATCTTCGATTCTTTGTAGGCGACGTGCTTGCGTGCCATCGGGTCGAACTTGCGCACTTCCAGCTTATCGGGGTGCAGGCGCTTGTTCTTGGTGGTGACGTAGAAGTGGCCGGTTCCGGCCGTGGACAGCAGCTTGATCTTCTCGCGCATGATGACTCTTCCTGGCTCGGGTGCTCAGAGCTTGTGGCCCCGGGCGCGCAGCTCCGCGACGACCTTGTCGATACCCTTCTTCTCCACCGTGCGCATGCCGCTCGTGGTCAGCCGCAGCGTCACCCAGCGCTTCTCGGTTTCCACCCAGAAACGCTGCGTGTGCAGGTTCGGCAGGAAACGGCGGCGCTTCTTGTTGTTGGCGTGGGAGACGCGGTTACCGACGGCCGGCTTCTTGCCGGTGACCTCACAGACGCGGGACATACAACAACCCTAAGGATTTCACCAACTTGAGATCCGGGGGCCGATCGCCGCCGGATTCCCGGGGCGGGCTTTATACCAGCCCGGTGACGAGACCACAAGGAGCCCTACCAGTGCGGAAACGTTCTGGCAGAGGGCAGCGGAACAGCGTAGGTTACGCCCGCTCGACGTCCGCACCTGGAGCTGCTCCAGCGGTTGGCGGAGCAACACTTAATAAATACAAGTCCACTTTCCGGAGACTCTCTCATGATGCGATTGACTCAGCGTCTCTGCGCGGCTGCCGCGCTGCTCGCTCTCACGACTCTGACGACCACCGCTTACGCCGACGGCCGCGACTGGAACGACGGACCGGTCATCAACGTCGCGTCCGTCCGTACCGTCTACGGCCACTTCGACGACTACATGCATTACCTTGCGACGACCTATAAGAAAGAACAGGAGGCAGCCAAGAAGGCCGGCCTCATCCTCAGCTACCGGGTGATCGTAATTGAACCTCGTGGACCTCAGGACCCCGACATCCTGCTGGTCACCGAATACAAGAACTGGGCTGCTCTCGACCACCTCGGTGGCAAGATCGACGCGATCAACGCCCAGATCGAGGGCTCAGTCGAGAAGTCCAATCAGGGCGCGGCGGAGCGCGACAAAATCCGTACTATCCTGGGTTCACGTACACAGCAGGAGGCTTTGCTGAAGTAAGCAGGCTTACAAGGGCGGCGGGCGGCGTGGCTGCCCGCCGCCCTTGCCATAGTCGGCGTTATCACAGCAGTCCGTGCTCGGAGAACGAAAAGCACAGCCCGTCGCCGATGATGAAGTGATCGAGCACGCGCACGTCCATCAGCGCCAGCGCCTCCTTCAGGCGCCGCGTGATCAGCTCGTCCGCCTGGCTCGGCTCGAGCACGCCGGAAGGATGGTTGTGCGCCAAGATGACCGCCGCCGCGTTGTGCAGCAGGGTCTGGCGCAGCACCTCGCGCGGATGGACACCGGCGCGATCGATGGTGCCGCGAAACAGCTCCTCGAAGGCGATGAGCCGGTGGCGGTTGTCCAGGTACAAACAGCAGAACACCTCGTACGGCCGGTCACGCAGCTGTGCCACCAGAAAAGTGCGCGTGGCCTCGGGGGCCGAGAGCGTCGGCCCCACGCGCAGCGCCTCGCGAAAGTGCCGCCGCGCCAGCTCCACTGCCGCCTTGAGAATCGCGTAGCGAGCCGGCCCGATGCCGGTCTGCGCGAGACAGCGCGGGGCGTCAGCGTTCAGGAGGCTGCGCAGCGAGCCGAAGTCCGCGATCAGGCCGCGTGCCAGCTCCACCGCCGAGCGTCCCCGGCCTCCCGAGCCCAGCAGCAGCGCCAGCAGCTCGGCGTCCGAGAGTGCGTGCGCGCCACGCTCGAGCAACTTCTCCCGCGGCCGCTCGGGACCGGGCCAGTGACGGATAGTCATTTCTTTTCGCGACTCTCGAGGTCGGTCAGATCACGATCAAGGATCACGCGCTGGCCACGCACGACGAGGATGGCGTGGGTAACGCGCTCGACAGCGATCACCTTCGAGCGAATCGTCATTACCTTCGGTTCTATGCGAAATGCGCCTCAGTCTAAGAAGGCCGCAGACCAGCCGGGAGGGGGATAAAGGCCCCGGATTGAGGCGATTCCCTGTTTTTCGCGCGTTTGGTTGGGGTGCGATGAAGCGGGCGGGGTGAGATAATTGTTCCCATGCAGGGCAAACACATTCTGCTCGGTGTCAGCGGCGGCATCGCCGCGTACAAGAGCCCGGACCTCGTGCGGCGCCTGCGCGAGCGCGGCGCCGAGGTGCAGGTCGTGATGACCGCGGGGGCGCGCGAGTTCGTGACGGCGACCACCTTCCAGGCGGTCTCGGGACGCACGGTGCGCAGCGACCTGTGGGACGCGGCGGCCGAGGCAGCCATGGGGCATATCGAGCTCGCGCGCTGGGCCGACGCCGTACTCATCGCGCCGGCCACCGCGGACTTTCTCGCCCGCCTCGCCACCGGGCAGGCGGACGATCTGCTGACAACGCTGTGTCTGGCCACGCAGGCGCCGATTGCCGTCGCGCCTGCCATGAATCATCTGATGTGGTCGAACGCTGCGACGCGCGCCAACGTGGCTACGCTCACTCGGCGCGGTGTGCAGATGTTCGGTCCGGGTGAGGGGGATCAGGCCTGCGGCGAGACCGGCCCCGGGCGCATGCTCGAGCCGCTCGATCTGGCCGAGCGCCTCGGTGCGCTGCTGAGTCGCGGCGGTGGGCTGCTGTCGGGTAAGCGCGTGCTCATCACTGCCGGCCCGACGCGTGAGCGCATCGACCCGGTGCGCTTCATCAGCAACCGCAGCTCCGGAAAAATGGGCTTCGCGGTGGCGCAGGCGGCGCGCGAGGCGGGGGCCTCGGTGGTGCTCGTCGCGGGTCCCGTGAGTCTGCCGACGCCCGCCGGCGTGACGCGCCTCGACGTCGAGAGCGCCGCCGATATGCTGGCGGCGGTCCTGCGCGAGCTGCCAGGTACGGACGTCTTCATCTCCACCGCCGCGATCGCAGACTATCGGCCGGCGCGCGCCGCGCCACAGAAGATCAAGAAGACCGCCGAGACCCTGGAGCTCGTCATGGAGCGCACGGTCGACGTGCTGGCGACGGTCGCAGCACGGGCCGATCGCCCCTTGGTGGTCGGCTTCGCCGCCGAGACCGAGGCGGTGGAGCAGAATGCGCGCGCCAAGCTCATGAAGAAGAACCTCGACATGATCGCGGCCAACGAGGTCGGCCACGACAAGGCCTTCGACAGCGAGGACAACCAGCTCATCGTTCTCAGCCGCAGCGGCCGGCAGGAGCTCGCCCGGGCGGGCAAGCTCACCCTCGCGCGCGGACTGGTGGCGCTGATTGCGCAGGAGCTCGCCGCCCGCGGCGGCGCGCGCACGCGCGGCGCGGCGCTCGCTTGAGCGATACTGGCTCGTCCCGCCGCGCGCTGCGGGTGCGCATCCTCGATGCGCGTATCGGCCGGGAGTTTCCGCTGCCCGCTTACGCCACCGATGGATCCGCCGGCCTCGATCTGCGGGCGTGCGTTGACGCCGCGCTGGTGCTGGCACCGGGCAAGGCCGAGCTGATCCCGACGGGAATCGCCATCCACCTGGACGATCCGACGCTTGCGGCCGTCATCCTGCCGCGCTCGGGCCTGGGCCATAAGCACGGCATCGTGCTCGGCAATCTCGTGGGGCTCATCGACTCCGATTACCAGGGGCAATTAATGGTGTCGTGCTGGAATCGCGGCGCCGAGCCCTTCACGGTTCGTGCGGGCGAGCGCATCGCGCAGCTCGTCGTCGTGCCGGTGGTGCAGGTGCAGCTGGAAGTAGTCGCGGAGTTCGCCGCGTCCGCACGCGGTGGAGGAGGCTTCGGACACTCTGGCGAGCACTGAGCCGGCGGACGGCGCGCGTCCCGACAACTGCTACTGCGAGTGCAGCGTGTGCAGCTCGCGGTAGCGCTCGATGTCGGCGTCGAACTGGGCCCGCAGGGTCGCCTCGATCTCGCCCGAGGTAGCGAGCGCGCTGGTCTGCTCGCGCATCTCGAATACCGTGCGCACCAGGTTCTCCGCGAGATCGTCCGGCATGCGTCGCGCGCCCGGGAGCGAGCTGTAGGGCCGGAAACCGAGCGCGCGCTCCTGCAGGCTCGCAAGCCGCACACGCAGGCTCTCCACATACTGCTCGGCCGCCGTTCGCTGGCCTTTCAGCTGATCGAGGCGCGCATCGCGCAAGGCCTCGATGTCCTTCACCGACGTGTAGGTCGTGACGAGGAAGACATCATGCTGCTTCTGCTTCATGACGGCCGCGCGGTCGCGGGCATCGGCCGCCTGCTGCTCGGGGGTCTTCTGCGCGTCGATATGAGCGACCGGGATGCCCTGGCCGTTGAGCACCGTGCGCTCCTGATTGGCGTACTGCGGCGGAATGTGGTCGCCGTAGTGCACCACGCCCTGCTCATCGACCCAGCGGAAGGCGATGCCCTTGTCGGAGGGCTTGCTCGTGGGGGCGGCATGCGCGCCGGCGGCGAGCAGTGCCGACGCCGCCAGCGGCAGCAGGATCTTCACGCGCTTTGCGGCGGCGGACATGTGACTATATTCCGGCGCCGGACGCCCGGCTGGCAAGCTCAGCGCGGCCCGTAACGCTCCCGATAGGCGCGTAGAGCTGTGAGCTGTTCGTCAGAAATGCGCATCCGCCCGTCGGGCGGGCGCGCCAGGGCCTCGACCAGATCGTCAAGTGTGACGACGCTCACACACTTCAGGCCCTCCCGCTGCTCGAGCTCCTGCACGGCGGTGAGTTCGCCCTGACCGCGCTCCTGGCGGTCGAGCGCCAGCACCACACCCGCCGGCTGCGCGCCCGCGGCGCGGATCACCTCGAGCGATGCGCGCACCGCAGTGCCCGCGGTGATCACGTCGTCGACGATCAGCACCCGTCCGGCGAGCGGCGCGCCCACCAGCGCACCGCCCTCACCGTGTTCCTTCGGCTCCTTGCGATTGAAGGCATAGGGGACGCTGCGGCCGTGGTCGCGCCACAGCGCAGCGGCGGTCGCAGCGGCGAGCGCAATGCCCTTGTAGGCCGGGCCGAAGAGCATGTCGAAGCGCACGCCCGCAGCGCTGATGGCGGCGGCATAACAGCTTCCCACCAGCGCCGCCGACTCGCCGTCGCTGAATAGCCCGGCGTTGAAGAAGTAGGGACTCTCGCGGCCGGACTTCAGCGTGAAGCGGCCGAAGCGCAGCGCCGCGCGGCGCAGCGCCAGGTCGATGAACGTGAGCCGGAATTGCTCCATGTCATATGATTGCCTCATGCGCGTCATCACCGTCAATGTCTGCGGGATCCGTTCCGCCGCCGCCAAGGGTCTGTTCCGCTGGCTGCGCCGGCAGAAGGCGGATTTCATCTGCCTGCAGGAGACCAGGAGCCAGGAGCACCAGCTCGCCGGGCACGACGTCGCGCTTCCCGGCTATCACAGCTTCTTCTGCGACGCCGAGCGCAAGGGCTACGCGGGCGTTGCCCTCTACTCGCGGCACAAGCCGCAGCGCGTGGTGCGCGGCTTCGGCGTCGCGGAGTTCGACGGCGAGGGGCGCTACCTCGAGGCGCAGGTCGGCGACCTGTCGGTGGTGTCGTTGTACCTGCCCTCGGGCTCGGCCGGTCCCGAGCGGCAGGCCGCCAAGTACCGCTTTCTCGAGGCCTTCAGCCCGCATCTCGCGCGGCTGCGCCGCCGCCGCCGTCATTACGTCCTCGGCGGTGACTGGAACATCGCGCACCGGGCGATCGACCTCAGGAACTGGAAGTCCAATCAAAAGAACTCGGGCTTCCTGCCCGAGGAGCGCGCCTGGATGGACCAGCTGTTCGGGCCGGCAGGCTACGTGGACGCCTTTCGCGAGGTACGCCCGGGCCCGGATCTCTACACGTGGTGGTCGAACCGCGGCCAGGCACGGACGAACAACGTCGGCTGGCGCATCGACTACCAGGTGGTGAGCGGTACGCTCGCCGGCAGGGCGCGCGCCGCCACCATATACAAGGAGAAGCGCTTCTCCGATCACGCGCCGCTCATCATGGACTACGATCTTTGAGCCCTGGCGCGCCTTCGCCCGGCGGCACCGGCTGGCTCCAGGCACTGTCGGTGTACCGCCGGCCGCGCGTGCCGGCGATGCTGTTTCTCGGCTTCTCGGCCGGGCTGCCGTTCTACCTGGTGTACTCGACGCTGTCGGCGTGGCTGCGCCAGGCAGGCATCCAACGCAGTGCCATCGGTATGCTGGCATGGGTCGGGATCCTTTATTCCATCAAGTTCCTCTGGGCGCCCATCGTCGATCGCGCGCCGCCGCTGTTCCTGCAGAGGATGCTCGGACGGCGCCGCGGTTGGATGCTGCTCGCGCAGTGCGGCATCGCCGTAGGCCTCTTCAACATCAGCCTGTGCGATCCCGCCGGCGGGGTGCGTCCGCTGGCGCTGTGGGCACTGTTCACGACGTTCTGTGCCGCAACGCAGGACATCGCGCTGGATGCCTGGCGCATCGAGTCGGCGGCGCTGCCGTTGCAGGGGGCGATGCTCGGCGCCTACCAGATCGGTTACCGCGTAGCGCTCATCTGCGGCGGCGCGGGCGCACTGGCGCTCGCCGGTGTTGCCGGCTGGCACGCCAGTTACGTCACCATGACGATGCTGGTGAGCGTCGGAGTCGTCACGACGCTGCTGGTGCCCGAGCCCGAGGTAAGCGCCCCGCGCGCTTCGCTCGAGCGCGAGGCGCGCGTCGTGGACTGGCTGGAGCAGCGCGCGCACTGGCCAGCGGCGCTGCGTCACGCCGGTGAGTGGTTAATCACCGCGGTCGTCTGCCCGCTTACCGATTTCTTCGGCCGCTACGGGCTCGGGCTGGCACTCCTGACGCTGGCGTTCATCGGGGTGTACCGTCTTACCGAGTTCGCCATGGGCTCTATGGTGAATCCGTTCTACATCGACCGCGGCTTCACGCTCACCCAGATCGCCACCGTGGTGAAGCTTTATGGCCTGCTGATGTCACTCGCCGGCGTGCTGCTCGCCGGCGCGCTCATCGCCCGGCTCGGGCTGCTGCGCTCGCTGCTCCTCGGCAGCGGGCTGATCATCCTCTCCAATCTCGGTTACGCCGCGCTCGCCAGCGTGCGCACGCCCACTCTCGTCGGGCTGGGCGCGGTCAACGGTCTCGACAACCTGGCGCTTGCCATGCACGGGACGGCGCTGCTCGCGTTTATTTCCGGCCTGACGAGCGCCAAGTACACTGCGACGCAGTACGCGCTGTTCTCCTCGTTGTACGCGCTGCCGGGAAAGATCCTCGAAGGAACCTCGGGCATGGTCGTGGACCACATCGGCTACCCGCCGTTCTTCCTTTATACGGCCTCTCTGGCGGCGCCAGGCCTGCTGCTGCTGTGGTGGCTCAGCCGCCGCGGCGCCTTCGATGCGCGGCCGGCGAGCGCCGCGGGCAGCACGTAGCTGGAACGGTCGTGGACATCGACCTCGAGCGAGTAATCTGCCGCGTAAGCGATCTCGACGCGCACGGCGCGCGCGCCTTCACCATGGGCGGAGGCGACTGGCCGCTGCGGGGGTTCGTGGTGCGGGTGGGCGATGCGGTGCGCGGCTACGTGAACTGCTGTCCGCACGCCGGCCACCCGCTGAATCTGCTGCCGAACCGCTTTCTGTCGCCGGACGGCACGCTCATCCTGTGCACCGCTCACGGGGCGCTGTTCGAGAAGAGCACCGGCTACTGCGTGGCGGGGCCGTGCGCCGGCAGCTCGCTGACGCCGGTGGCACTGGAAGTAAAGTGTGGATTCGTACTGCTCGCTGATCGTGAGGACGCGCTCGCCGCGGCGACCCGGTAGCAGCCGCAGCTACTCGAACAGGTCGATTCCCTCGAGCGGGCTCGCGCGCAGATCGCGGTCCTCGCCGTAGGCATCGCCGCCGCGGCTATCGTCGTCGCTGGCCTCGACATCCACCGAGCCGGACCAGTCCTCGGGCGCCTCGGCAGACTCGAGCGCGCCGTCCTCCCACTGCGCGTCCCAGTCTTCTATGTCCATCTCCTCGACCGTGCCGTCGAAATACTGGATCTCGATGGTGCCGTCGTCATCATCGAGGGCGACCACCTCGAATAACGCGCCGCCGTTGAGACGATACCAGTCACCGATCGCCGGTTGAGGAGTCGCCATCGCCGCCACCTCCCGCACAAGACCTTCGCCGTAAGTCTTACGATTCCGCGTGCGCTCTGTAATCATGTTGCGCCTCGCGTGTGAGGCTTTCAAGAACTTATTGTGACCCGCCGGGCCGCCCCTTTTTTCGCATAGCATCAATGCTCGAGCAGCCGCTGAAATTCTTCGTGGTGTTCTTCGTGGTCGTCGAGCCGATCTCGCTCATTCCGCTGTTCACCGGCCTCACTGTCGGCGCCGCAACTTCGTTTAAGCGGCGCATGGCGCTCAAGGCGGTGAGCGTTGCCGCGGCGATACTGGTGCTGTTCGCCCTCGGCGGTGCGTCTTTCCTCCAGCTCATGGGCATCAGCCTCGAGGCGTTCCGCATCTTCGGCGGCCTGCTGCTGTTCCTGCTGGCGCTCGAGATGGTGTTCGCGCGCGAGTCCGGCACGCGCACCTCCAGCAGCGAGGCCGCCGAGAGCCGGCGGCGCGCGGATATCTCGGTCTTTCCCCTGGCGTTTCCCTTCATTGCGGGCCCCGGCGCTCTCGCCACCATTCTTTTGTGGTTCGGCCCGCTGAGCCTCAGCACGCAGCCGTGGCTGTTCGCTGCCTATCTGGTGGCGGTCGTGCTCGTGCTGGCGATCGCGCTGGTGATGATGCTGCTGGCCGATCCGCTCATGAGCGTGATCGGCGTGACGGGCGCGAACGTCGCCGGCCGCCTGCTCGGGGTGGTCCTCGGCGCCCTCGCCGTGCAGTTCGTGCTGGACGGGCTGCGCCAGGCGTTCGGCGTCAGCTGACCACACGCCGGAACGCCAGGTCCCACACCTCGTGGCCGAGCCGCTCGCCGCGGCGCTCAAAGCGCGTGGCCGCACGCTCGGGCGGGCGCGCGACGAAGCCGCCGCCAGGGTCGATGTTCGCGAGCTCCGGGATCGCTGCCAGCGTTTCGAGCATCTGCTGCGCGTAAGGCTGCCAGTCGGTGGCGAGCCGCAGCGTCCCCCCGGGTGTGAGGACGCTGGCGAGCGCCGCCGCGAAGGGGCGTTGGATGAGGCGGCGCTTATGGTGGCGCTTTTTCGGCCAGGGATCTGGAAACAGGACGAGGATCTCCTCGAACGATCGCGGTGCGAGCTGCTGCGCGAGGATCTCGACAGCGTCGTGACAGATGACCCGCACATTCGTCAGGGCACGCGCCTCGATGCCGAGCAGCAGCCGCCCCACGCCGGGACGGTGCACCTCGACTCCGAGGAAGTTGCGCTCGGGGTGGGCGACGGCCAGCGCCAGCAGGTTCTCACCGTTGCCGAAGCCGATCTCGAGGGTGCAGAGGCCCGCGTGCCCGAACAGGTCGCCGAGCACGAGCGGCCGTGCCGAGAATTCGATGCCGTACTTCGGCCACAGCGCGGCGAGCGCGCGTTGCTGCGCCGCTGTGATGCGCCCGGCGCGGGTCACGAAGGAGCGGATCGAGCGCGGATGTTCGGCTGCCTCGGCCACGGCGGGATCTTACCGCCCGCACGCGGCGCTACGCGCGCCCTGCTGCGCGAGCAGGCTGCGGCGCGATCGTGGTATAAGCGCGCGCGGTCATTGGGCCCGATCGGCGGGCAACGGAGGCGCGAGATGTCGAAGTGGCTGGCGGCGGGTGTGACGGTGGTCGCTGGGCTCTGCGCAGCGGCGTACGCGGCTCGGTCCGCAGCCGACACGCCCCAGGCGGATGAGGCCAGCCAGACTGCCGCGCGTCAGGCCGCCGCTGCGTCCGCGCAGCTCTCACAGCAGTGCCGGATCGACATCAAGGGCGACAAGAAGGACCAGTGGATGCGGCTGCCGAAGGCGGAGAGCTCGGTGACCCAGCATCGCCTGAGCATCGCCGGCCGGAGCGTCGACTACACCGCGACTGCCGGCACGCTGATCGTCCGCGACGAGGAAGACAAGCCTATGGCGAGCATCGGCTACGTCGCCTATACGCGCCCGGACGTCAAGGGCGGCGCGCGTCCGATCACCTTCGCATTCAACGGTGGCCCGGGCTCTTCCTCGATGTGGCTGCACATGGGGGTGCTCGGTCCGAGACGGGTGATGGTCGCCGATCCCGATCCGACGCCGCCGGCACCCTATCGCACCGTGGACAACGAATTTGGCCTGCTCGATCGCAGCGACCTCGTCATGATCGATCCGGTCGGCACCGGCCTCAGTCACGCGGTCTGCGATCACAAGGACGACGAGTTCTGGGGAGTCGATCCGGACATCGACTCGGTCAGCCGCTTCATCGCCCAGTACCTGAGCGACAACAACCGCTGGACCTCGCCGAAGTACCTGATGGGCGAGAGCTACGGCACCACGCGCGCCGCGGCTATCGTCAACTACCTGCGCGCACGGCGCTCACTCGCCTTCAACGGCCTGATTCTGGTCTCGGTCGCCACCGACATCGAGGCGATCTTCGCGGAGCTGCCCGGAAACGACCGCCCCTACGCGGTGTACCTGCCGGGCTACGCGGCGGTGGCGTGGTACCACCACATGGTGGCGGGCCAGCCGGCGCAGCTCGAGCCGTTCCTCACCGAGGTGCGCCAGTACGCCATGGGGCCGTTCACCGCCGCACTGCTCAAGGGCGATGCGCTCAGCGACGCCGAGCGTGACGCCGTGGCGGAGAAAGTGCACGGGTACATCGGACTCCCGGTCGACTATCTCAAAGCGGCCAATCTGCGCGTCTCCGAGAATGAGTTCGCTCACGAACTGCTCAAGGCGCGCCGCCTGACCGTCGGCCGCCTCGACGGGCGCTTCATCGGCGTCACGCCGGACCTGCGGGCCAAGGAGACCGACTACGACCCGCAGTCAGAGGCCATCAGCGCGGCCTATGCGGCGACGTTCCTCGATTACTACCACGGCGAGCTGAAGTTCGGTCAGGGCAGCACCTACCACACCACCAACTTCGGTATCGGCGAGAAGTGGAAGTGGACGCACCGCACCGAGAAGGGCGAGCAGCCCATCGTCAATTCGGGGGTCGACCTCGCCGAAGCACTCATGAAGGACGCCAACCTCAAGGTGCTGGTGCTTAACGGTTACTACGATCTCGCGACGCCGTTCTCCGGGACCGAGTATGTCATGACGCATCTCGGGGTACCGCCGGCGGTCGGCGCGCGCATCCAGATGAAGTACTACGAGGCGGGTCACATGATGTACGTGCATCCGCCCTCGATCGCGAAGATGAAGGCCGATATCGACGCCTTCATCGACGCAACCGCGCGACGCTAGCGCAGCGCGCTCAGCGCGCGGCGCTCACCGGCAGGATCATCTGCGCCAGCAGGCCCGGATGGTTGTCGAGCAGCTGCAGCACCCCGCCGTGGAGCTTGGCGATGGCGTCCACGATCGACAACCCGAGCCCCACGCCTGGGGTTGCGCGGCTGGTATCGCCGCGGAAGAAGCGCTCGGTGGCGCGCGGCTTGTCGGCGTCGGCGATGCCGGGACCATCGTCGGCGACCGCGATCTCCACCGCGCCATCGGCGCGCCGGCCGACGCGTACGCTGATCGCGCCGCGCTCGGAGACGCTCTTCAGTGAATTGTCGATCAGGTTGCTCACCGCCTGAGCGAGCAGCACCGGATCTCCCGCCACCGCGGCCACGCCGTCGGTCCGGAACGAGAAGGCGATGCCCTTCTGCTCGGCGGCCGGCTCGTAGAATTCGACCACCTCGGCCGCTACCGCCGCGGCGTCCACGCGCACGAAGCCCGAGCGTCGTGCGCCCGAGTCGATCTCAGCGAGCCGCAGCAGTGCACTGAAAATGCGCATCACGCGGTCGAGGTCGGCGACCGCGGCGTCGATCTCGGCGAAGGTCTCCGGCGGCGGCGGCCGTGCCAGCGCCAGCTCCTCCAGGCGCGAGCGCAGCTCGGCGAGCGGCGTGCGCAGATCGTGCGCGACGGAGTTGGAGACGTTGCTGATGCCGCGGATGAGATGCTCGATGTGATCGAGCATGCCGTTGAGCGTTTGCGAGAGCGTGTCGAGCTCACCGCCGGTTTTGCCGGTGGACAGGCGGCGGCGCAGGTCACCCTGCATGATCGCCGACACGGTCTGGCGGATGCCATCGACGCGCGCCAGCAGTTGCCGGCGCATGAGGATCGCGCCGGCCACGCCGAAGACGAACAGGAAGGTCACCGCGGCGAGCAGGCCCCACATGAACAGCCGCTCGAGCGGCCGGAACAGCGCCAGATCCCGGCCAACCAGCAGCTGGTAGCCTCCCGGCAGCGTCGTGCGCACCAGCATCATATGGGTCGGCCGGCCGGCGATGTCCACCGCCACGGCGTGCGCGCCGGGGTCGTCAGGCACGCCCTGCGGCCAGGCGGCGATGTTGCCGGCCAGGCGACGGTGGGCGCCGTCGGTCAGCAGCAGCGTGCGCTCGCCCGCGATCTGCATGCCGACACGCGTATTGAGGTAGGCGGTCAGACCCGCGACGCCCTCGCGGTTGAACAGCTCCGTGAGGCGCTGCGCGTCATCGCGCAGCACCTCCTCGCGCACAGCGAAGATGGTCACGTTCCACGCATACCACAGCACCACCGCGAACACGCCGAGCGCCGCCAGCCCGAGCAGCACGTAGCCCAGCGCCCAGGTGACGGCGGCAGAACGAATGAGCCTAGTCATGCTCGCACATCATGTAGCCGGCATTGCGCACGGTCTTCACCAGCGGCTGCTCCGAGTCGTGCTCGATCTTCTGACGGAGCTTGCTGATGTGCACGTCGACGACGTTGGTCTGTGGATCGAAGTTGTAGTCCCACACCGCTTCCAGCAGCATGGTGCGCGTCACCACCTGGTTGGCGTGGCGCATCAGGTACTCGAGCAGCTTGAACTCGCGCGGCTGCAGGTTGATCGCACGGCTGCCGCGGGTCACGCGCCGCGACAGCAGGTCCATGCGCAGGTCGCCGACCTGCAGCGCGCGCTCGGCGCCGCGGTCGACGCTGCGGCGCCCGAGCGCATCGACGCGCGCCAGCAGCTCGCCCAAAGCGAACGGCTTGGTGAGGTAGTCGTCGCCGCCGCTGCGCAGGCCGCGGATGCGTTCATCGACGTCATTGAGCGCGCTCAGGATCAGGATCGGCGTGCGATTGCCGGACTTGCGCAGAGCCTCGATGATGGCGAGCCCGTCGATGTCGCCGGGGAGCATGCGGTCCATGACGACGACGTCGTAGCGCTCACTCGCCGCCATAAACATGCCATCGCGGCCGTTGGCGGCGTGCTCGACCGTGTGGCCTGCTTCGCGCAGGCCGCGCGTGACGAAGCCCGCCACCCGCTCGTTGTCCTCGACGATGAGGATTTTCACGACGCCACCTGCGCGTCCTCGGCTGCCACCGCGCCGTGCGCCACATCGCCGTGCGGGTGCTTGCGTGCCCAGCGCACCACCAGCCGATCCAGATAGAGGTAAATCACCGGCGTCGTGAACAGGGTCAGCATCTGGCTCAGCACCAGCCCGCCGACCATTGTATAGCCGAGCGGCTGGCGCAGCTCGGAGCCCGTCCCGCGGCCGAGCATCAGGGGCAGCGCGCCGAGGATCGCCGCCATGGTGGTCATCATGATGGGGCGGAAGCGCAGCAGGCACGCCTTGCGGATGGCCGCCTGCGGATCCAGATGCTCGTTGCGCTCGGCGTGGATCGCGAAGTCCACCATCATGATGCCGTTCTTCTTGACGATGCCGATCAGCAGAATGATGCCGATCAGTCCCACCACCGACAGATCGAAGTGAAACAACATCAGCATGAGCAGCGCCCCGACACCGGCCGAGGGCAGCGTCGAGAGGATGGTGAGCGGATGGATGTAGCTCTCGTAAAGGACGCCCAGGATGATGTACACGACCAGCAGCGCCGCCAGGATCAGCAGCGGCGCGGTGTTGAGCGATGACTGGAAGGCCTGCGCCGTGCCCTGGAAGGTGCCGAGGATCGCGCCCGGCATGTGGATGGTCGCCGCCGTCTTCTGGATCGCCTTCACCGCGTCGCCGAGGGCCGCGTTGGGGGCGAGGTTGAAGGACAGCGTCACGGCTGGAAACTGCCCCTGGTGGTTGATCGACAGGTAGCTCGTGTGGCCGGTGTCGTAACGGGTGAAGGCCGAGAGCGGCACCTGCTGGTTGGTGAGGGGGGACTTGATGTAGATCTTGTTGAGGGTGTTGGGATCGCCCTGGAGCGCCGGCGTCACCTCGAGCACCACGTGGTAGCTGTTCAGCTGCGTGAAATACTGCGTCACCTGGCGCTGCCCGAAGGCATCATAGAGCGTGTTGTCGATGAGCGCTGGCTGGATGCCGAAGCGTGCGGCCTGGTCGCGATCGATGACGAGCGCCAGCTTGGTGCTGCTGCTTTGCTGGTCGGAGGCCACATCGCGCAGCTCGGGCAGCTTCTTGAGCTCCTCGAGCAGGCGCGGCGCCCAAGTGTTGAGCTCCTCGAGGTTAGCATCCTGCAGGGTGTACTGATACTGGGTGCGCGCCAGGCGCCCGCCGACGTTCAGGTCCTGCGCGGCCTGCATGAACAGCGTACCGCCGGGGACGGCGCCGATCTTCTTGCGCAGCCGCTCGATCACCTGATCGGCGGTCGCATCGCGCTCATCGCGCGGCTTGAGGCCGATAATCACGAAGCCGTTGTTGAGGGGCCGGCCGCCGCCGACGAACGCTCCGTAGCTGGCGACCGCGGGATCCTGGGCGATGACGCCTGCGATGCGGTGCTGCAGCCGCAGCATCTCGTCGAAGGAGACGTCCTGCGGCGCATCGGTGATGCCGGCGATGATGCCGGTGTCCTGCTGCGGGAAGAAGCCCTTCGGTATGAATATGTACAGCACGACCGCGATGGTCACCGTGGCCAGGAAGGTCATGAGTGTCGCGAACTGGCGGCGCAGCACGAAATCGAGGCCGCGCGTGTAGCGCTCGATCATCCATTGAAAGCCGCGCTCGAGCGTCATGTAGAAGCGGCCGTGCTGCACGTGGCGCTCGTCGCGCAGGAAGAGTGAGCCCATCATCGGCGAGAGGGTGAGCGCTACTACCGCCGAGACGGCGATAGTCATGGTCACCGTGACGGCGAACTCGCGGAACAGCCGCCCCACGATGCCACTCATCAGCAGCAGCGGAATGAACACGGCCACCAGCGAGATGCTGATGGAGAGAATGGTGAAGCCGATCTCGCCTGCACCCTTGATGGCGGCCTCGTAGGGGGTGAGGCCCTCCTCGATGTGGCGGTAGATGTTCTCGAGCATCACGATCGCATCGTCGACCACGAAACCGACCGCAATCGTGAGTCCCATCAGCGACAGGTTGTCGAGGCTGTAGCCGAGCGCGTACATGAGGGCCGCCGTCCCCAGCAGCGCGAGCGGCACCGTGATTCCCGGGATGGCGGTGGCCCAGAAGCTGCGCAGGAACAGGAAGATCACCAGCACCACCAGCACGATGGCGAGCAGGAGTGAGGACTCTACGTCCTTTACCGAGGCCTCGATGGTCACGGTACGGTCGACCACCTGGTCCACCTTCAGTGACGGAGGCACAGAGGTCATGACGTGCGGCAGCGCCGCGCGGATACCCTTCACCGTGTCGATGACGTTGGTACCGGGCTGCTTGTAAAAGAGCAGCAGGATGCCGGTCTTGCCGTTCTGGAAGCCGCGTACCTGAGTGTTCTCCGGGCCGTCGACCGCGATGCCGACGTCGCGGATGCGGATCGGTGCACCCTTGTGGTAGGCGATGATCACGTCGTTCCACGGCGCGGCCTTCAGCAGCTGGTCGTTGTCGTAAATGGTGAAGTTCTTCTCGGGTCCGGTGATCGCGCCCTGCGGTGAGTCGACCGTGGCGGTGGTGATGAGGTTGGCGACGTCCTCGAGCTGCAGCCCCACCGCGGCGAGCTTGAGCGGGTCGACCTGCACGCGCACCGCGGGCTTCTGCTGGCCGCCGACGGTGACCTGCGCGACCCCCGGCAGCTGCGAGAGCTGCTGGGCGATCACCGTCTCGGCATAGTCGTCCACGGTAATGACCGGCAGTACGTCCGAGTGCACAGCCAGGATCAGGATGGGGGAGTCGGCCGGGTTGACCTTGCGTTGTGTGGGAGGCGACGGTAGGTTCTTCGGCAGCTGACCGCCGGCAGCGTCGATGGCGGTCTGTACGTCCTGCGCCGCCGCGTCGATGTTGCGGTCGAGATTGAACTGCAGGGTGATCTGCGTGGTGCCGAGCACGCTGGTGGAAGTCATCTGCGAGACGCCCGAGATCTGCGCAAACTGCGTTTCGAGCGGCTGCGCCACCGAGGAGGCCATGATCTCCGGGCTCGCGCCGGGCAGCTGCGCGGATACCAGGATGGTCGGAAAGTCGATCTGCGGCAGCGGCGCGACCGGCAGGAACGGGAAGGCCGCAAGCCCGACCAGGAACAGGCCCGCCATCAGCAGCGTGGTCGCGACCGGGCGCTCGATGAAGGGCCGGGACATGTTCACGGCGCGGGCTCCGTGCCCGTGCCGTCGGCGGCCTTGGCGATCTTGGCCCCGTTGGCGCGGATGCGGCTGCCGGGCTGCAACCGGTAGTGATTGCTCGTGACCACCTGGTCGCCCGCCGCGAGCCCCTTCTCGATCACGATGACGTCACCGCTCTGCTCGCCGGTCGTGAGCTGCGCCACCGCAATGGTGGAGTCCGGCTGCACCACGTAGGCGAACAGGCCGTCCGGACCGCGCTCGAGCGCACTCGCCGGGATGGTCAGCACCTGGCGCTGCAGCTGCGTCTGCACCCGCATGTTGACGAACTCGCCCGGCCAGAGACGGCGCTGCTTGTTGGGCAGCGTCGCCTTGACGCGGATCGTGCCGGTGGTCTGGTCGATCTCGTTGTCGATGAGGGCCACCGTGCCCTGATCGAGCTGGGCCTTGCCGTCGCGCGACAGCGCGGTCGCGGTCACCGGGCCGCGCGCGAGCGCCGCGCTCAGCTCTGCGAACGCCTCCTCCGGGAGACTGAAAATGACCGAGATCGGCTCGAGCTGGGTCACGACCACCATGCCGGTGGTGTCGGTGCCATGGACGATGTTGCCGGGATCCACCTGGCGTATGCCGGTGCGGCCGTCGATGGGCGAGCGGATGGTGGCGTACTCGAGCTGCGTGCGGGCGTTGTCGATGGCCGCTTCGTCGCCCTTGATCTGCGCGATGAGCTGTGCGATGAGCGAGCGCTCGGTGTCGACTGTCTGCTTGCTCGCCAGGTCCTCGGGCTCGAGCAGCTCGTAGCGCTCGAGGTCGCGATGAGCGTTGGCGAGCTGCGCGCGGTCCTTGTCGCGCGTGGCGATGGCCACGCCGAGCGCCGCCTGGTAGGGCCGCGGGTCGATCTGCACGAGCAGATCACCCTTCCTGACGTCCTGTCCTTCCGTGAAGGCCACCTTCTCTATCTGGCCGTCGACGCGCGCGGTGATGGTGACAGTGTAGAACGCCTGCACGGTACCGAGTCCTTCGAGATATATGGGTACGTCGGCGCGCCGTACGGTCGCCAGGTCGACGGGAATGGCGGGCGGAACTTTGGCTGCGGTGGAGGGCTTTCTGCCCAGCCAGTGCCAGGCGGCGAACAGCACGACGAGCGCCGCCGCTGCGACGGCGAGGCGTGGCGGCACATTCGGCAGGCGCGGCTTCACAGGGCCTGATCCTGCTGCTGCCAGCCGCCGCCGAGGGCCTGGTAGAGGGACACCAGAGCCTGAAGGTGCGCGTATTTCGCCTGCGCGAGGGCATCCCGGGCGCTGAACAAGGCCGTCTCCGTATTGAGTAGTGTCAGCACGTTGATGGTGCCGGCGCGCATCTGCGCCTGGGCGAACTCGTAAGCGCGCTGCGCCGCAAGCGTCGCCTGCTGCTGGCGCTCGACCTGGTCGGTGGTCTGCTGCAGAGCGATGAGCGCGTCCTCGACGTTGGCGAGCGCGGAAATCACCGCCTTGTGATAGTCGGCCAGCAGCTCCTCGTAGTGCCCCTTGGCCAACTGGTACTGGCCGACGAGCGCGCCGCCCTGGAAGATCGGCTGCGTCAGGCCGGCCGCGAGCGACCACGCGCGGTTGGCCGGTGTCAGGAGTCCCGCAAGCTGCGTGCTCTCGTAGCCGCCAGTGGCGGTGAGCGAGATGCTCGGGAAGAACGCGGCGCGCGCCACGGCGATGTTGGCGTTGGCGGCGATCAGCTGCGCTTCGGCCTCGGCAACGTCGGGACGGCGCGCGAGCAGCTCGGACGGGAGCCCGGGGCGCACCAGCGGCTGACCGAGCTCGTCGAGACCGCCGCGCGTCACATCGACCGCCTCGGGCACGTTGCCCACCAGGATCGCCAGCGCATCCAGAGTCTGGCGCAACTGCTGCCGCAGCGGTGGAATGGAGGCGTTGACCGTGGCGACCACGGTCTGCTGCTGGGCGACATCGAGCGCCGTGGCGATGCCGGCCTGCTCCTCGAGTTTGAGCCCGTGCAGGATCTTGTTGGCGTTGGTGAGGTTGGCATCCGCGATGCCGAGCCGATCGCGCAGCTCGAGCGCGAGGAAGTAAGTACCCGCCACGCCCGCGAGCACGGTGAGCTCCACGGTGGCCCGGTCGTAGCGGCTCGCGCCGGCGCTGGCGCTGGCCGCGGCGAGGGCGGCGCGGTTCTTGCCGAAGAAGTCGAGCTGGTAGCTGGCGGCGAGCAGCGGGTTGAAATCGTTGCTGGTGCCGAAGCGCTGCACCAGCGGGTTGACCAGCACACCGGAAACCGGCGCGCGCGTGCGCGTCGCGTTCGCCTCCAGAGCGAGCGCCGGCAGGAGCGGCGCGCCGGCGATGCGCCGCTGCGCATCCGCCTGGTGGACGCGCGCGACGGCGGCGCGCAGGTCATCATTGGCGCGCTGCGCCTCCTGGATGAGCTCATCGAGATCGGTGGACCTGAAGCCGCGCCACCAATCGGCACCGGGCCATTCGGGAGCGCTGCTGTCGGCGGACGTGATCCAGGTGGCCGGAGGCGGAATGTCGGGGCGGTGGTAGCGCGGTCCGAGTGAGCAGGCCGCCAGCACGCATACGCCCGTGCCGAGCAGCAGCAACAGCCAGGCGCGCCGCGCGCGCCAACGAGCGCGCAGCGGCCGCCCGCGCAGCACTCTCGCGACGCGTTGCCGGACCTGCATCGCGGGCACGTTAGTGCACGCGAGGTTCTCCTACGGTGGGCGAATAATTAAAGTCTGTTAACATTTGCTCATCCCTGCTCACTCAGCGCACGCACACGGAGGCGCTCCGATGTCCATCAAACTGACCGTGAATGGCGCGACCCGGGAGCTCGATATCGATCCCGACATGCCGCTGCTGTGGGCGATCCGTGACCACCTCGAGCTCACCGGCACCAAGTTCGGCTGTGGCATGGCGCTGTGCGGCGCCTGCACCGTGCACCTCGACGGCCAGGCGACGCGCTCGTGCGTGCTGCCGGTCTCGGCGGCGCAGGGCCGGCAGATCACCACCATCGAGGGACTGTCGACGCCCGCGGGCCGGGCGGTGCAGAGCGCGTGGGTCGGGCTCGACGTACCGCAGTGCGGCTACTGCCAGAGCGGGCAGGTCATGTCGGCCGCCGCATTGCTCGCCGCCAACCCCAAGCCGAGCGATGCCGATATCGATACCGCGATGGCGGGCAACATCTGTCGCTGTGCCACCTATGTGCGCATCCGCGGCGCGATCCACCAGGCGGCCGAGCAGCTGTCCGCCGCAGCTCCGGCTCACGGCTGACGAGAGGATCCACCATGTATTTTCGCCAAACCGACATCGAACAAGTCGCGGCGCGGGGCGGCGGCACTCCTGCCGAGCTCACCCGCCGACAGTTCCTCAAGCTGACCACGGTCGCCGGCTCCGGCCTTACGCTCGGTATCGTGCTGCCGGGCTGCGGGCGCGGTCCGCTGGGCGGTGCGGGTGTCGCCGGCTCGACCAGTCACCCGCTCGCGATTCCGTTCGTGCGCGTCGCGCCCGACAACACGGTCACGGTGATCTGCAAGCATGTGGAGGCGGGCCAGGGCGTGTGGACGGGGCTGCCGGCTATTGTGGCCGAGGAGCTCGACGCCTCCTGGGAGCAAATGCGTGTCGAGAGCGCGCCGGCCGAGGTTCCCGCGTACCAGAACATGGCTTTCGTTCCGCTCGGAGTGCACGCGCAGTTCACCGGCGGCTCCACCGCCGTTGCCAACTCCTGGGAGCAGCTGCGCCACGCGGGAGCCACGGCACGCGCCATGCTGGTGGCGGCCGCGGCGCAGGAGTGGCGCGTCCCGCCGGGGGAGATCATCGTGAGCGAAGGCGTGCTGTCGCACGCCGCCGCCGGCCGGCAGGCGACCTTCGGTGAGCTCGCCGGCAGCGCCGCGCGGCAGGCGGTGCCCGCGACCGTCAGGCTCAAGGACCCCGCGGGCTTTCGCATCGTGGGTCGCGAGAAGCTGCCGCGGCTCGACAGCCGCGACAAATCCACCGGCAAACAGCAGTTTGCCATCGACGTGAAGCTGCCCGGCATGATGACCGCGGTGGTCATGCGCCCGCCGCGCTTCGGCGGCAAGGTGAGCTCCTTCGATGCCACCAAGGCGAAGGCCGTCCCCGGCGTAGTCGATGTGGTGCAGATTCCGCGCGGCGTGGCGGTCGTCGGGCGCGATATGTGGTCCGCCAAGAAGGGCCGCGAAGCGCTCGGCGTCACCTGGGACGAGTCGGGTGCGGAGAAGCGCGGTACCGCCGAGCTCATGAAGGAGTACCGCGCCATGGGGCGCGGCAAGGAGGCGGCGACGGTCGTGGAAAGCGGTGACGTCGAGGCGGCGCTGGCGCGTGCCACGAAGCGTGTCGAGGGGGAGTTCGAGTTCCCGTACCTCGCGCACGCGCCGATGGAGCCGCTCACCGCGGTCGCGCGCTTGAGTCCCGACAAGTGCGAGATCTGGGCGGGGTGCCAGTTCCAGACTATCGACCAGGCGAACGCCGCCGCGGCGGCGGGAGTCAAGCCCGAGCAGGTGATCATCAATACGCTCGCCGCCGGCGGCACGTTCGGGCGGCGCGCGAATGCCGAGTCGGACTACATTGCCGAGGTCGCCTCCATCGCCAGGGCGACGGGCGGCAAGTACCCGGTGCGGCTCATCTGGACGCGTGAGGATGACGTTACGGGCGGGCGCTACCGGCCGCTCAACTATCACCGCATCAGCGCCGCGGTCGGCAAGGACGGCAAGGTCGCGTTTCGCCAGCGCGTCGTGGGCCAGTCGATCATCGGCGACACGCCGTTCGCCGCCACCATGATGAAGAACGGCGTCGATCCGACCGCGGTCGGAGGCAGCGCGCCCGAGCAGTACGATCTGGCGGACGCCCATGTGAGCTGGACGCGCGCGACGGTTGGCGTGCCGGTGTTGTGGTGGCGCTCGGTCGAGAACACGCACATGGCGTTCTCCAAGGAAGTGATCATCGATGAGCTGGCCCAGAGCGCCGGCAGGGACCCGGTGGAGTTTCGCCTGAGCCTGCTCGGCAAGCATCCACGGCATACGGCTGCCCTCAGGCTGGTCGCCGAGAAGGCCGGCTGGGACCAGCCCTTCCCGAAGCAGAAGGGGCGCGGACGCGGTGTCGCGGTGCACGAGTCGTTCGGCTCGGTGGTGGCGCAGGTGGCGGAAGTCACGGTGAGCGGCAACAAGATCCGCGTCGATCGCGTGGTGTGCGCGGTGGATTGCGGCATCGCCGTGACGCCGGACGTGGTCAGGGCGCAGATGCAAAGCGGTATCGGCTACGGGCTGTCGGCGGCGCTGCTGGGCAAGATCACGCTCACCGACGGACACGTCGACCAGAGCAACTTTCACCAGTACCAGGTGCTGCG
>DASYNX010000026.1:0-5218 GCA_036008385.1 Steroidobacteraceae bacterium
AACTGATGGCCATGCGTCCGTCCTTCTCGGTCAGTATCTGCGACGGCACCGTCAGTCCCACTACCTCGTAGCCTGCGGGCAGCACCACCTTGTTGCGCGGAACGCCGAGCGGTCGCTTGAAGACGATCGTCTTGCCGTCGAAGTAATAACTTGCGGCGTCGTGATAGGTCTTGACGATGATCACGCGGCCCTGGCCATGCTCGGGCACCGGTCGTGCCAGGGTGACCTTGATATAGTCGGTCGCCGGGTCGGCGTCCGGCATCAGCGGATCCGTGCGCGCCTGTGTGCCACTCACTACTTCGAAGGGCAGCGCCGTCCCGCGCATCGCGTCATGGACACTCTCATCGCTCGCGGTGCTGCCTTTTCTGATCGGGTTGTAATAGAACTTCGCCCCCGCGGTGGTGGCGGTCACCTCGAAGTAGATCCGAAAGCTCGCCGTCTCGGGCGCGAGCAGCTCATAACGGGTGTATTCATCGGTCTCGGTCTGGGTGACGGCCGAGGGAAGGTACAGGCCATCCTTCGCGGCGGGCGTCGCCGCGCAGATCGGCAACGTCACTCCGAGCAGGGCGGCCACAGCCGCTCGCCTGTGCATCGCGCCTCAGCCTCGGGCGCCGCTCTGATGCCACAGCCGCAGCGTCTCGGCTTCTTTCTGCGGATCGAGTCCGGCGCGCAGCTTCGCCTGCCGCTCGGCGGGCAGGGACTGAAACCACGCTAGCGTATCGCGCACCGTGTCCGGCAGCGGCCGCGAGCGCAGCCCCGTCCCGGCCGCCGCGCTCATCGAGCTGAGCGCAGCGGCCGCTTCGTCGCCCTTCGTGGGCGACCAGGGCGGCAGGTCGAGATCGTCGGCCTTCCAGTGTGTGGCGAGGAAATCCTCCGCAACCCAGGTGACCGTCGTGCCGGCGTGCGGCGAGGCGTTCTGGCTGGCGCTGATGAGCTCGCCCATGGTGAAGCGACCCGGGGGCGACACCGCGTTGAAGCAGCCGGTGGTGCGTCCCTGCACCAGCGTCATCATCCAGGCGGTGAGATCGCGCACGTCGATGATCTGAATCGGATCGCGCGGCGTGCCCGGGGCGAGCATCTCGCCACCGCGCGAGGCGTGCACCGGCCAGTAGGTGAAGCGATCGCTGCGATCGAGCGGACCGACGATGTAGCCGGGTCTCACGATGCTGATGCGCCCCTTGAAGGCGGTCTCGGAGTACTGCTCGCACAGGGCCTTCATCGGCCCATAGGTGGTGTCGGTCACCTGCTCGGTGTCGGGGTCCGACAACGTGCCGGTCGGCGAGCGCTCGTCATTGGGCTTGGCGAGGCTCGCGTACACCGAGATGCTCGAGATGTACAGGCAGTACCCGACGTTCGGCGCGAGCAGCTGCGCGGACATCTTCACGAACTTCGGGATGTAGCCGGTATCGTCCACCATCGCGTCCCACTTGCGTCCGCGCAGCGCATCGAGCTGACCCTTGCGATCGCCGATCAGGGTCTCAACACCCGCGACCCCCTCGGCGGCAGTCTTGCCGCGATTGAAGTGCGTCACCTTCCAGCCGCGGCGCAGCGCCTCGTCCGTGAGATGAGGACCGATGAAGCCCGTGCCGCCGAGGATCAGCAGTGTTTGCGGCTGGCGCTCGTTGGCCGGCGCGCGCGACCACGCGCCGCTCGCCGCCATCCAGGCGCCCATCTGCAGCAGCTCCCGGCGCGTGGTCACCGCCGGCTCGCGGACCGGCCGAGGATCTGCTCGAGCGCCTCGATGACCCCGGCCACTTCCTCGGGCGAGTTGTAGTGCACCATCGACAGGCGCAGCGCGCCGCGCTGCGGGCTGACGTTCATCCCCTCGAGCAGCCGCACGGCGTAGAAGTTGCCCCAGCCGGCCATGAATCCCCGTTCCGCGAGCGCCGGCACCATTTCTTCGGGTGCGATCGTCTCGGTCACGAACGACACCGTCGCGGCGCGCTCCTGCGCCACCGCCGGCCCGAGCAGGCGGATGTCCCGGCGGGTCGCGAGGTACGCCAGCAGCGTCGTGAGCAGCGGCAGCTCGGCGCCGCGCAGCAGCTGCCGCACCCGCTCGGCGCGCGCACCATGGCTGGCCGGGTCGGAGGACACGTCGCTGTGGCTGTGATGTCGGTCGAGCGCGTCGAAGTACTCGGCGATACCGCGCGCGGCGGCGACCTGTGCATGGTCTGGACCGGCTGGCACCAGGCGCTTCGCGCCCTCGGCTTGGTTGAAGTAGTGCCCCTCGTTCGCGAGGCGGTTGAGGAGCTCGGTGCGCACGACCATCAGACCCTGATGCGGGCCGTAGGTCTTGTAGAGCGAGAAGAGGTAGATGTCCGGGCCCAGCTTGGCGACGTCCGGGAAGCCGTGCGGTGCCCAGGCCACGCCGTCGACCACCGTGATGACTCCGGCCTTCCGGGCGCGTGCGGCGATGCGCGCCACCGGATTGATGTGCGCCACGATATTCGAGGCGTGCGGGAAGGTGAGCAGCCGCGTGCGCGGGCTCAGCAGCCGCTCGAGCTCGGCTTCCTCCAGCCTGCCGGTCTCGGGATCCACACGCCATTCGCGCACGGTGACTCCGTGCGCGGCGAGTCGCCGCCAGCTGCCGCTGTTGGCCTCGTGATCCTGATTGGTGACGATGATCTCATCGCCTGTCTTGAGCAGGGCGCGGAAAGCCTGCGCCAGCACGTAGGTGTTCTGCGAGGTCGACGCTCCGAAGTGCACTTCCGGCGCGCTGACGCCGAGGTATTCCGCCAGGCGCACGCGCGCTAAGTCCATCCACTCGCCGGCCTCGGTGGAGGCGGGAAAGGCGTAATAGGGCTGTACCTTGAGCCGCCGATAGTACTCGCTGAGCCGGCTGACGACGGGTCCACAGGCGTAGGAGCCGCCGGCGTTCTCGAAGAAAGCCTGGCGCGCCAGCGAGGGCTCGGTGAAGGCCGGGAACTGCCTGCGGACAAAGTCTAGGTCGAGCTTCATCTAAGCATGATCGCATCGCTGCGGCGCGCCCGCCACTGTCGGCGTCGTCTGCCAACTCGGCGCCAGGGGAGCGCGCGGCGGGAACGCGTGCGTTGAAGTTGTCTCCCGACGATAACGCCGCTGCGATTGAAGTTGGATTTTTGCGCGCGTAGCATCCGCTGCGCGAATGACGGACCAACAGGTCTTCTCAACAACAAGCCGGCGCAGGGAGACAACCGGTGACTGCCCTTCCTGCCCCGCTCATGCTCCCGCCTCAACAGGAGAACCAACATGACACGTATGGCAGGACGACTTCTTGTCTTAGCACTCCTGCTGTCGCCGCTCGCGGCGCAAGCGGACTCTAACGACAAGGATAAATTTCCCTTTCTCGAAGCCACCGTCGCGCAGCTTCAGGCCGAGATGGCGGCCGGGCAATTGACGTCGGAGCAACTCACGCGGGCGTACATACGGCGCATCGCGGAGCTCGACCAGCCGGGGCCGGAAACCGGACTCGGAGTCAACGCGATCATCGAGTTGAATCCGGATGCAATCGCGATCGCCAAGCAGATGGATGACCTGCGCCGCAAAGGCAAGGTGCTCGGCCCGCTGCACGGCATCCCCGTGCTGCTCAAGGCCAATATCGACACCCACGACAAGATGCAGACCACGGCGGGGTCGCTCGGATTGCAGGGCACTCCCGCCCTGCTTGATTCGACCGTGGCCGCCAACCTGCGCGCGGGCGGCGCGGTGATTCTCGGCAAGACCAACCTGTCGGAGTGGGCGAATTTCCGCTCCTTCGAGTCCATCAGCGGCTGGTCGGGGGTCGGTGGTCAGACCCACAATCCCTATGGCATCGATCGCAACCCCTGCGGCTCGAGCTCTGGCTCCGGCGCCGCGGCGTCTGCCAACTTCGCGGCGGTGTCCTTCGGCACCGAGACCGACGGCAGCGTCGTGTGTCCGGCCAACGCGAGCGGCGTGGTCGGCATCAAGCCGACGGTCGGCCTCACCAGCCGCGCCGGGGTCGTGCCCATCTCGCATACGCAGGATACGGTGGGTTCGCACGGGCGTACCGTCGCCGATGCCGCTGTCGCGCTCGGGGTGATTCAGAGCCGCACCTATGACGGGCGTGATCCCGCCACGGGCGGCGTGCCGCTCGGCTGGCAGGGTCGGTTCACGCGGCCCACCAACATCCCCACCGACTACACGCAGTTCCTGAACCCGAACGCGCTGCGCGGCGCACGACTCGGCCTGGTGAGGACGACGGTCGGGTTCAATCTCCCGTCGCCCCTGCCGCCTGGAGCGCTGCCGACGCCGGCTCCGGTGGTCGCGGCGTTCGATGACGTGCTGGCTGCGCTAACGGCCGCCGGCGCGACTGTCGTCGACCTCGAAGCGGCAGGCTTCACCGGGTTTGGGCCTGGGTTTGGTACGGGTGAATCGCTGGTCCTCGACTTTGACTTCAGGACCGACGTCGCGAAGTACTTTGCAACGCGCGTGGGTGTTCCGCTGGCGGGCGGGACACTGCAGACAGCGATCGACTTCAACAACAATAATGCCGACGCGGAAATGCCCTTCTTCAACCAGGACATCTTCGAGCAGGCCGAGTCGCTGCTTCCGGGCCGCAACGACCCGCAGCCCGTGTTTGGCGGTCAGACCTATAACCAGGCGCTTGCTGCGGACAAGATGTTCACAGTCCAGGGCATCGATGGCGCGATCGCTCAGTTCCACCTCGACGCGGTGATAGCGCCAACCGACAACCCGGCCTGGTCGACGGATCTGCTGTACGGCGATCACTTTGTCTACGGCAGCTCGAGTCTCGGCGCCGCGGGCGGCTATCCGTACGTGCAGGTCCCGGCGGCGAACGTGTACGGCATTCCGCTGGGCATCACCTTCTTCGGCACGGCCTTCAGCGAGCCGACGCTGATCGCGCTGGCCTCGGGGTTCGAGGCGGTCACGCACCAGCGAGCCAAGAACCTGCCGAAGTTCACGCCCACGATTCCGGATGACCACATCGCGGGTGAGCCGCTGAACATTCCGCACAAAAAGGGCAACAAGGCGCCGGACGGCTGGCATCCGTATCACATGTAGCGTGCCTTGAGCGCACACTGGACCGGCGCCGCGTGGCGCCGGTCCAGCGCGGCTGAGATGGAAAGTGCGCAATCGACGGTACTGCCTCTCACGGCGGGCCATGATGTCCGGGCGAAGAGGTGCGAGGGTCCTTTGGACAATGGTTCGCCATTCACCTAACTATCGTGGGGCCTGAAAAACCCGTAAAAAAACGTTG
>DASYNX010000027.1:0-3606 GCA_036008385.1 Steroidobacteraceae bacterium
ACCACCGCCACTGCGCCGGATCCGACAGCGACGCCGATCCGCCGTGCATCCCACTCCACCACCGCGTGCCGCACCGCTGGGCGACCGACGCCATTTACCCACTGCACTCCGAGAAGAAGCGCATACACCGCCAACTGCGAATCATATGGCTTCCCGTAGAGCGCCAGGGTTGCCGGTGCCAAAAGCAAGAGCGGCACGACGAACGCTGAGCTGTAAACCAACGCCGCCGCGAGCTGCCTGAGCAGCAGGCGCCGCGGCGCTTGGACCGGCAGCGCCGCCATCAAGGTTTCGCGGCCGCCTGTCAGGTTCAGGGCTGGCAGAAACATGTCGACGATCAGTGCCGTGCGCGCGGCCACGGCATATTGCGCCATCTGTATCGGCGCCGCCCAGACGGCCAGGACGCACAGGGGTCCCCACAGCAGCAACCCGCGCGCAAGGCCGATCAATTCTCGCGAGTCCACCCCTTGCTGTGCTGCACGGCAAATCGGCAGCGAGTAGCCCTCGCCTCGCGCGACCGGGAAGACCCGCCATGCGAGCGCCGCCGCTACTCCCACCGAAACGAGACTCCCGAGCAGGAACGCCCAGGAGTACAGCGCGAGCGACGCATCGGAAGGTGCTATCACCACCGCAAGAAGCATTGAGAGGTTCACGGCATAGGCGGCCACGACGATGCCGAGCGTCCGATTGGCCGCGCGGAGCGCCTCGCCCAAGAGGCTCGACAGGCTGACGCAGGGAACGGCGAGCACGAAGGGCAGATAGGTCTGCAATATGGTCTGCAGCTGCGGAGCCTGGATGTCCAGGTCGGCCATCACGACCAAGAGAACTGCACACAGGAGACTGGAGCGCAACAACATTCGCCGCGCGATCTGCATCAATAGCACGCCATCGGGAATACCGGTGGTGGTGGCGCGCCGGCCGATGATGTGCTGCGCCAGGTAAATCTCGTACTTGCCCCGCAAGAGCGTGCTGAAGCCTAAGGCGATGACGAACCCTCGAAAGTAGACCACCGCCTCCTCCGGTGTCAGCGCACGTATCACCGCCCAGGTCGCGAGGATCTGGAGCGCGGCGCCCAGAAGGCGTAGCAACAGTTCTACGATCCACGGATGCGCAGCCGTGGTGGAGCGCTCCCCCCCAGCTGTTGCAGTCTCCGCCATGCCAGTTCCCCTCCCGCCCCCCAAGAAATTACTCTCACGCGGGCCTAGTTTGAAGTGGATGGCGCATCGTGCTCGCGTAGTCCACCACCTAAGGCCTTGTATAGCGTCACGAGGTTTTGCAGACGCAGGAGCCGCACCGTTTGCAGCTGTTGCTGGGCGCTAAAGAGCTGAACCTCCGCAACAAGCGCGCTTAAGTAGCTGTCAACGCCGCCCCGGTAGCGCATGTCAGCCAGCCGATATGCCTTCTCCGAGGCGGTCACGAGAGCTTGCTGAGCCGTGAGCTGGTCATCGAGCGTGCCGCGGGCGATGAGCGCATCGGCGACCTCACGGAAAGCGGTCTGAATCGCCTTTTCATACTGCGCGACCGCGGTATCGCGAGCGAGCTTGGTCGCCTGGAGGTTGGCGACGTTGGCACCACCGGCGAAGATTGGGACGCTGATCTGCGGTGAGAACGTCCAGGCCTGCGAACCGCCCTTGAAGAGGCCCGAGAGCTGCGGGCTTTCGGTGCCGAAACTGCCGGTGAGCGAGATGGCGGGCAGGAACGCCGCTCGCGCCGCGCCGATCTGAGCATTGGCCGCCATGAGCTGATGCTCGGCGGCGAGTACGTCCGGCCGGCGCACCAGCACGTCGGACGGAATGCCCTCTTCGAGCTCGGCTACCGTGTTTCCGCGGTCCAGGCCGCCGGAAAAATCCACACCGTCCGGAATCGGCGCGCCGAGCAGGAGCTGCAGCGCATCGCGGTCTTGACCCAGCTGCCGGATATACAGAGCGAGGTTCGCGCGTGCCGTGTCAACCGTGGTTTCGGCCTGTCGCAGCGCGAGCTCCGTGGTCGTACCGCCGTCGAACAGCTTTTGGGTGAGCGCGTAGGACGCTTCCTGGCTCTTCAACGTGTCACGGGTGATGTCGAGCAGAGTCTGATCGGTGAGTACCGTGAGGTAGGCGGTGGCGACTTCGGCCACCAGGGTGAGCTGCACGCTGCGCCTCGTTTCTCCGGAGCCGAAGTACTGCTGCAGGGCTGCGTGGCTTAAGCTGCGGATGCGACCGAAAACGTCCAGCTCAAAACTCGTGAAGCCGACACTGACGTCATAGGTGTGCACGGTAATCCCGCTCGGCAGCGCGCTTGCCGTCCCGCCGCCGGCACCGCCTCCTCCGACACCGGAAGGAACCTCAGCCTCCAACACACCGATGGGAGTTCTCTGCGCCTGCTCGGCGGCGCTGGCATCGATCGCCGGAAAGAGCTGCGCGCGTTGGATGCGGTACTGCGCCTGAGCGCTTTGTACATTCAGAATCGCGACGCGCAGATCGCGGTTGTTGGCAAGCGTCAACGCGATCAGCTGCTGAAGCTGCGGATCGGGGAAGAACTCGCGCCAGCCGATGTCCGCGGCGACCGTGCCACCCGGTATGCCGCCTTCGAGCGGCGGGACTGGCGATGCCGGGCGTTGATAATGCGGCTCCAAGGTACAGGCGGACAGGAGTGCGACCACCGCCGCGGCGAGGAGACTGTTGCTTCTGCAGGCCACCTCTAGCTCCCCGAAGTCGGCGGCGTGGACCGCGCTGGCAGCGGGGGCTGCGGTGGCGGCACGGGCGCCTCGTGCCTTTGGCGATCGCCGAACACCGAGCGGACGCTCACGAAGAACACTGGTACGAGGAACACGGCCAGCACCGTGGCCGTCACCATGCCGCCGATCACGCCCGTGCCGATGGCGATGCGCCCGCCGGCGCCCGCCCCGGTAGCGATCGCCAGCGGCAGCACGCCCAGGATGAAGGCCATCGAGGTCATGAGGATCGGCCGCAGACGCTGGCGGGCCGCCGCAACGGTCGCCTCGATCAAATGCATGCCGCGCTTGTGGTTCTCTAGCGCGAACTCCACGATCAGGATTGCGTTCTTGGACGAAAGTCCCACAGTCGTGAGCAGGCCCACCTGAAAGAAGACATCGTTGGCGAGTCCGCGCCAGAGCGTGGCGGTGATGGTACCGATGATGCCGAGCGGCACCACCAGCATCACCGAGAAAGGTATCGACCAGCTCTCGTAGAGGGCCGCGAGGCACAGAAACACGACGATGAGCGAAATGGCGTACAGCGCCGGCGCCTGCGAGCCCGAACGTACCTCCTCGAAGGATAGGCCGGTCCACTCGTAGCTTATGCCCTTGGGCAGCTTCGTCACCGCCGCCTCCATCGCGGCGAGCGCATCCCCGGTGCTCCTGCCGGGCGCTGGGGCGCCCAGGAATTCCAGCGCGGGCGTGCCGTTGTAGCGCTCCAATTTGGGCGAGCCCTTGATCCAGTGCGCCGAGGCGAAGGTCGAGAAGGGCACCATTTGACCAGCGGCGTTGCGCACGTACCAGAGATCCAAGTCTTGCGGCAGCATGCGTGAGTCGGCATCGCCTTGCAGGAACACCCGCTTGACGCGGTTGCGGTCGACGAATTGGTTGACATAC
Source organism: Steroidobacteraceae bacterium (assembly GCA_036008385.1). Classification (GTDB taxonomy): domain Bacteria; phylum Pseudomonadota; class Gammaproteobacteria; order Steroidobacterales; family Steroidobacteraceae; genus 13-2-20CM-66-19. Next base: position 3,590 of record DASYNX010000027.1, read on the forward strand.
GACGAGCCCCAGCCGGC
>DASYNX010000028.1:0-3605 GCA_036008385.1 Steroidobacteraceae bacterium
TTCGCCGTGGCCACGCGCGGAAGGCAGCGAATGCGCCGGCAGCGCGTAGGTGCGTCCGGTGCTGTCGATGAACACCGCCGGCTGCAGGCTGCGGCCGCGTGCGAGGGCCTGGAAGGCGTCCCCGCCCTTGTAGGCGAGCGCCCCGGGTTCGATGTCGTGTCCCTTCGCCGAGCGCACGAAGCCGCCGGTGGACAGCACCACGGTCACCGGCTCATTCGGGATGAGGCTCGTCTCATCGATCGCCTGCGCAGCCTCGCGTTCGATGATCTTCGTGCGCCGCTCATCACCGTACTTCTCCGCATCGGCGCGGATCTCGGCGGCGATGAGCTTCTTCAGTTTTGCCTTGCTCTTGAGCAGTGCCTGAATCTCCTCCCGCTCGGCCGAGAGCGCCTTCTGCTCCTCGCGGATCTTCATCTCCTCGAGCTTGGCGAGGTGGCGCAGGCGCGTGTTCAGGATCTCCTCGGTCTGTTCCTCGGAGAGCTTGAAGCGCTTCATCAGTACCGGTTTCGGCTCGTCCTCACGGCGGATGATGCGGATCACTTCGTCCAGATTTAAGAACGCGATCAGCAGGCCATCGAGGATGTGCAGGCGCTTGGTGACCTTGCCGAGGCGGTGCTCGAGGCGGCGCGTAACGGTGTGGGTGCGGAACTCGAGCCACTCGCCGAGGATCTCCTTCAGGTTCATCACCCGCGGTCGGCCGTCGAGGGCGATGATGTTCAGGTTGACGCGGTAGTTGCGCTCGAGGTCGGTCGTTGCGAACAGATGGTTCATCACCTCGGTCAGGTCGACGCGGTTGGAACGCGGCACGATCACGACTCTTGTCGGGTTCTCGTGGTCCGACTCGTCGTTGAGCGCGTCGACCATCGGCAGCTTCTTGGTGCGCATCTGCTCGGCGATCTGCTCCTGCACCTTGGTCGGGGAGACCTGATACGGGAAGGCGGTGATCACGATGTTGCCGTCCTCGATCTCCCAGGTGGCGCGCGCCTTGAAGGTGCCGATGCCCTTCTCGTAGAACTCTTTGAGGTCGGCGCGCGGGGAGATGATCTCCGCCCCTGTAGGCAGATCCGGGCCCTTCACGAACTTCATCAGTTGCGCGGTGCTCGCCTCAGGCTCCTCGAGCAGATGGATGCACGCGTTGGCCACCTCGCGCAGGTTGTGCGGCGGGATATCCGTTGCCATGCCGACGGCGATCCCCGAGGTGCCATTCAGTAAAAGGTTGGGCAGGCGCGCCGGCAGGAACACCGGCTCCTCGAGCGTGCCGTCGAAGTTGGCGGTCCAGTCGACCGTGCCGTCGGAGAGCTCCCCGAGAAGTACGTCCGCGTAGCGGGTGAGCTTCGCCTCGGTGTAGCGCATGGCGGCGAAGGACTTCGGGTCGTCCTGTGAGCCCCAGTTGCCCTGCCCGTCGATGAGCGGATAGCGGTAGGCGAAAGGCTGCGCCATGAGCACCATCGCCTCGTAGCAGGCGGTATCGCCGTGCGGGTGGAACTTACCCAGCACATCGCCCACGGTGCGCGCCGACTTCTTGGCCTTATTAACCGCCGAGAGCCCCAGCTCGCTCATGGCGTAGGTGATGCGTCGCTGCACCGGCTTGAGACCGTCGCCCAGGAAGGGCAGCGCGCGGTCGAGGATCACGTACATCGAATAGTCGAGGTAGGCCTTCTCGGTGAAGGTGCGCAGCGGCTGGCGCTCGACGCCCTCGAAGTTCAGTTCCTGGTTCTCCGGCACGTCTAGACCTGCACTTCCGCGAGATTGCCCTTTGCTTCGAGCCACTCGCGCCGGTCGGCGGCGCGCTTCTTGGCCAGCAGCATGTCCATCAGCTGGTCGGTGTTGTCCTTGCCGTCGATGGTCAGCTGCACCAGCCGACGCGTACGCGGGTCGATGGTGGTCTCACGCAGCTGCGTCGGGTTCATCTCGCCCAGGCCCTTGAAGCGCGTTACCGTGGGCCGCGTGCGCGCGTTCTCCTTCTCGATCCTCCTCAGGAGCTGATCACGCTCGGCATCATCGAGCGCGTAGTGCACCTGCTTGCCCGCATCGATGCGATACAGCGGCGGCATGGCGACGTACACGTGCCCGTTCGCAACCAGCGGACGGAAGTGCCGCAGGAACAGCGCGCACAGCAGGGTGGCGATATGCTGCCCGTCCGAGTCTGCATCCGCGAGGATGCAGACCTTGTGATAGCGCAGCTGGCTGAGGTCGGCGGAGCCCGGATCGATCCCCAGGGCGATGCTGATGTTGTGCACTTCCTCACTGGCGGCGATCTGATGTGCATCCAGCTCCCAGGTATTCAGGATCTTGCCGCGCAGCGGCATGATCGCCTGAAAGTCCTTGTCGCGCGCCTGCTTGGCGGAACCCCCGGCCGAGTCACCCTCGACCAGGAACAGCTCGCAGCGCTTGGGCTCCTGGCTTACACAGTCGGCGAGTTTGCCCGGCAGCGCCGGTCCCCCGGCGATGCGCTTGCGCACGATCTTCTGCGCCGCCCGGGCGCGCTCCTGCGCGTTCGCGATCGCGAACTGCGCGATGCGCTCACCGGCGTCCGGATGGCGATTGAGCCACAGCGCGAGGGAATCGCGCGCGAAGCTCTCCACGAGCGGCGCCGCATCGCGCGAGCCCAGGCGCTCCTTCATCTGGCCGGCGAACTGCGGGTCCTGGATCTTCACCGACAGCACGTAGTTCGCCTTGTCCCAGACATCTTCGGGGGTGAGCTTGATGCCGCGCGGCACAAGATTGCGGAACTCGCAGAACTCGCGCACCGCCTGCGCCACACCGGCCCGCAGGCCGTTGACGTGCGTGCCGCCCTCGATGGTGGGAATGAGATTGACGTAGCTCTCGCCGATCGTATTCTCCGCCTGCGGTGCCCAGCACATGGCGTAGTCCACCGCGTCGTTATCTCCGCTGCGGTTGCCGGTGATGGGTTCGGCCGGGATGCGCTCCTCCTTGCCCAGCTCCTCGATGAGGTAGGCGCCCAGATCGCCGGTGTAGAACCACTCGTCCTTCTCGCCCGTGGCCTCGTTCTTGAAGCTGATGCGCAGCCCCGGACACAGCACCGCCTTGGCTTTGAGCATGTGCTTGAGCTGCGGCACCGAGAACTTGTCGGAGTCAAAGAACTTCGGATCCGGCCAGAAGCGCACCGTGGTGCCGGTGTTGCGCTGGCCGACGCTGCCGATCTCCTCAAGCTTCGAGGCGATCTTGCCGTCCTTGAAGCTGATGTTGTATTCCTTGCCGCCGCGCTTGATCCAGCACTCGAGGTGCTTGCAGAGCGCGTTCACCACCGACACGCCGACCCCGTGCAGGCCGCCGGAGAACTTGTAGGTCTTGTCGGTGAATTTGCCGCCGGCGTGCAGGCGCGTGAGGATCAGCTCCGCGCCGCTCACCTTTTCCTTCGGGTGTATGTCGACCGGCATGCCGCGGCCGTCATCCGCAACTTCCAGCGAGCCGTCCTTGTGGAGCGTGACGTCGATCTGCTTGCAGTAGCCGGCGATCGCCTCATCGACGCTGTTGTCGATGACTTCGTGCGCGAGGTGATTCGGGCGCGAGGTATGCGTGTACATGCCCGGACGCCGCCGGACGGGTTCCAGACCCGTTAAGACCTCGATGTCGGAAGCGGT
>DASYNX010000029.1:0-70214 GCA_036008385.1 Steroidobacteraceae bacterium
AGCGCCACACGCGCCTCGGCGAGGAGCTGCTTGCGCTGCTCGGGCGGCAGCGGCGGATCGGTGCCAATGCGCTCGACGGGCGGCAGAGCCACCGCAGCAGGCGCGGCATTGACGTCACTGGTCACGGCGTCATCGCCGATGGCGAGCCACGCGCGTGGGTAGTCAGGGAGTGCGAGCTGCAGCAGTCGGTCGGCCTCGGTGCGACGCTCGATGGGACCGACGCGCAGGCGGTACCATTTCTCGCCATCGACCACGATATCCGAGACGAATGCCGGTGCCTGCAGGCGCTGGTGCGCCCGTTGTATCTCCTCGGGGACGAAAGGCTTGGATTGGGAGTCGAGGTTGATTGCGAAGTTGCTGACCGCCTCGCTCTCGCCAACAGTAATTTTGCCTCGACGGCGCGCACGGTCGACCAGGCGCAGGCGCAGACCTTGCGGATCGACACCCTGTGCGAGCACGAAGCGCTCGCTCTTGCGGAACGTGAGCGTAACGGTGATCTGCCCGGGAGCGGCGGACTCGACGCGCGCACCCGACACGATATCCGACCCGCCCGAAAGCGGTGGAGTCTCCGAGGTGATCTGGCCGAAGGGGCTCACGCGGCAGTCCGCCAGCGGCACGAGCTGGATGTGCACCTCGCGGCCTTCGCTCGCCGGCACGTTGGTCACGAACCGCATCGAGCAATTGAAGACCATCGACACGTCGACCTGCTCTTCGGTGCTGGTGACCTCGATGACGTTGACCAGCCGAGTCGGCCCGACGCTGCCAATCTGCGCCGACGCGCCGCCGGCGGCGAGCGCGGCGAGCGGACCCAACACGAGCCAGCGCAGCCGGTGCTCAACGCCTGAACGTCGCATCCGTCACTCGATGATGCGGTCCCTTCTGGCTCCTTGTAATTGTTGATCGTGTGCTATCGCCGTACACATGACAGGCGCCGGTGCAATCGGCGAGCTCGTGCGCCGTGTAGCTCACGCCCCTGAGTGTCTGCGGGTGCGCCGCGGGCTTGAAATCCTTCGCGTGGCAACCGGCACAGCTGCCAACGTCCGCTGCCGAGGCGTAGGGAATCTTGGCGCTGCCTGAGGTGTGACAGCTGGTGCAGTTGAGCGTCGCGTGACGCCCGCCCGGATAGGCGACGCTCGTGTGCCGGAACTGGACCGCACTCCAGTCCGCATACGAGTGGCAGCGGGCGCAGTCGAGCTGCGTGGCGAGGTGTCCCGGCGGGAACCCGACCGCGCCGACGTTGTTGTGACAGCTGGCGCAGCTGACCGTCAGATGCGAGTGGTCGACCTTCACCGGGCTCCAGGCGAGCGTTCCGTGGCAGCTGTCGCACTGCTGCGTCGTGGGAATGTGCGCGCGCGGCAGCCCGGTGGCGCGTACCGAGTTGTGGCAGGTGGTGCAGGTATGCGCCGCGATGGCGGCGTGATCGAAACGTGCCGGTGTCCAGGCGATTGTGGTGTGGCACGAAGCGCACGCGGCGCTCGTGGCGATGTGGCTCGAGGGCTTGCCGGTGGCGATCTGTCCGTTGTGACAGCTCGAGCACGAACCGATGACCTGGGTGTGATCCACTTTCGTCACCGGCAGCCACGCGAGCGTCGTGTGGCAGCTCTGGCAGGCATTGCTGACGGCGATGTGCCCGGGTGGCTTACCGCTCGCGCCGGTGTGGCAGGTGAGGCAGGCGCTTCCCGCAACGGTGGCGTGGCTGAATGCTGCGGTCGCAGCGGCCGGTGCCGCGGTCGTCGGGGCGGGGACGCCCGCTCGCGGCGCGACGGGTGCCGTTGTGGTGCGCGGCAGGGTCGTCGGCGCGCGCATCGCGAAGCGGTCGCGCGAGGTGTGACAGCCCGAGCCGCCGCAGTCCTGGCCGGCGTGATGGTTGGGGCTCGGACGCGTCCATAGATGCGTGCCGCTGTTGGTCTGCCAGGTCATACCGTACTCGTGGCAGCTGTCGCACTTCATGGAGGTGACGTACGCGTGCTTCATCACCGTGCCCGAGAAGGTGGTGAAGGCCGTCGGCGAGTGACACAGCTCGCAGGCGATGGCGGTCGTGCCGTTGGGCGGCACGGCCGGGATGTGTCCGGTGGCGCCGGAGGCAGGCTCCTTCAGCGTCGGCGGCGCCATGTTGTAGAAGCTCAGGCCGTAGGCGTGGCATTGCGCGCAGTTGCTGGTGATGCCGGCGTGACCGGTTGCCCCCATCGTATAGAGGCCATAATTGCCCGCCGTCGTATGGCACTGCGCGCACGCGGCCGTCGTCGGAATGTGGTTCGCCGGCTTGGCGCTGCTGCCCGACTGGTTGGTGGAGAAGGTCGGTGTGGTGGTGTGACAGCCGTTGCAGTCGCCGCTCGTCGGATGGTTCTTGTCGAACGCCGTCGGGCGCGAGTCCTCCCCGGCGCTGGCGGTGCTCGGCAGCATGCCGAGGTACGCGGCGGTCTCGTGACAGGTCTGGCAGCCGCTCACGCCGCCGGCGCCGGCGATGCTCGTGTGTCCCGCGATCGTCAGCGTGGGGCTGGTGATGCTGGCCGCGCCGATCCTGAAGCCGCCGGGGTTGACGTTCGCGGTCGAGTGGCAGCCGGAGCGGTTGCAGTCGAGGCTGCCGATCGGTATGTGGTTGCTCGGCGTCGTGACGATGGTGATGTGGGCGAACGTCGCCGCCACCGTCGGCCCGTGACAGGTGAGACACCCGGTGACGCCGGTGTGCACGGCGGTGACGGAGTAGGCGGCGTAGTCACCCGCGGTGGTGTGGCACTGCGCGCACGGCCCGCTGGTCGGAATGTGGTTCACGGGCTTGGCGCCGGCGGTCTGGTTGGTGTTGAAGGTGGGCGTGGTCGTGTGGCAGCCGCTGCACTCGCCGGTCGCGGGATGGCTCTTGTCGTAGGCGCTCGGGCGCGAATCTCCCCAGGCGCTCGCGCTGCTGGCGATCATGCCCAGGTAGGGGGCCGTTTCGTGGCACGTCACACAGCCGCTCACGCCCGCGCCGGCAACCGTGGTGTGCCCGGCGACGGTCAGCGTCGGGGTCGAGACGCTGGCGGCGCCGATCCTGAAGCCGCCGGGGTTGACGTTCGCGGTGGAGTGGCAGCCCGAGCCGTTGCAGTTGGCCGTGCCGATCGGCATGTGGTTGCCCGGGCTGGTGACGATGGTGACGTTCGCGAACGTCGAGGCGACTGACGGAGCGTGACAGGTGAGACAGCCGGTCACGCCCTGGTGCACTCCGGTGACGGAATAGACCGAGTTGTTGCCCGGGGTGGTATGGCACTGCGCGCACGGGGCAGTCGTCGGGATGTGATTCGCGGGCTTGGCGTTACTGGTCTGATCGCTTGCGAAGGTCGGTGTCGTGGTGTGGCAGCTGTTGCAGTCGCCGCTGGTCGGATGGTTCTTGTCGAGCGTGCTGCCCGGGCGCGAGTCGCCGGCGACGTTGGTGCTCGCCACCATGCCGAGGTACGGCGCGGATTCGTGGCAACCCTGACAGCCGGCTACGCCGGCTCCGGCCACGGTAGTGTGACCGGCGACGTTGAGCGTCGGGCTCGAGATGCTGGCGGTGCCGATCTTGAAGTCGCCCGGGTTGACGTTGGCGCTCGTGTGACAGCCGGAGCTGCCGCAGTCAGCCGTACCAATCGGAATGTGGTTGCTGGCAAGACCGACGATGGTGATCGTGTTACTCGGTGGCGGTCCCGCAAACGGCCCGGTGCCCGATCCATGGCACTGAGCGCAGGTGGTGACGCCCTGGTGCACGCCGGTGACGGAATAGACTGCGAAGTTGCCGGCCGTGGTGTGGCACTGTGCACACACCGCGGTGGTCGGGATGTGGTTGGCCGGCTTCGGCGCGGTGGGCAGCAGGTTGCTCGCGAAGGTCGGTATCGTGACGTGGCAATTGCCGCAGTCGCCCGTGTTCTTAGGCGGCGTCTGGTGGTTGATGTCGAGCGTCGCGTTCGGTCGCGAGTCGCCGGGCGGCGGGCTGTTGCCGCTGGGGACCATGCCGGCGAAGTTCGCCGTGTCGTGACAGGTCACGCAGCCGCTCACGCCCCCGCTTGCGAGGCTCGTGTGGCCGGCGACATTCAGCGTCGGGCTCGAGATGTTGGCCGTTCCGAGCTTGAAGCCGCCGCCGCCCGGTGTCACGTTGCCCGTCGTGTGGCAGCCGGAGGCGTTGCAGTCGAGGGTGCCGATCGGGATGTGGGTGCCGGGCGCCGCGGCCATCGTGACGATCGCGACGTTCTTGAACGGTCCGACCCCAGGTCCATGGCAGGCGAGGCAGCCGGTCACACCCTGGTGGACCCCGGTGGCGGAGTAGAGCGCGTAGTTACCCGGCGTGGTGTGGCACTGAGCGCAGGGCGCCGAGGTCGGAATGTGACCCGCGGGCTTGGAAGCAGCCGTCAGGTCGCCGCCGAAGGTCGGCGTCGTCGTATGGCAGCCGACACAATCCGGCGCCTGCGCCGCGGTCGGATGGAGCGAATCGAGCGTCGCATTCGGGCGCGAGTCACCGGGGGTGGTGTTGGTGCTTGCGACCATGCCGGCGAAGCTCGCCGTCTCGTGACAGCCCGCACAGTTCGACACGGACGCCACCGTCGTGTGGCCGACGACGCTGAGTGTCGGGCTGAGGATGTTGGCGCTGCCGAGCTTGAAGCCGCCTGAATTCACATTTCCGGTGGTGTGGCAGCCCGAGCCATTGCAGTCGAGCGTGCCGATCGGAATGTGATTGGCGGGTGTCGTCACCATGCTGACGTTCAGGTACGACGTCGCGAGCGTTGATCCGTGGCAGGCGAGGCAGCCGGTCACACCCTGATGGACGCCGCCGACCGAGTAGAGGGCGAAGTTGCCAGCCGTCGTATGACAGGTCGGACACTGGGGCTGCGAGGCGTAGGTCGGCGGCGCGATCGGGATGTGCCCCGCGGGCAGCGCGCCGCTCAGCTGGTTGTTGCCGAAGGTCGGCGTTGTGCTGTGGCAGCTGCCGCAGTTCGGCGCCTGCGCCGCGGTCGGGTGCCTGGGGTCGTAAGCCGTCGGGCGTGAATCGCCCCACGCGCTCGCTGTGCTCGCAATCATACCCAGGTAGGGCGCGGTTTCGTGGCAGGTACTGCAGCCGGTCACCGCCGCGACCGTCGTGTGACCGGCGACGTTGAGCGTCGGGCTCGAGACGCTGGCGCTGCCGAGCCTGAAGCCACCGGGGTTCACGTTCGCGGTGGTGTGGCAGCCCGAGCCGCTGCAGTCGAGCGTACCGATCGGAATGTGGTTGTTGCCGGGCCAGCCGATGATCGCAATGTCGAAGGTCGTGGGGGTGATCGACGGGCCATGGCAACTGAGGCACGCGCTCACGCCCTGGTGCACTCCGGTGACGGAGTAGATCTTGTTGTTCCCGGGTGTCGCGTGGCACTGCGCGCACGGGGCCGAGGTCGGAATGTGATTCGCCGGCTTGAGGCTGGCGGAGGCGCTGAACGAGACCGTGTCGTGACACTGGCCGCAGTCACCGGTGGGCGGGTGGTTCTTGTCCAGCGTGGCGTTCGGCCGCGAGTCGGCCGCGGTGGTGTTGGTGCTCGGGTGCATGCCGAGGAAATTGGCGGTCTCGTGGCAGCCCGCGCACATCATGGCTTTGACGGCCGGATGGTTGATCCGGGCACCCAGCCAGTCCGTGAAGTCGGTGTTCAGATGGCACGCTTCGCACGGCGTCGCCGGAGTGCCGATCGGCATGTGATTCGCCGGCATGCCCTTGGCCGAGACGTTGTTGTGACACTGGGCGCAGCCACTCGTGACTCCCTGATGCGTGAACGTCGCGCCCGCCCAGCTGATCGTGGTGTGGCAGGCGTCGCACTCGAGGTCGGTGACGATGTGGTTCGGCGGCTTGCCCTGCGCCGTCACGTTGTTGTGGCACGAGGAGCAGCTGCCGAGCGCCTGGGTGTGATCGAAGCTGACGGCCGGCTTCCAGGCGTCGACGGTGTGACAGGCGTCGCACTGGTCGGTCGACAGCATGTGCGTGGCCGTCTTCGCCGTGGCGCGCACCGTGGAGCCGACGCCGTGGCAGGCGCTGCACTTGGTCGGCGTCCCCTTGAAGATGGCGTTGGCGTGGCAGGATTCGCAGGGCAGGTCGCGGTGCTGGCCGAGGAGCTCGAACCCGGTCGTCAGGTGATCGAAGGCCGGGCGCCCGGGCGCGGAGTGCGCCGGTGGCGCCGCCGCGCAGCCGAGCACCAGCACGAGCAGCCAGAGCGCGCGCGCGCGTGGCGTGGCCAGGGGGTGCCGCGCGGTTGAGCTTCCGCTGCGCATGGTGCGGGCGCTACTGCACCCGCGCTCCCTTCCAGGTGACGGTGGAGTGGCAGCGGTCGCAAAGGCGTCCGTACTGCCCGACATGCACGTCGTCCTTCTCGTGGCACGACAGACAGTCGCGCTTCGGCTTCACTTCGTCCGGCGGCCGCACATGACAGGCCTCGCAGGCCAGCTTCCCGTGCGCGCCGGTGAGGGCGAAGCCGGTCTCCTTGCCATGATCGAATTGCCACAGGCGCCAGCCATTGGAGGAGTGGCAGCGCGCGCAGTCCTTGCCGAGGTTTCCCTTGTGCACATCATCGTGCGCGTGACAGTCGCTGCACTCGTGGCCGACGTCGCGGTACTCGCGTGTCAGATGGCACTGCTCGCAGGGCACTGCGACGTGCAGGCCGACGAGCGGGAACTTGGTCAGGTCGTGATCGAAGTTGACGATCTCTCCCCATCCCTGCGGGGTGTGGCACTGGTCGCAACCGGTGCCGAGCCGCCCGGCGTGCACGTCGCTGGCGCGGTGGCAGCTGACGCACTCGGTCGGCAGCTTCTGCGTGGCGACCGGTGCGGTGTGGCAGTTGTGGCAGGGAACCTTCTCGTGCTTGCCGAGGAGCGGCCAGGTGGTGTCGCGCGTGTGGTCGAAGGTCGACGGCTTCCATTTCTCGTTGCCGTGGCACTTGCCGCACTCCGTCCCGAGACGGCCGGCATGGGAATCCTGTCCCTCATGGCAGCCGACGCATTCACGCGGCAGCTTGTCCTTGAGGTTGCCGGAGCGGTGGCAGTCGTTGCAGGCGATGCGATCGTGCACGCCCTCGAGAGGGAAGCCGGTCTTGGCGTGATCGAACTTCGAGGTCCTCCAGCTCGCGGTCGTATGGCACTCGCCGCACTTCGGGCCACGCTCGCCGTGGTGCACGTCGTCCGGCTCGTGACAGGCGACGCACTCGCGCGGGGTGTCCTTGTAACGGTTGCCGAAATGGCAGGCGGCGCAGGCCACCTGCGTGTGCTTGTCCCTCAGCGCAAAAGAGGTCTTGTCGTGGTCGTAGCGCACCTGCCGCCAGGCGCCCACGTCGTGGCAGCTGGCGCAGTCGCGCCCGAGCTTGCCGTCGTGCGGCTCCTCCTTGCGGTGGCAGCCGATGCAGTCGCCGGGAGCGTCGCGGAAGGGCTTGCCGGCGGCGTGACAGGCATCACACGGCACGCTCGCATGCGCGCCACGCAGCGGATAGCTGGTGGCGTCGTGATTGAACTGCTCGCGGCTCAGCTTGACGATGTCGGCGCTGCGACCGAGGTGCTCGCTATGGCAGGCGTGGCACTGAGTGGTCTCGATGCCTGGCAGCTGGCCATGAAAGCCGTGCCGCTGCCTCAGGTCGCCGGCGATGTCCTTGTGGCAGTCGCGGCACAGCTGGGTTTGCCGGGTGCGGTCGCTGCGGTCGTGACACTGCGAGCACTGCTCCTCGTACTTCGCGTGCGCGGCGGTCAGCTTCCCGGGCATGAGGAGGGTCTCCGGGTTCACGGCCTCAGCACGCCTCGCAGCGAGCACCCCGACAATCAATCCCAGTAGCAGCAGCGTCTGACATCGTGCCCCCTGCATGTCGGCGCTATGGCAGCCTCAATAGACGTTGACGGCAATCACGTGCACGACCGCGGCGATGATCAGCATGAAGATCAGCGGGATGTGCAGCGCATGCCACAGCGAGAAGAGCCGCTCGTAACCCTCGAACTCGGCCACCCGCTTGGTGGCCGCGAGCCTCCGGTCGATGTAGGCGCGCGCGGCGCGCCGTAGCCGCTTCGCCTCGGCGGCGACCACTGGGGAGGTGCGCGCGCTGGCGCGCAGCGCGCGGCGGATGTAACGGTGCAGCTGCCAGCGCGCCCGGACGGCCGCCGCCTTAACCACCAGTGGTCGTGCGAACCCGAGCAGCGACAGACGCGGACCGCTGGCGAGGAGGCGCCGCTCGGTCGCCTCGAGGCGTTCGAGCAGGTCGGGGAGAAAGCGGATGCTGCCCGACTGGTCGCGCAGGCCGGCGGCGCCGGCCTGCAGCTCACCGAGCTCGAGCTTGCTGCCGTACAGGCCGTGATGGACGTGGGCGTAGAGGTAGCGGCCGATGAAGCCGCTCCCGGCCACCGTCAGCATCGAGAACAACGCCACGTTGCTGTTGGTCGCGCCGGTGTGGAAATTCGAGTGAAAGAGGATGCACAGAGGCCCGAGGATCCCGAGCACCATGTGAAAGCGGAACCACGCCGGGGTCGGACCGAGAAAGCGCAGCCACTCGAAGTGCTTGCGCGCCGAATACAGCAGCAGCAGCAGCATCAGGCTCCCGCCGATGATGCCGAGCGCGTAGCCGACGCCGCGTGTGGGTGTGATGTAGCGATCGGTGGGCAGGCGCCAGCCGAGGAAGAGCAGCAGCAGCACAACCGCGTAGCCGAACCGGCCCCAGGTGAAGAGCGACCGTCGATCGGGCGCCGCGATGGAGCGCGCCGTGGGGGGACGCGAGACGGCCGTGGCCGCCGCGCGCGGCGCGGGGCGGGTGTTGGCGCGGGGAGCGCGTTGCGAGATGTGTCCCGGGACTGCCATCGCTCAGCGGACTTCCCGGTCGATGACCAGCGCGAGCTTCGGCGCCGCGAGCGGACGGGCGACCGGGCTGGTCGCATAGAGGTCGCCGCTGGTCGGGGCGGCTTGCCCGCTGCGCGAGATGCGTGCCTCCACCACTACCTGGTCGAACTGCGACAAGCGGCGCGACGGGATCATCGCCATCGAGTCGTCCAGCCGGAAATTCACCGGCCAGCTACCGGTAGTGGTGCGCCAGACGGCGAGCGGCGGTCCGGGCGAATCGACCGACTTCGCGTAGATGAACAGGGTGGCATCGGGTTGCACGCGGTCGGCGAAGCGCGCATCGAGCGACACCGTTCCGGAGACTTCGGCGTGCGCCGCGTTGCTCACCGCCGCCGCTGATCCACCAGCAGTGCCAGGCCCAGCGGCGGGGGCCATCCCGACGAGCGCGGCGGCTTCCGCGATGTTGGCATCGACTATGGTGCCGTCGGGGGCGTCGGGTGGCAGCGCCGCGCGCAGCTTGCGCCACCAGCCGAGCGCATCCGCGAAGTGACGTTGCTCGTGCGCCTGACTTGCCTTGAGCCACAGTGCCTTGGCGTTGTTCGCATCGAGTGCCAATGCGGTATCGATTGCCTGCCCGGCCTCACCGCCGAGCGACCCGCCGGCGAGCGAGCCGAGCACGTCGGCATAGTCAGCCCACGATTGGGCCGACATCGCCTTGAGGCCCACAACGTGCGCGTAAGCCACACGCGCCCCGGCGTAGTCGCGTTGCCCACGGCGCAGGTCGGCGAGCGCGAGCCAGCTCTGCGCGTCGCGGGGGTTGCCGTGGAGGCGTTGTTCCAGCTCCGCCGTAGTCGCGGGCGCAGTTAGGGAAGCGTCCGCTGCAGCCGTTGCGGCCGGTGTCAGATCCGGCGCAGGCGCTGGGCCGGTCGTACGCGCGCCTTCCGTGGCCGCTGCCGCAGCGGCGAGATCGGCCGCGCTCAGCATGCCGACGGGTGCGGAGCCGGGAATGGCGCTATGCGCGCGTGCGCGCCGGGCATCGTCGGGTCGCCCGAGGTAATCGTAGGCTTGTGCGAGCAGCGCCCAGTCGGCGTCACTCCCGCCGCCGCGTGCCAGGCGCGCCTCCAGGCCGGCTATTTCCGCCTGCAGCGACTTCGCGGGTGCGGCGGCAGCGGCGTTCGCCGTGTCACCCGTCGGGTGCGTGGCGGCCGAGCGGTGCGCCCCGACAGCGAGATAGATGATTGCGGCGGCGGCCGCGAAACCGCCGAGCGTCGCGAGGATGAACAGGTAGCGCGCCCGCTGTGCGGCGGCCGCGGCTCTGCGCCACAGCATGAGGGCGAGCAGAGTTGCGGCGACCCCGCCCGCCGCTCCTGCGATGAAGGAGAATGAGACCATTGAGTTAGACCGCCCCCGGTGCGGTGAGTTGGAACGCAACCCGACGCACGCCTACGACCATACACGCGCGAGCTGACACACTCCCCATGTCTCTTCCGTACGACAATCTTGTCGTCAGATACCGACAAAACACGCGTTAGAAGTTGGTTCCAACACACAGAACTCGCTGTTAGAGTTTAGTGGCCACGTTTGCTTACAGGCAGTAACAGCACCTCGGGCTGTGACTTTCGTCACGGTACCGGCCGGCGCGGGATGTGTTGAATTGCGCTGGCCCACAGGTGCAGGAGGCACCCGGCGTGCTGATCGTTCACCGGTGAGACGGCGTGACTCAGTTGGATGCGCTGACCTACCTCATTTATCTGCTGCCGTGCGTGCTGCTGCTGGTGTGGCACGTGGCGCGGCGTCGCCGGTTCGAGCGCCGCAGCGCCCAGATTCAGGCGCGCACCGGTGCGGCGGAGCCCGCCTCGCTTCATCCGGTCATCGATCCGGCGCGCTGCATCGGCTGCGGATCGTGCGTCAAGGCCTGTCCGGAGCAGGTGCACCACGAGGTGCTCGGCATCGTTGGCGGCCGCGCGGCCCTCATCAATCCGGGCGACTGCATCGGGCATGGCGCCTGCAAGACCGCCTGTCCGGTGGAAGCCATCACGCTGGTGTTCGGCAGCGAGCGCCGCGGGGTGGACATTCCGCTGCTGACGCCGGCCTTCGAGTCGACGGTGAGCGGCATGTTCATCGCCGGCGAGCTCGGCGGCATGGGCCTCATCCGCAACGCACTCGAGCAGGGCCGTCAGGCGATCGAGGTCATTCGCAGCCGCGGGCGCGCCAGCGGGGATACGCTCGACGTCGTCATTGTGGGTGCGGGTCCGGCGGGCTTCTCCGCCTCGCTGACCGCGCTGGCGGCGGGCATGCGCTGCGTGACCCTCGAGCAGGAGTCACTCGGTGGCGCCGTCTTCCAGTACCCGCGTGGCAAGCTCGTCATGACGGCACCGGCGACGGTGCCGCTCCTCGGCAAGGTGAATTTCCGGCAGACGAGCAAGGAGCAGCTGCTGCAGTTCTGGCAGGAAGCGGAGCGCCGCACCGGCCTCAAGATCAACTATCGGGAGCGGGTCGAAGGCATCACCCAGGTGAGCGGCGGGTTCGAGGTGAAGAGCAACCGCGCGAGCTATCGCACGCGCAGCGTGCTGCTGGCGATCGGGCGGCGCGGCACCCCGCGCAAGCTCAACGTGCCGGGCGAGGAGCTGCCGAAGGTAGTGTATCGCCTCATTGACCCCGAGCAGTACGCCGGGCAACAGGTGCTGGTGGTCGGCGGCGGCGACAGCGCGCTCGAGGCCGCGGCGTCGATCGCGGAGTCGGCCGGTGGCCCGGTGATGCTCTCGTATCGCGGCGAAGCCTTCGAGCGGGCCAAGGCGCGCAACCGCGAACGCATACAGAGCGCGGCGGGCACGGGGCGCCTCAGGGTGCTGCTGAAGTCGAACGTGCAGCACATCGAGCGCGAGCAGGTGGCGATCGAGCACAACGGCGAGCTGCTCAAGGTGCGCAACGATGCGGTGATCGTGAGCGCTGGCGGTGTGCTGCCGTCAGATTTTCTGCGGCGTGTCGGCATTCAGGTCGAGACGAAATATGGCACGGCCTAGGCTCGCGTGCCCGGGCCGCGCGCTGCTTGTTGCGGCGCTCGGAGCACTCGCGACGAGCGCGGCGCTGCCCGCGACCCACTCCGAGATGAGGCCTGCCGACCCGCTCGACAACGTCAAGAGCGCCATCCGGCTGAAGAACTTCGCCGCCGCCGCGATCGAGCTCGAGCAGCTCGCCGCCCGGGGCAACGCCGCCGCGGAGTACCTGCTGGCGGTGTTCTATCTCAACGGACTCGACGGTCCGCGCGACACCGAGAAGGCGAAGAGCTGGCTGGAGAAGGCCGCCGGACAGGGCGATGCGCGCGCCGCCTTCAGTCTCGCGAGCCTTTACGCGCAGGCCGATCCTCCGGACACCCAGAGTGCGGATCGGTGGCTGGCACGCGCGCAGGCGCTGGGGTTCAAGCCGCAGGCACGCCGCGCCGGGACGGCGAGCGTCGCGGCGTCCGAGGTGACCGCGTCCGTGTTCCTGCCCGCGGCCCGGATCGTCGATGCCAGCGTGAAGCGCGAGGCGCTGTGGCTCGCCGCCGCGCGCGGCGATCTGGCGAGCGTACAGGTGCTCGCTACTCCGGCGTTGGTGAGCGCAAGCGACGAGTTCGGCCGTGGTGCGCTGGAGCGCGCGGCGGAGGCCGGCCAGGCCCGCACGCTCGAGCTGCTGGTGCAGCGCGGGGCGCGCGTCGATGCGGCTGATCGCTACGGCATCACGGCATTGATGCTCGCGGCGCGCGGCGGCAACGTGGAGGCGGTCGCGGTCCTGCTTCGTGCGCACGCCGCAGTCAACGCCGCCGATCACAATGGCAACACCGTGGTGATGCATGCAGCCGCGGGCGGGCAGGCCGCGGTGGTGGAGCGGCTGCTCGCCGCCGGCGCTACGGTCGCGCCGCGCAACCTGCAGGACTGGTCGGCGCTCGATTTTGCCGAGATCGGCGGTGCGCGGGAGGTGGCCGCGAGGCTGCGGGCGCAGGGCGCAATCGCCCTGCAGCGCTCGGCGGTGATTGCCGAGCCGGCGGTCACCTCCGTACAACGGGCGGGGCAGGGCCGCGACCTGTATGCCGGATGGCCGGATCTGGCTGTGGCGGCTGCGCGCCCGGCGCCGGCGTTGCTCGCTTCGCTCCTGGCGCGCGGAGCGGACCCGAACGCTACCACGCCCGACGGCACGCCAGTGCTCGGCGTGGCGGCGATCAGCGGCGCACCCGCGACCGTCGCGACTCTTCTCGGTGCCGGGGCCCACGCGCTCCCGGGCGACCGCCACGGCAGCTCGGCGCTGCTCATCGCAACGCGTGAAGGTCGCGAGGACGTCGTCGCGATCATGCTGGCGCACGGGGTGCCTGCGGACGGGCGCGCCGACGATCCGGAGCCGCCGCTGGTAGCGGCTGCGAAGAGCGCGCATTTTGCGATCGTTCGCGTGCTCATCGCCGCCCACGCACACGTCGACGCCCGTGACGCGAACGGCCTGACGGCGCTCATGCTCGCCGCAGCCGCACCCGATCCCCAGCCGCTGCGGCAGCTGCTCGATGCAGGCGCGGCGCTCGAGGGAGTCGACAAGGCCGGGCGCACCGCCCTGTGGTACGCAGCGCATGCGGCGCGGACCGAAAGTGCGCGGATCCTCCTGCAACACGGCGCGAGCGCCGATCATGCCGATGGGTCGGGCGAGACACCGCTCGCGGCCGCGTGCAGCGCCGGGGCCGTCGCGGTGGCGGAGCTCATGATCACGGACGGAGCGAGGACCGAGGTGCGTACCGCGCACGGCGATACCGCATTGCTGCTCGCCGCCGGGGCTGGCAGCACCGAGATCGTGGAGCGGTTACTGGCCCGACACGCGGATAAGGACGCACAGAACGCCTTCGGGGACACGGCGTTGATCATCGCGAGCCGCAACGGCAACAGTGCGCTGGTGCGACGGCTGCTGAGCGCCGGTGCCAGCGCCCGCCTGCGCAACAAGGATAGCCTGAGCGCGGCGGACGTCGCGGCCGCGCGCTCCTTCGCGGCGATCGCGGAGCTGCTGAAAGGAGCTTAGAGCGGCCGCGTCCCTCAGCCCGGATGAGGCGAGGGCGAGTGGTGTGCCGAGTCGATGACCCGCACCGCCTGTCCGGCCGCGAGCCGCTCGCCGCCGCGGATCACGAGCCGGTCGCCCGGTGACAGCGGGCCGCGGACCTCGACCGCATCCTCCATCCCGGCCCCGGGCGTCACGTCGAGCTCTTCCACGGTGTTTGAGCGGGTCACCCGCAGTACGTACGAGTGGTTCTGCCGGATCACCAGCGCATCGCGCGGTACCGTGACGGCCGTGCGCTCGGCGGCCGAGGGCAGGCTGACTTCCACCGGCGTGCCGACCAGCCACTGTGCATTCGCGAGCGTGACGCGCACTTCGAACTGGCGCGAGCGATCATCGCCGACCGGCACGACCGTGCGCACCCGGCCGGATTGCTGCACGCCGTGATCGCGGACCGTGACCGTCTGCCCCGAATGCACGTTGGCGGCGAGGTTGAGGGCGGCGGTGGCGCGCGCCTCGATGTCGGAGGTATTGACGAGACGCAGCGTCGCGGCGCCGGTCTGCAGGTACTCGCCTCGCTGGACGAAGCGCTCGGTCACGACACCGGGGAAGGGAGCGCGGATCACCGACTGGCTGATCTCGTACTGCGCCTCGCGCAGCTGCGCCTCCGCGCGCGTAACATCGTCGCTCGACATCTCACGCTGCGCGCGGGCGTCTTCCAGCTGACTGGCGCTCAGCACCTGGGTCGCCGCCAGACGGTTGAAGCGCTCGAGCTGCGAGCTGCTGACATCGCGCTGGGCGCGTGCGCGCGCCACCTGGGCACGCAGATCCTCGGCCCGCAGGCGCGGCAGCGTGTCGTCGAGACGGGCGATCGGATCGCCTTGGCGGACGCGCGTGCCGACCTCGGCGATCCACACCACCTGACCGGGGATGACGCTGGCGACGCGCGCATCGGCGCGGCTCACGATCGAGCCGGGAATCCAGCTCTCGATGCTCACCGCGCGCACACTCACCATGCCGACTTCCACCACGGCGCGCTCGGGGCGCGCGGGGTCCGCTGCCGCCGCGGCCTGCAGCGCCGCGCCGGCGCACGCGAGTGCGACGGCGAGCAGCGCCCGGTGGGAGCGCTGCCCGCTGTGCAGCGGGGGTGGCCGGGCGGTGCGCGTCACGCTCATGGTGTCACCAGGGAAGCGTCCGCGGGCGCGGGCGCCGGCGACGCACGGCTGCGCCGCGCCAGCAGCCGCATGAGCGCCGGTATCAGCACCAGGCTGAACGCGAGGCTGATGATGACGCCGCCGATGTTGACCGCGGCGAGCCCCCGATAGATGACGCTGCCGGGCCCTGGGTTGACTGCCATCGGCAGCGCGCCGAGCGCCCCGGTGAGCGTGCTGGCGAGGATCGCGCGCAGTCGCTGCTGCAGGCCCGCCCGGATGCCTTCCTCCAGTGTCGCGCCCTCGCGCTCGACGCTGCGGACTGCAGCGACCAGCAGGATCGCGTGATTGATGATGACCCCGATCATCATCACGAAGCCGATCATCGACAACAGGTCGAGCGCCTGAAATTTCACCAGGTCGAGCAGACGCAGCCCGAGCACGCCGCCGACGAGCGCGAGCGGCACGGTGAGCAACACGATGACACTGTCGCGCAGCGAGCGGAACAGCACCGTCATGAGCAGGAGCAGCACGACCAGCGCCATCGCGAAAACCCGGCTCATCGCGCTCAAGGTCTCACTCAGGCTGTCGGCGCTGCCGGCGAGCCGCATGGTGCCATCCGCGGGCATGTGGGCACGCAGCCTCGGCAACACCTGACTGTCGATGATGTTCAGCACCTTCTCCAGCGACAGTGTCGCCGGCGGATCCACGGTGAGCGTGACCGTGCGCCGGTGATTGATGCGTCGGATCGCCGGAGGCCCGAGCTGGGTCGACAGCTGCACCAGGTCGCCGAGGCGCACGACCAGCCCCGACGGGGTCATGAGCGGCGCATTCGACAGGTCCTCGGGAGTGGTGCCTTCGGTCGAGCGCAGGATCACCGGCAGGCGGGACTTGCCGTCGAAGTACTCCCCGAGCCAGGCGCCTTCGCCGACAGTACGTACCACCGTGCCGAGCGTCGGGCGATCCCAGCCGACTTCCGCGATGCGGCGATCGTCCGGCACCGCATGCAGCTCGAGCGCCACGTCCTCGGGATTCGGGAAGCTCTGCACGGCGGCGCCCGGGAACATCTGCTCGAGGAGCTTGCGTCCCTCGATCGCGACGCGGTTGAGCGTCGCGGTGTCCTCGCTCTGCAGGTGAATGCCGACCGAGCGAACCGATCCGCCGATGCCGCCAAAGAGATCGCCCTCGACCGTGAACACCCGCGTATCGGGGAGTCCCGCGGTGATCTTGTCGCGCACCAGCGTCTCGAGCTCGCCGATGCGCCGCTCGTCCACGACGCGCGCGCCGATGGTGCCACCGCCCGGCCAGGTCTCGATGTACCAGTTCTTGAGATGCGGCTCCTGCCGGCTCTCCATGTAGGGGCGCATGCGCTCGAGCAGCGTCGGCAGCAGCTCGCGGTTCACCGCTTCGGGACTCATCCCGGGCGGAAAGTCGAAGAATGAGTCGATCGCGGCGCGCTTCACCGGCGGGAGGTAATCGAGCGGCGGCAGCAGCCACCATGCGATCAGCAGCGGCACGAGCAGCAGACCTGCGATCCAGGCGAGCTGGCTGGCACGCGTGCCGGTGACTCGCAGCACCCACTCGGTGAGCCCCGGCCAGCCCTGGCCGTAGCCGCTCACGCGCATCGGTCGATTCAGGGCGAAGCTGAGCGCAGTCGGCAGCAATGTCAGCGCGGCGATGATCGAGATGGCCACGGCGATCGAGATGGTGAGCGCGAGGTCGCCGAACAGCTGGCCCTCGACGTCCTTGAGAAACAGCACCGGCACGAACACCGCGACCGTGGTCGCCGTCGAGGCGAGCAGCGCGCCCGCGACCTGCCGCGCCCCCTTGCGGCAGGCATCCTCGAGCGGCATGCCTCCTTCGCGCAATCGCACCACGTTGCCCGAGACGACGATCGCGCCCTCGACCACCATGCCGACGGCGAAGGCAAGCCCGGCGAGGGAGATGACATTGAGACTGCGGCCGAACAGATCGAGCACCACGAACGTGGCGCACAGGCATACCGGAATGGTGGCGGCGATCAGCAGCGTCACCCGCCATTCGCGCATGAACCACCACACCACCACCAGCGCGAGCAGCGCGCCGACGATCAGGTTCTCCGTCAGCAGGTGCACCGCGCGGCGGATGAAGAGCGAGGCGTCGAAGGACTGCTCGATGCCGAGCCCGTGGGCTTTGAGCGGTCCGTCGCGCAGCTCGGCGACGGCCGCCTTGACGGCGTCGAGGGTCGCCAGCACGTTGGCGCCGTTGGCGCGAAATACCTGGATACCGATGGCGGGGTTGCCGTTCTGGTAGGCAAAGAACTGCTGCGGCGGCGGGGCGACGTCGATCGTGGCGATGTCGGCAAGATGCACCGGGCGGCCATCACGCCAGGTGAGGACCAGGGCGCCGAGCTGCTCGGGCGAGAAGCGTCCGGTGAAACGCAACGTGTACTGCCGTCGCCCGATGTCGAGCAATCCGCCGGAGACGTTGTTGGCGCTGGCGGCACGGTTGGCGATGTCCGGGATGTTGATGCCGAGGGCGGCGGCGCGCGGGAGATCGAGCGTAATACGCACGTTGTCCGGCGGTCCGTCGTTGATGTCGACCGAAGCGACCCCCGGGATCGACTCGAGCCGCGCGCGTACGGTGTCCTCGATGAAGCGCCGCTGCGCTTCGATCGGTCCCCGCGTTCCCGGCAGCAGCTGCACGAAGAACCACGACAGGGTCTCGTTGGCGTTACCGTTGCCGCCGAGTGAGACGCGCGGGCGGTCGGCATCGCGCGGCAGCGGCGGCAGGCGATCGAGGCGCCCGATCACCTCGACCAGCGCGTTCTTCATGTCCGTGCCGATGGCAAAGCGCAGGTTGAGGTTGGCGAATTCGGCCTGGGCGTTACCCTCGATCTCTTCCACGCCGGACATTCCCTGCATGACGTTCTCGAGCGGCTCGAGCAGCTCGGATTCGACCTCCTCGGGGGAGGCGGTGCGCCAGCCCATCTGAATGGACAATTCCGGCTTGTTGACGTCGGGGAATAGCTGCAGCGGGAGGCGGTTCAGGCTGAGCAGGCCCACCAGGCCGACGAACACGGCGATGACGATGACCCCGATGGGGCTGCGGCTCGACCAGCTCAGGCTTTCCATGGTTGAAGCCCCGCGCGATAGCCTTAGGACCCACTCCCGCAACTTGGATGCTAGCGCGTGCCACGGGGTTTGAACGGCGCGGAGCGGCGGGCCGTGTACCGCGTGCGACGCGGCGAGACGTCCCGGGCCGGCGCGTTCCCGGCGGCGCGCGTCGCTCGCCAGTGGACCAGCCATTTTCGGACCTCGATTCTTCCGTTCGAGGTCCGAAAACGTCCGGGCGCGCGCGACGCTGCGCACTAGAGTTCGCCACCAGGGAACGGCCGCAACGGCCAAGGGAGAACAACCCATGAAACCCAGCTACGGACTGACGATCTTCACCCTGAGCGCAACGCTCATCGCGGGCGCGCTGCCCGCGCCGGCGGGCGCGGCGCCGCCGGCATATGTGGTCTATGACACGGGGATCGCGGGCGCCGGCAACGGCATCAACAACCTCGGCTGGCCGAGCGGCGTGCTGATCACGGCGGCCGGCGCGACGCACGGTGCGCTCTACATCCCGGGCAAGGTCACCGACCTCGGTACGCTCGGCGGCGCGAACAGCGGCGTCGAGTGGCCGATCAAGAACAACCACGGCCTCGTCGTCGGGATCTCCGAGACCGCGACCCCCGATCCGCTCGGCGAGACGTTCTCGTGCGCCGCGTTCATCCCGACCAACGGCCATACCTGCCTGCCGTTCCTGTGGCAGAACGGCACCCTGACGGCTCTGCCGCTGCTCGGCGGCAACAACGGCTTCGCCACCGGCGTCAACAACGCCGGGCTCGCGGTCGGGTGGGCCGAGACCGCGACGCACGATCCGACCTGCGTTGCGCCGCAGGTGCTGCAGTTCGAGGCGGTGCAGTGGGGCCCGGCTGCGGGTCAGAAGCGTGTGCTGGCTCCCTTTCGGGGTGACTCCACCTCCGCGGCCACCGCGATCAACGACGCCGGCGAGGTGGTCGGCATCTCCGGCAGCTGCGATGTCGCGGTGGGTGCCTTCAGCGCGAAGCACTCTCTGCTGTGGGTCGACGGACATCCGATCAAGCTGCCGACGCTCGGCGGGGCCGGCTGGAACACGCCGATGGCGATCAACAACGCCGGGGCCGTGGTCGGCTTCTCCGATCTCCCAGGCGATGTGAGCGGCGGGGTGCTGACACCCAACTTCCAGTCGTTCCTGTGGAGGCCCGATAGCGGGATCGTGAATCTCGGCATGTTCGCGGGCGACCTGCTGAGCGAAGCCACTGGCATCAACGACTTCGGGCAGATCGTGGGCACGTCCTTCGAGTCGAACGGCAGCTCACGGGTGTATCTGTGGCAGGGCGGGACGCTCTACGACCTCAATACGCTGGTGCAACCGAACGCACCGCTCTACCTGCTGGCGAGCGGCGACATCAACGACCGCGGCGAGATCACTGGCCTCGGGTGCGTCGTGGTGAGCGGCGCCTGCGGTCCCGAGCTGCACACGTTCGTCGCGATCGTCGCGCGCGGCGCGGACGGGGCCGCCTGGGGAGAGGGTGACCGCGACGTGGCGCGGCCGGCGGTAGCGCAAGCGCTGTGGGCGCAGCTGCTGCAACGCCATCGCTTCGGCAACATGAGACCTGAGCGCGCGCCTGCCCAGTAGGCGGGAGGGAGCACCCTGGGGCCGCGACCCGCCCGGTCGCGGCCTCGCCCTGCACGCTCGAGTCGTACTGCTCGCGGATGTGGCGCAAGGGTTGCAACAGCGAGCCCCGCTGCGTCTCGGTATCCTACCGGCGATGACGCTGATCGCCACTCTGGTCGACACGTCGCACCGTGTGAGCGCAACCCCCGGGCGCCTCGCGAAGATCGAGGAGCTGGCGGGGTTGCTCAGGACGTTGCAGCCCGATGAGATCGAGATTGCTGCACTCTATCTGTCCGGAGAAATGCCCCAGGGGCGTATTGGCATTGGCTACGCGACCCTGCAGGCGGCGGCTACCGGGGAGGCCGCACCGGTCGCGACACTTGCAATCAGCGAGGTCGACCGCCAGCTCGCGGCGCTCGCCGCCACTCGCGGCGGCGGCTCGGCGCGGCGACGCGATGGCCTGCTACGCGAGCTGTTCGAGCGCGCGACTGCCGCCGAGCAGCAGTTCCTGCTGCGCCTGTTCGTGGGAGAGCTGCGCCAGGGGGCACTCGCGGGGATCATGGTCGATGCCATCGCGGCTGCCGCCGGGGTGCCCACAGCACTGGTGCGCCGTGGCGCGATGTACTCAGGCAATCTCGGCGCCGTTGCACGTGCCGCACTGCTCGAGGGCGCCGCGGGGCTCGCGCGTTTTCAGCTCGAGCTGTTCTCGCCGGTCTCCCCGATGCTGGCGCAAACGGCTGCCGATGTCGCCGAGGCGCTGCAGGAGCTCGGGGGCGAGGCGGCGTTCGAGTGGAAGATGGACGGTGCGCGCATCCAGGCGCACAAGCGCGACGACGAGATCCGGCTCTACACGCGCGGGTTGAACGAGGTCACCGGCGCGGTCCCGGAGATCGTTGACCTGGTGCGTACCTTTCCGGCTCGGGCGCTGATACTCGATGGCGAGACCATTGCAGTGGATGCTGCCGGGCGCCCCCATCCCTTTCAGATCACGATGCGTCGCTTCGGCCGCAGACGTAATGTCGCGGCGATGCGCGCCGGATTGCCGGTGCAGGCGTTTTTCTTCGACTGTTTGCGAATCGAAGCGGAGACCATCGCCGACCGCCCGACGAGTGAGCGCTACCGGGCGCTCGCGGCGGCTGTTCCGGATCCCGTGCGGATTCCGCGCCTCGTCACGTCTTCGGAAGAGGCGGCGCGTGCCTTCTACGAGGGTGCGCTCGCTGCCGGGCACGAAGGCCTCATGGCGAAATCGCTGCGGGCGCCGTACGAGGCGGGCAACCGCGGAGCGAGCTGGCTCAAGATCAAGCGCACTCATACGCTCGATCTGGTGGTCCTGGCCGCCGAGTGGGGTCACGGCCGCCGCCGCGGCAAGTTGTCGAATCTGCATCTTGGCGCGCGCGACCCGGCCACGGGCGAATACATCATGCTCGGCAAGACCTTCAAGGGCCTCACCGACGCAATGCTCGAGTGGCAGACGCGTCAGTTGCTGGCGCGCGAAACCGGACGTGACCCCTGGACCGTGTATGTCCGGCCGGAGCTGGTGGTCGAGATCGCCTTCAGCGACCTGCAGGCCAGCACGCGCTATCCCGGTGGCCTCGCGCTGCGGCTCGCGCGCGTCAAGCGCTACCGCGACGACAAGAGCGCGGAGGACGCAGACAACATGGAGTCGGTTCGCAGGATCTACGCCGCAAGCGCCGGCACACAGGGCGGAGCGCGGTGACCCGCGGGCGGCGGAAGTCGGTCAGCGCCGCCGAACAGCGCCCAAAAGCTCGCGTGGTGCCCGGGGCCGGACTCGAACCGGCACGGGGTTTCCCCCATGGGATTTTAAGTCCCATGCGGCTACCAGATTTCGCCACCCGGGCAGGCGTGCGCGCCGCGCGATTCTACAGAAGTTGCGTACGCCGGCGCGTGCGGGAGACACCCGCGGTTGTGGCGCTAAGCACATGAATTTGCGAGACTTGCGCGCCACGCCGGCTCCTTGAACCCCAAGGGCGGGGAGCGCGACACACCGGCGTTTGCTGGTATGAAGCTAACCTTCGCGGTCGGTCGGGAGCCTCAGGGCACGTAAATGCTGGATCAAACACTCGAGGTCGAGAACCTGCATCTGTGGCGCGGGGAGCGACACGTGCTGCGCGGCGTGCGCTTCACGCTCCAGGGCGGGGACTGCCTCGAGGTGACCGGTGCGAACGGCTCGGGCAAGACGAGCCTGCTGCGCACGCTGTGCGGGCTCATCTATCCGGAGGAGGGGCGCGTGGTGTGGAACGGTGAGAACGTACGGCGAGATCTGCCGGCGTTTCATGCCGCCCTCGCTTACCTCGGTCATGAGCCGCCCCTGAAGTCGGACCTGAGCGCGCGCGAGAACCTGCGCTACTGGATCGGTGTCCGCCGCCGCATCAGCGCCGCGGAGCTCGATGCCGCGTTGTTGCGCGTGGGTGCCGGCTCCTGGTGCGATCGACTGGTGCGCACGCTGTCGGCCGGACAGCGGCGGCGCGTGGCGCTCGCAGGCCTCGCGCTGCTGATCGTACCGCTGTGGCTGCTCGATGAGCCGAGCACCAATCTCGACAGCGAAGGTCAGGAGCTGGTGGGGACGCTCCTCGCGGAGCAGCTGGCACGAGGTGGAATGGTGATCGCGGCCGTCCATCAGGGACTGCCGGCCGCGGTGCGCGCAGCACGCCGACTGGAGCTCGCGGCGTGAGGGCATCAGGTGCTCCGGCAGCGGGCACGTTGGCACCGGCTATGGTGCCGGGGTTTGCGGCAACCGCGACCACCGGCGCCGCGGCGAGTGCGCTCGAGGCCGCGCGGCTCGCGCTGCTGCGCGACCTGCGCCTCGCCTTCCGCAAGCGCGGCCAGCTGGTGCAGCCACTGGCCTTCTTCGTGCTGGTGACCATGCTCTTTCCGCTGGCGGTCTCGCCGGAGCTGTCGCGGCTGCGCGAGCTGGCGCCCGGGGTGCTGTGGGTCGCGGCGCTGCTGGCATCGCAGCTCGCGCTCGAGTTCCTGTTCCGCGACGACGCCTACGACGGCACGCTCGAGCAATACGCCCTGTCGGGGCAACCGCTCACCGGGCTGATGTTCGCCAAGACCACCGCCCACTGGCTGCTCACGGGGCTGCCGCTGGCGCTGGTGGCGCCGCTCGCCGGGCTGTCGCTCGGTGTGCCGGCGGCGGCCATTCCGGGGATCATTATCTCAGTGGCGGTCGGGAGCGTGGCTCTGAGCCTCATCGGCTCGATCGGCGCCGCGCTGACCCTCGGCATGAAGCGCAGCGGCGCGCTCCTGGCGCTGCTCACTCTGCCGCTGTCGCTGCCGGTGCTCATCTTCGGAGCACGCGCCACGCAGCTGGCGATCAACGGTGCATCACTCCTCGCGCCGCTCGAGCTGCTCGGGGCGCTCGCGGTGCTCGGTGTGACGCTGGCGCCGCTGGCGGCGGCGGCGGCGGTGCGAATCAGCCTGGAGTAGGGCGGCGGCTTCGACATGACCTGGACGTGGTTTCATCGGCTCGGCTCACCGCCGTACGTGTATGCGCTGGCGGCCCGCCTGACTCCCTGGTTTGCCTGGCCGGCAGCGGTGCTGATCCTCGCCGGGCTGTGGGGCGGACTCATGCTGGCACCGCCGGATTATCAGCAGGGAGAGGGCTTTCGCATCATTTACGTGCATGCCCCGAGTGCCTGGATGTCGCTCATGGTGTATACGACCATGGCCGTCGCCGCGGCCGTCGGGCTCATCTGGCGCATCAAGGTGGCCCACGCGGTGGCCGCGAGCTGTGCGCCGATCGGAGCCTCGTTCACCTTCGCCGCGCTGGTGACGGGGGCGCTGTGGGGCGAGCCGATGTGGGGAACGTACTGGGAGTGGGATCCGCGCTTGACCTCGGAACTGATACTGCTGTTTCTGTATCTGGGCTACATGGGGCTGCGCGCCGGTATCGAGGATCCGCAGCGCGCCGACCGCGCCGGCGCGGTGCTGGCGATCGTCGGCGTGGTCAACGTTCCCATCATTCATTATTCGGTGACCTGGTGGAACTCGCTCCATCAGGCACCCTCGGTCATGAGCCTCGCCAAGCCAAAAATGCCACTGTCCATGCTGACCCCGCTGCTGCTGATGCTGCTCGGCTTCACCTTGTTTTTTGTCGCCGTGCTGTTGGTGCGCCTGCGCGGTGAGGTGCTGAGCCGCGAGCGCACGGCGAGCTGGATGCGCGAGGCCGTGGCCAGATGAGCGACTTTCTGGCCATGGGTGGCTACGCGGCTTTCGTCTGGCCCGCGTACGCCGTGACTTTCGCGGTGGTCGTGCTCAACATCGTGTGGGCGCGGCGCACGCTGGCGCGCTCGCTCGCCGAGGCGCGCCGGAGGCTGAGTGTGAGCGGGGAGCGCTCGTGACGCCGCGCCGTCGCCGCCGTCTGATCCTGGTGCTCGGCATCCTTGCCGGGGTGAGCATCGCCGGCGCCCTCGCGCTGAGCGCTTTTCGGCAGAACGTCATGTTCTTCTTCGACCCGAGCCAGGTCGCCTCCGGCCAGGTGCCGGCGGGCGAGCGCTTTCGCCTCGGAGGCATGGTGACCAAGGGGAGCCTTCAGCGGGCGCCGGGGAGCCTCGAAGTCCGCTTCGTGGTCACCGACTTCAGTCACGACGTACCGGTGAGCTACACCGGCGTGCTGCCCGACCTCTTTCGCGAGGGCGCCGGTGTCGTGGCGCACGGACGGCTGCGCCCCGATGGCACCTTCGTCGCCGACGAAGTGCTCGCCAAGCACGATGAGAAATACATGCCTCCGGAAGTGGCGCGCTCGCTGAAGAACCGCCGCGGTGAGTCGCGTGGGGACACGGTCGCGCCTGCGGCCGCCGCTCCCGGGGAGCACGCCGGGGGGCCGCCCGCCGCCGACCATTCGCCGGCCGCAGCGACCGGGAGCTGACGCGTGCTGCCCGAGCTGGGTCACTTTGCCCTGATTCTCGCGCTGCTGCTCGCGGGGCTGCAGGCGTTCTTCGGTATCGCCGGCCCGATGCTGGGGCGCGACCGGTGGATTGCGGCAGTGACGCCCGCGGTCGCGGGGCAGGCGGTGATGGTAGCGACCGCCGTGGGCTGCCTCATCGCTTCATTCGTCGGCAACGACTTCTCCGTGCGTTACATCGCCGAGAATTCCAACACGGCGCTGCCGCTTTTCTACCGGGTCGCGGCGCTGTGGGGCGCGCACGAGGGGTCGCTGGTGCTGTGGATCCTGCTGCTCGCGGCGTGGACGCTGGCGGTGACGGTGGGGGCGAGCCGTCTACCGCCGCGCTTCGCTGCGCGGGTGCTCGGGGTGCTCGGCGTCGTGAGTTTCGGCTTTCTCCTGTTCACTCTCGCAACCTCGAACCCGTTCACACGGCTCGATCCGCCGGCTCCCGACGGCCGCGATCTCAACCCGATTCTCCAGGACCCGGGGCTCGCGGTTCATCCGCCGATTCTCTACACCGGCTACGTGGGTTTCGCGGTCGCGTTCGCGTTCGCCTGCGCGGCGATGCTCGAGGGAAGGCTCGATCAGCACTGGGCGCGCTGGACGCGCCCGTGGACCACGGCGGCCTGGGGGTTTCTCACCTGCGGCATCGCCCTCGGGAGCTTCTGGGCGTACTACGAGCTCGGCTGGGGCGGGTTCTGGTTTTGGGACCCGGTCGAGAACGCCTCGTTCATGCCGTGGCTGGTGGGGACTGCGCTGGTGCATTCGCTCGCGGTCACCGACAAGCGCGGGCTGTTCAAGAGCTGGACGCTGCTGCTGGCCATCCTGGCCTTCTCGCTGAGCATGCTCGGGACCTTCCTGGTGCGCTCGGGCGTATTGGTGTCAGTGCACTCGTTCGCGGCCGATCCGGCCCGCGGCATATTCATTCTCGCGTTTCTCATCGTGATGGTCGGCGGGGCGCTGAGTCTCTATGCCTGGCGCGCGCCGCTGCTGAAGTCACCGGCGGGCTTCGAGCTCGGCGCGCGGGAATCGTTCCTGCTCTTCAATAATGTGCTGCTGGTGATCGCGGCCGCCACGGTGTTCGCCGGCACGCTGGCGCCGCTGATCTCCGATGCTCTCAAGCTCGGTACCGTCTCGGTGGGGCCGCCGTACTTCAATCCGACCTTCCTGGTGTCGATGCTGCCGCTGGTCGCACTGCTGTCGGTCGGTATTCACGCCGGCTGGAAGCGCGGGCGGCTGAAGGACCGGCAGCGCACGCTCCTCTACACACTGATCGCCGCCGCGGTGCTCGGCTGCGGCCTCACCCTGGGCATTTACTCGCACGGCCACGTGCTGACGCCGGTGGGCGCGACGCTCGGACTGTGGATCATCCTCGCCTCGCTCGTCGATCCGATCGATCGCTGGCGTCGCGGCCTGTCGCTGTCGCGCGCCGTGCTCGGGATGACCGTTGCCCACATTGGTCTGGCGCTGGCAGTGATCGCGCTGACCACGGTGCAGTCCTTCACCGTCGAGCGCGACGTGGCACTCTCGCCCGGTGCGAGCGTCGACGTAGGCGGCTACGAGTTCCGCTTCGTCGGAGTGCAGCCGGTCGAGGGTCCGAATTACAGCGGCGTTGGCGGCACACTGGTCGTGACGCACCATGGGGCGCCGGTGGCCGTGCTGCGGCCGGAGAAGCGCCAGTACTGGGTGCAGCGCCAGGTTACCAGCGAAACCGCCATCAAGATGCACCACGGCAATAACGTCCTGCTCGCGCTCGGTGAGGATCTCGGTGCCGGCCGCTGGAGCGTGCGCATCCAGATCCGGCCGCTCGTGAGCCTGATCTGGCTGGCGGCGTTCATCATGGCGGTGGGCGGGTGGCTGGCGGCCTCCGATCGGCGCTACCGGACGGCTGCCGCCGCGGTGGGCGCACCGCAGGCGGCGGCGGCAGAGCGGGCCGGATGAATCGCTTCCTGCTGCCCCTCGGGGTGTTCGCGCTGCTTGCAGTGGTGCTCGCCATCGGCATTCAGCACTCGCCGGATAAAGGCATCATCGCCTCGCCGCTCATCGGCAAGCCTGCGCCGCAGTTCGCGCTGCCGAGCCTCACCGATCCCGCGAGCGTGGTGCGCTCGGCGGATCTCAAGGGCCGCTGGTACCTCTTCAACGTGTGGGGGACGTGGTGCGGGGAGTGCCGTGCCGAGCACGACATGCTGCTGCAGGTGCGGCGCGCTGGCGTGCTGCCCTTGATCGGGCTCGACTGGAAGGACGACGACGCGCAGGCGCGCGCGTGGCTCACACAGCTCGGTAACCCCTACCAGGCGGTCGCGGTCGATCGCAGCGGCCGTGCGGCGATCGACTGGGGCGTGTACGGCGCCCCCGAGACCTTCCTCGTCAACCCTCAGGGAGTCGTCGTCTACAAGCACGTCGGGGCGCTCACCTACGAGACCTGGACGCGCGAGATCCTGCCGCGGGTGTCTACGGTGGCGGCGACCCGATCCTGATGAGACCTCGCGTCGTAGCGTGGATGTTGGTTGCCGCTGTCGCGCTCGCCGCAGCAGGGCGCGCCTGGGCGGTTGATCCGACGCAGCTGCCCGACCCGGCGTTGCAGGCACGCTATGTGGCTCTCACGCACGAGCTGCGCTGCATGCAGTGCCAGAACGAGTCACTGGCCGACTCGCCGGTGGACCTCGCTGCGGATCTGCGGCGCCAGGTCCGCGAGCTGCTGCTGGCGGGCAAATCGGACGAGGAGGTGCGCGCGTGGATGGCCGCGCGCTACGGGGATTTCATCCTGTTCCGGCCACGCTACTCGCTGCGCAATGCCTGGCTGTGGGGCGCGCCGGCCGCATTGCTGCTCCTCGGCGCGCTGGTCTCCTGGCGTGTGGTGCGCCAGCGCTCGACGCTGCTCGCCGCCGATCAGGATCCGGTCGAAGAGGACGTCCGCTCCTGATGGTGAACTTCGTGCTGCTGGTGGCGGCGCTGACCATGGCCGGTGTCGTGGCCGTGACGATTCCGCTCGTCAGACCTAACGCCGCCGCTGCCGCGCCGGCCCCCTGGGCGGCACTCGGGGCCGCGGCGCTGCTGATGATCGGCTCGGCACTCCTGTACGTCACCTGGAGCAACTGGGCCTGGCACGCATCGGAAACGAGCGACTCGCCGCAGAGCATGGTCGCGCGGCTCGCACGTCGGCTCGAGCAACATCCGAACGATCTCAACGGCTGGCTGATGCTCGGCCGCTCCTACACGGTGCTGCAGGAGTACCCGCTCGCGGTGCGCGCCTACGAGCGCGCCGACCGCCTGAGCGGCGGCAAGAGCGCGGAGGCGCTCACCGGCGAAGCCGAGGCGCTCGCCATGAGCGATGAGAGCGAGCTCGACGGACGGGCGGCGCGCCTCATCGAACAGGCGCTCGCGCTGGCCCCCGACTCCAGCAAGGCGCTCTTCTACGGCGCGGTGATTGCCGAACGGCGCGGCGACCTTGTGCTCGCGCGCCAGCGCTTCGCGCATCTGCTCGCCTTGAACCCCCCGGACAACGTCCGTCCGGTGCTCGAGCAGCAGATCGCCGCGATCGATCAGAAGCTGGCGGGCAAACCCACTGCCGCCGCCGCGCCGCCAGCGCCCGCCGCCAACACCAACGCCGTGGTGCGCGTCAATGTGAGCCTGGCACCGTCGCTGGCGCGAGCGGCGGGCGGGGCGCCTCTTTTTGTCTTTGTCCGCAACCCGGGTGAGGCGGGCCCGCCACTTGCGGTGAAGCGGCTGGACAGTCACTTCCCGCAGGATGTGGCGCTGACCCCGTCAGACTCGATGGTTCCCGGGCGCGCCTTCGTCGCGGGTCAGAGCGTGCAGGTGGTAGCGCGGATCGCCCGTTCCGGAAGCCCCGTCGCCGCGAGCGGCGATCCCTTCGGCGAGGTGAACTATCAGGTGGGTCGCGACGGGCTGGTCAGCCTCGTGATTGACCGCCTCACCCCCTGAGAGGCAACCGCGCCGGTCGCGCTCAAGCTTAATATTTTTGCCATATTCCCGATTCGCGCCGAGGCGTATGCTCGGCCTCAGGACGTTAACAATCGCATCACCGCGGAGTCCGTGCGGGCCCGCGAAACAACAAAAGGAGACTCGTGATGGCTGAAGGAACAGGCACAGTCAATGAAGGACGTGTTTCGCACCGCGGCTTCGCTTCGATGAACGCCGAGCGACAGCGCCAGATCGCCAGCATGGGCGGCAAGGCCGTGCCGGATGCGAAACGCAGCTTCTCGCAGAACCGGCGGCTCGCTGCCGAAGCCGGACGCAAGGGCGGCCAGAGTGTACCGGGCGCCAAGCGCAGCTTCTCGCAGAATCGCGCACTCGCGGCGGTCGCCGGCCGCAAGGGCGGACAGAGCGTGCCTGACGAGAAACGCAGCTTCTCACAGCATCCCGAGCTTGCGGCTGAGGCCGGCCGCAAGGGCGGACAAGCTAGCCACGGAGGCGGCACCCGCCCGATCTGAGGGCGGTCGATTCAGGGAAGTGTGTGGAAGAGCACGGCGCGCGCGGGTTACGCCGCGCGCGCCGTTGCTTATTTCAGCGTCACGAGCCCGGCGCCCGCCGCGATCATGACGATCCCGAGCCAGTTGAACGGCGCCAGCCGTTCACCCGGAAAACCAACAGCAAACAGCGCCACCAGCATTCGCGCAGCGCCATTGACGGAGCGCTCCACTCGTACTAGTTTCCTCAGCGAGCTAGGGGAGCCCCGGCAGGGGGCTGAGAGGCCAGCGAGCGCTGTGGGAAGGCGCGGCTTGGCGACCCTCCGAACCTGATCCAGTTAATGCTGGCGTAGGAAAGTTTTCCCGCAGAGTCGCGAGCCTGCACGACGGCAGGCGCCTTTCCTACCGCGCGGCATTCGCTGAGGTCTCTGACATTACGTGCAGGAGCCTTTTCGATGAACGCGCAACTCATGCAAGTCGTCTCTGCATCGCTCCCGGCCTCGCGCAAGGTCTACCAGACCGGCACTCTGCACCCCGGGGTGCGCGTGCCGATGCGCGAGATCGCGCTAAACCCTTCCGCGGGCGAGCCGCCGCTGACCGTGTACGACACGTCCGGCCCCTATACCGACCCCGCGGTTGCCATCGACATCAACCGGGGATTGCCGCGCGGCCGGGCGGCGTGGATCGCCGCGCGCGGCGACGTCGAGGCGTATCCGGGACGGCGCGTGCTGCCGCTCGACAACGGACTCACCGCGGGCGGAAAAGCCGCTGCGGAGTTTCCCATGCGCCGGGCACCGGTGCGGGCGTGCGGCTCCGCCGCGGTGACGCAGCTTGCCTATGCGCGCGCCGGGATCATCACGCCGGAAATGGAGTACGTCGCAGTCCGCGAGAACGTCGGGCGCGCGTCACACGCGCCGGCGGCGCGCGACGGCAACGCCTGGGGCGCCGTCATTCCGGATTACGTGACAGCGGAGTTCGTGCGCGCCGAGGTCGCCGCCGGTCGCGCCATCATTCCCGCCAACGTCAATCACCCCGAATCCGAGCCGATGATCATCGGCCGCAATTTCCTGGTAAAGATCAACGCCAACATCGGCAATTCGGCGGTCACGTCCTCGACAGCAGAGGAGGTCGACAAGCTGGTGTGGGCGATCCGCTGGGGGGCGGATACGGTCATGGATCTGTCCACCGGCCGCAACATCCACACCATACGCGAATGGATCCTGCGCAATTCCCCCGTGCCGATCGGCACCGTGCCGATTTACCAGGCGCTCGAGAAGGTCGGCGGCGTGGCGGAGGACCTCACCTGGGAGGTCTTCCGCGACACGCTGGTCGAGCAGGCCGAGCAGGGCGTCGACTATTTCACCATCCACGCCGGCGTGCGGCTGCCGTACGTGCCGCTCACCGTCGCTCGCGTCACCGGCATCGTCTCGCGCGGCGGCTCGATCATGGCGAAGTGGTGCCTGGCGCATCATCGTGAGAGCTTCCTGTATGAGCGCTTCGAGGAGATCTGCGAAATCTGCCGCGCCTTTGACGTGAGCTTCTCGCTCGGCGACGGCCTGCGCCCCGGCTGCATCGCCGACGCCAACGATGCCGCGCAGTTCGCCGAGCTCGAGACGCTCGGGGAGCTGACGCGCGTCGCCTGGCGGCACGACTGCCAGGTGATGATCGAGGGTCCGGGCCACGTGCCGATGCACAAGATCAAGGAGAACATGGACAAGCAGCTCGCCACCTGCGGCGAAGCGCCGTTCTATACCTTAGGTCCGCTCACCACCGACATCGCGCCGGGCTACGATCACATCACTTCCGCGATCGGCGCCGCGATGATCGGCTGGTTCGGCACCGCGATGCTCTGCTACGTCACGCCCAAGGAGCACCTGGGACTGCCGGATCGCAACGACGTCAAGACCGGCGTCATCACCTACAAGATCGCCGCGCACGCCGCCGATCTCGCTAAGGGTCATCCCGGAGCGCAGGCGCGCGATGACGCGTTGTCGCGCGCGCGTTTCGATTTCCGCTGGCAGGATCAGTTCAATCTCTCGCTCGACCCGGACACGGCATGCGCGTTCCACGATGCGACGCTGCCGAAGGAAGGGCACAAGCTGGCGCATTTCTGCTCGATGTGCGGCCCGAAGTTCTGCTCGATGCGTATCTCACACGAAGTGCGCGCCGAGGCCCGCGCCGCCGGGCTCGCGGAGATGGCGGCCAGATTCCGCAGCAGCGGCGGTGAGCTGTACGTTCCGGCTGCCGCAGCCGGGGCCGCGCCGGTCGGGGAGAGCTGAAGTCGTGCAGGTGACCGTCATCGGCGCAGGGGTCGCGGGACTCGCCTGCGCGCTCGAGCTTGCCGAGCGCGGGGTGGCCGTCGAAGTGCTCGAACGGGGCGCGCGGCTCGGTGCCGGCGGCTGCTCCTGGTGTGCGGGCGGAATGCTCGCGCCCTGGTGCGAGCGCGAGAATTCCGAGCCGTTGATTGCGCAGCTCGGCGCGGAGAGCCTCGCCTGGTGGGTCGAGCGCTTTCCCGGAACCGCCGTGAAGGGCACGCTGGTGGTCGCTCACGCCCGCGATACGGCGGAGCTCACGCAGTTCGCCCGCCGTACCGCGCATTACGAGCGCCTCACGGCCGAGGGCGTCGCGGCGCTGGAGCCGGATCTCGCCGGGCGCTTCGCGCACGGGCTGTACTTTGCCGAGGAAGGACACCTCGACCCGCGCGCGGCGCTCACGAGCCTCGCGGCCCGCCTGGCCACGCTCGGCGTCGAGATCCGCTTTGGCGTTGCGGCAGCGGACGAGAGGCTCCCGGGACGCACCGTCATCGACTGCAGCGGACTTGCCGCGCGGGGGCACCTGCCGGAGCTCCGCGGTGTGAAGGGCGAGATGCTGCTGCTGCGGCTCGCAGAACTCGCCCTGTCGCGACCGGTGCGGCTGCTGCACCCGCGGCTCCCGGTGTACGTGGTGCCGCGCGGTGACGGGCTGTTCATGGTGGGGGCGACCATGATCGAGAGCGACGAAGACACGCGCATCAGCGCGCGCTCGATGCTCGAGCTGCTGTCGGCAGCGTACGCGCTGCACCCGGCATTTGGTGAGGCGCACATCGTCGAGATCAGCACCGGGGTACGCGCGGCGTTCCCCGACAACCTGCCGCGGCTGCAGCGCGCGGGCGGGGTGCTGTACGTCAACGGCCTGTACCGGCACGGATTCCTGCTGGCACCGGCGCTGGCACGCCGCGCGGCGGAGGTGCTGCTCGACGGCCGGTATTTTCCGGAGGTGATGGATGAGGATTCTCGTCAACGGCGCCTGGCGTGAGACGGCGCGCGCGGAGCTGTCGGCGGTGCTCGAGGAGCTCGGCTATGGCGCCAGCGTCGTGACCACGGCGGTCAACGGCGAGTTCGTCGCAACAGCCGTGCGCTCCGGCACGCGCCTCACCGACGGCGATCGCGTCGAGGTGCTGGCGCCGATGCAGGGGGGCTGATGCTCGAGCTGTATCAGGTAACGCTGCGTTCCCGGCTGCTGCTCGGCACCGCACGCTATCCGTCGCCAGCGGTACTGACGGCGGCGGTGCGCGCCGCGCGCGCGGAGGTTGTGACGGTTTCGCTGCGGCGCGAATCAGGCGGCGAGCGCGCCGGCCAGGGCTTCTGGTCGATCATCCGCGAGCTCGGCGTGCGGGTGCTGCCGAATACGGCCGGCTGTCACTCGGTCAAGGAGGCCGTGACCACCGCCCACATGGCGCGCGAGGTGTTCGGGACGCCGTGGATCAAGCTCGAAGTGATCGGTGAGGACGATACGCTGCAGCCGGACGTCTTCGGCCTTACCGAAGCGGCCCGCATCCTCGCTGCCGAAGGGTTCGAGGTCTTTCCCTACACCACCGAGGACCTGGTGGTGGCGGAGCGGCTGCTGGCGGCGGGCTGCCGGGTGCTGATGCCCTGGGGCGCCCCGATCGGCTCCGGTCGCGGTCTCAACAATCTCTTCGGGCTCACGGCGCTGCGAGCGCATTTTCCCGACGTGCCGCTCGTCATCGATGCCGGGCTCGGCGTACCTTCGCATGCCGCACGGGCGCTCGAGCTGGGCTTCGATGCGGTGCTGGTGAATACCGCCGTGGCGCAGGCGCGCGACCCGGTACAGATGGCCGCGGCGTTTGCCCAGGCGGTGGAGGCGGGTCTCGCGGGCCGGCTGGCGGGCCCGATGGAGCCGCGCGAGCTGGCAGAGCCTTCCACTCCGGTGATCGGCACGGCATTTCGCGGATGAGGCTGCCGCGCGTGTACCCGATCATCGACAGCGCGCCGTGGGTGCAGCGACTGGCGCCGCTTGGCGTGCGGCTGCTGCAGCTGAGAATCAAGGAGCAGCCTGAAGAGGTGCTGCGCGCACAGATCCGCGCGGCCCAGGCTGCGTGCCGGGTTGCCGGAGCGCAGCTCATCGTAAACGACTACTGGCAACTCGCGCTCGAGAGCGGCTGCGACTTCGTGCATCTCGGACAGTGCGATCTGGACACCGCCGATGTCCCCGCACTGCGCCGCGCTGGCGTGCGTCTCGGCATCAGCACGCACGATGAGCGCGAGCTCGAGCGGGCACTGGCGCTGCAGCCGGACTACGTGGCGCTCGGGCCGATCTATCCGACGCTGCTCAAGGCGATGCCGTTCCCTCCCCAGGGACTCGGGCGCATCGGCGAGTGGAAGCGGCGCGTGGGAGCGCTGCCGCTGGTCGCGATCGGCGGCCTGACGCTCGAGCGGCTGCCCGGTGTGTTCGCCGCGGGTGCGGACGTCGCGGCGGTGGTCACTGACATCGTGCGCGCCGCGCATCCGGAAGCCCGCACACGCGAGTGGCTCGCTGTGGCGGCGGCGGCCTGATCCGCAGGTGCACGGCATGAGCGAGCGTTACGACCGCCAGATCGTCCTGCCACAGGTGGGAGCCGCGGGTCAGGCGCGACTCGGCGCGGCCAGAGTCCTGGTCGTCGGCGCCGGCGGCCTGGGCTGTGCGGTGCTGCAATACCTCGCTGCGGCAGGCGTCGGGACGCTGGCCATCCTCGACCACGACCGCGTGGAGGAATCGAATCTGCACCGCCAGCCGCTCTATCGCATGCGCGATCTCGGCCAGCCCAAAGTACAGGCCGCCGCCCGTGCGCTTCTCGAGATGAACCCCGGGGTGCGCGTCGAAGCGCTGGCCGAGCGTCTCACCGCCGCCAACGCGGCGGCGCTCGTGGCCGGGGCGGAGGTGGTGATCGATGCCGCCGACAGTTTCGCGGTGACCTACGTGCTCAGCGATGCGTGCCGGGACGTGCGGCGGCCGCTGGTGAGCGCCTCGGTCCTCGGCCTCGCCGGCTACGTCGGTGCATTCTGCGGTGGCGCGCCCAGCTACCGCGCCGTGTTTCCCGAGATGCCGCGCGCGGCCGGCAACTGCGCCGAGTCCGGCGTGCTCGGCACCGCAGTCGGAGTCATCGGCACCCTGCAGGCCCACCTGGCGCTGGCGCTGCTCCTCGACCTGCAGCCGACCGTGCTCGGGCGGCTGATCTCGGTCGACTTCCGCAGCCTGCACGTCGGGGGCTTCTCCTTCACCGGGGCGACCGAGCCGTCGGGGGCGACGCTCGCTTTCATCGCGCCGACTCAACTTCGCAGCGACGACCTCGTCATCGACCTGCGGAGCCTGCGCGAGGCGCCGGTTTCACCCTTTCCCGCGGCGCTGCGCGTCGGCGTCGAGGAGCTCGAACGGGCGCAGACCAGCCTTCCGTCCGCGCCGCGCATCGTGTTGTGTTGCCGCACCGGCGTGCGCGCCTGGCGCGCGGCTCGCGCGCTCCAGGGTCAGGGCCACGCCAACCTTGCACTGATCGCGCTGGGCGAGTGACCGGCGTACTGCTCATCGGCGGAGTTGACTCGAGCGGCGGGGCGGGGCTGACGCGCGATGCGCGCACGCTGGCGCGCTTCGCCACCGAGGCGCTGTGCGCGGTCACCGCCGTGACCGCGCAGTCGGACGCCGAGGTGACCGCCGTGCACCACGTCCCGCCGGATATCGTGCGGGCTCAGATCGCCGCGGCATTCGACACACGCCGCGTGGCGGCCATCAAGCTTGGGATGCTGGGCACGCGCGCTACCGTGCTGGCGGTGGCCGCCGGCCTGGCCGGGCGGGCGCGGCTGCCGCTGGTGTTGGATCCCGTGCGCGCCTCGACCTCGGGCGCTGAGCTGCTCGATGCTGCAGGGCAGGCGGCGTTGCGCGAACTGCTGCTGCCGCGCGCCACGGTCGTGACTCCCAACATTCCGGAAGCCGCCGCGCTGCTCGGTGAGGCGCTGGCGTGCACCGAGCCGCAGCTGCTGCGCCAGGCGCAGGCGCTGCTCGCGCTCGGGCCGGAGGCGGTGCTGCTCAAGGGCGGGCACGCCGCCGCGGCCGAGGCGACCGATCTGTTGCTGATGCGCGGCCGGCCCGTGCAACGCCTGTGCGCGCCGCGCATAGGCACTACGCGCCGCGGGACCGGCTGCGCGCTCGCGTCCGCCATCGCCGCAGGTCTGGCGGCCGGCCTCGAGCTCACCGCCGCGTGCGCCGCCGCCAAGGAGTATGTGACCGGGTACCTGCGGTCCGGAGATTAAGACCCAACGCCGCCCGCGAGCGACAGCGGGCAACTCGGCGCCCTTCGCCGTTCGCGGTTATCATGCCGCGATGTCGGCGAACGACGCGAGTGCCAGCGAGCTCAAGAGTATCGCGCGCCGGGCGATGCTCGATCACCAGCTCGAGCCCGACCTGTCGGCGGCCGCGGCTGCTCAATTACGCTCCATCACTGCGCCCGCCATGGAGCGCGGTCCGCAGATTCGCGATCTGCGTGCGCTGCTGTGGTGCTCGATCGACAACGATGACTCGCGCGACCTCGACCAGCTGTCGGTGGCCGAGCCGCTGAGCGACGATGTGACGAGGATCCGGGTGGCGATTGCCGACGTCGACGCGACGGTCGCCGCCGGTACGCCCATCGATGCACACGCGCGCGCCAACACGACCTCGGTGTACACCGCCGCGCAGATCTTCCCCATGCTGCCCGAGCGGCTGTCGACTGATCTCACCTGCCTGACGGAGGGGAGCGAGCGGCTCAGCCTGGTCATCGACATGGCCATTGCCGCAGACGGCACCGTCGGCAGCGCCGACGTCTACCGGGCGGTGGTGGTGAATCGCGCCAAGCTCGCCTACAACAGCGTGGCAGCCTGGCTCACTGCCAAGGCGTCCGCGCCGCCAGGGCTCGCGGCCGTACCCGGCCTCGAGCAGCAGCTGCGCATCCAGGATCGGGTGGCGCAGGCGCTCAAGCGCGAGCGCCACCAGCAGGGGGCGCTCGGGCTGACCACGCTCGAGGCGCAGGCGGTATATGAGGGCGCCGCCCTCATCGACCTCAGGCCCGATGAGGACAATCGCGCCAAGGAGCTCATCGAGTATTTCATGATCGCGGCGAACGGCGTCGTAGCCCGGTTCCTGGAGAACCGCGGCTCGCCCTCGCTGCGCCGCGTACTGCGCAAGCCCGAGCGCTGGGACCGCATCGTGCAGCTCGCGCAGCGACTCGGCGAAGCACTGCCGGGCGCCCCGGACGCGCTTGCGCTGAGTGCCTTCCTGGTCAAGCGACAGCAGGCCGCACCGGCGGTGTTTCCGGATCTGTCGCTCGCGATCGTCAAGCTGCTCGGTGCGGGCGAGTACGTGCTCAAGCATCCGGGGCAGCCCGCCGAAGGGCACTTCGGCCTGGCGCTGGATGACTACACGCACGGCACCGCCCCCAATCGGCGCTTCCCCGACGTGATCACACAGCGCCTGCTCAAGGCGGCGCTGCGCGGCGCGGCCGCCCCGTACGGCGACGACGAGTTGCGGGCGCTCGCTGCGCATTGCACCGATCAGGAGCGTAACGCCGCGCGTGTCGAGCGTCAGGTACGCAAGTCCGCCGCGGCGCTGCTGTTGCAGGCGCACCTCGGCCAGACATTCGAGGCGATCGTCACCGGTACCTCCGCCGACGGGACCTGGGTGCGCATCGCGCAGCCGCTGGCCGAGGGGCGGGTGGTGAAGGGCTTCGAGGGCCTCGACGTCGGCGACACGATCCGGGTGCGCCTGGTCCACACGGATGTACAGCGCGGCTTCATCGACTTCGTCCGCGTGAGCTGACGCGCACTCGGGACACCGGGCGGCAGTCGCCGGCGTTCGCAGGTGAGCCGCGACTTGCTATTGTAGGGGCGCGGTGGCGGGGCCCGGGCCGACTGAGCCCATCACGAACGACAAATCAGGGAGCTACCATGTCGCTTTCCAAGCGGGCGATCGCTGAATTCATCGGCACGTTCTGGCTGGTACTCGGTGGCTGCGGCAGTGCGGTGCTGGCCGCGGCCTTTCCACACGTCGGCATCGGCCTGCTCGGGGTGGCATTCGCCTTCGGTCTCACGCTACTCACCATGGCGTTTGCCATCGGCCACATCTCCGGCTGCCATCTCAATCCCGCCGTGTCCTTCGGCCTGATGGTGGGCGGGCGCTTCCGTGCCGCCGATCTGCCCGCCTACGTCATCGCGCAGGTTCTTGGCGCGATCGTCGCCGCGTTGGTGCTGTACGCGATCGCGAGCGGCAAGCCCGGGTTCGACCTGAGCGGCGGCCTGGCCAACAACGGCTATGGCGAACACTCCCCCGGAGGCTATTCGCTCGGCTCTGCGCTGCTCACCGAGGTGGTCATGACGTTCATGTTCCTGATCGTCATTCTCGGCGCCACTGACGCGCGCGCACCGGCGGGCTTCGCGCCGATCGCAATCGGGTTGTGCCTCACGCTGATTCACCTCATCAGCATCCCGGTGACCAACACTTCGGTCAATCCGGCCCGCAGCACCGGGCCGGCGGTGGTCGTGGGCGGCTGGGCGGTGGCACAGCTGTGGCTGTTCTGGGTGGCCCCGTTGCTCGGTGCCGGACTGGCGGGGATCGCCTACCGCGGGCTGGCAGGGGACGGCAAGAGCAGGTGACGCTATACTATACCCCCCACCCTATTAGCGGAGGCCATCGCACCGTGGGACATACGATCCAGGACAAGACGCGGTTGCTGCAGCGCGTGCGGCGGATGCGCGGGCAGGTGGATGCGATCGAGCGCGCGCTGCAGAAGGACGCGGACTGTGCCCGCGTGATGCAGCTTACCGTGTCGGCGCGCGGCGCGGCCAACAGTCTGATGGCGGAGCTGCTGGAGGATCACATCCGCATGCACGTATCGGATCCGGCGCGCGACCGCGACCGCGGCCGGGCCCGCGGCGCCAAGCACCTGATCGAGGTGGTGCACGCGTATCTGCGCTGAGTCCTCAGGGGGAGGCGGGGCGGTTCCAGTCCCCGCCGAGGGCCCTGATCAGCTGCACGGTGGCGGTCTCGCGGCGGATGGCGATGTCCACGGCGCTGATGCGCGCCGACAGCGCGGCGTTCTCGGTCGAGACGACCTCGAGGTAGGTCACGATACCGCCCTTGTAGCGCAGGTTTGCCTGATCGAGCGCCCCTTGCGAGGCGGTGACGGCGGCCGCCTGACTGACGGTCTCGCGCTGCAGCTGGCGCAGCGCCGCCAGGTTGTCCTCGACCTCCTGGAACGCCGTCAACACGGTGCTGCGGTAGTCGGCGACCTGCTCGTCGTAGGCGGCGTGCGCCTGTGCCGTCTGCGCGGCGATCAGCCCGCCGTTCAACACGTTGAGCAGCGCCTGCGGCCCGATCGCCCAGGTCTGCGCCGGGGCGCTGATGAGGTTGGAGGTCTGCGAGCTCTGCCAGCCGGCGGCACCGATCAGGTTGAGCACCGGGAAGAAGGCCGCGCGCGCCACACCGATGCCGGCGTTCGCGGCGGCGACGCGCCGCTCCGCCGCCGCCACGTCGGGCCGGCGCTCGAGCAGCTGCGAGGGCAGGCCCACGTCGACCTCGGGTAGCGTCGCCGGCTTCTGGTCCGGGTGGGCCGCGAGCGCGAAGCTCGATGCCTCGCGTCCCAGCAGCACCGCGATGGCATGCTCGGTCTGCGCACGCTGCAGGCGGGTCTCCTCGGCCTGGGTGCGGGCCGTCTCCAGCTGGGATTGCGCCTGCTGCACATCGGAGATCGGGGCCGCGCCGCCCTTGAACAGATTTTGCGTCAGCTGCAGCGCCTTGGCGTAGTCGGCGACGGTGTGATCGAGCAGCTGCTGCTCGACGTCGAGCCCGCGCAGCAGGAAGTAGTCGTCGGCCAGCTCCGCGTGCAGCGCCAGATCGAGAGCCGCGGCATCTCCGGCAGTCGCCTGCTCGCTGGCGCGCGCCTGAGTTACGGTGCTGCGGATGCGGCCGAAGAGATCCACCTCGTAGGACAAGTCACCGCCCAGGAGGAAAGTGTTTCCGGTGCGCGACGCGCCGGGGGTGTAAGTGGGGGAGTAGACGGAGGCTTCCGAGCGCGAGGCGCTCGCCTGGGCGGTGACCGTGGGGAACCAGGCCGAGCGCGCGATGCGCGTCTGCGCACGCGCCTCCTGCAGCCGCGCCAGCGCTGCCTTGAGGCTCTGATTGGCGCCGGTCAGCTGTTCCTCGAGGTCATCGAGCTCGCGGTCGCCGAACATCGTCCACCAGGCACCGCGTGCACTCGCATCCGCCGGCGCGGCGACCTTCCAGTCACCGAGCTCCTTGTAGGCCGGCGCTGGCGGTGGCATCGACGGGCGCTGATAGCGCGGCGCGAGCGAGCAGCCCGCCAGGGTGAGTCCCAGCACCCAGATGGCGGCGATCTGGGCCGCGCTCCTCACGAAGAGTGTCCGGGCGGGGCGCCGCTGCCTGTCTGCTCCGGCTTCGGAACGCGAACCACGGCGCCGTCGGCGATGGAATCCGGCGGGTTGACGATGAGCGTGTCGTTCGCGTCGATGCCCGACAGCACCTCGATCTCGGTGCCGAAGTCGCGGCCTTCGGTGATGGTCTTGAGGTGCACGCGATCCGAGGCATCGAGGGTGGCGACCTGGAGGCTCCGGCCGCGAAATACGACCGCGTTGGCCGGCACCCGCAGGCTGTTGCCGCTCGCGGGCAGCGTGAAGCTCACCTGCACGTAGGAGCCAGGCAGCAGCTCGCCGCCCGCATTATCGAGTTGCAGCTCGACCTGCAGGGTGCGCGAGACGGCATCGAGCGCGTGCGCGGTGGAGGCGACCGTCGCAGGATAGTGCTTGCCCGGACGATCGGTGAAATCGAGCGTCGCGGTGAGACCGGGACGGATGGCGGCGGCGTAGAGCTGCGGCACGAACACGTAGACGCGCAGACGGTGAGTGTCGGCGACGTGGAACAGCGCGTTGCCCGGGCTCTGTCCGGCGTTGATCAGCGCCCCGATGTCGGTGTTGCGCTGGGTCACGACGCCGTCGAACGGCGCGACCACACGTTTGAAGGATTCCAGGTCCTGCAGGCGCGCGAGGTTGGCGGCGGCGGACTGTTGCGCCGCTACCTTGGCCGCGGCATCACCGGCGCGCTGATCCGCGTCCTGCTGCGACACCGACTCGGTGGCGAGCAGACCCTGCCAGCGCTCGTTGGTGGTATGAGCCAGCATGTAGTTGGCCTGCGCGGTAGCGAGATCCGCCTGCGCCTGGCGCAGCTGCTGATCGACCTCCGGCGTCTCGATCTCCGCCAGCAGCTGGCCTTTTTTCACCACTGCGCCGATGTCGGTGTACCAGGTCTTCAGATAGCCGTTGGTGCGCGCGTAGATCGGCGCCTCGAAGTACGCCTGGACGCTCCCCGGCAACACCAGGGTGTCGGAGGCCGGGCCCGAATTCGGTCGCGTGGTAGCGACCGTCGGAATCGCCGCCTCGGCGGCCTGGCGCGCGAGCGCATTGCGGGCACTCAGGCGGGTGACGATCCCCCACGCCGCCAGCAGCAGCGCGAGGCCGACCGCGATCCACAGATACCGGCGCATGCGCGCATCCGCGCCTGCGGGACCGGGGTTTGGCGAAGGTTGCGACATCAGCTGCTCCGGCGTCCGTGGACCAGCGCGAAGACGGTCGGGACGAAGAACAGCGTCGCCACCGTGGCGAACACCAGTCCGCCGATCACGGCGCGTCCGAGCGGTGCGTTCTGCTCGCCGCCTTCGCCCAGCCCGAGC
This sequence comes from Steroidobacteraceae bacterium, assembly GCA_036008385.1. Lineage (GTDB taxonomy): Bacteria > Pseudomonadota > Gammaproteobacteria > Steroidobacterales > Steroidobacteraceae > 13-2-20CM-66-19. The sequence continues at coordinate 40,970 of DASYNX010000029.1, forward strand.
GCCATCGGCACCATGCCGATGATCATCGCCAGCGCCGTCATCAGCACCGGCCGAAAGCGGGTGACGCCGGCCTGCAGCGCCGCGAGGGCGGCGGTCTCGCCGGCGTTCATGCGCTCGCGGGCGAAGCTCACCACCAGCACGCTGTTGGCGGTGGCCACGCCCATGCACATGATGGCGCCGGTGAGTGCCGGTACGCTCACCCGCGTGTGAGTCAGGAACAGCATCCACACGATGCCGGCGAGCGCCGCCGGCAGGGCGGTGATAATGATGAACGGGTCGCGCCAGGACTGGAAGTTCACCACGATGAGGAGGTACACGAGCACCACCGCACCGGCCAGGCCGATGAGCAGCCCGGTGAATGAATCGGTCATGGTCTGCACCTGGCCGCGCACCGTGACCTGCGTGCCGCGCGGCAGCAGCTGATGAGTCTCGGCGACGACGCGCCGGATCTGCGCGGCGATGTAGCCGAGGTCGGCACCTTCGACGCCGCCGTAGATGTCGACGACCGGGATGGAGTTGTAGTGGCTCACCACGGCGGGCGACTCGCTGCGGCGGAAGGTGGCGAGATTGGCGAGCAGCTGTACGCCGTCGACATTGCCGGGGTTTTGCGCACCGGCGCCGGCAGCGTTGCCGCCCGCCGCGCCGCCGCTGAGCGCGGTGATCGGCGTCGTCTCGAGGTCGGTGAGCGATGCCAGGCGGAACTGCGGTGTCTGCGCGACGACCGGATACTGCGTACCGGTCTTGGGATCGATCCAGAACGACAGCACCGTCTGCGAGCTGCCGGACAGCGACACCAGCAGATCCGACGCGACGTCCGTCTCGGTCAGTCCCAGCAGCGCCGCCTTGCTGCGGTCGACGTCCACGTTGAGCGTCGGGTAGTCGAACGCCTGCTGGATGCGCAGGTCCACTAGGCCGGGAATGCGGTGCATGCGCGCGAGCAGCCCCCGGGCATACTGGCGGCTCGCGGGGACGTCGAACCCGGACACCTGCACGTCGAGCGGGGAGGGGAGCCCGAAGTTGAGGATCTGGCTGACGATGTCGGCCGGCTGAAAGGCAAAGCTGGTCGAGGGGTAGAGCGCGGTGAGCCGGGCGCGCAGGGCGCGCACGTAGCGCTCGGTCGGATGATGGTCGGCGGTGAGGTTCACCAGGATGTCGGCATCACCGGGACCGACCGGCGCGGAAGTCGAGTAGGCGAGGTTGATGCCGCTGTAGGGCACGCCGATGTTGTCGACGACGGTGGCGATCTCGCCCGCGGGAATCACGCTGCGGATCGTCGCCTCGACGTGATCGCACAGGGCGGCGGTCTCCTCGATGCGCAGACCGGTCGCCGCGCGCAGGTGCAGCTTGATTTGCCCGGCATCGACGCTCGGGAAGAAGTCCTGTCCGAGCCCGGGAAGATAGCGCCCGTACGGGAAGGCGAGCAGCGCGGTCGCCGCCATGATGGCGAGGAACGGCAGAGCGAAGCGCCGGCCGGCGCCGATGGCCCGCTCGAGCAGTGCGTGATAGCGCTCCCGGACGTCGCGGAACCACTGCTCGAAGCGTAGCTGCAGCCGTTGCAGCGGGTTGCCCGGCGCCGCGACGGCGTGCTCGCCATGCTTCTGCAGCCAGTACTTGGCGAGCGTCGGTACGAGCGTTCGCGACAGCACGTACGAGGCCAGCATCGCGAACACCACGGCCTCGGCCAGCGGGATGAACAGGTACCTGGCGATGCCCGCCAGCATGAACATCGGCACGAACACGATGCAGATCGCGAGTGTCGAGACCAGCGCCGGCAGCGCAATCTCGTGCGCGCCGTTGAGGATCGCCTCCTCGACGTCCTGGCCCTGCTCGAGGTGCATGTTGATGTTCTCGATGGTCACGGTCGCATCATCGACCAGGATGCCGACCGCCAGCGCCAGCCCGCCGAGCGTCATGATGTTGATCGTTTCCCCGAGTGCCGACAGGCAGATGATGGAGGCGAGGATCGACAGCGGGATTGATACCGCGATGATGATGGTGCTGCGCCAGCTGCCGAGGAACAGCAGGATCATGGCGGCGGTCAGCAGTGCCGCGATGACTGCTTCGCGCACCACGCCGTCGATGGCAGCGCGCACGAACACCGACTGATCGCCCACCAGGTCGACATTGAAGCCGAGCGGCAGCTGGTTGCGAATCCCGGGCAGCCGCTCCTTGATGCCCTTGACGATGTCGAGTGTCGAGGCGCTGCCGGTTTTAAGAACGCTCATCAGCACGCCCCGATGGCCGTCGCGGCGCACGATGTTGGTCTGCGGCGGGTAGCCGTCGCGTACGTGCGCCACGTCGCGGACGTAGATGACGTTGCCGTTGCGGTTGGCGATCGGCAGGTCGTTGAGCTCGGCCACGGTGCGCGGGTTGGCGTTGACCGTCACGAAATATTCGCGGTCGCCGATCTTCTGCGTGCCGGCGGGCAGGATCGAGTTCTGCGAGGCGATCGCGTTGGTGACGTCGTTGCCGGACAGGCCGGTAGCCCGCAAAGCGTCCGGGTCGAGGTCGGCCTGCACCTGGCGCTGCAGGCCGCCGTAGGGGTAGGGCATGGAGGCGCCCTGCACGGTGGCGAGCCCGGTGCGGATGATGTTGTTGCCGAGGTCGAAGAGCTGCGCTTCCGAGAGACTGGCGCTCGAGAGCGCAAGCTGCAGGATCGGAACCGAAGAGGCGTTGTAGGCCAGAACGAACGGCGGCGTGGTGCCGGGCGGCGCCGAGCGCAGCTGAGTCTGCGACACACCGGTGATCTGGGCGAACGACAGTTCCTCGTTGACGTTCGGCTGGAAGAAGTATTTGACCACCGAGGTCCCGGTGAGGTTCTGCGACTCGGTATGCTCGACGTCGTTGACGGTGGTCTGGGCGCTGCGCTCGGTTTGCAGCACGATCCGCGTCGCCATCTCGTCCGGGGACAGGCCGGTGTATCTCCACACCGTGGCGACCACCGGGATCTTGATGTTGGGAAAGATATCGGTCGGCGTGCGCAGGATCGAGAACACGCCGAGCAGCGTGATCACGATGGCGAGCACCAGGAAGGTGTATGGGCGCCGCAGCGCCAGCCGGACGATCCACATGGCTGTGACACGATAGCTCATCAAGTCGCGGTTCACGGTTACCGCGCGCGCGGCCCGTGTTACAGCTGAAATGCGTGCCGTAAGCGCCGCGCGACAGGCGACGCGGAGAGTGTCGCAACGGTGTTAGTAAACGGCTTCCACGGGAACGGCGACCCGATAGCCGGCACCGCGCTCAGTCACGATGATGCGCGGCTCGGCCGGGTTGCTTTCGATCTTGCGGCGCAGACGCAGTATCTGCACGTCGATGGCGCGGTCATACACCTCGTTGTCGTAGCGGCGACTCATCTCGATCAGGTGGTCGCGGCTCACGACGCGGTTGGCCGTGGCGAGCAGCGCCGCGAGCAGGTTGAACTCCCCGTTGCTGAGGGCGACTTCGGTCCCGTCCCGGCCGGTGAGCCGCCGGGTGCGCAGGTTCAGCTCCCATCCCGGCATGCGATAGGCGCGGCAGACCGGTGCGCCGTGCACCTCCTGACCGGCATGCGTGCGCCGCAGAACCGTGCGGATGCGTGCCAGCAGCTCGCGGGGACTGAACGGCTTGGTGAGATAGTCATCCGCGCCGAGCTCCAGCCCCATCACCCGGTCGGCCTCCTCGCTGCGTCCGGTGAGAATGATGACCGGAATCTGCGATTCGGCGCGCAGCAGGCGCAGCAGCTGCATGCCGTCCTCGCCGCGCAATCGCAGATCGAGCAGCACCAGGTCGACCACCTGGGCACGAAAGGCGCTCATCAGCTCGGCGCCGCCGGTGGCACCGGATACGCGAAAATCGTTCTGCCCGAGATAGTCATCGACCAGCTGGCGCACCGCGGCGTCGTCGTCCACCACCAGCACGTGCGGCAGCGGCACGTTGCTCACGACCGCAGCCACCCATGAGACGCGTGCTGGTCATCGAGCGTGATAGTCTTCACCGCGACCTGATCCGCGAATGGCTCGAGGCGGGCGGTGCCGAGGCCGTCTGGCCGGAGGCCACTACGGACGCGCGGCCGGAGGTCGATGCGGTTTTGGTTGACGTGATGTGTCAGCAGCAGGCTCATGAAGTCCTTGCATCCTGGCGCCGTGCCTACCCGCGCGCTGCGCTGGTTCTCGTTTCCGGCCGGTTCTCCCCGGGCGACATGGCGAATGATGCCATGGCGGTGAGACTCGGAGCGACGCGCATCCTTGCCAAGCCTTTCACCCGTAGAGACCTATGGGCAGCACTCGGCCTGTCGGCGGATCCGGCGGCAGCGCGTCTCGGGTGGCGGCGCTGATCGCGCCACGCGAGGGTGCACGGGGGCGGGCGCTGCGCGCGCGCGTGGTGCTCATCGTGGCGGTGGTGTGCGCGGCGGTATGGGTGTCGACGCTGTTCGACCTGGCGCGCGACCGCGCGGCGACGCTCGCCATGGCCGAACGGCAGCACGACAACGTGGCGGGTGCGCTGGCCGAGCAGGCCGCGCGCGCGCTGCAGGCGACCGACCTCATCCTCAAGGAGGCGGCGCGGCTCGATCCGGATACCGGGTCGCTGGCGGCTGACGCCGCTGCCGTGCCGGATCAGCTGCGCCGCCTCATGAGCGGCGTGCCGCAGGTGCGCAACCTGTTCCTGTTCGACCCCGCCCGGCGCATGCACCTGAGCTCGGCCCCGGCGGGCAGCGCGAGCGGCGACCTGAGCGACCGCTCGTACTACATCGTGCAGCGTGAGCAGCCCGGCCTCGGCCTGTTCGTCAGTGAGCCCTTCATCAGTCGTGTCACCGGCGATCCGACGTTCGTGCTCAGCCGCCGGCTCGCGGGCGCCGGTTTTCGCGGCATCGCCGGCGCGGCGGTGGACGTGGCTTACATCCGTCGTTTCTACAGTGCGCTCGACTTAGGTCCGGGCAGCACCATCGAGCTGCTGCGCGCGGATGGCACGACGTTGGTGAGCCGCGAGCACGCCGGTGTGCCGCCGGAGTCGCCGTGGCGGGGCGCACTGAGTGCGCTCGGCACCGCCGATGCGCTGCATACCACGGTGCAGCGCTCCCCGTCCGCCCGCCTGGTGAGTTTGCGCCGCGTGCCGGGCTATCCGGCGGTCGTCGCGGTCGCGCGCAGCCAGCGCGACATCCTCGCAGGCTGGCGTGCCAAGGCCTGGACCGGCATCGGGCGTACCTTCGTGATCACGGCGCTCGCGGCGATCTTGCTGGTGGCTTTCCTGCGCCAGCTCGAGCGCCATGAGCGCGTCACGAGGAAATTGCACCAGTCACAGAAGCTCGAAGCGCTCGGAACGCTGGCGGGCGGAATCGCGCACGATTTCAACAACATTCTCGGCGCGGTGCTCGGCTACGGTGAGCTGGCCATTCAGCACAGCGCGGCCGGCGGCCCGCAGCGGCGCTATCTCGACAACATTGTCGTCGCCGCCAACCGCGCGCGCGAGCTGGTGGCCCGGATCCTGGCGTTCAGCCGCCCGGGAGTAGGCAGCATACGGCCCGTGTCGCTGCAGCCGATCATTGCCGAGGTCCGCAGCCTCACCTGCGCCTCGCTCCCGCCGGGAGTCAGCGTGGATCTCAGTATGGCGGACACGCGACTGGTGGCGGCCGGGGATCCGGCGCAGCTGCACCAGATGCTCGTCAACCTCGTGACCAATGCGGTGCAGGCCGTTGCCGGCGGCGGCCGCGTCGCGGTCCGCGCGGCGCCGGCCGAGGTTCGCGAGCCACGCGATTGCACGGTGGGGCGGCTGCAGCCGGGACGCTACGCGCGCATCGACATCAGCGACACCGGCCCCGGCATGAGTGCCGCCCAGCTCGAGCGGATCTTCGAGCCGTTCTTCACCACCAAGCCGGTCGGGGCCGGCACCGGGCTGGGGCTGGCGCTGGTACACGGCATCGTCCTCGATCACAACGCCGCGCTCGAGGTGGACAGCCGACCGAACCAAGGCACGGTCGTCAGCGTCTACCTGCCGCTCACCGAGGGCGAGCCCGCGGCGGATCCGCTGCCGCTCGCCACTCCGCCGGGCAACGGCGAAACGATCCTGGTCGTCGACGACGAGGAGAGCCTCGTGCATCTTGCCGAGGAAGTGCTGGCGTCGCTCGGCTACGAGCCGGTCGGTTGCGTGGGCGCTAGTGAGGCACTGCGCGTGTTCAACGCCGCGCCTCAGCGCTTCGATGCGGTGTTGACGGACGCCATCATGCCCGGGATGTCCGGCACCGAGCTGCTACTCGAGCTGCGGCGGCTGCGGCCGGGACTCCCCGCGGTTCTGGTGAGCGGCTACGGCGGCCCCGACCTGCTCGCCGAGGCGCAGGCGGCCGGTGCGCAGGCGGTGCTCACCAAGCCGCTGACGGCGGCGGATCTGGCGCAGTGTCTGGCCGGCGTACTGGCCGCCGCGCGCCCTCGGGGCGCCGCGGCCTGAGCCCGCGTTGCGACCGCGCGGCCCTCAGCCGCCGGGCTTGCGCCGTTTGAAGAAGCGCGCCACGCGCTGGGCCGCATCGGGCGCCAGGCCTTCGTTCTTGAACAGGCCGAGCGCGTGGGCGTCGTGCAGGGTGAGACCGTTACTTTCGAGCAGCGCGCGCTTGTCGACCTGGTTCGAGTACCAGGAGTTAGCGAGGATGTCCTTGGCGATTGCGGCGAGCTCGGCCTCGAAATGCTCCTCGGCGAAGCAGAAATTCGCCAGATGCATGTCGTGCGCCTCGCGGCCGGAATAGCTGCGACAGGTGAACATCATCTCGCTCGCCTTGGAGGTGCCGATGCGGTGCGGCAGGCGCAAGCTCAGACCCCAGATGGGGGTGAGCCCCCAGCGGGCGTAGGCATCACAGAAGACCGCCGATTCCGCAGCAACGATGAGATCCGCGGCCAGCGCCAGCTCCAGCGCGCCAGTCGAGCAGTGCCCCTGGACGGCCGAAATCACCGGTTGGGGCAGATTCGCCACCTTGTCGATGACCTCGACGTAGTGGTGCGGCTTGGCGTGCGCCTTGATCTGCGCCAGCACTTCCGTCATGTCGTGACCGGAGGAGAAGTTGCCGCCGGCCCCACGCAGGATCACCAGCCCGACCGTCTTGTTCTCGCGCGCAATGGCCTCGACATGCTCCTCCAGCGTCTCAACCATATCCTTGGAGAGGGCATTGAGCTTTTCCGGTCGATTGAGCGTCAGAATCGCGGCTCCGTCCCGGTTCTCTCGCAATACCAGATTGTTCATTTAAAGGTAGCTCCCGGAAGGTTCCACCAGCCTCCGCCCAAGGCCTGAAACAGGCCGGCGGTGTCCGCATAGCGGTTGGCCTGCGCCTGAACCAGCGCGATCTCCGCCTGCTGGTAGGTCTGCTCGGCATTGAGCAGCGCAACCACACTCAGGGTGCCGAGCTGCTGCTGCTGCCGGGCGAGATCGAAGGACGCGCGCGCGGCGCGGTCCGCTTCCGCAGTTGCCGTGAGCGCGTCGGCATCCGCCTGCAGCGCGCGCAGTGTGTCTGCCACATTCTGACAGGCGAGCAGGACCGTGGCGCGATATTCGGCGCCGGCCTGGTCGAGTGCCGCTGCCGCGGCGCTGTGCCGGTAGAACATCGCGCCCGCATCGAACAGCGTCTGCGTGAGCGATGCGCCCACGTCCCAGAACCCGGTATATGCGGTGAACAGCTTGCTGATCTCCAGGGCGGTCGAGCCGGTGGTCGCGCTGATGGTGAACTGTGGCAGCATGTCCGCAACGGTCACGCCAACCTGCGCCGAGGCAGCGTGCATGTTCTCTTCCGCCTGGCGCACGTCGGGACGCTGCTCCACCAGCCTCGAGGGCAGACTCACCGGCAGCTCGCTGGGCAGCGTCAGGTCCTCGAGTCTGAAGGTGTCCGCCGGCTCCTCGGAAGGCAGCCGCCCGAGCAACGCGGTCAACGCGTCGCGCGTTTGACCCAGCTGCTTCTGCAGCGGAGGCAGCGTCGCGGCAGTCTGTGCTTCGGCCGCCAGCTGCGGGAGAAGATCGACGTCGCTGGCGGTGCCGAGAGCCTTCTGGCCCTTCACTGTCTCGGTCAGCTGGTGCTGCAGCTCGAGCAGCCGCTCGGTGGCGGCGATCTGGCCGCGCAGCGCCGCTTCCTGGACCGCGGTGGTCACCACGTTGCTGCTGAGGGTCACGTAGGTCGCGATGAGCTGGAAGCGGGTGGCTTCGACCTGTGCCCGGGTCGCCTCGAGCGAGCGGCGTGTGCCGCCGAAGACGTCCGGCATGTAGCTCAGATTCAACTGCGCGGTGTACAGATTGTAGTAGGGGTTCACCTGCGGGAGGCTCGTTGGATTGGCAATCGTATCGACAGCGTTCTTGGCACGCAGTGCGTCGAAGCCGCCCTGCACCACGGGAAAGAAGCTGGTGCGTTGCGCCTTGTAGAGCTCATGCGCCTCCCGCAGCGCGGCTTGTGCCGCGGTGATGTTGGGATTGCCCTTGAGCGACTGCTCGACCATGGCGGTCAGCTTGTCCGAGCGGAACAGGGTCCACCATTGCCCGGGGATATCCATGCCGGCGACGAAAGCCTGCGCGGCCCCGCCGGTGCCCGGGGCCGCGGCGGTGGTCCCCTGCGAGGGCGCACTACCGTAACCGGCGGCCGCGGGCGGGGAGGGCCGGTGGAAGTTCGGGCCGACCGCACAGGCCACGAGTGCTGTCGCCAGGGCGGCGGCACCCAGGCGCAACGGGGATTCACGTTGCAAGGTGCTCACGCCCATCGCGCCTCGCCATGGCGCCGCTCGGCCCAATGCTCGATGACGTGATACATCGAGGGCAGAACGAACAGGGTGAGCACGGTCGAGATCGCCAGTCCCCCGACGACGACCGTGGCTATGCCGCGCTGCACGTCGCTGCCGACGCCCGTGTGCAGCGCGGCGGGCAGCATCCCCAACGTGGCCACCGTCGCGGTCATAAGCACCGGTCGCAAGCGCTCGGTCGCGCCTTTCATGATCGCCTCGTGCAGCTCAAGTCCCGCCTGGCGCATGCGATTCAGGTTCGCCACCATAATGATGCCGTTTTGCACGGCGACCCCGAACAGCGCGATGAAGCCGACGCCGCTCGCCACGTTGAGAGTCTCGCCCCGCAGGTGCAACGAGATCAGGCCCCCGAGAGTCGCCAGCGGCACGACGCCCAGGATCAGCACCGCCTGTCGGAGCGACCTGAGTCCGATGGTGAGGAAGATCAGCATCATGCCCAGGACCAGCCCAAGGATCACCAGCAGCCGCGCCTCGGCACGCCGCTGGTTCTCGAACTGGCCGCCCCATTCGAGGCGGATCTTGCTGGAATCGAAGCGCACCCGGGCCGCGATCTTGGCCTGCGCTTCCTCGAGGTAGCTGGTCAGGTCGCGGTCACGGTTGTCGATGCGGATGGTGAGGTTGCGCTGGCCGTTCTCGCGCGTAATAGTGCTTTCCCCGGACTGCACCAGGATAGCGGCGATCTGCGATAGCGGCACCTGCGCGCCGCTGGCGGTGTGCACCGGCAGATTCCCGAGCGCTTCGGGTGAGTTGCGGCTGACGGCGGTGAAGCGCACGGTGAGGTTGTAGACGCGCTCGCCCACGTAAACGGTCGAGACCGCCGCCTGGCCGACCCCGGTCTGCACCACGTTCTGCACATCGGCAATGTTGAGTCCGTAGCGCGCCGCCTTCTCGCGGTCCACCTTGATGTTGATCTGCGGGATGGGCGGCTCCTGGAAAATCGACGCGCTGGAGGTGCCGCGCACCGTGTAGAGCGCATCGACGATCTGCTGGCTCACCTGGCGTAGCAGGATGAGGTCGTTGCCGAATACTTTGATGACCAGCGGACTGTGGGCGCCGCCGATCATGTCGTTCACGTTGTCGATGATCGGCTGGCTGATGCCGATCGAATAACCCGGCAATCGCGCGAGCGCGGTCGCCATCTTGTCCAGAAACTCCTTTTTCGATTCACCGCCGGGCCAGGTGTCGTACGGCGTCAGGCCCACCGGGACCTCGATGTGCGACATGGTCCAGGGATCGGTGCCGTCATCGTTGCGACCGGTCTGCGTCACCACATAGGAGACCTCGCGGAACTTCAGCAGGTCACGGCGCAGCGCGCTCGCCATGTCGCTCGCCTTGTCGAGCGCGAGCCCGGTAGGCATCTGTACCTGCAGCCACAGCGCACCCTCATCCAGGTCGGGGAGAAAATCGCGCCCCACGGTGGCGCCGAGCCCGACCACCGCGAGCAGGGCGAAAATGGCCACGCCGTAGATGATGCGCGGCTGCTCGATGCATTCGGCGAGCACCCGCTCGTAGTGCCGCGTCAGCCACTCGAGCCAACGGTTGTGATACACGGAGCCGGGCTTGCGGAAGGCGTAGTAGGCGAGCCCGGGCACGAGTGCCAGCGTTGTCAGCAGTGCGCCGAGCAGCGCGTAACCCATGGTATAGGCCATCGGTGTGAATAGCCGCGCCTCGGCGCGCTCGAAGGAGAACAGCGGCAGGTAGGCGGTGATGATGATCAGGCTCGCGAAGAAGATGGGTCGCGTCACCTGCACCGCAGCCGCCTTGACTTCGCTTTCGCTGAGCTCCTCGGTGGGCATCGCCTCGCGTCGCCGCAGGATCGCCTCGGTCACGACGATCGCGCCGTCGACCAGGATGCCGAAGTCGATCGCACCGAGCGACAGCAGGTTGGCGGACACGTGCGTGAGGTTGAGCAACGAGAACACCGCCACCAGCGCAAGCGGGATGGTCACCCCTGCCACCAGCGCGCTGCGCGCACTGCCGAGGAACAGAATCAGCACCAGGAATACGAGACTGATGCCTTCGAGGATCGTGCGCCCGACCTTGTGGATGGTGGCGCGCACCAGGTCGTCGCGGTCGATGTAGGGCACGATCCGCACGTCCTGCCGGGCAAGCTGGCGGTTGAGCTCGTCGACCTTGGCGTGGATTCCCTTGAGCGTCTGCGAGGGGTTCTGGTACTTCAGCATCAGCACGATGCCCTCGATCGTGTCCGGGTTGCCGTCCTTGCCGAGAATGCCCTCGCGCTCCTGGTGACTTAAGGTGGTGGTGCCGAGGTCGCGCACCAGCACCGGCGCACCGTTGACCTCCGTGACCACCGTCGCGCCGATGTCGGCCAGGCTGCGGACCAGCCCGACGCCGCGGATGACGTAGCTCTGATCGCCGCGTGACACGCGGCCGCCGGCCGCATTGGCATTGTTGTTGTTGATGGCATTGATGACGTCGGTGATGCCAAGTCCGTAATGCTGCAGCTGCTGCGGGTCGAGATTCAGCTGGTACTCCGTGGTGAAGCCGCCGAAGTTGGTGTCGTCGACGACTCCGGGGACAGATTTGATCGCCGGAATGACGATCCAGCGCTGGATTTCCGACAGTTCCTGCAGGTTGCGCTTGTCGGACTCGAGGGTGTAGCGGTAAATCTCGCCGCCGGCGCCGGCGACCGGGTCGAGGGAGGGCGCGGCACCGCTCGGCAGCGTCACCTGGTTGATGCGCTCGAGCAGCCGCTGGCGCACCCAGTAATCCTCGTAACCGTCGCGAAACAGTACCGTGATGAGCGACAGCCCGAAGGTACTCTCCGAGCGCATCAGCAGCAGGCCCGGCGTGCCGTTGATCTCGCGCTCGAGCGGCACGGTGATGAGCTGCTCGACCTCCTCGGCGGCCAGCCCCGGCATCTGCGTCGTGACCTGCGCGGCGACGTCGCCGAGCTCGGGGTATGCCTCGACGCTCAGGGTCTCCCAGGCGTAGACCCCGAACAGGCTGAGGAGCAGCGCGATCACGATGACCGCGATGCGCCGGCGCAGGCAGAAGTCGACGAACTGGTCAATCATTGATCAGGATTCCACCCTCGACGACCACCTGCTCGCCGGGCTGCACGCCGGAGGCGATGGTGACCGAGGCGCTCTCGCCGAGCAGGGGCTCGACGCCGCGGCGCTCGAAGGTCCAGGGCGCGGCGGCGACGAACACGGTGGTGCGGTCGTTGTTCATCAGCAGCGCGGAGGCCGGCAGCACCACGTGATACTGCGGGGGACCCTGCAGTGTGACGGTCGCGAACATGTTGGGCTTGAGCGCGTAGTCGGGATTGGCAAAGGCGATCCGCGTCTGGTTGCGCCGCGAGTCCGGCTCGATGAGGTCCGGAACGAACAGCACCTTGCCGTGCAACGTCCTGCCCGGAAAGGCATCGAGGGTCACCACGGCGTCCTGGTTGCGCGCCACGTTGCGCAGATCCTTCTCCGCGACCAGCGCAGCGATCCACACGACCGACAGGTCCGCCACGGTCATGATCGGCTGGGTATCGTCATTGATGGTGGCGCCGACCGCGATCGACAGCGCCGTGATGGCGCCCGTCACCGGGGCACGCACCGTCAGCAGCCGCGCCTCACCGGTGGCGTTCTCGGCCGCCCCCATCGCCCGCAGATGCTCGCGCGTGCGCGCATATTCGGCCACCGCCTGCTCGTGCTCGCTGCGCGCCTGATCGAGGTCGCGCTGGGCGGCGGCACCGATCTTGAATTGTCCTTCCTGGTAGGCGAGGTTCCTGGCGGCCAGGTGCGCGGCACTGGCAGCCTTGTCGTTGTCATCATAGGCCTGCGCCAGATCCGGCGAGTCGATGAGCACCAGCACCTGGCCGTGCTGCACCCGGTCGCCGAGGTTCACCTTCACCTCGCGGACGCGGCCGCCGCCCGCGGGCAGGACGACCACGGTGCGTACCGGATCGGACTCTACAATCCCCGGGGCGCTGATAATGCCGCTGGTCGGCACCGCCGGCGCCGGGATCACCTTCAGCCGCTGGCGCAGCGGGGAGTTCTCGGGGACGAAGATCCGGTTCCCCTGATGAACCAGCAGCGGCGCTTGCGCGCCGGAGCCCCCGCGGCCCCCGAGCAGCCCGAACCCGTGCGTGAGCAGCGCTGCCACGAGCAGCACACCGGCGCCGATTCCGCCCCAGAGGAAGGCGCTGGCGCGCGGGGTAGCTGAATGATCGTGTGTCGGATGATCGTGCGGAGCCGCCGGATCGTGTTCGTCTGCTTCCATGGCGATCACTCGCTGACAAGGCGCCTGAGTCTACTGGCAGATCCGTGACAGGACGTCGCGTGCCTGTGGCCGGAAGATCTGCCCGTAGCGCCGGCGACCAGTGATTTGTTTATGGAATTCCCGGGATACCGCTACGTTCCCCCGCACCGGGCGCGATTCTAGTCGCCACGGCCTCATTGTCAACCGATACCATACCCCCCACCCTATAGCGGCGTGTCGGCAATCCGGCATTCCAGGTGCGTCGTGATGCGGCCGTGCGGGGGCGGACGTCGCCGCGCTCAGGCGTGATAGTCGGCCGCCACCGTCTCGTCGACCGCCGCACGCTGCGCGGCTGCGGCGTTGAACAGCGGCGTGAGCACGGCTGCCACCACGAGGTTGAGTACCACCGTGTAGAAGGCGGTATAGCCGGGGAAGGAGTAGCCGGCAAACTCCAGCGGGAAGGTCGGCTTCAGCTCGGCGGCGATGGCCATGGCGGTGCCGGCGAAGGTGCCGAGCGCCCAGCCGATGAGCAGCGCCCACGGGTTGAACCAGCGCGTGTAGGCGCCGAGCATCACCGCCGGCAGAGTCTGGATGATCCAGATGCCGCCGAGCAGCTGCATGTAGATGGCAAACTTCGTGGGCACCAGCAGGATGAAGGCGAGCGCGCCCACCTTCACGATCAGCGACACCAACTTCGCCATCTGCGCTTCCTGCTTGTCGGTCGGGTTTTGGTTGATGAATTCGCGGTGAATGTTGCGGGTATAGAGGTTAGCCGCGGCGATCGACATGATCGCGGCCGGTACCAGGGCCCCGATGCCGATGGCAGCGAAGGCGACGCCGACGAACCACGCCGGGAAGCTGTGCAGCAGCAGCGCCGGCACGGCGTAGTTGTTCCCGAACTCCTTGAAGCCGGCGGCAAACTCGGGCAGCGCCTTGACGCCGGCCGCGAGCGCGAAGAAGCCGATGAGCGCGAGCAGGCCGAGCATGAAGGTGTAGCCGGGCAGCAGGGCGGCGTTACGGCGGATGGCGCGGCCGCTGCTCGCGCTCAGGATCCCGGTCATGGTGTGCGGATAGAGAAACAGCGCCAGCGCGGAGCCGAGCGCCAGGGTCGCATACGAGCCGTAGGCGCCGGTCGAATGCGGCCCGGGGACGGCCAGCAGCAGCTTGTCGGCCGGCACCGCCGCGAAGATCTTGCCGAATCCGCCGAGCTGCATCGGGATCGCGATGACCGCGGCGAAGGCGGTGATGTAGATGAGGATGTCCTTGACCACGGCGATCGATGCCGGGGCGCGCAGCCCGCTCGAATAGGTGAAGGCCGCCAGCACGGCGAACGCAATCAGCAGCGGCAAGTCGGCGGCGAATCCGCTGCCGGAGACGCCCATCGCCCCGATCACGACCTGGATGCCGACCAGCTGCAGAGCGATGTACGGCATGGTGGCGACGATGCCCGTCACCGTGATGGCGAGCGCCAGCCAGCGGTTGCCGTAGCGGCCGCGGACGAAATCCCCCGCGGTGATGTAGCCGCGCTTGTGACACACGTGCCACAGGCGCGGAAATACCAGGAACAGGATCGGATAGATGACGATGGTGTAGGGCACGGCGAAGAACGCCACCGCCCCGGCGCCGAAGGCGAGCGCCGGAACCGCGATGAAGGTGTAGGCGGTGTAGACATCCCCGCCGACCAGGAACCAGGTAATGACCGTGCCGAAGCGCCGTCCCCCGAGTCCCCACTCCTGCAGTTGGTCGAGATCGCCCTTGCGCCAATGAGCGGCGGCGAACCCCAGCCAGGTAATGAACCCGAACAGTACGACGAAGATGCCGAGCGCAACCCAGTTCACCTGCTGCATCGCGTCCCCCGGCTCGTCTGGTTGTCAGCGTCCCGGAACTGTCAGCGCTGGCCGTGAATCATTCGCGGGTGGCGTAGTACACCGCCGCCGTGAAGATCGCACTGATGATCACCCACAGCATCTGGTACCAATAGAAGAACGGTACGCCCATCCAGTAAGGCTCGGCGCTGTTGTAGAAGGGCGGCCACAGCACCGCGACGTACTGGACGACGAAGAGCAGGTACCACCAGCTCCATGCGCCGTGCTTCTTGTTCAGGCCGTTCATGTGGAGCCCCCGTGCACGTCCGTCCGCCAGTGTAACGCCGCGCCCCGCCGGAGGTCAGGCGGGCTACAAGGCCTGCAGCGGGCGGGCCATGTAGCCGCCGTGGTAGCTCGTCAGAACCTGAAGCGGATACCCATGGTGGTGCTTATGACCGCAGCGGTGCTGGTCACGCCGCCGGGCGATGCCTCGGTGGGGGAGGCGAGCAGGAAACCGCTCGCCAGGCCATCTTTGACCTCGCTCCAGAAGGTGCCCACATACGCATCGAAGCGCTTGCTGAGGCGGTAATCGAACATGATCGAGGCGGTCTCCTCGGTGCCGCTGCAGGCGGCGCTCTTCTGGGTCGAGCAGCCCGCGAGCGCTGCCTCCGTGGAGTAGGCGTTCTGATGGTAGCCGTAGTACGCCACCGTCACGTCCAGGGCCGGCGTGAGCGAGTACTTGGCTCCGCCCCAGTACACCTGCAGGACCTTGTTATTGGCGTAGGCCGTGTCGGAGGCGAAGGCGAGCACGTAGCCGCCTTCGATCACCGTGCCCGCCTTCAGCGGATTGGTCGGATTGTCGAAGCTGATGTGCTCGTAACCGCCATAGAGAGTCAGCGGCAGCGGGGCGAACTTGTAGGACACCATCCCGCTGTAGGTGGTGTTGTCGGAGATGGTTGCGGAGAGGGAGTTGTACACCGAGTAGCACTGCGGCGCAGGGGTCTTGGCGGGCGGGACGGCCGGCGGCGGATTGCACAGCCCGGCGAGCTCCCCGACCTGCGCCGCACTCAGCGACGACGACGCCACGGCGTCATACTTCTTGAAGTAGTAGGCGTCGGCGGAGAATCCGGCGAAATCCGCTCCCAGGGTTGCCTGTATCCCGGTGTTCTTGCTGCCGCTCGAGCCGCTGAACTGGTACAGCCCGCCCACATGCAGCCAGTCGTACTTAGCGGCGTATTTCAGCGATTGATCGAGGCGCCGGTCCTCGGTGTCACCGCCACCCGCGGCCGTCCCGGAGAAGCCGATCAGCGAGAACGCCTGCGACGCTCCCATCGGGTCGTACTTGGCGATGCCATCGGCCATCGGCGTGTTCTGCCGGCCGAAAGTGATCGTCCCGTAGGTCGGGGAGCTGAAGCCCAGGTAGGAGATCGAGAAGGTCTGACCCGCGACGCTGGTGTCGACTCCGGTGGTGTAAGCGGTGAGCGCCTTACCGTTATTTTGCGTGAGGGACTTCAGTCCGTCGCTGACATTGCCCGACTGGGGGTTGAAGAAGGTCTCCAGCCGAAACACCCCGGCCCAGTCTCCGATCAGGGGCTCATTCCCCGAGAGCCCGATGCGCGACTGGCTCAGATTGCTCGGAGTCACCGCGGTCACCGACTTGTTGCTGAACTTCTGGACCGGCTCCGCGGTCCCGGCGGGGAAGTAGTCACTGATGGGCGCGCCGTGGTTCTGGTACTGCACACCGAGATCGATGATCCCGTAGAGGGTGATCCCGTTCCAGGTAATGCTTTGGTCGGCCTTCGACGAGCCCGACGTCGTGACCGTCGACTGCGCCTGCGCCACGCCGGCGAGTGTTGCCAGCAGCAACCCCGCGCTCGCGATGCGCGCTGCCAACCGAGCCATGTTTCCGTTATTCACGTGCAAGTCCTCCAGGCGTTGAGTTTCGCTTTGATAGTTGATGAGGCTAGTGAACGTGGCGGTCCCTGGTCTCCGGCTTAAAGACAACACCGATCAAGGTGGGTCACAAACGCAACGATGATCGTCGCCACGGGAGCGCTCCTGTGCTGCCTTCTGATTCTCGTTCTTTTTGCTGCCGAATTATCTGCAAGAGTATTCCATATACGGGGCCCACTCACCAAGTCCGGCGGGGTTGTGACAGAATTACAACACTTTGGGGGTGGTCTTTCGCCACCGCAGGGGACGTAGATTGTCTGTTGTGCATTACGGTTGTATGACATTGGTTTCGAGAGCGGTCTGCGCCGGCACCGCTGACCGGAATCGTTGCGTTTTGATGTAAGCTGACTGGACGCAAACACTGCCGCCGGTGCGGGGGCGGGTTCAGCGGTCGAGACAAGAAGGATTCGGCACGACGGCCGGGGTGGGACGGCAACGTGTCAGAAGTCCAAGAATCACATCGATCCTGGAGGGGAGAGGCGCATGAGTGCAGCAGCAAGCGGTATGACCGCCACCCGAGGGCCGTCGGCGGGTCAAATTCGGCAGAATTTCCGAACGGTGATCGTCGCTGCATCGGTCGGAAACATCATCGAGTGGTATGACTTCTATATTTTCGGCAGCCTGGCCGCGGTCCTGGCAGCCAAGTTCTTCGAAAAATCGAACCCGGTCGCGGCGCTGCTGAGCACGATCGCGCTGTTCACCGTCGGGTTTCTGATCCGCCCGCTCGGGGCTTTTCTGTTCGGGTGGCTGGGCGACAAGGTGGGCCGCAAGTACACGTTCCTGATTACCTTGACCGGGATGGGCCTAGGAACCGGGGCAATCGGGCTGATTCCCACGTTCCAGTCGATCGGCGTGGCGGCGGCCTTCCTGCTGTTGGGTCTGCGAATAATTCAGGGTCTGTGCCTGGGCGGCGAATACGGCGGCGCCATCACCTACGTCGCCGAACACGTGCCGGACGAGCGACGCGGCTACTACACGGGCTGGCTGCAGACCTCTCCGACTCTCGGCATTGTGGTCTCGCTCGCCGTAGTGACCGGCACACGCGGGTATTTCGGCCTCGACGAATTCCAAGCCTGGGCGTGGCGCGTCCCCTTCCTTGTTTCCTTCCTGCTGGTCGCGATCGCGATCTACATCCGCCTGCAGCTGCAGGAGACGCCGATCTTCGAGGAAATCAAGGCCAAGGGGCTCATGGCCAAGAACCCGTGGAAAGAGGCCTTCCTCAGCGCCAACATCAAGTTCGTGCTGATCGCCAGCATCGTGGTACTCGGGGAGGGCGTGGTGTGGTACAGCGGCCAGTTCTGGGCGTTGTACTTCCTCCAGCAGGTGTCGAAAGTCGACTTGTTACACTCGAGCTTCATCGTCGGCATTGCGCTGCTCATTGGGACGCCGAGTCTGATCATCTTCGGGCGGTTGTCCGACAGCATCGGGCGCAAGCCAGTGATCCTGGCGGGCTTCCTGCTCGCGGCGCTCACCTACTATCCGCTGTACTCCTGGCTCGGGCAGGTCACCCATCCCGACAACATCAACTATCCCGCGGCGGTGTTGATCATTGCCATCCTCGTGTGTTACGTGGGACTGGTTTACGGGCCGATCGGGGCGTTCCTGGCAGAGTACTTTCCCGCAAGGATCCGGTACACCTCGGTTTCGGTTCCCTATCACATCGGCAACGGCTGGGGCGGCGGACTGGTGCCGTTGATCACCACGGCGGCCTTCCAGGCGACGCACAGCATTGGCTACGCGCTGATCTATCCGATCGTAGTTCCCGCGGTGTGTTTCGTGCTCGCCCTGTTCCTGATGCCGGAGACCCGCCACATCAGCATCTGGAAGCCACTGGAGGCTGGGACAACAGCCTGACAAGGGCACGAGGCGGAGGTTCGGGCAGCGTCAGCGCTGGAGCCCCGCGAGCTTGCTGTGCGTTTGCGCCGCCTCTTCGTCGGTAAGAACCGGCGACGCGGCGCTCGATTGCTTCACCAGCGCTGCGAACTGCGCGGGCAGCAGTGCGGGACTGAAGTAATAGCCCTGATACTGATCGCACCCGAGGTGCGTCAGCAGCTCGAGCTGTTCGGGAGTCTCCACCCCCTCGGCGATCACCTTGAGGTGCAGGCTGTGCGCCAGCGAAATGATCGCGCGCACGATCGAGGCGTCCTCCGGGCGCTGGGTCATCTCCTCGACGAAGCAGCGGTCGATCTTCAGCTTGTCGATCGGAAAGCGCCGCAGGTAGCTCATGCTCGAGTAGCCGGTGCCGAAGTCATCAACCGACACCAGCACCCCCATGCGGCTGATCGCCTCCAGAATGATGATCGACTCCTCGGCGTCGCTCATCACCGCGCTCTCGGTCAGCTCGACTTCGAGGTACTGCGGCTCGAGCTGCGCCGCCTCGAGCGCATGGCGGATCTGATCGACGAGGTTGGTCAGCCGGAATTGCGAGGGCGCCAGGTTGACGGCGACCCGCATAGGGCGCAACCCCTCCCGCTGCCACGCCTTGGCCTGGCGGCAGGCCTCGACCAGCACCCACTCACCGATGGCATCGAGCAGACCGCTCTCCTCGGCGACCGAGATGAATTCGCCCGGCAGCACCACGCCGCGCTGCGGATGGCGCCAGCGAATCAGCGCTTCGGCGCTGTTGATCCGACCGCTGGAAGTATCAACCTTCGGCTGGTAGTGCAGTTCAAACTGTCCGCTGCGCAGCGCCTCGTGCAGCTCGCTCTCGAGCTTGACGCGCTCCTGGGTGACGGTGCTCATGCCTTCGGCATAGCACTGAACGTTGTTGCGGCCATGCTCCTTGGCGCTGTACATCGCCGCGTCGGCCCGGGCGAGCAGCGTGTCCACGTTCGGGCCATCGCCCGGATAAAACGCAATGCCGATGCTCGGCGATATGTGCACGTCGATCCCGAGCAATCGTATGGAAGGCTCCATGGCCCGGATCGCCCGCTTGCCGACTTCCACGGCCTCCTCATGCGTGACCGGTCCGTCGATGAGGATCACGAACTCATCGCCACCTAGCCGGGCAGTGGTATCGACCGAGCGCACGGCGCTCTTCAGGCGCGCCGCCACCTCGCGCAGCAAATCGTCGCCGGCCCGGTGGCCGAGCGAGTCGTTGATGAGCTTGAAGCGATCCAGATCCACGACCAGTAGCGCGAACTCATGCGACCCGCGGGTCGCCTGTGCGATGGCCTGGTTGACGCGGTCATCGAGCAGCAGGCGGTTCGGCAGCCCGGTGAGTGCGTCGTGCGATGCGAGATGTCGCAGCTGCCGGTTCGCTGCTTCGAGACCCTTGGTACGATCGGTGACGACGAGCTCGAGGCTCTCGACGTGACGCTTGAGCGCCCGGGCGTTCTGCCACTTGCGGCTGAGCGCGCTCGCCGACTGCAGGATCTCGATCGGCTCGAACGGCTTCTTGATGACGATGAGCTTGTCGGAATGCCCGAGCCGTGCCAGGAGCTCGAGCCAGTCGTAATCGGTGTAGGCGGAGCAGACGACTATCTGCACCTCCGGGTCGATCTTCCACAGGCGCTCGATGGTCTCCAGGCCGTCCCATCCGGGCGGCATGCGCATGTCGACGAACGCCACCGAGTACGGACGGCCCTCGGCAAGGGCTTGCCGCACGCGCTCCACGCCCTCCTGACCCTGCATGGCCGAATCGACATCGAAAGTCGGGCCTGCCACGGTCGTTGGCGCGCCGAACAGCGCCGCTTCGGCGCTCGACACCGTGGCGTTGCTGCGGCCGCCGAGGATCTTGCGGTAGTCCTCATGGATCGCGGGGTTGTCGTCGATCATGAGGAGCCGATGCCTCAGCATCGGTTCGGCGTCATTTGGCATCGCGCGCCCCCGCGGAAGTGAGCGGCAGGGTCAGGGTGAAGGTGGCGCCCTGGTTGCGCCCCTGACTGTCCCCCTGGAGCGACCCGCCGAGTTCCTTGGCGGCGAGCGCGCTGCTGTGCAGCCCAAAGCCGTGGCCGTCGCGGCGGGTGGTGAAGCCGTGATTGAAGATGCGCTGCAGATTTTCCTTCGGGATTCCGACCCCGGTATCGATGACGGAGACCTGGATGGCGTCCTGGGTCGCGCGGATCCGCACGGTGACGCGCTTCGGGCCTCCTTTCATTTCGGCGCAGGCGTACTTGGCATTGCGGATCACGTTGACCAGGATCTGCAGCACCTTGTGCTTGTCACCCTGGATGAGCGGCACCTCGGCGAAGTCACGCGCGACGGTCACGCCGTGGCGACTGAAAGCTCCCTCGTTCATTCGCAGGCTGTCTTCGACCAACACGCGAATATCCAGGGTGTCGGTGATGCCGCCGCGTTTGGCATAGCCCTGCTGCATCGCCACGATTTCCTTGATGTGCTCGACGTTGCTACGCAACGCCAAGAGCTCCGCCACGGCAGCGTCGCGCTCGGTGGTGAGTTCTGTGGCCAGCTCGTGGAAGTAGCCGGGCAGGTGCTTGCCCTGCGCGCCGGTAAGAAAGCCCGCGAGGTCGGACGCGTGCTCGGTGAGCAGCGCCGCAACCCGCCCGAGCCCGCTGCACTTGGATTTGCGGATACGCTCAGCGACCAGGCTCGCCGAGACGTTGACGCTGTTGAGGACGTTGCCGACGTTGTGCAGGACGTTGGTGGCCACTTCGGCCATGCCCGCCTGCCGTGACGCGAGCAGCAGTTGCTTGTGCATCCCCTCCAGCTCCTCTTCGGCGAGCCGCCGTTCGGTGATGTCCTGGACGATCACCAAGGCGCCGAGCGGCTGGCCGGCCGGACCGACCAGTCGCCGCGCACTCGCAAGTGTGATGCGTGCGGCACCTGCAGGCGTGATGACGACCGATTCGAGGTCGCTGGTGTTGTGACCGCGCAGCGCGCGTGCCAGCGGGCGCTGCTCGCGGCTTATCGGCGTCTTGCCGTCGGGAAGGAAGACCTCGGACCTGATGGGGTAGGGCGATCCGGTCGCCTCGGACGGAATCCCGAAGAGCTCAACAGCGGCCCGGTTGTAGTGAGTCACCCGGCCGTCGACGTCGCAGGCCAGCAGCGCAATGGGAAGCTCAGCGATCACCGTGGCCAGGAGCGTCTGACTCTGCATGAGTGCTTCGGCGATCTCCTTGCGCGCGGAAATGTCGCGCAGGAACTCGACCGAGCACTGCGGCTCCCCGCTGCCGGCGCGCACCAGTGACGTGGTCACACGCACCCACTGGGCGCTGCCGTCCTTGCGCAGGTAGCGCTTCTCGATGTCGAAGTGAGTGATCTCGCCACGCCACAGCTGCCCGAGGCCTTGGGTGGTGGCCGCGAGGTCCTCCTTCACCGTAAGGCTGGTGATGGACTTAACCCCCAGCTCCTCGGCGCTGAAGCCCAGCAACCGACAGAAGGCGTGATTGACGTGCCGATAGTCACCACTGCGGCTTGCAAAGGCGATTCCGACCGGGGCGTGCTCGATGGTATTGCGAAACAGAGACTCCCCGGGCGCGGCGTCGCCGGGGGTG
The DNA here is from genome assembly GCA_036008385.1 of Steroidobacteraceae bacterium. Taxonomy (GTDB): domain Bacteria; phylum Pseudomonadota; class Gammaproteobacteria; order Steroidobacterales; family Steroidobacteraceae; genus 13-2-20CM-66-19. The sequence goes on from DASYNX010000029.1 coordinate 63,137, forward strand.
GTCAGGATCTCGACGACCGCGGTGTCGGAGAGCTCTCCGGGCGAGCCTGCAGTGTTGGCAGGCTTCATCGACCCGTCCGACTGGTCAGCCGAGCGAACCTTGGCGGTGACACCATGTTCCTAATAGGGCGGCGTGTGCCGCGCCAATCCTCCCCATTGCCGTCACTTGACAAAAAACGGGAGGAATTCCAACACGGGTACGCAGCGCGCACAGCGAACTGGGTCGCACCTCAGCCCCGCACCGAGCGCGACTTCGTGAACGCGTTCGCGCTTTGGAACAGCGCTTTTCGCGCCGGAGAGCAGCCAGGCATCAGCGGCAGGGTGGCCTGACCAACGGTTGCTGTCAGAGCGCCGTGGCGCGCGGCTTCAGGGATTCGCCCGGATGAATGCGACATTTAACATAATATACATTATGCGAAGTAGGCTACTCAGCCTGGGGAACCGGATCACTTCACCCCGAATACCGGGAGCGCGCCCGAGTTTTCGATGAACGTGCACTTCGCATCCGCGCACACCCGCTGCTCCATCTCGATGCGCTTGAGCTGCACGTACTGTTCCGGGGATAGACCGATCGCCTGCCGGTAGGCGTTGTCCGCCGCAGCGCGCGCCTCCTCAGCCGACTTACGCTGAACCTCGGCTAGTTTGGTCTGCTGCTCGGTCTGAATGCGTTGCTCCTGCGTCGCCGTCTCGATGCGCTGGTTTTTGATGGCATCCGGCGGATTCGCGCGCCCCACGGTCATCGTGATGAGTTTGACGGGCAGGCCCTTTTCCTTGATGAATGCGACCAGCGCCTGGCGGATCTCTTCGTCGATCGCGTCCAGCGCCGTCGTACTGATCGCCGTCTCATTCATGCCGCGCTTTCTAACCGCTTGTCGGACCATCGTCTTGAACTGCTCCTCCAGATTGTTTTTGTACCAGTCCCGGCCGAAGTTCTTGATGAGCGAAACGGAATCCGTGACTTGCAGCACCATGATCGCGTGAAAGCTGATCGGCACGCCGTCCGAGGTCATTGTGTCATGCATCTCGGTCTCGGCTTTCATCGGCTGCATGTATACGTCTACGCCCTCAGTGCTGAACGCGGCGAACGTGCGGCCAGGCTTTACGGGATCGGGATCGACACCGCCGTGGCCGAAGAACCACGGCTTCTCGACTAGCACGACCTCGTGCCCCGCGTCGGGCGAGTAGACGCTGCAGGCGGTCAACAGCGATGAGAGAATCATAAGGATGAAGTACTTCATGTTTTTACCCCGTATTTCTGTCGACGACGCCCGCTTCGCTGCGAAATCAAACACTTCTGATCAGAGTTGACCTTCGCTTGCGATGCGTTAAGCGAAGTCTGATGCCCAGATCCGGAAGTGAACCGGGCTAGGCGTTCGCCTGGCTATCACATCCGCTGGTAGTTCCCCTCTCGCTCGTCGGCGCGATAGACCGGCACTCGTCCTGCACATCAGGGGTGCGTTTACTCTACCGGTGTGAACACCACCGGAGCGCGTCCCATCTCGCTGATATCCCCGATCATTAGGATCATCTGGTGGGGTACCCAGAGGTCCATCGGTGGCGCTCCCTCTTCGAGGTTGATAGTCAGCTTCGCGTAGATGCGGTTGCTTAAGTCGATGCGCACGCATGCGAGAATGAGTCGGACGTCACTCGGCGGTTTGCCGGACGGTGGCTTTTTCGCGAACGCGCGGAACTCGCTCGCCACCTGCGGTGACAGGTCTGGCCGCAGGCGGACGAAGTAGCTGTTTGTCGGAAGGGCCATTTTCGGATTGTACTCGTCGGCCGCCCAGTCAGTTCGGTCTTATGGGTGCGCCGCCCGATTCCATATAGTCTTCGTAGTCCTTCATTTGCTCGTAGCCCTCGTATCCCCACGACACGTACGTGACGGTGAAGACCGGCGAACTCGGCGGAATCGTATAGATCACATCTGGAGGCCCGGGTGCGGGCCCCCACGGTCCCTGAGGTGTCGCGGCCATGAACCATGCGCCCCGGCGGTGAAGGTAGTACACGCCGCCGATCAGAAGTACTTTGTCAGCAGTGTTGCTCGCGTACTGCATGGTCGTGCCTTCGACCGGCACGAACTGGGGACTCCCGAAGTAAGTGACGCTCACCTGGCCGGCCGACGGGGCCGCGGTCTTCGGAACCTGCGCCAGGAGCGCAACGTCCTCAGCCTGGGTCGTGCCGGGCACGGCTGCCAGCACGGCACTCGCGGGGCTGTCCGGCGGGATGTTGGCAAAGTCTGCTGGCAGTGCCGACGTCGCATCGGTCCAGGGACCTTTCAGGCTTGGCGCGCTGAACCAGCGACCGGCGGTGAGGTAGTAATAGGTCTGCCCTGGGTTGTAGCGAAAGACCGGACTCTTCGTGTTGGTCGCCAGCTCCAACTGTGTCCCGGCGATGGGTGCGTAGGCAGGCGGCCCGTCGAACAGGATCACGTCGGCTCTTGACGTGGTGTACAGCACCTCCGGTACCACCGGGTGGCGCACTGGCGGTGGCGGGACGAACCTGCGGACCGGCGCGAAGCGGTCGGCGGCGGGCAGGTGGCGAAAGTCCTCCGGCAGGCGCGTAACGCGCTGCCAGGGACCGTCGAGCCTCCGGGCCGCAAGCCAAAGGTTGTTGGCCAGCAGGTAGAAATGGCCGTCCTCCGGGTCCTCGAACAACGGCCATGAAGTGTTGGCCACGAATTTCAAGCGGGAGTTCGGCACCGGCGTAAGAACCCGCTGCCCGTGCAGCCGGAGCAGGACCGCGGGCGAATAGCTGACGAGAATGACCGGCGGGGCAGCCGCGCTGGACGCCAGTTTCATGCTGGCGGGCGTGCGCATGTAGGTGACCAGGCGTTGGAGAGACACGTCGAGCGTCGGGGGCAACAGCGAGCGCAGCAGCGCAACCAGCGGCGGCGATGCGGATTCATCGAGTCCGGGGAAAATCGTGCTGGTCACCTGCGTCGCCGAGATCGTGATGATGTGCGTTTCCGTGTCTGTGCTGGTCGTGCCTTGGAAGGAGGCCGCGCCAACCGTCATGCGCCCGCCCGCTGGCGTCAGCTGGAAAGCCTGGCGCCAGATGATGTCACTGTCCCAGCTGTCGACGTGCGGCTGGAACAGGACGACCTTGCCGGAGGGCTGCTCAATCGTGCGCGGCCAGCCTAAGTCCTGAGCGAACGCGGCAGAGCCTGCGACCAGGAGGCTGAGCACGAACCCGGCGAGTTTAGTAAGACGATTCATGACCGTTACTTTCGTGAGGCGGAACAGTTTGTCTGGCAAAAAACCGGCCGCACGTTATCAGCGCTTCAGCCGTCGCGGCGAACACGGCGTAACGGGCGATGGCCGCCGCGCACTCACCCACCGAGGGTGCAATCTTACCAGCCTGGGTTGAAACGCGCGGGCTGTTAGAAGCTGCAGCAAGAGCCGTAGCTACTGACTGGCCTCGTACAGCTGGCGGGTGATTTCCGCAATCAGCGCGCCGCTCTCGCTGGCGTTGTCGAGTCCGCGCGTCAGGATGACGAGCACAAACGGCCTGCTGGCAAACACGATGGCGGCGTCGTGCTGAATCCGGGTGATCTCCCCGGTCTTGTGCGCCACGCGTGTGCCCGGAGGAAGTCCGGCGGGAATGTCGTCATTGAAGGACTGCCGCTCGAGGATCTCGATCATCTGACGTGAGGCATCCGGATCGACCGCGCGGCCGCGGGCGATCGCTTCCATGAGTCGCAACAGCGCACGCGCCGTGGTGCTGTTGTTGAGGCCCTGCTGGAAGGCCTTGTTGTCCTCGACGCCGCGCAGGACGTTCATGCCCTCGGCATGCATGGCATGGAGCGTGGCGCGGATGTTGCCGACACCGAGCTTCTCCAGCAGCAGATTGGTGGCGAGGTTGCTGCTGACCGTGATCATGAGGTCGCTCAGTTGCGCGAGCGTGCGTGTCTCGCCGACGGCCTGGTAGAGCTCGCGCTCCGAGTCATCGTTGGGATCGAGCATGTAGGGTGAGCCGTCGGCCAGGCTGTGGAATTCATTTTTGATGACGAGCGCGTCGCTGAGCTTCACCTTCCCCTGGCGCACCTGGTGATAAAGCTCGATGAGGACGGCGACCTTCATCGTGCTGGCCGCATGAAACGGCTCATCGGCGTGGAAATACCATTGCGTCCTGCCGTCGAGTGTACGGAAGGCCACGGCGACCTCGGCACCGCTCTTCTTAATGGTGGACTCGATCGCCGCAATCGCCGCGGTAAGGCGGGAGCCGGGTGTTGCGGCCAGGCATGGCAGAGCGCAGCAGACGGTCACAGCGAGTGCGCACCCGGACCACCACACGGAGAGTTGCGGGTACCTCACGGTGCGCGGCGCCCTGCCCCGCCCCCTCAGATCCCGGCCGCCCGCCCTTGCGTGGGCGAGATCACCAGATGCGCACCCGTTCGGCCGGTGCGACGTAGAGCTTGTCGCCCGGCTTCACGCCGAAGGCGGCGTACCAGGCATCGACATTGCGCACGATGCCGTTGACGCGGAAGGCGCGCCAGGAGTGAGGGTCGCTGATCGTCAGATTGCGAAGGTAGTCTTCACTCGCCTTGCCGCGCCACACCTGGGCGTACGCGCGGAAGAAGCGCTGGTCGCCCGTGAGACCATCGATCACCGGCTCGGTGCCGCCGTGGAGCGACTCGTGATACGCATCGAGCGCGATGACGACACCGCCGAGGTCGGCAATGTTCTCCCCCATGGTGAGTCCCGGATTGATGTGCAACCCGGGGACCGGTTCATACCGGGCATACTGCGCGCCGAGCATCGCTGCGCGCTCCTTGAACGCCTGGTCGTCGCTGTCGCTCCACCAGTTGCGCAGCGCCCCGTCCGCATCGAGCTTGCGTCCCTGATCGTCCAGGCCGTGGGTCAGCTCGTGTCCGATAAGCGTTCCGGCCGCGCCAAAATTGACCGCCGGGTCGGCCGCAGGGTCGAATTCCGGCGGCTGCAGGATCGCCGCCGGTAACACGATGTCCCGCAACAGCCCGTTGTAGGCATCGAACGTCTGGGGAGTCATGCCCCAGTCGCTCTTGTCCACCGGGCCGGCGCTGCGGTCGACGTAGAACGCCCAGTCGGCGCTCGCCGCTCGCCGCACATTGCCGATGAGATCGTCGGCACGAATCTCGAGGTTCGAATAGTCGCGTGGGTGCTGCGGGTAGCCGACCTTGACCACGTAAGTATCGAGCTTGCGCAGCGCCTCGGTGCGCGTGGCCGGCGTCATCCAGTCGAGCCGCTCGATGCGCTGGTGGAAGGCGCGCACGATCTCGGCGGCGAGTGCCTCGGCACGGGCTTTGGCCTCGGGCGGAAAGTAGCGCGCGGTGTAGAGTTGTCCGACCGCCCAATCGAGCGTGCCAAAGCAGGAGCTCGGTTCGGCCTGACAGTCTCCTCCGGAGACCGCCCTGATGGCGTCCTTCCAGTGCGCGGGACGCTCTTTGACGCCCAGCAGCGCCTTGCGATGGAAATCGAAATAGGCCTGGGCAAACGGCTCCGACAGGTAGGGCGCTGCGACATCGACGGTGTTGAAAGCCAGCCACGCCTGCAGCGTCGGAACCGGTGTGTCGGCGAAGATCGCGGCAATCTTCGGGATCGCGGTTCGCTCGGCCACCACTATTCTTTTCTTGTCCTCGAGACGCGCCCCCTTAAGGAACGCCGGCCAGGAAAATCCAGGCGCGAAGGCCGCGAGTTGAGGCAGCGTGAAGGGGTTGTATATCTTGTCGAGCTGGCGTTGCTCCGCCTTGCTCCAGCTCACCCGCGCAATCCGGCTTTCCAGGGCGACGATCGCATCGGCGCGCGCACCCGCCTCGGGCCAGCCGATCAATGTCAGGGTGCGCTGCACGTAGGCGCGCATCTGCGCCTTCTTGTCGGTAAGCGCGGGCTCGAGGTAATAGTCGCGATCCGGCATCGTCAGCCCCCCCTGCTGCACGTAGACGGCGTAATGCGCCGTGTCCTTCAGGTCGACGTCGATGCTGAGCTGAAAGAAGCTACCCGCGAACCCGCGAGTCGCGGTCCCCATTAGCCGCGCGAGCTCCTCGCGCGAGTGACTGGCACGGATCGCGGCCAGCTCGCCGGCGAGCGGGCGCGCGCCGAGCTCGGCGCGTCGCGCCTCGTCCATGAAGGACGCGTAGAAGGCCCCCACCTTGCCTTCGAGATCCGTCGGCTGACCCCCCCGGGCCGCCGCCGCCTGGATGAGCGACCGCAACTGCTGTTCGACGCGATCGCGCACCGCCTGCGCTGCGGTCATGAAAGCCTTGTCGGGCGGAATCGGCGTACGCACGAGCCAGCCGCCGTTGGCATATTGGAAGAAATCGTCACCAGGTCGGGTGGCCGGATCCGCCGCCGTCATGTCCAGGCCCGCCGGCGGGTACATGGGCTCGCCCGCCGCGCGCGCTGACAAGCCGGATGCCGCTGCCGCCGGGTCCATCAGCGACGAACCGACAGCCCCACAGATCGAAAGGAACAGGACTCGCGTGTGCCGCATGATCTCCTCCCCACTCGCCGCGCGCACGATAACAATGATCCGGCGCCCCCGGAACCGCCCTGGGGCGCTGTTATGTGCACTGGCGATGACCGCCCATAACCCCCCGCCAGCCGTCCGTCGGCTCGCCCGGCCGATGTGACGCAGTACCGGTTTAGGGGTCTTCTGGCTCCAGTACATTGGCCCCCATGAAACGGCAAGCCGGATTCACGCTGACCGAGATGCTCGTGGTGAGCGCCATCGTCGCCATCCTGCTGAGCATCGGCGTGCCCCAGTACCGCTACATCACCAACTCGTACCGCATGTCCTCGGAGGTCAATAACCTGCTGGGCGATCTGATGTATGCCCGCGGCGAGGCCATCAAGGAGGGCAATGGCGTGAGCGTGTGCGCCTCGTCGGACGGCGCCACCTGTTCCGGCAGCTTCGCCTGGCAGAACGGCTGGCTGGTGTACTCCAACCCGACCAATGCCGCGAATCCAGCCGCCGGCACGATCCTTCGGGTACAGGGTAAGTTCACCGGCACGACCCCGGACACGTTCGTCGCCGCCTCGGGGATCAGCGCGATCACCTACAACCGCGAGGGCTTCGCCACCACGGCGGCGGGCTTCCCGAAC
>DASYNX010000030.1:0-185458 GCA_036008385.1 Steroidobacteraceae bacterium
GTGCCGCGCCCGGTGGCGCCCATGAAGCCGGTGGCGTGCGAGTCATCCACCATCACCAGCGCGCCATAGCGCTCGGCCAGGTCGCAGATCTCGCGCAGCTTCGCGATGAAGCCGTCCATGGAGAAGACGCCGTCGGTGGCGATCAGACGGGTGCGCGCACTGCGCGCCTCCTTGAGGCACTTCTCGAGCTCCGCCATGTCGCTGTTGGCGTAGCGGTAGCGCTGCGCCTTGCACAGGCGTATCCCGTCGATGATGCTGGCGTGGTTGAGGGCATCCGAGATCACCGCATCGCGCTCATCGAGCAGCGTCTCGAACAACCCGCCGTTGGCGTCGAAGCACGATGAATAGAGGATCACGTCCTCGCTGCCGAGGAAACGGGCCAGGCGCTGCTCGAGCGCCTTGTGGGTCTCCTGCGTGCCGCAGATGAAGCGCACCGAAGCCATGCCGTAGCCGTACTCATCGAGCGCACGCTGCGCCGCGGCGCGTACCGCGGGGTGATTCGCGAGACCGAGGTAGTTGTTGGCGCACAGGTTGATGACCTCGCGGCCGCCGGCGCGCACCAGCGCCGCCTGCGGGCCTGCGAGCACGCGCTCGTTCTTGTAGAGACCCTGCTCGCGCAACTGGGCGAGCTCAGCGCGCAGCCGCTCGATGACGCCGCTGTCCATGCCCGAAGTATACTCAAGGTACCCCTGCGGGCAGCCGGCGCGCGCCTGGGCGCATTGGGGTTGGCGTGGCGGGACGGTCATATTGTGGGGGCGGTGCGGTCGCATTTGAGCCCCCGGAGGTCGCCGCAAAGCATGTCGGCGCGCGCGGTACGTTGCAGACTGCACCGGGCGCCCCCAGGGCCCCCCTCAGGCAGGCGCGCCTGGATCACCCGCCGAGGCCGGATGTCATGACTCTGAGCGTATTCGACATCTTCAAGGTTGGGATCGGACCTTCGAGCTCGCACACCATGGGCCCGATGCGGGCGGCGCGCGAGTTTGTCGCGGGCCTGAAGCGCGACGGACTGCTGGAGGCGACCCAGGAGATCGCCGCGCGGCTGTACGGCTCGCTGGCGCTCACCGGACGCGGCCACGGCACCGACCGGGCAATCCTGGCCGGTCTCGAGGGCGCCGAGCCCGAGACGGTCGACCCTGACGGCATCGAGGCAACGGTACAGCGCATCCGCTCGAGCGGCCGCATTCGCCTCCTCGGCGAGCACGAGATCGACTTCGACGAGCCGATGCAGCTGCTGTTCATGAACCACGAGCGGTTGCCACGGCATTCCAACGGTATGCGTTTCACGGCGCTCGGCGCCGCCCGCCACGTGCTGCGCGAGGTCGACTATTACTCGATCGGCGGCGGCTTCATCGTGCATGGCGACGAAGCCGAGGCGGCCGAAGCGCACGCGCATCCCCCGCCGCCGTACCCGTTCAGCTCGGGCGACGAGCTGCTGCGCCTGTGCCGCGAGCGCGGTCTCGAGATGTTCGAGCTCGTGCTTGCCAACGAACGCTCCTGGGCTCCCGAGACGGAGGTGCGCAGGAAGCTCATGCACCTCTGGCAGGTGATGCAGGGCTGCGTCGAGCGCGGTTTCCGCCAGACCGGGCTCCTGCCGGGCGTGCTCAAGGTGCGCCGGCGCGCACCACGCCTCTACCGCATGCTCACCGAGAGCGGCACGGCGAAGCCGCTCGACGTCATGGATTGGGTGAACGCCTACGCGCTGGCCGTGAACGAGGAGAACGCCGCCGGCGGACGCGTGGTGACGGCGCCGACCAACGGCGCGGCGGGCATCGTGCCGGCGGTGCTGCACTACTATCGCCGCTTCGAGGACGGCGCGAACGATGAAGGGATCATCCGCTTCCTGCTGGTCGCCGCGGCGATGGGCATGCTCTACAAGCGCAACGCCTCGATCTCCGGAGCGGAAATGGGCTGTCAGGGAGAGGTGGGTGTCGCCTGCTCCATGGCGGCCGCGGGACTCGTAGCGGCGCTCCAGGGAACCAACGAGCAGATCGAGAATGCCGCCGAGATCGGCATGGAGCACAACCTCGGACTCACCTGTGACCCGGTGGCGGGACTGGTGCAGATTCCCTGCATCGAGCGCAATGCCATGGGGGCGGTCAAGGCGATCAACGCGGCGCGCCTCAGCCTGCGCGGCGACGGCTCGCACAAGGTGTCGCTCGATCAGGTGATCGCCACCATGCGCCAGACCGGCGCCGACATGTCGACCATCTACAAGGAGACCTCCCAGGGAGGACTCGCAGTCAACGTGCCGGAGTGCTGACCGTCGCCGCGGCGTGCGGACGTCGGTGTAGTGTGCAGCGCGCGCCGCGCGCTAGCTGAACAGGCCGAATAATCCCCGGGATGGCGCCTCGCGCACCACGTCGCGCACCGCCTCCGCCCCGATCGCGGTCCAGTGCGCACTCTCGAAGCTGATCGAGCAGATCGCGCCGGTACCGAGTCCGCCGGCATTCTTCGCCGGCACCAGCAGCCGCACCAGCTCCGAGACGCCCGGGTTGTGAGCGACGATGAGCAGGTGCGCAACGCGCGGACCGCATCCCCGCACGACCTGCAGCAGGTCCGCGGCGCTCGCCAGGTACAGCGCCTCTTCGCGCAGCACGCGCCGTGGCGGAATCGACAGCTCGCGCGCCACGATCTCGGCGGTCTGCTGCGTGCGGCGCGCCGGGCTCACCAGCATCAGGTCCGGGACCAGCCCGAGCTCGAGCAGCCGCCGTGCCATCGCTTCGGCCGCCCCGGTCCCGCGCCGATTGAGCGGGCGCTCCAGGTCGGAGAAGCTCGGGTCCTGCCAGCGCGCGTCGCCGTGGCGCATGAGGGTGAGACGTTTCACGAGCACCTCACAGCGGCGGCTCCATGAGGATGCGGCCGTTCTGCTCGCGCACGCGGTAGGTCCGCAGCGCCTCGTAAGCGGGCGGGGTGAGTGCTTCTCCGGTTCGCAGGCAGAAATTCGAGCCGTGGCGTGGGCAGATGATCTGACAGTCCTCGACCTGCGCGCCGCTGAGCGGCTCGCCGTCGTGGCTGCAGCGGTCCTCGACCGCGTAGAGCTCGCCGCCGCAGCGCACGATCACCACGGCGACACCGTCGACCTCGACGGCGAGCGGTGCCGTCTCGCTGGCGGCGTCCGCGCCGCCCACATCCACCCATTCGGCACTCATGGCTGCGACGGAGCGGTCAGAACATGCCGGTCTGCAGGCGCGCGGCCTCGGACATCATGCTCTGGTTCCATGGCGGGTCGAAGGTGAGCTCAACGCGCGCTTCGCGCACCGTCGGGATCCGCTCGATCTTGTCGCGCACGTCGTCCACCAGGATATCCCCCATGCCGCACCCCGGGGCGGTGAGGGTGATCCTCACTTCAACGGTGCGCGTGCCGTCTTCGTTGTGCCTGACGTCACAATCGTAGACCAGGCCGAGATCGACGATGTTGATCGGGATCTCAGGATCGTAACAGGTGCGCATCTGATCCCAGACCAGCTTCTTCACGTCCGCTTCGCTCGCATTGGGCGGCAGCTCCGGAGACTTGACAGCCTCCTGACCGATGGCATCGGCGTCCTCGCCGGCGATGCGGAACAGGTTGCCCTCGAGGTAGACGGTGAAGCTGCCGCCGAGCGCCTGGGTGATGTAGCCCGCCTGGCCGGGCTTGAGCTTCACCTCCTGGCCGGCGGGCACGATCACCGCGCGCACCTCGCGGTTGACGACGAACGGCTCGTTCTCGTGTCTGCGCATGGCGGTGGCGCTACTCGGTGGAAACGGTGGCCGTCTGGTGGCCAAGCGCGGCGTTGAGCGTGTGCCAGCACAGGCTCGCACACTTGACCCGTGCAGGAAATTCGCGCACCCCGGACAGCGCCGCGAGCTTGCCGAGCGCCGCTTCGGGCACGGCTTCCGGCTGCGTGAGCAGCGCGTGCACCTTGTCGAACAGCGTGCGTACGCTGGCACGGTCCTTGCCCTTGACCGCCTCGGTCATGAGCGAGGCGGAAGCTGTCGAGATGGCGCAGCCCTTGCCCTCGAAGCGGATGTCCTCGATGCGCTCACCGTTCATGCGCACCGTGAGCGTCAGCCGGTCGCCGCACAGCGGATTCTCGCCGTCGGCGCGGCCGTCGGCGTGCTCGATGCGCCCGACGTTACGCGGATGCCGGTTGTGATCGAGGATCACATCGCGGTAGAGGTCCTTCAGGTCCATCAGCTGAACACCTCGCGCACGCGCCGCAGCCCCGCCACCAGGCGCTCGACGTCCGCTTCGGTGTTGTAGCAGCCGAAGGAGGCGCGCGCGGTCGCCGGCACTCCGAAGAATGTCATGACCGGCATGGCGCAGTGATGCCCGGTGCGCACCGCGACGCCCTCGGCATCGAGAATCGTGCCGAGGTCGTGCGGATGTACGCCGCGCATGGTGAAGGACAGTACCGCTGCCTTGTGCGCGGCCGTGCCGATGATCTCGACGTCCGGCAGCCGCGCGAGCTGCGCAGTGGCGAGCTCGAGCAGCCGCTGCTCGTGGGCGGCGATCGCCTCGAGCCCCAGGCCCTCGACATAGTCCATGGCGGCGGCGAGCCCCACGGCGCCGGAGATGTTGGGCGTACCGGCTTCGAACTTGAACGGCAGCTCGTTCCAGGTGCTCTTGTCGAAGGACACGGTGAGGATCATGTCGCCGCCCCCCTGCCAGGGAGGCATGCTCGCGAGCAATTCCTCACGGGCGTACAGCACGCCGATGCCGGTCGGCCCGTAGAGCTTGTGGCTCGAGAAGGCGTAGAAGTCCGCGCCGAGGGCGCGCACGTCGACCGGCGTGTGCGGCACCGCCTGTGCGCCGTCGACCAGTACCACGGCGCCGTGCGCATGCGCGGCCTCGATGAGGCGTTTTACCGGCAGCACCGTGCCGAGGGCATTCGAGACCTGGGCCAGGGCCACCAGACGCGTGCGGGCGCTCAGAAGCTCGAGGAAGGCATCGATCTCCACTTCGCCGCGGCGGTTGATCGGCGCGACCCTGAGTGCGCAGCCGGTCTGCTCACACACCATCTGCCACGGGACGATGTTGGAATGATGCTCGAGGGCGGTGATGAGGATCTCGTCGCCGGGACGGAACCGCGGGCGTGCATAGGCCTGCGCGACCAGGTTGATGCCCTCGGTGGTACCGCGGACGAACACGATCTCCTTCACCGAGCGGGCGTTGATGAAGCGCCGCACGCGCTCGCGGGCGCCCTCGAAGGCGGCAGTGGCCGCCTGGCTGAGCGCGTGTACTCCGCGGTGCACGTTGGCGTGCGAGTGGGTCTCGTAGTACTCGACGGCGCGCAGCACCGCCCGCGGCCGCTGCGAGGAGGCGGCGCTGTCGAGGTAGACCAGCGGGTGACCGTTCACCGTGGTGGCGAGGATCGGGAAATCGCGGCGCACCGCTTCCGCATCGAGCGGCGGCGGCGCGGCGGGGAGCGGCAGGTGGGCAGCCATTACAGAAGCTCCTTCAGCGCCTCATCGCGCAGCGCACCGGCGAGATGCTCCTCGATCTGCCGGCGCAGCTCCGGCAGCGCGAACTGCGCGATCACGTCCTCGAGGAAGGCCCATTTCAACAGCCGCTGCGCGGCATCGGGCGTGAGTCCGCGCGACAGCAGGTAGAACAGCATGTTGTCGTCGAGCTTGCCGGCGGTGGCGCCGTGACTGCAGCGCACGTCGTCGGTATAGATCTCGAGCTGCGGGCGCACGTCGATCTCGGCTTCGGGTCCTGCCAGCAGGCCGCGCAGCGACTGCTGCGAGTCGGTGCCGCGTGCATTGCGCGCCACCACGATCTTGCCGTTGAAGGCGACGCGTGCGCGGCCGGCGGCGATGCCGCGGAAGGTCTGCACGGTGCGGGCATCGGGCGCGGCATGCTCGACGACCGCGTAGGTATCCTCGACCTGCTGGCGATCCCCGAGCGCAGCGACCGCCAGAGTGAGATCGGCACGCTCGCCCGCCAGGCACACCGACAGCGTGGAGCGCGCCGACTGCGCGCCCGTGCTGATGCCGTGCAGCCGGTAGCGGGCATTCTGCGCAAGGCGCGCCGAGAGCGTGTCGAACAGCGTGCTGCGGGTGTTGAGATCCTGCAGGCGGTAATGCTCGAGGCTCGCCCCGCGTGCGAGCGCGACCGTCACGGCGCTCGTCACGAAGCTCGCCGCCGCGCCGGCGCTTAAGTGGCGCTCGATGAGCGTAAGATTCGCGGCCGCATCGAGCTCGAGCTCGACGCGCGGATAGGAGGCCCCGGTGAGCGCATCGGCGCTCGCCATGAACAGCAGCTCGAGCCGCACCGCCTGCGCTGCGGCCGGCACGCGGATGCGAACGCCGTCGGTGGCAAAGGCCTCATTGAGCAGCGCGAAGCGCTCGTCGGCGCGCGCGGTGCGGCCCGGTGGCGCGGCGGGCGACTCTGCCAGCGGGGTGATCGCCGCTGCCGTCGCCGTCAACGCCGCCGATCTCGCGGGCGCCAGCACGCCGTCCACGAAGACGTACCGGGCAGAGCCGGCGACGGCGGCCGGCAGTGGGCCAGTCTCCGCCGGCGCTGCCGGCTGCGCCACCGCGGCCGGCACGAAACGCAGCCGCTCGAGCGGGCGCAGGTTGGCGTACTTCCAGTTCTCATCGCGCGGGCCCGGGAGCCCGGTCGCCTCGAGCGCCTCGATGGCGGCGCGCCGGCGCGCCGCGGCGGCAGCGGAGGAGGGCTGCGCGCGCTCGGTGCGCGCGTAATCCTCGAGGATGCGGGCGGTGAGGGTGCTCACGGGGGCGCTCACGCGGCAACACCTGCGACCCAGTCGTAGCCACGCTGCTCGAGCTCGAGGGCCAGCGTGCGATCGCCGCTGCGGACGATGCGGCCGCGCACCAGTACGTGCACGAAGTCCGGCACGACGTACTCGAGCAGCCGCTGGTAGTGGGTGACGAGCACGCAGGCGCGCTCGGGCGAGCGCTGCGAGTTCACGCCCGCCGCCACCACCTTGAGCGCGTCGATGTCGAGCCCCGAGTCGGTCTCATCGAGGATCGCAAGCCGCGGCTCGAGCAACAGCATCTGCAGGATCTCGTTGCGCTTCTTTTCCCCGCCCGAGAAGCCCTCGTTGACGGCGCGCGACAGGAAGCTGTCCTCGATGTTCATGAGCTTCATCTTCTCGCGCACCATCCCGAGGAACTCGAAGGCGTCGACTTCGGGCAGCCCGTGCTCCTTGCGCACCGCGTTGACGGCAGCCTTGAGGAGATAGACGTTGTTGACGCCCGGGATCTCGACCGGGTACTGGAAGCCGAGGAATACGCCAGCACGCGCCCGCGCCTCGGGGGTAAGCGCGAGCAGGTCGCGGCCCTGGTAGCGCACCGTTCCCGAGGTGACCGTGTACCCCGGGCGCCCCGCGAGCACGTACGCGAGTGTGCTCTTGCCCGAGCCGTTCGGCCCCATGATGGCGTGCACTTCGCCCTGGCGCACCTCGAGCGACAGCCCGTTGAGGATTTCCTTACCGTCGACCGTGACGTGCAGGTTGTCGATGCTCAGCATGATGGTCCCGGGGCTCCGTTCCATGATTCAGCCCACCGCGCCTTCCAGGCTGACCGCGAGCAGGTTCTGCGCCTCGACGGCGAATTCCATCGGCAGCTCCCGGAACACCGACTTGCAGAAGCCGCTCACGATCATGTTGACGGCGTCCTCCTCCGCGATGCCGCGCGCCAGCAGGTAGAACAGCTGGTCGTCGCTGATCTTGGACGTGCTTGCCTCGTGCTCGACCGTGGCGCTCGGGTTCTTGACTTCCACGTATGGGAAGGTGTGCGCGCCGCACTTGCCGCCCATGAGAAGGGAATCGCACTGGGTGAAGTTGCGCGCGCCGTGCGCGCCGGGAAGGATCTTCACCAGTCCGCGGTAGGTATTCTGGCCGTGTCCCGCTGAGATCCCCTTGGAGATGATGGTGCTGCGGGTATCGCGGCCGATGTGGATCATCTTGGTGCCGGTGTCGGCCTGCTGATGATTGTTCACCGTGGCGACGGAATAGAATTCCCCGATCGAGCCCGCGCCGCGCAGCACGCAGCTCGGGTACTTCCAGGTGATCGCCGAGCCGGTCTCCACCTGCGTCCAGGAGATGTGCGCGTTGCGGCCGCGGCACTCGCCGCGCTTGGTGACGAAGTTGTAGATGCCGCCGACACCTTCCGCGTTGCCCGGATACCAGTTCTGCACGGTGGAGTACTTGATGTAGGCGTCATCGAGCGCCACCAGCTCCACCACCGCGGCATGGAGCTGGTTCTCGTCGCGCTGCGGCGCAGTACAGCCCTCGAGGTAGCTCACGTACGCGCCGTCGTCGGCGATGATCAGGGTTCGCTCGAACTGTCCGGTCTTGGCGGCGTTGATGCGAAAGTACGTCGACAGCTCCATCGGGCAGCGCACGCCCTTCGGCACGTAGACGAACGAGCCGTCAGTGAACACCGCCGAGTTGAGCGAGGCGAAGAAGTTGTCGGTGTGGGGCACCACGCTGCCGAGGTACTGCTCGACGAGCGCGGGATGCGTGCGCACCGCCTCCGAGAACGGACAGAACACCACGCCCGCGGCGGCGAGGCGCTCCTTGAACGTCGTCGCCACCGACACGCTGTCGAATACCGCATCCACCGCCACTCCGGCGAGCCGCGCGCGCTCGTGCAGCGGCACGCCGAGCTTCTCGTAGGTCTCGAGCAGCTTCGGATCCACCTCCGCGAGACTCTTCGGTCCGTCCTTGTTCGTTTTCGGTGCGGAGTAATAGGAGATGGCCTGGTAGTCGATGGGCGCCACCTTCAGGTGCGCCCAGTGCGGCTCCTTCATGGTCAGCCAGTGGCGCAAGGCCTTGAGCCGCCACTCCGTGAGGAAGGCGGGCTCCTGCTTCTTGCGCGAAATGAGCCGCACGACGTCCTCATCGAGCCCCGGCGGGACCGTGTCGGCGTCGATGTCGGTCACGAAGCCGTGCTGATAGCCCCGTGCGATCAGCGTCTCGAGTTGTTTGGCGTTCTCGCTCATGGCAGTCACGATCGGATCGGTGTGCGTCCCGCTGCAGCCCTCATCTCGCGCTCGAGCGCCGGCAGCCGCGCCGGCGGGGCGTCGAGCCCGGCGAGCTGCGCCAGGCTCACGTCGTAGAGCGCGCGGCGGATCGCGAGGTTGAGCCGCTGCCACACGCGCCCCACGCGGCAGGTGTCTTCGATGCCGCAGTAGCCGTGTCCCGCCGAGCAGTCGGTGAGGGCGACCGGACCTTCGAGCGCATCGAGAATTGCCGCAGCACTGATCTGCGCGGCAGGACGCGCCAGCTGGTAGCCCCCGTGCAGGCCGCGGGTCGAGGTGACGAGCGCGGCGCGCTGCAGCTGCTTGAGCAGCTTGCTGACTGTCGGGGCGGCGATGTGCGTCTGCGCGGCGAGCGCGGCGGCGGTCTGCACGCGTCCGGGCTCGCCCGCGAGCGCGGCAAGCAGCACCGTGGCGTAGTCTGTCAACCGGCTGATGCGCAGCATGGAGCACCTCTGAATGTAGGACTATTTTAGTACTAATTACAGGGAGAGCCAAGCCGCGGCCGCGGCGCCGGTCCGGCAGGTGTCGCGCTCCCCCTGCGCGCCGTCATCCCGGGGCGTGGGACAAGGGGGATTTGCTATCCTTGGCGCCCCGTTTCCCGGGTGGGTTGTCTTAACGGGCGGCCGGCGCTGCACTCCGTGCGCGCACCCGTCGGGCGTTCGCCGTCAACGCCGGAGGATTAACTGATGAACGAAACAGAGCTTGCGCACGTGGCCAGCGCGATCGTGGCGAAGGGCAAGGGAATTCTGGCCGCGGACGAAAGCACCGGCACCATCAAGAAGCGCTTCGACAGCATCGAGCTCGAATCGACCGAGGAGCATCGTCGCAGCTACCGCGAAATGCTGTTCACGACAGCGGGCGCCTCCGAATCGGTGAGCGGGGTCATCCTCTTCGACGAGACCATCCGCCAGAAGACCCGCGACGGCACGCCGTTTCCGCTGTACCTCAGGCAGCAGGGCATCATCCCCGGCATCAAGGTCGACACGGGCGCGAAGCCCCTGGCGGGCTTCCCTGGCGAGACGATCACCGAGGGTCTCGATGGGCTGCGCGAGCGGCTGATCGAGTACCGCAAGCTCGGGGCACTGTTCGCCAAGTGGCGCGCGGTCATCGACATCGCCGAGGACATTCCGACCACCTTCGCGATTGAAGCGAACGCGCTTACTCTGGCGCGCTACGCGGCGCTGTGCCAGGAGAACGACATCGTGCCGATCGTCGAGCCGGAGGTGCTCATGGACGGCGCGCATACAATTGAGCGCTGCGAGCAGGTGACCAGGCAGGTGCTTGCCACGGTGTTCGATCAGCTGTTCGCGCATCGCATCGTCCTCGAGGGCATGGTGCTCAAGCCCAACATGGTGATCTCCGGCAAGAAAGCCAGCCATCGCGCGGGTCCGGAGGTAGTTGCCGAGACGACGCTGCGGACGCTGCGCCGCCACGTGCCGCCGGCTGTACCGGGCATCGCCTTCCTCTCCGGCGGCCAGTCGCCGACGGAGGCGACGCTGCATCTGGCGCTCATGAACCGCATCGGCGGGGCGCTCCCCTGGTCGCTGACCTTCAGCTTCGGGCGCGCCCTGCAGGACACCGCGCTCAAGGCCTGGGGCGGGTCGGCCGCGAACTTCGCTGCCGGCCAGAAGGAGTTCAGCAAGCGCGCGCGGCTCAACGGGCTGGCAACCCTCGGCCGCTACACCGCCGAGATGGAGAGTCAGGCCGCCTGAGGCCTGGGAAGGCTGCGGCGCTCGCGTGACCAACCCTGCATCGCAGCAACCCGCATCAGCCGCAGCGACGGCTGATGCGGTGGTCGAGTTGCGCGACGTGTCCTACGCCTTCGGCGACCGGCCGATCTTCAACGGCCTCGATCTCAGGGTGCGCCGCGGCCGCATCACCGCCATCATGGGTCCGAGCGGCACGGGCAAGACGACGCTGCTGCGCCTGATCACGGCGCAGATTACCGCCGACAGTGGTCAGGTCGTAGTGTTCGGCCGCGACCTCGCCACACTCGGGCGCGCCGAGATCTATGCTCTGCGCCGGCGCATGGGCATGCTGTTCCAGAACGGCGCGCTGCTCACCGACATGGACGTGTTCGAGAACGTCGCCTTCCCGGTGCGCGAGCACAGCGACCTGCCCGAGCCGCTCATCCGCAAGCTGGTGCTGACCAAGCTGCAGGCGGTGGGCCTGCGCGGTGCCGCCGGTCTCATGCCAGCGGAGCTGTCGGGCGGCATGGCGCGACGCGTCGCGCTGGCGCGCGCCATCGTCATGGATCCGGAGATGTTGATCTACGACGAGCCGTTCGTCGGCCTCGACCCGATCTCCCTCGGCGTCATCCTGCGCCTCATCAAGCACATGAACAACGCGCTCGGCATCACGAGTATCGTGGTCTCGCACGACGTTCAGGAGCTGTCCACCATTGCCGACGACAGCTACCTGTTGTCGGGAGGGCGCATCGCCGCCAGCGGTACCCCCGCACAGCTGCGCGCCAGCGACTCGGCCGCCGTGCGCCAGTTCATGAGCGGCGGCGCCGAAGGACCGGTGGCGTTTCACTATCCCGCCCCCGACTACGCCGCACAGTTGTTCGGGGTGGAGGAGCGATGAGCGCGGGCGCCGGCAACGCATATCTGCTCGAGGGCGTGCGCCGGCTCGGCTCGGTGGCACTCTTTCTGGTGCGGCTCCTGATGCAGTGCGGGCCGGCGCTCGGCCGCCCGGCTCTGCTGCTGCACCAGATCTACAACGCCGGCGCCCGCTCGCTCATCATCATCATGCTCTCGGGGCTGTTCGTCGGCATGGTGCTCGGGCTGCAGGGCTATGACTTGCTGCAGCGTTTCGGCTCCGAGGAGGCGCTCGGCACGGCCGCGGCGCTGGGACTGCTGCGCGAGCTCGCCCCGGTGATCACGGCGCTGCTGTTCGCCGGCCGCGCCGGCACGGCGCTCACCTCCGAGATCGGCCTGATGCGCGCCACCGACCAGCTGACCGCCATGGAGATCATGGCGGTCGATCCGCTGCGTTACGTTGCCGCGCCGCGCTTTCTCGGCGGGGTAATTGCCATGCCACTGCTGACGGCCATCTTCAGCGTCGTGGGTCTTTACGGCGCGCAGCTGATCGGCGTGCAGCTGATGGGAGTCGACAAGGGCGTGTTCTGGTCGCAGACCCAGGGCTCGGTCGACCTGCACGACGTCAACGAGGGCATCGTCAAGAGCGTGGTGTTCGGTATCGCCTGCAGTCTCATCGCCGTGTACGAGGGCTACAATGCCGAGCCCACCGCCGAGGGAGTAGGGCTCGCCACCACGCGTACCGTCGTAGCCTCCTCGGTGATGACGCTGCTGCTCGACTACGTGTTGACCGCGGAATTCCTGTAAGAGGAACTTGAGCCATGCACTCCAATCGAACTCTCGAGATCGGAACCGGGCTGTTCGTGCTGCTGGGTTTTGCCGCGCTGCTGTTCCTCACCACCCAACTGCCGGCCAGCGGCCTGAAGTTCGGTGGCGACAAGGCGGGCTACCACGTGACCGCGGCGTTCGACAACGTCGGCGACCTCAAGGTGGGCTCGCCGGTCGCCATCTCGGGCGTGCGCGTGGGCGACGTGTCCGGCATTCGTTACGATTCCCGGGACTACAAGGCCGTGGTCACCATGCGCATCGACCCGCAGTACAACCAGATCCCCGATGACAGCTTCGCCGTTATCCAGACCCAGGGACTGCTCGGCGGCAAGTACATCGGCTTCAGCCCCGGCGGGTCCGACACCTTTCTCAAGGACGGTGGCCGCATCGACCAGACGCAGTCGGCGATCGTGCTCGAAAGCGTGATCAACAAGTTCCTGGCCAACTACGCGAGCAGCAAGGGCGGCGGCGGCGACGACAGCACAGACACTCATGGCAAGACGGAGCCGAAGAAATGAGACATGCAACGCTACTGGGCGGCCTGTGCCTGGCCTTGGCCCTGACTCTCGGCGGGCCGAACGCCTGGGCGCAGACGCCGCCGGCAGCCCAGGCGCAACCGGCCGCAACGGCGGCCGCGCCGCTCCCGGAGGGACCGACCCAGGTGGTGGAGAACGCCGCCAACGGCATGCTGGGAGATCTCGATAAGGATCGCGACGCCTACCGGCGCGATCCCGCCAAAGTCGGCCAGCTGGTCGACAAGTACCTGCTGCCGCACTTCGACACCGAGTACTCGGCGCGTCTGGTGCTCGGCCAATACTGGCGCAACGCCACCCCCGAGCAGCGCCAGCGCTTCGTGG
The DNA here is from genome assembly GCA_036008385.1 of Steroidobacteraceae bacterium. GTDB lineage: Bacteria > Pseudomonadota > Gammaproteobacteria > Steroidobacterales > Steroidobacteraceae > 13-2-20CM-66-19. Next base: position 13,215 of record DASYNX010000030.1, read on the forward strand.
ATGCCTTCTATCACTCGCTGCTCAACAACTACGGCAGCGCCATCGTCGATTTCACCGCCGACCGGCTGAAGATCTTTCCGACCCGCGACGTCGACCCCGAAGCGAAAAACGCCACGGTGCGTACCGAGGTGAAGCGCAGCAACGGGGATCGCGTCTCGGTCAACTACTACCTGCGCCGCACGCCGCAGGGCTGGAAGGCCTGGGACGTGGTGATCGACGGCATCAGCTACGTCAACAGCTACCGCGAGGACTTCGGCGCGCAGATCCAGCAGCAGGGAATCGACGCGGTCATCAAGCGGCTCCAAGCAGGCGAGAAGCCCGAGAACATCGGCAAACAGACCGGGGGCAAGAGCGGATGAGCGAGCCGCCCGGGGTGGTGAACGGGCGGGCCGCGCCCGCAGACGCGTTCCGCCTGGTGGCCGCCGCCGACGGGCACTACGCCGCCGAGGGCGCGTTGACGTTCGCGACGGCGCGCCGGGCGCGCGAGCTGGGCGGGCAGCTGCTGGCAGGCGGCGGCAACGGCGCGGCGGCACTGGCGATCGATTGCCGCGGCATCACCGTGTGCGACAGTGCGGGTCTTGCCGTGCTGCTTGACTGGCTGGGCGCGGCCAAGCGTCGCGGTCGCACGCTGCGCTACACGCACCTGCCGGCTGACCTCACGGCGCTGGCGCGCATCAGCGAGGTCGAGGACCTCCTCGAGCGCGGCGTCTGACGATTCGCAGCGGCGGTCGCGCCACCGTCACTGCGCATGAGGCTGCGGCTGCGGGGTCGGCTGCGGCGTCGTTGACCGCGACGGTTTGAGGGGAGGCGCGGTGTCATCCTCGCCGGCTTCCTCCATCAGCTGGCGCTCGCGGTCCTCCTCACCCTGCGATTGCCCGCCATTGACCTTAAAATCGCGCCGTTGCAGGTAGGCGTTGCGCATGAAAGCGTACGGATCGTAGGCGCTATCCAGCAGCCGATCGAAATCGAGCAGCCGCGAGCGCTCATCAACCTTGTCGAGCAGCCACAGGCCGTACAGCCAGTAGTCGTTCTTTATGTAGGTCCGCGGCGTGCTGTAGGTGTCGGCCACCCTGCCGAAGGTGTCGCGCACGTCGGAGGGCCCGAGGAATGGCAGCACCACATAGGGTCCCTTGTGCGCGCCCCACTTGCCGAGAGTCTGTCCGAAATCGCGGTCGTTCTTCTCCAGTCCCGCGGCAGTCGCCGGGTCGAGCAGCCCGCCCATCCCCAGGGTGGTATTGACCAGCAGCCGTGCGGTGTCATTGCAGAACGCCTTGAACTGTCCCTGCAGCAGATCGTTGAGCATCACTACCGGCGTGTCGACGTTGTCAAAGAAGTTCCGGATACCGGTGCGTACGAACCGCGGCAGGGCCTTGCGGTAACCGCGCGCGACCGGGCGGGCGATCGCCTTGTCGAACTTGTCGTTGAACTTGTAGGTGGTGCGGTTCATCCGCTCCCAGGGATCACGCGGATCGGGCTTGCTGCCCGGGGGCAGCGTGGCGCAGCCGCACAGCAGCAGCAGGCAAACCGACAGCAATGAGACCCGTGTTGTTCCTGACGGCATAGACGGCGCGCACTCCCTGGACGCCGTCATTGTAGCAGGCGCGCCGGCGGGTTCCGTGCCTGGACAGACGTCCGGGCGCGCCGGCGGGTGTCCTGGTCGCGCTAGTGGCCGCCGCCGCGGCGCTGTCCCTGGTCGTTGTTGTCCGAGGTCAGCTGCCGCTTGCGCAGGCTCGCCAGATAATCGCGCACCTCATCGAGGCGCGCCTGGTAACGCTCGCGTTGAATCTGGGTGATATGCGGTGAGGCGAGCGCAAGCTGCAGCTGCTGCGCCGCGAGATTCACCTCGCCACCGGCGAGGTGGTACTCGCCCATGTAGTAATAGGCTTCGCCGGCTTCACCGGCTGCGCTGGCGGTGAGTGCGGTGAAGCGGATCTGCTCGGGTGTCGGCGGCGTGTTGTTGAACAGGTCGAGCAGGGTGTTGTACGCCAGGGCCGGTCGGCCGGCGGCCATGAGTGTCTCGGCATAGCGCACCGTCAGCGGCACGTTGCGCGGAAACAGCTCTTCCGCATGGCGGAAGGTGGCGAGCGCTTCGGTCACGTGCCCCGCCTTGGCCTGCGCCTGACCCAGTGCCGAGTACAGCAGCGTCAGGCTCTCATGCTGCTGCACCAGTGGCGCGAGGATCTTCACCGCCTCATCGGCGTGACTGCCGTTCATGAGTGCGAGTGCCTCGCCGTAGCGGTTCCACAGGTTGTCCTGTCCGTGCGCGATCTTCTGCGCGTATTGCGCGGCGAGATCCACATCCCCCACCGCCGTCAGCACGCGCACACGCTCGCGAATGAGGTCGTAGCTCTGCGAGTCCTTGCCCTTGCGCGCCGGAAACTGCGCGGCACGCGCGCGCTGCTCGGCCATGCGGTCCGAGTCCACAGGGTGATCGATCAGCATCGCGGGGATATAGGTGGCGGCAAGCCCCTCGTGGCGGGACATGGTTTCGAACATGTCGGCCATCCCGTTGGGATCGTAGCCCGCGGCGGCCAGGTAGCCGATGCCGACGCGATCAGCCTCGCGCTCGTTGTCGCGCGTGAAGTTGATCTGGTGCTGCACCGAAAGCCCCTCGGCGGCGGCGATGGCGCCTTCAGTGGCCTGACCGCCGCCGCCGAGCGAACCCAACAGGATCGCACCGATAAGGGCGGCCGCGGTGGCGAGGCCCTGCTTCGACTGGTCGGCGAGCATGCGCGCAATGTGATGCTGCGTGATGTGCGCGGTCTCGTGCGCCATGACGCCCGCGAGCTCCGATTCGGTCGAGGTGGCGAGCACCAGTCCGGCGTTGATGAACACCCAGCCGCCCGACACGGCGAACGCGTTGATCGTCGTGTCCTTGATCACGAAGTAGTGGAAGTCCTCCCCGCCCATGGCGCTCTGCGATGCGAGCCGCTGGCCGATTCCGTTGATGTACTCACTGACCTCCGGGTCCTCGAGCAGCGCGTTCTGATCACGCAGCTCGTGTGCCACCATGGCGCCGAGGCGGTACTCGTCGCTCTTCGATAGCAGTACCGCGGCGGGGCTGCCGAGGTCGGGAAGGTCCGAGCCGACGACGGGCGGGCCGTTGTCGAGCGGCTGCGTCGAGGTCGGCTGGCCCGCGGACGCGAGCGTGGTCGCGGCCAGCACGGCCGTCAGGAGCATCAGGGGGAGGCGGCGCATCATCGCAATTTGACCGCTCGAGCCGGTCGCGAGTTTCCTTACATTTGCCCGCATTTACAGATGCTTACAGGCGCGGCGCGCCGGGATGACTGCTAGGTTACCACCTATAGGATGTCGGAGGCGAAGTCCGCGAGCCGCGAGCGCTCCCCGCGCACCAGCGTGACGTGGCCGGAGTGCGCCCAGCCGCGGAAGCGGTTCACGGCATAAGTCAAGCCCGAGGTCATCTCGGTGAGGTAAGGCGTGTCGATCTGGGCAATATTGCCGATGCAGGCGAGCTTGGTGCCGGGGCCGGCGCGCGTGATGAGTGCCTTCATCTGCTTCGGGGTGAGATTCTGAGCCTCATCGAGGATCAGGAAGCGGTTGAGGAAGGTACGGCCACGCATGAAGTTGAGCGAACGGATCTTGATCCGGTTGCGCAGCAGATCGTTGGTGGCGGCGCGGCCCCAGTTGCCGCCTTCCTGCGAGCCGGTGAGCACCTCGAGATTGTCCATGAGGGCGCCCATCCAGGGCTCCATCTTCTCCTCCTCGGTGCCGGGCAGGAAGCCGATGTCCTCGCCGAGCGGAATGGTCACCCGCGTCATGATGATCTCGACGTAACGGTTGGTCTCCAGCGTCTGCATGAGGCCGGCGGCGAGCGCCAGCAACGTCTTGCCGGTGCCGGCCGGCCCGAGCACGGTGACGAAGTCGACCTCCGGATCCATCAGCAGGTTCAGGGCGAAGTTCTGCTCGCGGTTGCGCGCCGTGACGCCCCAGACGTTGTGCCGCTCGTTGCGATAATCGCGCGTCAGCTCGATGGTGGCCGTAGCGCCGCTCATCCTGCGCACGATCCCCTCGATCCCCTCGGGCGAGTTCTCGTACACGCCCTGATTCGGCTGCCACGCGCGCACGGCAGGACCGGTGACCTCGTAGAACGTGCGGTCGGCGTCCTTCCAGGAGCGCATGTCCTTGCCGTGCAGCTCCCAGAAATCGCTCGGCAGCTCCGCCATGCCGCTGTAGAGGACGTCGGCATCCTCGAGGGTCTTGTCGCTGTAATAGTCCTCGGCGTGAACGCCGAGGACCGCCGCCTTGATGCGCAGGTTGATGTCCTTCGACACCAGGATCACGCGCGCGTCGCGGTGCTCGTTCTGCAGTGCGAGCGTCTGCGCGAGGATGGTGTTGTCGCCGGCCTGACCCGGGAGCCCCGCCGGCAGGGCACCCTCGAGCTGGCGCGTCTGGAAGAACAACCGCCCGGTGGAGGGCTTCTTGCCGTGATTGCCCGAGTAGCCGCTCGGGAGCTGCAGGCCGCGGTCGATCTGCTCCTTGGTGGCGTCGCGCATCATGTCGTCGAGGAAGCGGCTCACCTGCCGCGCGTTGCGTGAGGCCTCCGACAGGCCTTTCTTGTGGGCATCGAGCTCCTCGAGTACCACCATCGGCAGATACACGTCGTGCTCCTCGAAGCGGAAGATCGCCGTCGGGTCGTGCATCAGTACGTTGGTGTCGAGCACGAACAGGCGGCGGCCCGCGCGCGACCTGCCTTTCACCACGCGTGCTTCCCCCGAGGCTGTCGTGGGACCGGGCTCATGGACGCTGCGCTGCTTCAAGTCCTTCCTCCGCTTGAGCGGGCACCTTGCCGGTGCCGCCGCCCGTCATGGGCAGGGAAAACACAGGCACCTGCGTCCCGGGTTTCAGCTTGGGGCTCTCTCGTTTCAGGATTTGACCGGCTCGAGAATGGCGTCCAGGTTGAGCGAGTCGCAGAACTCCATGAACTCCTCGCGCAGGTGCGCCACGTGAATGCGGCTCGGCACGTTCACGATCATCTGCACCGCGAACATGGGCGCGCCGGTGTGCGCCGCCGGGTAGCTGCGCGTGGAGACCTCCGCGATATCGATGCCGCGCGTGGCGAAAAAACCCGACAGCCCCGAGACGATGCCGCTCTGATCGAGACATACGACGTCGATCGAGTACGGCAGCATGTCCGTGCGCGGCGTGCGCGGCTCGGTGCGTTTCAGGTGGATGGTCAGGTTCGAGGTGTCGGCGAGGCGCTTGAGCTCGGTTTCGAGCTTCGCGAGCGCGTGCCAGTTGCCCGACACCAGCAGCAGCATGGCGAACTCCGTGCCAAGGCTCGCCATGCGGCTCTCGCTGATGTTGCCGCCGGATTCGCTGATGACCCGGGTGAGTTCGTGCACCATCCCCGTGCGGTCGCTGCCGATCGCCGAAACGGCCAGGTGCTGCTTCATCGGTGGGTGGCGGTTGGGTTTACCGGCGTCTGCTGCTCGGAGTGTACCGGGAGCGGCGGCGGGTTGCGACCTCACGCCCGGGCCGCGCGTTTCGAGGCTTGCTTAGGCGCAACGTCCGCTCGTAACATCGCCCGCTCCCCCCGCGAGCGCTCGCTTTCCTGAGCAATTCGATGTTTGACCGCTGTCTGGTTGCCATCGTGACTCCCATGCACGCCGATGGCAGCGTCGACTTCCAGGCCTGGGCGCGGCTGCTCGACCTGCAGCGCGCCAACGGCACGGCCGGCGTCGTGGTCGGCGGCACCACAGGCGAGTCGGCGACGCTCACCGACGAGGAGCTGAATGAGCTCACCACGCGGGCGTGCGCGCAGCTGCGCGGCCAGGTCGCGGTGATTGCCGGCGCAGGCAGCAGCAGCACTGCGGCCACCGCCGCGCGCGTGCGCTGGCTGTCCGACCTGCCGATCGACGGGCTGCTGCTGGTGACGCCGGCCTACAATCGCCCCCCGCAGGAGGGTCTGTACCGGCACTTCGCTGCGTCCGCGGCGGTGGCGCGCCGGCCGATCGTCTTGTACAACGTGCCCGCGCGCACCGCGGTGGACATGAAGCCCGCCACGGTAGCGCGCCTGGCGCAACTCTCCGGCATCGTCGGCATCAAGGAGGCGGTGCCCGAGGCAGCGCGCGTGCGCGAGTTGGTCGAGAGCTGTCCGCCGCGGTTCGTGGTGCTGAGCGGCGATGACGCCACCGCCCGCGACGCCATCGCGGCCGGGGCGCGCGGGGTGATCTCGGTCACCGCCAACGTGGCGCCGGCGGCAATGTCGGAGATGGTGGCGGCGGCGCTGCGGCAGGATGCGGTGCGGGCGGCGCAGCTCGATGCTTCGTTGAACACGTTGCATCGCGAGCTGTTCGTCGAGACGAATCCGATCCCGGTCAAGTGGCTGCTCGCCGAGATGGGGCTGATCGGGACTGGGGTAAGATTGCCGCTTACGCCGCTGGCGCCGGGGCATCACGCGAGCGTGCGCGCGGCCGCGCGCGCCGCCGGGGTGCTGTCGTGAGTGCGAACGGTTCGAACGAGGTTTGTCAATGAAGGTTCGTTGGGGAATTCTGCTGCTCGTGCTGCTGCTGGGGGCCAGCGGCTGCCACCCGTTTCGCAACAAGTCCTGTCATGGGCCACAGGCCTACCAGAAGGCGACGAGCGTCCCGCCGCTCATCATTCCCACCGGGCTGGATGCCCCCGACACCACCAATGCGCTGCGCCTGCCGCAGCTGAACGAGCCCGCGCCCCCGCCGCGCAAGGGCAAGCAGCCCTGTCTCGATGAGCCGCCGTCCTTCAAGGTCTCGCAACCCGCGCGCGCGCCGCAGGCGTGAGGGCCGCCCGGATGCGGGCGCACCCGGCATGCCTTATCATGCGCCGCCCGTTTTCCGGGCGGGCGGACCGTGGGCGGGAGACGCCCGCGGAAACGCTCGTAAGCTATTGATCGGAGAGGTGGCCGAGCGGTCGAAGGCGCTGGACTGGAATTCCAGTAACATCTTAACGGGTGTTCGTGGGTTCGAATCCCACCCTCTCCGCCACCTTCACAGGGATTCGCTTATGGTGGCCCGCATCGGTTTCTCCGCGACGACCAGTCGTGAATCCCGTCAGGGCCGGAAGGCAGCAGCGGCAGCGGCGATGTCGGGTGCCGGAGCGCAAGCTGGTGCGGGCCGCCTCCATCGGCAGGTGCAGGCAGGGTCCTCATGAGCTACACGGCTCTCGCGCGCAAATGGCGTCCGAAGAAGTTCTCCGAGCTTGTCGGGCAGGAGCACGTGCGCCGTGCGCTCGAGAACGCGCTCGCCAGCGGCCGCGTGCACCACGCGTTCCTGTTCGCGGGTACGCGCGGCGTGGGCAAGACGACCATCGCGCGCATTCTCGCCAAGTGCCTGAACTGTGAGACCGGTGTCACCGCCGAGCCGTGCGGGGTGTGCGCGAGCTGTCGCGAGATCGATGCCGGTCGTTTCCCGGATCTCATCGAGGTCGATGCCGCCTCGCGCACCAAGGTCGACGACACGCGCGACCTGCTCGATAACGTGCAGTACGCCCCGGCACGCGGACGCTTCAAGGTCTACCTGATCGACGAAGTGCACATGCTGTCGGCGCACTCCTTCAACGCGCTGCTGAAGACGCTCGAGGAGCCGCCCCCGCACGTGAAGTTCCTGCTGGCCACCACCGACCCGCAGAAGCTGCCGGTGACCGTGCTGTCACGCTGCCTGCAGTTCAATCTCAAGCGGCTGCCGGCGGCCGATATCGCCGCACAGCTCGAGCGCATTCTCGGGCAGGAGGGGGTGGCGTCCGAGCCGGCCGCGGTGGCGCTCATCGCCCAGGCGGCCGACGGGAGCCTCCGTGATGCGCTCTCGCTGCTCGATCAGCTGATCGCCTTCGGCGCGGGCAAGGCCGGGGAAGCCGAGGCGCGCGCCATGCTCGGCACGATTGCGCGCGACCACGTGGTGCGCATCGTGGAGCTGCTGGCGCGGGCCGATACGGCGGAGCTGCTGCGCTGTGCGCAGGCGCTCGAGCAGTTTGCGCCGGACTATGCGCAGGTGCTCGATGAGCTCGCGGGCCTGCTGGTGCGTGTGGGACTGCGGCAGGCGCTCGCCGGCTACGAGGGCGATGAACGCTACGCGCCGGAGCTGCTGGCGCGGCTCGCCGGCGCGCTCACACCCGAGGATGTGCAACTCTTCTACCAGACCGCCATCATCGGCCGGCGCGACCTCGCGCTCGCGCCCGACCCGATGAGCGGCTTCCAGATGACGCTGCTGCGCATGATCGCGTTTCGACCGGCGGGGGCTACCGGTACCCATGCGGCCGCTGGCGCCGCCGCGACGGCCGCGCCACCGCCGTCAGTGCCCCGGACCAGCGCGGCCGCACCGGCGCAGGCAGCGGAGCCGGCGGCCGCTGCCGCTCCGGGGTCGGCCGAGGGGTGGCCGGCGATCTTGGGCCAGCTCGAGCTCACGGGCGCCGCGCGGCAGCTCGCCAGCCACTGTGTGCTGCTCGGCCGCCAGGGGGGCGTGGTGCGTCTGAGTCTCGATCCACGCAACCAGTTGGTGCGCACGCCGGCCACCGAGGAGAAGCTCACCCAGGCACTGTCGCGCTACCTCGGCGAGCCGGTACGGCTCGAGTTCCGGACCGGCGGCGCGCCCGGCGAGGAGACGCCCGCGCTGCTGGCACGGCGCGCTTCGGAGGCCGAGCAGGCCGCGGCGCAGCGCGCGTTCGAGGAGGACCCGGGGGTGCGCGGTCTGCGCGAGCGCTTCGGCGCCACCGTGCTGCCCGAGACCGTGCGGCCGGTAAAATGAGCGTGTTTTCACTGGAGCGGCGCATCAGCGCCTGACAGGCACCCAAGCCATGCGAGGCAATTTCAACAACCTCATGAAACAGGCCCAGGCCATGCAGGCCAACATGCAGAAGGCGCAGGCCGAGATCGCCAGCATCGAGGTGATCGGCGAGGCCGGGGGCGGCATGGTGAAAGTCACCATGAACGGCCGGCACGAGGTGAAGCGCGTGCAGATCGAGCCCGCGGTCAGCGGCGAGGACCGCGAAATGCTCGAGGACCTGATCGCGGCGGCGGCCAACGATGCGGTACACAAGGTGGAAGCGCGGGTGCAGGAGAAAATGGCAAGCCTCACCGCGGGACTGCAGCTGCCGCCGGGAATGAAGCTGCCATTCTGAAGAGCTGAGTGATGAAGCACTCGCCGCGCCTCACCCGGCTGATCGACGCCCTGCGCACCCTGCCGGGCGTTGGACCGAAGACCGCGCAGCGCATGGCGTTTCACCTGCTGCAGGAGGGCCGGCCCGGCGCCCAGGCCCTCACCGAGGCGCTCGCGGCGGCGCTTCAGGCGGTGTCGCGCTGCCGGCGCTGCCGCATGCTCACTGAATCGGAGCTGTGCAGCATCTGCGCCGCCCCGCAGCGGGATGCGGCGCTCCTGTGCGTGGTCGAATCGCCCGCGGATGTGGTGGCGATCGAGTCCTCCGGGAGCTATCGCGGGCGCTACTTCGTGCTCATGGGTCATCTGTCGCCGCTCGACGGCATCGGTCCCGAGCAGCTCGGCGTGCCGGAGCTCGAGGCGCTGCTGGCCGAGGGCAGCGTGCGCGAGCTGATTCTCGCCACCAACTCCACCGTCGAAGGTGAGGCGACGGCGCATTACTTAAGCGAGCTGGCGGCGCGGCGCGGCATCCGCGCGAGTCGCATCGCGCACGGCGTACCGCTCGGCGGGGAGCTCGAGTACGTCGACGGCGGCACACTCGCGCACGCATTCGCCGGCCGGCAGTCGCTCTGACAGGATCGTAAGCGTGGGCGACGTTAAATACCCTACCGTCCGCGCCTCCCGCTGAACCGCTCGCGCATTCGGTGCAACCGCCGGTAGCTCTCGTAGCGGCGCGCGTGCCAGCTGCCGTCCTCGGCTGCGGCGCGCACGGCGCAACCGGGCTCGCGCAGGTGACGGCAGTCGCTGAACCGACAGCCGGCGGCGAGACGCGCCACTTCCGCAAAGCCGAGCGTCCTCGCATCGAGCGCACTCAGCGCCGGGGCGAAATCGCGCACCCCGGGCGAGTCGATGAGCGCAGCTCCATGGGGCAGATCAAACAGCCGCGCGGCCGTGGTGGTGTGCCGGCCTGCCTCCTCGCGCACCAGCTCACCGACCGCCACCTGCGCCTGCGGCAGCAGGCGTCGCACCAGCGAGGATTTGCCGACGCCCGATTGCCCCACCAGTGCGGCCAGCGCGCGCGGAGCGAGCGCGGCCGCGAGCGCCGCGACGCCCGCTCCGGTCGCGGCGGAGCAGGCGAGGGCGCCGTAGCCGGCGGCCGCATACGCGGCGAGCTCCGCGCCGAGCGTGGCTGCGATGCCGAGTTCGCTCTTGTTGACCACCAGCGTGGCGGGCACGCCCGCGGCGGTGGCGGCTGCCAGGTAGCGGTCGACGACGAACAGGTCCGGCGCCGGCAGCGGGGCGAGCACCACCAGCAGCTGCGTGAGATTGGCCACCACCGCCTCGGCGCTGCCGCGCTTGCTGGTGCGCCACAGGACGCTGCGCCGCGGCAGCACCGTGACCACATGCGCCTCGTCGTGGCGCGCATCGAGGCGGCAGCGGACCTCGTCGCCGCACACCACATCGAGGCTGCGCCCGAACAGGCGCGCCCGCAGTTCCTCACCGCCGGCGGCGCGCACGATCAGGTGGCGGCCGAAGACCGCAATTACCTGACCGTTCAGGGTGTGCTTCATCCGCGGGATCGTGTGCTCGCGTCTGCTACACTTATCGTGCTTGCGTACATCATAGCCATGCCGAGCGGCGACTACCTGATCTGGATCGATCTGGAAATGACGGGCCTGAAGCCCGACACGGACACGATCATCGAGATCGCCACCGTGGTGACCGACCGCGAGCTCGAGATCATTGCCGAAGGGCCGGTACTCGCCATCCACCAGAGCGACGATGTGCTCGGGCGCATGGATGAGTGGAATCAGCGACAGCACGGCTCCTCGGGCCTGGTGGCACGGGTGCGCGCCAGCCGCGTCAGCCTCGCCGAGGCGCAGCAGCGCACGCTCGAGTTCCTTGCACCGCTGGTCACCGCCGGCAGCTCGCCGATGTGCGGCAACAGCATCTGCCAGGACCGCCGTTTCCTCGCGCGCTGCATGCCCGAGCTCGAGCGCTTCTTTCATTACCGCAACCTCGACGTCAGCACGCTCAAGGAGCTGGCGCGCCGCTGGGCGCCCGCGGTGGCGGACAGCTTCCTCAAGCAGGGGACGCACCTGGCGTCCGCCGACATCCACGAGTCGATCCGCGAGCTGCGCCACTACCGCGCGCGGCTGTTCGCCGCGGCGTTTGCGGGCAGCGCGGGCAGCGCGGGCAGCGCGGGCAGCTGAGGCCATGACGCCCGAGGGCACGGCGCTGGTGACTCACCGCGGCGGGTGTCACTGCGGGGCCGTGGCCTTCGAGGTCGACGCACGCGCCAGTGTGACGGTGAGCGAGTGCAACTGCTCGATCTGCCGCATGACGGGCTTCCTGCACCTGATCGTGCCGCGCACGCACTTCCGGCTGCTACGCGGGGCGGACAGTCTCAGCACCTATGTGTTCAATACCGGCACGGCGCGGCATCTGTTCTGCCGCCATTGCGGCGTCAAGTCCTTCTACGTGCCGCGCTCCAACCCCGACGGCTACAGCGTCAACCTCCGCTGCCTCGATCCGGCGACGCTCGGGCACATCACCGTCGAGCTCTTCGACGACAACGATCGCGCCGCCTCCGAAGCGAAGATCCGCGATCGATCGCGCGGCTGAAGCCGCGGCGCCTCAGGGCGCCGTGCCGGGCGCCGCAGGCTGCGCGAGGAATAGCCAGGTCTCCACCACCGTATCCGGGTTGAGCGACATGCTCTCGATGCCCTGCTCGAGCAGCCAGCGGGCGAAGTCGGGGTGATCGGAGGGGCCCTGGCCGCAGATGCCGACGTACTTGCCGCGCTTGCGGCAGGCGGCGATGGCCATCGCCAGCAGTAGGCGCACCGCCTCGTCGCGCTCATCGAAGCCGCGCGCCACGATGGCCGAGTCGCGATCCAGCCCGAGCGTGAGCTGCGTCATGTCGTTCGAGCCGATCGACATGCCGTCGAAGTAGTCGAGGTACTTGTCGGCCAGCAGTGCGTTGGTGGGCAGCTCGCACATCATGATCACCGTGAGTCCGGCGCTGCCGCGCTTCAGTCCATTCGCCGCCAGCAGCTGCGTCACCTGGCGCGCCTCTTCCAGCGTACGCACGAACGGCACCATCACCTGCACGTTGCTGAGGCCCATATCCTCGCGTACCCGTCGCAGCGCCCGGCATTCGAGCTCGAAGCACGGCCGGAAGGTCTCGTCGACGTAACGCGCGGCGCCGCGAAAGCCGAGCATCGGATTCTCCTCGTGCGGCTCGTAGCGCGCGCCGCCGATGAGGTTGGCGTACTCGTTGGACTTGAAGTCGGACAGGCGCACGATCACCGGCTCGGGAGCGAATGCCGCGGCGATCTGCGCGATGCCCTCCGCCAGCTTCTCCACGTAGAAGCCCACCGGATCCGCATAGCCCGCCATCTGCGTGCGGATCTGCTCCTTCAGCTCCGGGTCGAGGCGGTCGAAGTCCAGCAGCGCCCGCGGGTGTACGCCGATCATGCGGTTGATGATGAACTCGAGCCGCGCCAGCCCCACCCCGTGGTTCGGAATGGCGGCGAAGTCGAAGGCGCGGTCGGGATTACCGACGTTCATCATGATCTTCACGGGGATCTTCGGCAGCGTGTCGAGCTCGATCTGTTTGCGCTCGAACTCGAGCAGCCCCTCATACACGTGGCCGGTGTCGCCCTCGGCGCACGACACGGTGACCTCCTGTCCCTCGCGGATGCGTTGCGTGGCGTCGCCGCAGCCGACCACCGCCGGGATTCCCAACTCGCGTGCAATGATGGCGGCGTGGCAGGTGCGGCCGCCGCGATTAGTGACGATCGCCGCAGCGCGCTTCATTACCGGCTCCCAGTCGGGATCGGTCATGTCGGCCACGAGTACGTCGCCGCTCTGCACGCGCGCCATTTCACCCGCGTCGCGGATGATGCGCGCCGCGCCGGCACCGATGCGCTGGCCGATGCTGCGACCGGTGGCGAGAACGCGCGAGTGGCCCTTGAGGGCGTAGCGCTGGATGGTGCGGCCCGCGCGGCTCTGCACCGTCTCCGGGCGCGCCTGCAGGATGTAGATCGCGCCGCTCGCGCCGTCGCGTGCCCACTCGATGTCCATCGGCCGGCGGTAGTGTTCCTCGATGAGCAGCGCCTGGCGCGCGAGCGTCACCAGGTCGACATCGTCCAGACAGAATCGCCGCCGATCCGCTTCCGGCACCTCGACCGTCTGCACCCGCTCGGCGGAGCCCGCCGGCGCATACACCATCTTGATCGCCTTGCCGCCGAGATTCCGGCGCAGCACCGCGTGCCGCCCGGCGCGCAGCGCCGGCTTGTAGAGATAGAACTCGTCCGGGTTGACGGCCCCCTGCACCACGGTTTCGCCCAGGCCCCAGGAGGCGGTGATGAACACCACCTCGCGAAAGCCGGAGTCGGTATCGAGGGTGAACATGACGCCGCTCGCGCCGAGATCGCTGCGCACCATTTGCTGCACGCCCGCCGACAGGGCCACGGCGGCGTGGTCGAAGCCCTGGTGCACGCGGTAGGCGATCGCGCGGTCGGTGAACAGCGAGGCAAACACCTCGTGCAGCGCCTTGAGCACGGCGGCCTCGCCGCGTACGTTGAGGAAGGACTCCTGCTGGCCGGCGAAGGAGGCCTCGGGCAGATCCTCGGCGGTGGCCGAGGAGCGCACGGCGACGGCGCCGTCACCGGCGCCGCCACTCATGCCGCGCAGCTCCGCGCTCACCGCCGCGGCGAACGCCGGCGGCAGCGGCGTGGCGAGGATCCACTGGCGGATGCGCGCGCCGCTGGCGGCGAGCTTCGCCACGTCGTCGACGTCGAGGGCGGCGAGCTCGGTGCGGATGCGTGCATCGAGCCCGTCCTGGTTGAGGAACTCGCGGTAGGCATGCGCGGTGGTTGCGAAGCCGCCGGGCACCTGCACACCGAGCCGGGCGAGCGCGCCGATCATCTCGCCGAGCGAGGCGTTCTTGCCGCCGACGCGCTCGACGTCGTGCATGCCGAGTTGCTCGAACGGGACGACGTAGGCGCTCAAGGACGCTCCTGACACCCAAGCGGACCGCGGGCGCTTGCTACGCTGCGCGCGCAGTGAAACACTGCCGGTTCCCGTGAGCCGCCGAACCATTTTCTTCGTCTCGGACCAGACGGGCGTGACTGCAGAAACGCTGGGTCACAGCCTCATGACGCAGTTCGAAGGCCTGGAATTTCGGCCGGTGACTTTGCCATTTGTGTCGAGCCTTGACAAGGCGCACGAGGCGGTGCGGCGCATCGAGCGCGCGGGACAGGAGGAGGGACTGCGTCCCATCGTGTTCAGCACTCTGGTGCAGGACGAGTTGCGCGACGTGGTGATGTCGGCGAACGCGCTGTTCCTCGACCTGTTCTCGGCGTTCGTCGGTCCGCTCGAGCGTGAGCTGCACACACGCTCGACGCACCGCGCCGGACGTGCGCACGGCATTGCCGATCTCGCCGCCTACACGACGCGCATCAACGCCACCAACTTCGCACTCGCCAACGACGACGGCAGCGGCGGCGACTACGCCCACGCCGACGTCGTGTTGATCGGCGTCTCGCGCGTCGGCAAGACGCCCACCTGTGTGTACATGGCGCTGCAGTACGGCGTGTTCGCCGCCAACTATCCGCTCACCGAGGACGACCTGGAGGCAGGGCGGCTGCCGACGCGGCTCGACCCGTATCACAAAAAACTCTACGGCCTCACCATCCGCCCTGAGCGGCTGCAGCAGATCCGCAGCGAGCGCCGTCCCGACAGTCGCTACGCCTCGCGCGCTCAGGTGCACTACGAGCTGCGCGCGGCCGATGCACTGTTCGGGCGTTTCGGTATTCCCTCGCTCGACACCAGCGAGTCCTCGATCGAGGAGATCGCCAGCCGCATCCTGAATACCAGCGGGATCGAACGGCGGCTGCGTCCGTGACCGTGGGCGGTTGAGCTGCATATTGTTGCACGATGCGCGCTGCGCGTGCGCGCTCACCTCAAGGTCGCACGAAAATTGCAAGCGCCGGCCGCGCGCAGCGTGTGCACAGCGGGGGCAAATTCGCGCCCTGATCGGCTTGCAGCATAAGCCTCGTGCGTTATAGTCGGAAGCGTGCTGATTGCCGACACACAGACCGTCGTTTCCTGGCGCGCCCGGCCGCGCACCTTCGTCGCGCTCATGGGCCTGTACGAGAGCAACTACATCCGCCTCGGCTGGCTCGCCGGAAACCTGCGGGCGCTCGCCGGGCGCTACGCCTCCACCGTGCGCGGGGACTGTGATCTCGTTCTCACCGTGACCGAGCGCTCGCCCTACACCAGCACGGTGCAGCTTACCTACCTGCTGCCCGCCGGGCGCGGCACCCAGCGTTATCCCGACCTGCGCGTGCGCATCTATCACGACGCGCATCTGGTCGAGGCGCAGCCGTGGCCCGCGGGGGTACAGTTGCGCGCGAGCCGGCCGGCCGGCGGCCGGCGCGGCGCTGCGGAGCGTGAACTGGATCAGCGCTGGGCTCGAAACATGATGTTAAATAAGTGGCTGGAATACTGCGTGGAGCGAGGTCATCGCTTCTCATCCAGCACGGAGTTCGCTGCCGGCTCATGAGAAGTGGCGGTCCGCGTACCGCTCTCTCATGAAGGCGCTGCGACAACTCGGCTTCCTCAAGCTCAGCCTCCGACCGGACACGCCGCCCGAGGAGGACACCCGCGTGCTGGCCCTGTTCCGCAACCGTGCGGAACTGAAGAAAGCCTACGCTGACCTGCAGGAGGAGACCTTCCGTCTCAAGGACCTCATCAAGCAGCAGGAGGGGGCCACCCAGCGCGCGCAGGACATGCTGGGCACACTCGAGGGGCGCCTGGGCGCCGCGGAGACTGCCTACCCGGCGCTGGTCTTCTATCAGTTGCGGCGCCTGTGGCAGTCAGGGCGCGAGCAGATCACGCAGTTCGTCGCCGACCTGGCGCGACAGCAGGAGGAGCGCGAGCGGCGCGAGCACCTGGCACAGCACAATCGCCAGCAGTTCGGCCGCCGCGACAGCGCCGAGAAGCAGCTGCTCGCGGCGCAGGCGCTGCACCTGGAGGCCGGCGCGCCGCTCGAGGCGCTGGAAGGCGAGCGTGCCCGGCTCACGCGCTTCTGGCACTACTTCAAGCGCCGTGCGCTCGAGCGGCGCATCGACGCCGCGCAGGCCGCGTTCGCAAGCGCCGCGGCCGCCCTCGGCCAGGCCCAGGCGGCCCTCGAGGAGGTCGCGCGCGAGCCGACACCGGTGTTTCCCGGGCTGTCGCTGGCGACGCGCCGTTCCATCAATCTCGCCGCGATCGCCTACGCCGAGGCGCTGTGTCTGCGCCTCACGGAGCTGAAGACGCCCTTGCTCAAGCTCGCGCGCGACGCCATCGCCAGTCGCGAGGCGCGCGACGATTACGGCACCCCGCGCGAATGCGTGCTGCTGATGGGCAACATCTCGCGCGCCAACCGCCTGATCGGCGACCGCGCGGGGTTTGCCGGCCAGATCAGGGAGCGCGGGGAGCGGCTGAAGAAAATCGCGCGCTACCGCGGCGCCAACGACAGCACGCCGCTGGCCGAATCACTGGCTCATTCCGAGGACGACGTACTGGCCGGCCTGCCGGCGGCCGTCGCCGCCCAGCTGCCGAACGTGCTGTCCGAGGATATCTGGGACCTGTTCCGGATTCTGATGCGCTGACGGTCAGCCGTGCGTCGTTTCCGCGCGCGCGGTCTTCTGCGGCGGCTGCTGCTGTGGCTGCGGCCGCGTCACCATGTCCGCCATGATCTGGGTGGCCTGATCGAGCACCACGTCGGCAGCGCCGTCCTTGACCTTCTCCAGCTCCTCGACGCTCTTGAACGGCGGCAGACCCTTGGCCGCGCGGCGGCTGTTCTCGCGCTCGAGGCGCTCCTTGTCGATACGGGCACGCTCATCCTTGCGCACCTGCAGGTTGAGCGACACGGTGTGCTGGTCGCGCACCGAGTCGATCGCGGCGATGTCGGACATGAGCCACTTGTAGTCCGGGTCGCGGTGCGCGCGCGCATCCTCCTCGGTGGCCAGCGTCGCAAGTGGCACCGCGGCCGTTGCGCCGCTCGCCTTGAACGGCACGCCGGCAATACGGTCCCACGGCAACGCGGATTCGAGCGCGCTCTCGCCGACTTCCTTGGTATCGAGGAGCGAGGCGAGCGGTACATCCGGCTCGACGCCACGGTGCTGCGTGCTCTCGCCGGTCACGCGATAGAACTTGCCGATGGTCACCGTCAGCTGGCCGTTGACGGGCTTCGACGACCAGCGATCGAGCTGCACCAGGTTCTGTACCGTGCCCTTGCCGAAAGTGGTCTGCCCGAGGATCACGCCGCGGTGGTAGTCCTGGATGGCGCCGGCGAAGATCTCCGAGGCCGAGGCGCTCAGGCGATCCACCAGCACGGCGAGCGGTCCGTCATAGGCCTTGGTGTCGGGCTCGTCGCCAAGCACTTCGAGTCTTCCGGACGTGTCACGCAGCTGCACCACCGGGCCGTGGTCGATGAACAATCCGGTGAGCGCAGTCGCTTCGGGCAGATAGCCGCCGCCGTCGTTGCGCAGGTCGAGCACCAGCCCGTCGATGTTCTCCGCCTTCAGCTCGTTCACCAGGCGCAGCACATCGCGGGTGGTGCTGCGGTAGTTCGGGTCGCCGGCGTTCTGCGCCTCGATGTCGCGGTAGAAACCGGGCACGGTGATGACGCCGATCTTGAGCGCGCGACCGTTGCGCATCACGGTCTTCAGCTCCTTGTGCGCCGCCTGCGCCTCGAGCGTTACCTTGTTGCGCACGAACTCGAGCACCTTCTCGGGGCTCCCGGGCGAGGCGCCGGCGGGCAGAATCTGCAGCCGCACCGACGTGCCGGCCTTGCCGCGGATCAGCTGCACCACGTCATCGAGCCGCCAGCCGATGACGTCGGTGAACTGCCCCTCGTGCCCCTGGCCGACGCCGGTGATGCGGTCGTTGACCTTGAGAGTGCCGGCGACCGCGGCCGGTCCCCCCTCGAGCACGTTCATGATGGTGACGTAGTCGTCCACGATCTGCAGCGAGGCACCGATGCCGTCGTAGTTGAGGCTCATCTGGATGCGGTACTCCTCGGAGCTGCGCGGCGAGAAGTAGCTCGAGTGCGGGTCGAAGGCGCGCGCGTAGGCGTTCATCAGGTTCTCGAACACGTCTTCGGCGGTCACCTGATCGACGCGCTTAAGCACCCGCTCATAGCGCTTGCGCAGGATGTCCGCAGCCTCCGGCCAGGTCTTGCCGGTGAGCATCAGCGACAGGGCATCGTTCTTGACGCGCTTCCTCCACAGCTCGTCCATCGCGGCCTGATCCGCCGGCCAGGGGACATGCGCGCGGTCGAATTCGAACGACTCGTTCAGCGTCCAGTCGGGCTCGGTCTGCAGCAGCGTGATCGCGTGCTGAATGCGATCGCGGTTGCGCTGCTGGAAGCGTGCGAAGATCAGGTACGCCGGGTCGATGTTGCCGGTGCGGATCATGTCGCCGAACTGCAGCCGATACACGTTGAAGTCGCTGATGTCGCTTGCCAGGAAGTAGCTGCGCTGGCCGTCGAGGAACTCGAGATAGCGCTGATAGACGACCTCGGACATCTTGTCGTCGATCGCAGCGTGGCTGTAATGCGCGTCCTCCAGGATGCGTCCGATCTTGCGGGCGGTGGCCCGCTGGGTGTCGGTCGGCGTAATCGCCCCGGGGGGCAGCAGCGCGGTGCTCGCCGGCACCTGCACCGAGCCGGCGAGCGCCAGCGCCATCACCGCCAGGGCGGCGGCCGTTATCCAACCCGAGGAGCGGCGCAGGCGTAGGGGCATCGTGGGGCTCATGGCTTCAGTAGACTCTTAGAGTAAGGCTTGAGCGCGCGGTTCGCATCTAGCAAGTAGCGTTTTTTGGTACTGCGAAGTCCGGTTTTTACTTCATGCAGCCCCTGGCGGCACTTCTGGCGATTCTGGCGGGGTCGGCGATAGCGCTGGCGACCGGGCTGCTGCTGACCTGGATCGTGATCCTGTTCCTGCCGGCCGATGAGGCGCGCTTCGCACCTGAGCACGCCGCCCTGGTACGCGCCATAGTGGTATTTACGGCGTTCGCCGTGGTGACCTCCGCCAGCTTCTACGCACAGCAGCGCGAGCGCCACTGGCGCCTCGCCGCGCACGCCGCCACCCTCGCCATGTTCGCCGTGGCGGTGTGGCTGTACTGGCCGAAGTAGGGCGGCACCCTAGAGCCGCGGATCGCGCCGCAGCGCCGAGCCCGGGCCGGTGTGCATTGGGGGCCGGTCCGCACGGCGGCTGGGGGGCATGACGCGCACCAGCCACAGGAGCAGCCGTGCGAGCACGAGCAGCCCGGCGGGGCCGAGTGCCACGACCCAGAACACAGCCGATCCGTGAGCGAGACCGACGAAGAAGTCCGCCAGCAGCGCGAACGGGCCGGCGTGCGGATTCTGGCCGTGCGTGTAGGGCCCGAGCACGCGGTTGCCGGCAAACCAGATGAGGAAGGGCATGAGCAGCAGGCCGCACAGCAGCGCCAAGCTGTAGATGAGGAGCTCGCGGCGTGCCCGAGAGGGCAGCGCGCCGTAGGCGTGGCGCAGGCCCGTCAGGGGCCTGGGGGCTGGTGATCCTTGCCTCGGGGGCGTGCTGGACATGCGTGCCTTTCGGGCGTCGCCGCGCGGGCGGGCATAATAGCCTTCCCATGCAGAAAATCAGAGCCGCAGTGATCGGTGTGGGCTATCTCGGGCGCTTTCATGCGCAGAAATATGCCCAGGCCGCAGGGTGCGAGCTGGTCGGCGTGGTCGATCCCGACGCCGCGGCGCGCGAGCAGGTCGGCGCGGAGCTGCACACGCGGGCGCTCGCCGGGCATCGCGAATTGCTCGGCGCGGTCGATGCGGTGAGCGTGGTCACCCCGACGCCCGAGCACTTCCCGATCGCGCGCGCGTTCCTGGAAGCAGGTGCGCACGTGCTGGTCGAGAAACCGATCACCGAGACGCCTGCGGAGGCGCGCAAGCTGATCGCGATTGCCGCTCGCGCCGGGCGCATTCTGCAGGTAGGTCACCTCGAGCGCTTCAACGCCGCGATTCTCGCCGCGGAGCCGTTCCTGAAATCACCGAACTTCGTCGAGTGCAATCGGATGGCGCCCTATCGTGAGCGCGGCACCGACGTGAACGTGGTGCTCGATCTCATGATCCATGACATCGACATCGTGCAGACCATCGTCGGCGCGCCGATCGCGGCTATCGACGCCGTCGGCACGCCGGTGTTCTCGGAGGAGATCGACATCGCGAACGCCCGCCTGCGCTTCGAGAACGGCTGCGTCGCGAACGTCACCGCCTCGCGGGTGAGCATGAAGACCGAGCGCAAGCTGCGCATCTTCGAGGATGAGGCCTATCTGTCCCTCGACCTGCAGCAGAAGATCCTGACCGTCATCCGCAAGCGCGCCCCGGCCGATGCGCCGGGGCCGCTGCCGGTGACCATCGAGGAGCAGAGCCTCGAGCCGGGAGATGCACTCAAGGCGGAGATCGACTCCTTTCTGGAGTGCATCCGCACAGGGCGCCCGCCGGTGGTCCCCGGGGAAGCCGGCCTCACCGCGCTCGAGACCGCCATTCGCATCACCGAGCAGGTGAATCGCTCGCTCGCGCAGCGCCACCGCTAGCTGCGACCGCGACTAGTCATAATCTGGCGGCGCGCCTACACTTCGTTACGGCCACGGAACGGCTCCCGAAACAACAGCGCCCCGGCGCGTAGGCCATCATCGGGCGCACAGGGGGCATTTATGGGCAGGCTCGCGGCGTTCCTCTACGGCCTCGTCGTCTATGTGATTTTCCTGTTGACCTTTCTCTATGCCATCGGGTTCGTCGGCAACGTGCTCGTGCCGCGTTCGATCGACTCGGGCAGCGCCGGGTTCTCGCTGACCGCGCTGATCATCGATGCGCTGCTGCTCGGCCTCTTCGCCGTGCAGCACAGCGTCATGGCACGGCAGTGGTTCAAGCGCGCCTGGACGAAGGTGATTCCGCAGCCCATCGAGCGCAGCACCTACGTTCTGCTGGCGAGCCTGTGCCTCATCCTGCTGTTCTGGCAGTGGCGTCCCATGACCGGGGTCATCTGGGAGGTCGAGAACAGCGCCGGGCGCGCGCTGCTCGATGCGCTCTGCTGGCTCGGCTGGCTGACCGTTCTCGGCAGCACTTTTCTCATCAGCCACTTCGACCTGTTCGGGCTGCGGCAGGTGGGCGGCTATCTGCGCGGCGAGTCGTATCAGTCGATCGGCTTCGCGACCCCGCTGCTCTACAAGCTGGTGCGCCACCCGATCTACCTCGGGTTCCTGCTGGCCTTCTGGGCGTCGCCCCGAATGACTCAGGGGCACCTGCTGTTTGCCATTGCCACGACCGGCTACATCCTCGTGGCCGTTCAGCTCGAGGAACACGACCTGATCGGCTTCTTCGGCGATGCCTACCGGCAGTACCGGCAGCGTACGCCGATGCTGGTGCCGTTCATCAAGAGATGAGGCCGGCGAGCTAGTAGAATCGCCGGGCTGCCCTGCCGCAGCGACTGGCAGGTCTTCGATGACTCAGGAACCGGAACACTTTCGCCGCACGGCGCGCCCGGTGTCGGTGGCGGCCATCCAGATGGCCTGCGACTGGGACCCGGACGGCAACATCGCGCGCGCCGAGCGGCTGGTGCGTCAGGCCGCCGCGCGCGGTGCGCAGTTCATCCTGCTGCCCGAGCTGTTCGAGACACCGTACTTCTGCATCGAGCAGGACACACGGCACCTGGCTCTGGCGCACCCGGCGGCCGAGAACCGTGCCGTACGGCACTTCGCTGCGGTGGCGCGCGAGCTCGGTGTGGTGCTGCCCATCAGTTTCTTCGAGCGGGCGGGGCCGGTGTACTTCAACTCCATCGCCATCCTCGACGCCGACGGGACGAACCTCGGCGTGTACCGCAAGTCGCACATTCCCAATGGTCCCGGCTACCAGGAAAAGAACTACTTTTCCCCCGGCGATACCGGCTTCCGGGTGTGGGATACGCGTTTTGCGCGCATCGGTGTCGGCATCTGCTGGGACCAGTGGTTCCCCGAGACTGCGCGCGTGATGGCGCTCATGGGCGCGGAGCTGTTCTTCTTCCCCACCGCCATCGGTACGGAGCCACCTCCGGCCCTGCCGGTGAACTCGCGCGAGCACTGGCAGCGCACCCAGCAGGGTCACGCCGCCGCCAACCTGACACCGCTCGTCGCCTCGAACCGCTACGGTCTCGAGCGCTCGCTCCAGGACCCCGAGGGACTCTACATCCGCTTCTACGGCTCCTCGTTCATCGCCGATGCCCTGGGTGCGAAGGTTGCCGAAGCGCCCGAGGAGGGCGATGCGGTACTGACGCACACCTTCGACCTGACGGCCGGCGCACAGCTGCGCGACAACTGGTTCGTGTTCCGCGACCGCCGGCCGGACCTGTACGGCCCGCTCGTCTCGCTCGACGGGCGTAGCGACTGCTGAAACCCGAAGTGCGTGCCGCTCAGTCCAGGCTCAGCAGCGCGTCGTCGGGGGAAAAGACTGCCACAGCGTTATCTATGGTTGCGCTTGGTTCGCCGTTGCGCGCACCGACAGGGCAAAGAAGCGGTTCTCAAAGTCCTGCCGCGCCCTGCGCTGGCGCACCGTGTAGCGCCCGTTTCTGGGAGTGACAAGGATATATTCGTCCAGGAGGAGGCGCGCACGCTCGGATTTGTAGGTGCGCAAGTAGCGCGGCGGCTCCCGGTCAGTGCCGGGAGCCGCTTTGTTGGTGGAGGCGGGGGGACAGCGTGTCCGTGGCTTTCGCCGCGGGCTGGACTATGCCTTCGTCCGCGTACCCGCCAGTGCGGGCGCGCGGACGCGGAGCGTATTATCCGGCCCCCAAAGGGCAGCTGGATCCTAGTGTCCGCCCAGGCGTGCGCCGTCGGCGGGTCTATGAGTCTCTACAGGGCAGGCCTGAAGTTGGCCCTCTTCCTACCCCTCGGCGTTGCCATGCCACCTTCTGCTGAAGGCGCCGTCAGGTTTCGCCGATGTGAGCTCCGTTCTCAGCCAAACCTCGCGGTCTGGCGCGACCTTCTGATCGAACCCCCGTCCGTAAGTCCTAGACTTCAGGATCTACGTACGTAGCTCTCTCTTTGGTTCTCACGCGACGCTACCCGAGGAGCAGGGAAGACGCCACGCCAGCGATCAGTGACTCTTAACGCCCCGGCCTGCTCGCACCGCCGGAGCGCGATCCTGTGAACGCGTCCCCTGATTCGGTCGCACAGGCACGAGCCGGTCAGAGGTCAGCTGCGTTTAGGCAGCTAGAGCGTAGTTGTCGTCGTTGGCAACTATGATTTGCAGCAGGTATTTACGAGGGTAACTGCAGCCTCGGTACGCCCCTGAAGGTTCGCAACCCACGTCGAAACCGGTCGCCCCCATCAGGTTCACCTTGTCAGCATACCTCAACGGACCTCTGCCGACCGGCGGCGCCCCGAATATTGTGCGAATACAGTGACTTTCGACCGGCCCGCTGCGCCGGCGGCCGCCCGGCTCAGCCCCGCCGCAGCAGCCGCGCCTTGTCGCGCTGCCAGTCGCGCTCCTTCTCCACCGCCCGCTTGTCGTGCTGTTTTTTGCCCTTGGCGAGCCCGAGCTGCAGTTTCGCGCGGCCGTTCTTCCAATGGAGCTCCAGCGGCACCAGCGTGTAGCCGCGTCGTTCGACCGCGCCGATCAGTCCCTGCAGCTCGCTGTGATGGAGCAGGAGCTTGCGGGTGCGGACCGGGTCGGCGGCGACGTGCGTGGAGGTCGTCGGCAGCGGCGAGAGGTGCGCGCCGATCAGGAATGCCTCCCCGCCGCGCAGGTACACGTACGCCTCCTTCAGCTGCGCGCGTCCGGCGCGCAGCGCCTTAACTTCCCAGCCCTGCAGCGCCAGGCCCGCCTCGTAGCGCTCCTCGATGAAATAGTCGAAGCGCGCCTTGCGGTTCTCGGCGATCAGGCGCACAGGTTCCGTGGCTTTGGTCATGGTCGGCACCTAATGGGACAATGCCCACATGCGAGAGGTCAAGCGCTCGGCGCTCGTCAGCAAGCCGCCGGCACAGCTGTTCGCGCTCATCAACGATATCGAAAGCTATCCGCAGTTTCTGCCCTGGTGCACCCATGCGCGGGTGCAGTCGCGCTCGTCGAAGGAGATCGTGGCCACGATCGGTGTCCGGCAGGGGGCGCTGCGCGGCGAGTTCACCACCCGCAACACGCTCGAGCCCGATAGCAGCATCGCCATGCAGCTGGTGAGCGGGCCGTTTCGCATCCTTGAGGGCGAGTGGCGGCTGACGCCGATCGAGGCCAATGGCTGTCGCGTCGAGCTCGCCATGAAATTCGCCTTCAACAATCCGCTCACCGCCGTACTGTTCGAGCGCAGCTTCGCCGCGACGATCGGCTCGCTGGTGGAGGCGTTTGTGGCGCGCGCACGCGAGACCCCGTGACTCCCGCGGCGACGGGCGCGGGACGCAAGCACTGCACGGTGGCCTACGCCACGCGCGAGCGCCAGCATGTGTGGAGCGTGGAATTGCCGCTGTCGGCGAGCGTCGCGGATGCGCTCGCGGCGGCGCGCGCGAGCGCTGCCGCGAGCGGCGAAGACGCCGCGATTCCGTGGGAGTCGGCGGCGGTCGGGATCTTCGGTGAGCCGTGCGCGCGCGGCGACCGCTACGCCGACGGGGATCGGATCGAGCTCTATCGCCCGCTGCGCCGCGATCCGCGCGAACGCCGCCGTGAGCGCGTGCAGCGCGCCCGCAAAACCGCCGTGCGTTAGATCTTGGGGAACTTCTGGATCGGGGCTCCCTGCTCGGGAGCCTGCGGCGCGGATTCCGGCACGTTGTCGCGCTCGAAGTGCGTCACCTTGTCGTCCTTGAAGAACACCACCAGGTGGCGCTGCGTGGGCTTGCGCAGCCGTCCGTGCACGAAGTAGTAGAGGTAGTCCCAGCGGTCCTTGTCGAACAGATCCGGCACCATCGGGGTGCCGAGCAGGTAGCGCACCTGGGTGCGCGTCATGCCGGGCTGCAGCTGGTCGACGGTCTTGCCTTCCAGGTAGTTACCCTGCTGGATATCCAGGCGATAGACGCAGCCGCCGAGCATGCCCGCGAGCAGCACCGCGGCAAGGGCGGTCGCGGGCAGGCGCATGCGGCTCGCTTGGAGGATAATCATCCTAGAAATCATACCTGATCTCGGACCCTGAGCAGCCCTGGAAGCGTCGTGGTCCGTCGGAGAGACGCCCGTGGAAGGCAAGGACCTGCGCAAGGCCGGACTGAAGGTCACCCTGCCGCGGTTGAAAATTCTCGAGATCCTCGCGGGCAGCAGCACGCGGCACCTGTCGGCGGAAGACATCTACCGCACGCTCCTCGAGTCAAACGAAGACATCGGACTCGCGACCGTGTACCGCGTGCTCACGCAATTCGAGGCCGCAGGTCTCGTCACCCGCCATCATTTCGAGGACGGCATGGCGGTCTTCGAGCTGAATCAGGGCACGCACCACGACCATATCGTGTGTCTCGACTGCGGCCGCGTGGAAGAGTTCGTGGAGCCGGGAATCGAGGAGCGCCAGACCGCGGTCGCCGCAAGGCTCGGCTTCGGGATCCGCGATCACTCGCTGATCCTTTACGGCAACTGCCGGCGCGAGAACTGCCCGTTCCGCAAGCGCAGCGCTTAGCCGGCGGTCGGCGGACGCCTGAGGCGCACGGTTTCCGCCGGATCGCCCGCCGGATCGCCCACCGATTCGCTGGCCGGCGCGGCAGCGGGGGCGCTGCGCGCGGCGCGTTTCGGGGAGCCGGGAGTCTTCGGCGGACGGCTGGCCGCGGCCAGCATGTCGCGCGCGTGCTCGCGGGCGCGCGCGGTCACCTCGATGCCGCCCAGCATGCGCGCCAGCTCCTCGACGCGATCGTCGGCGGTGAGCTCGGTGACGGTGGTGCGCGTTGTGCGGCCGTCGGTGAGCTTGGCGACGCGCAGGTGATGATGAGCCTGGGAGGCGACCTGCGGCAGGTGCGTCACGCACAGCACCTGGCCGCGCTGGCCGAGCGCGCGCAGCTCGCGGCCGACGATTTCGGCAACCGCGCCGCCGATCCCCGCGTCGACCTCGTCGAACACCATGCAGCGGCTGTCTTCGGCCGTGCAGGAGACCTGCACGGCGAGTGACAGGCGCGCCAGCTCGCCGCCCGAGGCCACCTTGGCGAGCGCGCGCGGCGGTGCGCCGGGATTGGCGGTGACGCGGAAGTCAATCTGGTCGATGCCGTGCTGCGCCGGATCGGCGTTGCCGTCCTGCGTGACGGCGGCCTCGAAGCGCCCGCCGGACATCCCGAGCGTCTGCATGCGGGCGCTGATATCGCGGGCGAGGGCCAGCGCCGCCGCCATGCGCTTGCCGGACAGCTCAAGCGCGTGGGTGCGATAGGCCTGCAGCGCCGCGGCGAGATCCCTGCGCAGGACCGCAAGGTCGGTGTCGGCGCGCTCGAGCGCCTCGAGCTCGGCGTTGAGCTGGCCGGCGTGCGTCGGCAGCTGCACCGAGGTCACGTGGTGCTTGCGCGCGAGCTCCTCCATCGCCGCCAGCCGCCGCTCCACCTCATCCTGACGCGTCGCGTCGACATCGAGTGACTCGCCATAGCGCTCGAGCTCGCGCGCCGCCTCGCGCACGTGGATTGACGCCTCCTCCAGCAGTGGCAGCACCGTAGCGAGCTTGCCATCGAGTGCCGTGAGCGCGCGCAGCGACTGCAGCGCGCGGCTCACCGCGGCGTGGGCGCTCGCGCCCTCGTTCTCGTACAGCTCGGCGAGCGCGCCCTGCACACCGGCCGCGAGCCGCCCGCGGTTGGCCAGGCGGCCGCGCTCCTCGGCGAGCGCCTCGACCTCACCGGGCTTGACCTGCAACGCCTGCAGCTCCTGCACCTGGTAGCGCAGCAGCTCGAGCTTCGCGTCGCGGTCGCGCGCCTTGCTCTCGAGGTCGAGCGTGCGGTTCAGCAGCTCGAGCCACACGCGATGCGCGATGCCGACCTGGCCGACGAGCGCGGTGAGCGAGCCGTAGTTGTCGAGCAGCTCGCGTTGCGCCGCGCTGCGCGTCAGCGACTGAAACTCGTGCTGGCCGTGGATGTCGATGAGGATGTTGCCCGCCTCGCGCAGCAGCAGCACGGGCACCGACTGCCCGTTGAGGTAGGCGCGCGAGCGGCCGTCGTTGCCGACCACGCGCCGCACGACCAGCTCGCCGCCGGCACCGACCGATTGCTCCTCGAGCCACTGCTTCAGCTCCCGTGGAGCCTTGCTGAGGTCGAAGGTGGCGGAAACCTCCGCCCGCTCACTGCCGTGGCGAACGACTTCCGCGCCGGCGCGGCCGCCGGCCACCAGCTGCAGCGCGTCGACCAGGATCGACTTGCCGGCCCCGGTCTCGCCGGTGAGCACCGTGAGCCCCGGACGCAGCTCGAGCTCCACTGCATCGATGATGGCGAAATCGCGGATCTGCAGGTGCGTCAACATGGCTCAGCGCTCCAAGCTGCTGCGGCCCCAGTAGAGCTTCGAGCGCAGCAGCTTGTAGTAGTCGTGTCCCGGCGGGTGCAGCAGGGTGATGCGCTCGCGCGCGGTAGTGACCGTCAGGCGCTCTCCCGGTGCGAGCGCCCCCAGCACCGCGCCGTCGCAGGTGACGTGGGCGTGGGTATCCGGTCGCTCGAGCAGCGCCACCTCCACCACCGACTCCGCCCCCACCACGATCGGGCGGTCGGAGAGCGTGTGCGCGCAGATCGGCACGATCACCAGTACCGGCAGGTGCGGCTCGATGATCGGGCCGTTGCAGGAGAGGGCATACGCGGTCGAGCCGGTGGGACTCGCAACGATGATGCCGTCGCCGTCGTGCGTGTTGACGAACTGGCCGTTGATGCGCGTCTCGAAGTCGAGCGTGCGGCCGGTATCGTGCTTCTGCATCACAATGTCGTTGAACGCGAACGCCTGCGCGACGCCGCCATCCGCGCGGTGCAGCTCGGCCGTGAGCAGCGGACGCTCATCCTTCTCGACCTCGCCGGCGAGCGCCGCATCCACCGACGGCAGCATGTCCTGCGGCATGACGTCAGTGAGAAATCCGAGCCGCCCGCGATTGATCCCGATGAGCGGCACGCCGTGGCGCGCCACCAGGCGCGCGGCGTAGAGCATGGTGCCGTCACCGCCGATGGCGATCACGAGGTCGACACGCTCGCCGAACTGGCGCTCCGGCACGCGCGTGACTCCCGGCAGGGAGGGGTCGAGCTCGGCGTGCTGGCTCACCAGCACCTTGACGCCGCGGCCGGCCAGGTGCGCCAGCAGCGCGGCCGTGCTCTCCGCGACGCGCGGATCCGCGAATCGCCCGACTAACGCGCAGGTGCGTACCGGGAAGGCCATGCAATCGAAAGCCCTTGACTTAAGCTCGCCGCGACCGGCGTCTTTGTAACATGCGCACCACGTGAGCAGCCAATGCCGCAGGTCACATCTTCGGCCCGCGGCTGCCCGAAAGGCCCCCGCCGGAGCCGTAGTTGCTTGACGATCGAGCGGTGCGAAAGCTAGCTTGCGGCTATGGCGCACGAAGCTCGGGACGAGGCCCTGGGCGAGCGGGCTCAGCACCTGCTGCGGACTCTCATCGAGAGCTATATCCGTGACGGCCAGCCGGTCGGCTCGCGGGCGCTGTCGCGCGAGTCCGGTCTGCAGCTCTCGTCCGCCACCATCCGCAACGTGATGGCCGATCTCGAGGAGCTCGGCTTCGTCGCCTCGCCCCACACCTCGGCGGGCCGGGTACCGACCGACAAGGGCTACCGCTTCTTCGTCGACACGCTGCTGCGATTGCAGCCGCTCGATGAGGCGATGAGCGCCGAGATCCGCCGTCACTTCGAGGTGAGCCGCGAAAGCTCCACCGACCTCGTCGCCACCGTGTCGCAGCTGCTCTCGTCCGCCACGCAGCTCGCCGGAGTCGTGACGGTGCCGCGCACCCGCCAGGCCTCGATCACGCAGATCGAGTTCGTGGGACTTTCGGAGAATCGCATCCTGGTCGTGCTGGTGTTCAACGACCGCGAGGTGCAGAACCGCATCATCCAGCTCGAGCGCCACTACTCTCCGGACGAGCTCAAGCGCGCCTCGAACTTTCTCAACGAGCAGTTCCGCGGCCGCTCACTGCCGGAGGTGCGTCAGGAGATCCTGCGCGAGCTGTCCGAGGCGCGTGCCCACATGAACCAGATCATGCTGGATGCGATCTCCGTCGCGCAGCAGGTGTTTGAGGTGGGCGGCGGGGAGGCGCGGCTCGAGTACGTGATCAAGGGCGAGACCAACCTGATGGGCGTCGCGGAGCTGACCAGCGTCGAGAAGCTGCGGCGCCTGTTCGAGGCGTTCAACGAGAAGCGCGACTTCCTGCACCTGCTCGATCACAGCCTCAAGGCCGAAGGGGTGCAGATCTTCATCGGCCATGAGTCCGGCTACCACATTCTCGACGATTGCAGCGTGGTCACGGCTCCGTACGCGGATGGGGAGTCCGTAGTCGGTGTGCTCGGGGTGATCGGCCCGACGCGCATGGCGTACGAGCGGGTGATCCCGATCGTCGACATGACCGCGAAGCTGCTCGGCGCCGCCTTGAATTCCCGCCGCTGACCCCCCACCCCTTGACCGCCGGCCGGGTTTACCCTTAATCATTGGCCGAACCGCACCCGGAGGTCCGTCGAGATGAGTGCAAACGAGTCCGAGCGACGCGGCGACGCTGCCGCAGCCGAGCCCGCCACGGTGCTGCCGGAAACGGCGGCGCAGCTGGTCGGGCTCGAGCGCCTGCAGCAGGCGCTCGCGGACTCCGAGGAACGTGCCAAGAGCCACTGGGAGCAGTACCTGCGCGCGGTGGCCGAGCTCGACAACGTGCGCAAGCGCGCGCAGCGCGACATCGAGGCAGCCAACCGCTACGGGCTGGAGAAATTCGTCGCGGAGCTGCTGCCGGTGAAGGACAGCCTGGAGGCGGCGGTCCAGAACGCCGCGCGCGCCGATGCCCGGAGCCTGAGGGAAGGGCAGCAGGCGACGCTGCAGCTGCTCTCCAAAGCGCTCGAGAAGCTCGGGGTCGCGGTCATCGACCCGCTGGGCGAGCCCTTCGACCCGGGGCGGCACGAGGCGATGATGACCCAGGAGTCGGCTACCGCCGAGCCGAATTCGGTGCTGCAGGTGGTGCAGCCGGGCTACGAGCTCAACGGGCGGCTGTTGCGCCCGGCACGGGTGATCGTGTCCCGGGCGCCGGATTGATCCCGGCGGGCTTGAAAGCTTCAGCGACCACCCCTAAGAAGTGGTTCCGGACTATCCCTTTTGAATGAGTTTCCCGCGGAGTGACCCATGGCTAAGGTAATCGGCATCGATCTCGGCACGACCAACTCGTGCGTGGCCATCATGGAGGGCGGCAAGCCCCGTGTGATCGAGAACAGCGAGGGCGACCGTACCACCCCCTCGATCGTCGCCTTCACCAAGGACAACGAGGTGCTGGTAGGCCAGCCCGCCAAGCGTCAGGCCGTGACCAACCCCCAGAACACGCTGTTCGCCATCAAGCGCCTGATCGGACGCAAATTCGAGGACGAGGTGGTGCAGCGGGACATCAAGATGGTCCCGTACAAGATCGCCCGTGCCGAGAACGGCGATGCCTGGGTTGAGGTGCAGGGCAAGAAGATGGCGCCCCCGGAGATCTCCGCGCGGGTGCTCATGAAGATGAAGAAGACCGCCGAGGATTATCTCGGCGAGACCGTCACCGAGGCCGTGATCACGGTGCCGGCCTATTTCAATGACTCCCAGCGCCAGGCCACCAAGGACGCCGGCCGCATCGCCGGCCTCGAGGTCAAGCGCATCATCAACGAGCCGACCGCCGCGGCCCTCGCCTACGGGCTCGACAAGCAGGGCAGGGACCGCAAGATCGCCGTCTACGACCTGGGCGGCGGCACGTTCGACATTTCCATCATCGAGATCGCCGAGGTCGACGGCGAGCGCCAGTTCGAGGTGCTCTCGACCAACGGCGACACCTTCCTCGGCGGCGAGGACTTCGACCTGCGCATCATCAATTTCCTGGCCGAGCAGTTCCAGAAGGAGTCCGGCGTCGACGTACGCAAGGACCCGCTCGCCATGCAGCGTCTCAAGGAAGCCGCAGAGAAGGGCAAGATCGAGCTGTCCTCGACCCAGCAGACCGATATCAATCTGCCGTACATCACCGCCGATGCCTCGGGGCCGAAGCACCTCAACATCAAGCTGACGCGCGCCAAGCTCGAATCGCTGGTCGAGGACCTGGTGCAGAAGACCGTCGCACCCTGCAAGACCGCGCTGACGGACGCCGGCGTCACCGTGGGCGACATCGCCGAGGTGATCCTGGTCGGCGGCCAGACACGCATGCCGCTGGTGCAGAAGTACGTCAAGGACCTGTTCGGCAAGGAGCCGCGCAAGGACGTGAACCCCGACGAGGCGGTCGCGGTGGGCGCCGCCATCCAGGCCGGCGTGCTCGCGGGCGAAGTGAAGGACGTGCTGCTGCTCGATGTGACACCGCTGTCGCTCGGTATCGAGACCCTCGGCGGCGTCATGACCAAGCTCATCGAGAAGAACACCACCATCCCCACCAAGGCGTCGAACGTGTTCTCGACGGCCGACGACAACCAGACGGCGGTGACCATTCACGTGCTGCAGGGCGAGCGTGACCGGGCGGCGGACAACAAGTCCCTCGGCAAGTTCGACCTGGCCGACATACCGCCGGCGCCGCGCGGGATGCCGCAGGTCGAGGTGTCCTTCGACATCGACGCCAACGGCATCCTCAACGTGTCGGCGAAGGACAAGGCCACCGGCAAGGAGCAGAAGATCGTCATCAAGGCCTCGAGCGGACTCACCGAGGATGAGATCAAGCGCATGGTGCGCGACGCCGAGGCGCACGCCGAGGAGGACAAGCGCTTCCGCGAGCTGGTCGATACCCGCAACAAGGCGGACGCGCTGATCCACGCGGTGGAGAAGTCGCTCCAGAGCCTCGCCGACAAGGTCGACGCCGGCGAGCGCGCCCGGGTGGAGAGCGCGGTGTCCGATCTGCGCACGGCACTGAAGGGTGATGACCGCGGGGTCATCGAGAAGAAGACCGAGGCGCTCGCCCAGGCCTCCGCCACCATCGCGCAGCGCGCCTATGCCGCCGAGCAGGGCGCTGCAGCCGGCGGAAACGGCGGCGAAGCGGCGGCCGGCGGTGCGGGCGCGGCGGGTCAGCCGGGCGGCGCAAGCGGGCGCGAGGATGTGGTGGACGCGGAGTTCGAAGAGGTGAAGGACAAGGGACGCAAGGCCTCCTAAGCGCCCCATGCCGAAGCGCGACTACTACAAGGTACTGGACGTACCGAAGACAGCGACTGAGGCCGAGATCAAGAAGGCCTATCGACGCCTCGCGATGAAATACCACCCCGATCGTAATCCGAACGATCAGGAAGCCGAGGAGTCGTTCAAGGAGGCCAAGGAGGCCTGCGAGGTGCTCACCGACCCGCACAAGCGCTCGGCCTACGACCAGTATGGCCACGCCGGGGTCGAGGCGGCGGCGCGTGCCGGCGCGCGGGGCGGATTCGGGGCCGACTCTTTCAGCGACATCTTCGGAGACGTGTTCGGCGACATCTTCGGCGGCGCCCGACGCGGAGGCCGCTCGCAGGTATTCCGCGGCGCGGATCTGCGCTACGAGCTCGAGCTCGAGCTGCCGCAGGCGGTGTTCGGCCACCAGGCGGAGATCGAAGTCGTGCGGCTCGCCGCATGCGACACCTGTCACGGCAGCGGCGCCGCCCCGGGCAGCCAGCCTGCCACCTGCGACACCTGCGGCGGCGCCGGCCAGGTGCGCGTGTCCCAGGGCTTCTTTCAACTGCAGCACACCTGCCCGCGCTGCCGCGGCGCGGGCACGATCGTGCGTAATCCCTGTGAGAGCTGCCACGGCCAGGGCCGTGTGCGACGCACCCGCACGCTCGCGGTGAAGGTCCCCGCCGGCGTCGACTCCGGCGATCGCGTGCGGCTCACGGGCGAGGGCGAGTCCGGGCGCAACGGCGGCCCGGCGGGCGACCTGTACGTGGAGATCCACGTGCGCGAGCACCCGATCTTCGAGCGCGACGGCGAGCACCTGAGCTGCGAAGTGCCGGTGAGCTTCGCGACGGCCGCGCTCGGGGGCAGCGTCGCCGTGCCCACCCTCGAGGGCGACGTGCAGCTGAAGATCCCTGCCGAGACACAGTCGGGCCGCGTGTTTCGCCTGCGTGACAAGGGCGTGAAGCCGGTGCGCGGTGGTGCGCGCGGAGACCTGTTCTGCCGCGTCGTGGTCGAGACGCCGGTGCACCTGTCGACTGAGCAGCGCGAGCTCATCCGCAGTCTCGAGGAGTCGCTGCGGGCGCATGCGGCGCGGCACGCACCGCGCGAGAAGGGATTCCTCGAAGGCGTGAAGCGCTTCTTTGCCGGAAACACCGGCAAGGGGTAACCGCATGGCCCCCCAGTCCCACCCGCCGCTGCGCCGCGCTGTCGTGATCGGCGTCACCGGGCGCATGGGGACGGCGCTGCTGCGTGCGGCACCGGGCTTCCCGCAACTCATCGTCACCGGTGCCATCGCCTCTGCGGCCAGCCTCGCCCTCGGGCGCGATGCGGGCGAGGTCGCCGGCATCGGCAGGGCGAACCTCACGGTGACGAGCGACCTGCCGCGCGCGCTCGCGCAGGCGGACGTCGCCATCGACTTCAGCCACGCCGCCGCGGTGGCCGAGAACCTCGCGGCCTGCCGGGCGGCCCGTAAGCCGCTGCTGCTCGGCACCACCGGCTATGACGAGGCGCTCGAGGGCGAGCTGCACTCGGCCGCCGGCGATATCCCGTTGCTCGTGGCCGCCAATACCAGCCTCGGCGCGGCGTTGCTCACCGAGCTGGTGCGCGTCGCCGCCCGCTCCCTGCCTGTCAGCTTCGACATCGACGTGCTCGATCTGCATCACCGGCTGAAGCAGGACGCCCCCTCCGGCACGGCGCTCGCGCTCGGTGCCGCGGCCGCCGCAGCGCGGGGCACGGCTCTGCCGCCACCGGGCGCCCGGTCAGCCGGCCGCTCCAGCCCGCGGGGCGAGGGCGAGATCGGCTTTGCCACCGTGCGCGCCGGGGATCTTGTCGGGGAGCACACCGTGCTCTTCACCGGGGTGGGCGAGGAGCTCTCGCTGACACATCGGGCGCGCGATCGGGCGGTCTTTGCCCGGGGGGCGCTGGCCGCCGCGCTGTGGCTTGCGTCCCAGCCGCCGGGCCGTTATGGCATGCGTGATTTTCTGGGTCTTAAAACAGGCACTTAACGGTGATTCGGCGATTGTCCATGAAGTCCCTGGAGGCCGATCCGGGGAGGAATTTTCCGTGGACACATCGGCCGAATAGCCCGTAAAATTTCTGCCTAATCCGTGTACGGGTTAGTCCATGCAAGGCGGGAGGATGTTCGATGAGAACTCCTCCCGCTTTGTGTATGTGCGTCAGGGAGAAGTGATCTCGTGAGCGTACCTGCGGTGCTCGCGCTGGCCGATGGAACGATCTTCCGCGGCCAGTCAGTCGGAGCCAAGGGCAACACCACAGGCGAGGTCGTTTTCAACACCGCTCTCACGGGCTACCAGGAGATCCTCACCGACCCGTCCTACGCACGGCAGATCGTGACGCTCACCTGCCCGCACATCGGCAATACCGGCACGACTCCGGAAGACCTCGAGGCCGGGCAGGTGTACGCAGCCGGGCTCATCATCCGCGACCTCTCGCTCCTGCCGAGCAACTGGCGCGCCAACGAGTCGTTGCCGGAGTTTCTCGAGCGCGGACGCCTCGTCGCGATCGCTGGCATCGATACCCGCAAGCTCACGCGCATCCTGCGCGAGCAGGGCGCGCAGGCCGGCTGCATCATGACCGGCGACAAGGCCGATCAGAGCGCGGCGATCAAAGCAGCGCGCAAGTTCCCGGGCCTCAAGGGCATGGACCTGGCGAAGGTGGTGAGCACCAAGCGCAGCTACCAGTGGAACGAGGGAACGCTGTGGCCCGAGACCGGTCGCGTGCCCATCCGCGCCAGTCAGCGCCTGCACGTCGTGGCGTACGACTTCGGTATCAAGCGCAACATCCTCAGGCTCCTTGCCGACAGTGGCTGCCGCATCACCGTCGTGCCGGCGCAGACCCCTGCCGAGGAGACTCTGGCGCTCGAGCCCGACGGCGTCCTGCTGTCGAACGGACCGGGTGATCCGGAGCCGTGCGCCTACGCCATCAAGGCCACGCAGCGCTTTCTCGAGACCGATCTGCCGGTCTTCGGCATCTGTCTCGGCCATCAGATCCTCGGCCTCGCCGCCGGCGCGCGCACCGTGAAGATGAAATTCGGCCACCACGGCGCCAACCATCCGGTGCAGGAGCTCGAGTCCGGGCGCGTATTCATTACCAGTCAGAACCATGGATTCGCGGTCGACGAGAGCACGCTGCCGCCGGCGGTGAAGGCGACGCACCGCTCACTGTTCGACGGGTCGCTGCAGGGAATCGCCTTCGAGGAGCGCCCCGTATTCGGCTTCCAGGGACACCCGGAAGCGAGTCCCGGGCCGCACGACCTGCGCCCGCTCTTCGAGCGCTTCAACCATCTCATGCTGCGCCGGCTGCAGGCGCAGCTGAAGGTCGCCGAGCAGAACCTGCGCCGCCAGCAGGCGGCCGCTCGCTGAAGCAGTGCCCAAGCGCACCGACATCGAGAGCATCCTGATCATCGGGGCGGGCCCGATCGTCATCGGGCAGGCGTGCGAGTTCGATTACTCGGGAGCCCAGGCCTGCAAGGCGCTGCGCGAGGAGGGCTACCGGGTCGTCCTGGTCAACTCCAATCCCGCCACCATCATGACCGACCCGGAGATGGCCGATGCCATCTACATCGAGCCGGTGAACGCGCGCACCGTGGCCCGCATCATCGAGAAGGAGCGCCCGGATGCGCTGCTGCCCACGATGGGTGGCCAGACCGCGCTCAATACCGCGCTCGACCTGGTGCGCGAAGGGGTGCTGGAGAAATACGAGGTCGAGCTGATCGCAGCTTCCCGCGCCGCCATCGACATGGCCGAGGACCGCGAGCTGTTCCGCAACGCCATGCGCGAGATCGGGCTCGAGACGCCACAGTCACAGATCGCGCGCAGTCTCGATGAGGGCCGGGCGATCGCCGGCGAGATCGGCTACCCGGTGGTCGCGCGGCCGTCCTTCACCCTCGGCGGCAGCGGCGGAGGCATCGCCTACAACCGCGAGGAGCTCGAGGACATCGTAACGCGCGGGCTCGATGCTTCCCCGACCGGGGAGGTGCTGCTGGAGGAGTCGGTGATCGGCTGGAAAGAGTTCGAGATGGAGGTGGTGCGCGACCGCAAGGACAACTGCATCATCGTCTGCTCGATCGAGAACCTCGACCCCATGGGCGTGCACACCGGCGACTCGATCACCATCGCGCCTGCCCTGACGCTCACCGACAAGGAATACCAGCGCATGCGCGACGCCTCGGTGGCGGTGCTGCGCAAGATCGGCGTCGACACCGGCGGCTCGAACGTGCAGTTCGCCGTCAACCCCGAGGACGGGCGGCTGCTGATCATCGAGATGAACCCGCGCGTGTCGCGCTCCTCGGCGCTCGCCTCCAAGGCGACCGGTTTCCCGATCGCCAAGATCGCCGCCAAGCTCGCCGTCGGCTACACGCTCGATGAGCTCAAGAACGACATTACCGGGGGGGCCACCCCGGCCTCCTTCGAGCCTTCGATTGACTACGTCGTCACCAAGATCCCGCGCTTCACCTTCGAGAAATTTCCCGCCGCCAACGATCGCCTGACGACGCAGATGAAATCCGTCGGCGAGGTCATGGCCATCGGCCGCACGTTCCAGGAGTCGCTGCAGAAGGCCCTGCGGGGACTCGAGACCGGTCTCGATGGCCTGGCACCGCAGCTCCCCGAGCCGCTCTCGGATGAGGACCGGGACCGCCTGGCGCACGAGCTGCGCGCCCCCGGGGCGAATCGCCTGCTGTACGTGGCGGATGCCTTTCGCTCCGGGTGGCCGCTCGCGCGCATCGCCGAGCTCACCCGCATCGATCCGTGGTTCCTGGCGCAGATCGAGGAGCTCGTGAAGGAGGAGAGCCAGGTGCGCGAGGAGGGGCTCGGTGCGCTGAGCGCCGAACGGCTGCGCCACCTCAAGCGCAAGGGCTTCTCCGACGGCCGCCTGGCGCGGCTGGTCGACATGCCCGAGAAAGCGATCCGCGACAAGCGTCACGAGCTCGGCGTCAAGCCGGTCTACAAGCGCGTCGATACCTGCGCGGCGGAGTTCGCCACCTCCACCGCCTATCTCTACTCCACCTACGAAGAGGAGTGCGAGGCGCATCCCACCACACGTCGCAAGGTCATGATCCTCGGCGGCGGCCCCAACCGCATCGGCCAGGGAATCGAATTCGACTATTGCTGCGTGCACGCGGCGCTGCAGCTGCGCGAGGACGGTTTCGAGACCATCATGGTCAACTGCAATCCCGAGACCGTCTCGACCGACTACGACATCTCCGACCGCCTGTACTTTGAGCCGCTTACCCTCGAGGACGTGCTCGAGATCCTGGCCGTGGAGAAGCCCGAAGGACTGATCGTGCAGTTCGGCGGTCAGACGCCGCTCAAGCTGTCGCGGGCGCTCGAGGCGGCCGGTGCTCCGATCATCGGCACCTCGCCCGACTCGATCGACATCGCCGAGGACCGCGAGCGCTTCCAGGCGCTGGTGCGCAAGCTCGGGCTCAAGCAGCCGGCCAACGCGACCGCGCGTACCGAGGAGCAGGCGGTGAAGCTTGCCCGCGAAGTGGGCTTTCCGCTCATTGTCCGGCCCTCGTACGTGCTCGGCGGGCGCGCCATGGAGGTGGTGTTCAACGAGGACGACCTGCGCACCTACATGACCCACGCGGTGCAGGTGTCGAACGATAGCCCCGTGCTGCTTGATCGCTTCCTCGACGTCGCCATCGAGGTCGACGTGGATGCGGCGTGCGACGGTGAGGATGTGCTCATCGGCGGCATCATGGAGCACATCGAGCAGGCCGGGGTGCACTCGGGGGACTCGGGCTGCTCGCTGCCGCCGAACAGTCTCTCGCGCGAGATGCAGTCCGAGCTGCGCGAGCAGACGCGCAAGCTCGCCCGCGCGCTCAACGTCGTGGGTCTCATGAACGTGCAGTACGCGATCCAGGCCGGTGTCATCTACGTGCTCGAGGTCAACCCGCGCGCTTCGCGCACCGTACCGTTCGTCTCCAAGGCGACCGGATTGCCGCTCGCCAAGATCGCCGCGCGCCTCATGACCGGCCACAAGCTCAGGCAGCTCGTCGGAGCGATTGAGCGCGTGCCCGCCTACTACTCGGTGAAAGAGGCGGTGTTCCCGTTCATCAAGTTCCCCGAGGCCGACCCGATCCTGGGTCCCGAGATGAAGTCGACCGGCGAGGTGATGGGCACCGGCCGCACGTTCGGTGAGGCGTACGCCAAGGCCCAGACCGCTTCCGGCGTGGTGCTGCCGCGCCAGGGGGTGTGCTTCATCAGCGTGCGCGACCGCGACAAGGCGCCCGCGGTCGAGCTGGCGAAGAAGCTGATCGAGCGCGGCTTCGAGGTGTTGGCGACCGAGGGCACGGCCAAGGCGCTGAGCGCCGCCGGCGTCGCCTGCCGCCGCGTCAACAAGGTGCGTGAGGGCCGCCCCCACATCGTCGACATGATCAAGAACGACGAGATCGACCTCATCGTCAACACCACCGAAGGCAAGCTCGCCATCCGTGAGTCGAACTCCATTCGCCGCGAGGCCGTGCACCACCGCGTCACCTACTACACGACGCTCGCGGCGGGACTCGCGACCTGCGAGGCCCTCGATCATCTCGACGAAGTCGAAGTGAACCGCCTGCAGGACCTGCACAGCGAGGCGCTCGGCGCATGAAGCATCCGATGACCCTGCGGGGCGCCGAAGCGCTGCGTGCCGAGCTCAAGCGGCTGAAGTCCGAGGCGCGCCCGAACATCGTCAAGGCGATTGCCGAGGCGCGCGGACACGGGGACCTCTCGGAGAACGCCGAGTATCACGCCGCACGCGAGCAGCAGGGGTTCATCGAGGCCCGCATCCGGGACATCGAGCACAAGCTCGCCAACGCGCAGGTCATCGATCCGGCGCAGCTCCCCAACACCGGCAGGGTAGTGTTCGGGGCGCAGGTCGAGCTCGAGGACCAGACGGACGGCGCGCGCGTGGTGTACCAGGTCGTCGGCGAGGACGAGGCGGATATCCGCGCCGGACGCATCTCGGTCACCTCACCGATCGCTCGGGCGCTGGTCGGCAAGTCCGAAGGCGAGGTGGTGGCTGTCACCAGCCCGGGCGGCACGCGCTCCTACGAGATCATCGCGGTGCGCTGTGGTTAGGCGTCGGGGATGAGGATGCGCGGCAGATCGGCGCGCGGGCGATAGAGCACGGCCACGTTCCCGATGCGCTGCACCAGCGCGCTGCCCGTCTGCTGCGCGAGCGCGGCGAACAGCTGGTCGCGCGCGTCGCGGTCGCCGGCGGCAGCCTTCACCTTGATGAGCTCGTGAGCGTCGAGGGCGCGCGCGGTTTCGACGGCGACTGCGGCGCTCAGCCCCGCGCTGCCGAGCCACACGACGGGCTTCAGCGCATGCGCCAGCCCGCGCAGGTGCCTGCGCTGGCGCTCGGTCAGCGACGCTGGAGGCGGCGCGCCGGAGCCGGGGGCGGCGGGGTCCATCGGCGCCATTCTATGAGGAACTTATGTCCGTCAGGCGCTTACTAAAATCATGAGCCGCCGTTCGCGCAGCAGCGGACGGTGGCTGCGGGAGCACTTCGCCGATCCGTTCGTGCAACGCGCGCAGGCCGAAGGCCGCCGCTCGCGGGCGGTGTTCAAGCTCGAGGAGATCGACCGGCGCGAGCGGCTGCTCAAGCCGGGTGCCGTCTGCCTGGACCTGGGCGCCGCCCCGGGTGCGTGGAGCCAGTACGCCTGCGAGCGGGTGGGCCGAAAGGGGCGGGTGGTGGCGAGCGACCTGCAGCCGATGGCCGCCGTGCCGGGCGTCGAGTTCGTCCAGGGCGACTTCAGGGAGGAGGAGATCTTCAATCGGATCCTGAGCCTGCTGCCCGCGAGGGGCGTGGACGTGGTGCTGTCGGACATGGCGCCGAACCTCAGCGGCGTCGAGGTGATCGACCAGCCGCGTTCGATCTACCTGGCCGAGCTGGCACTCGATATGGCCGGGCGTCTCTTGAAGCCAGGCGGTCATGCCCTGATCAAGGTGTTTCAGGGTGCCGGCTTTCCGGAGCTGGTGCAGGGTTCGCGCAGGAGATTCGGCCGGGTGAAGCTCGTGAAGCCGGGTGCCTCGCGCTCCCGCAGCGCCGAGATCTATTTGCTGGCCATGCAGTTTCGCTTGGTGTAGGTTGTTTTTGAGCCCCGGGACGGCGCCGCGCGCAAAGGACGGAAGTCTTTGAACGATTTGACAAAGAACATCCTGCTGTGGGTAGTGATCGTGCTCGTGCTGCTGGCAGTGTTCAGCCGCTACATGCCGACCGTCGGCCAGCCACAGGAGATCAAGTACTCCGAATTCCTCGACGATGTGAAGAGCGATCGCGTCAAGGGCGTGATCCTGCAGGGAGACATGATCTACGGCGAGTTCAAGGACAATCAGGCGGGGTTCAAGACGCGTAATCCCGAGACCGACTACACCGCTCTCATCGGTACCCTGGAGCGGGCGCACGTCGGGATCGAGTCCAAGGAGCCCAAGCAGCCGAACTTCATCGGCCAGCTGCTGCTGCAGATGGCACCGGCGCTGCTGTTGATACTGGTGTTTCTGTACATGCTGCGGCAGATGCAGGGAGCTTCCGGCGGCCGCGGCGCGATGTCCTTTGGCAAGAGCCGCGCGCGGCTCCTCGGCGAAGATCAGGTGAACGTCACCTTCGCCGACGTGGCCGGTGTCGATGAAGCAAAGCAGGAGGTCGGCGAGATCGTCGATTTCCTCAAGGATCCGGGCAAGTTCCAGAAGCTCGGCGGCAAGATCCCCAAGGGCGTGCTCATGGTCGGCTCCCCCGGCACCGGCAAGACGCTGCTGGCGCGCGCGATAGCCGGCGAGGCGAAGGTGCCGTTCTTCACCATCTCGGGATCCGATTTCGTCGAGATGTTCGTCGGCGTCGGCGCCTCGCGCGTGCGCGACATGTTCGAGCAGGCGAAGAAGCACGCACCGTGCATCATCTTCATCGACGAGATCGATGCCGTCGGCCGCCACCGCGGCGCGGGGCTCGGCGGGGGCCACGACGAGCGCGAGCAGACGCTCAACCAGCTGCTGGTGGAAATGGACGGCTTCGAGGGCAACGAGGGCATCATCGTCATTGCGGCCACCAACCGGCCGGACGTGCTCGATCCGGCGCTGCTGCGTCCCGGGCGCTTCGACCGCCAGGTGGTGGTCCCGCTGCCCGACGTGCGCGGCCGCGAGCAGATCCTGCGCGTGCACATGCGGCGCGTGCCGCTGGCCGATGACGTCAAGCCCGCGCTGATTGCGCGCGGCACGCCCGGCTTCTCGGGCGCCGATCTCGCCAATCTCGTCAACGAGGCGGCGTTGTTCGCCGCGCGCGCCAACAAACGCATGGTCGGCATGGACGAGTTCGAGCGCGCCAAGGACAAGATCATGATGGGCACCGAGCGGCGCTCCATGGTCATGAGCGAGGCGGAAAAGCGCATGACGGCCTATCACGAGGCCGGTCACGCGATCGTCGGCATGACGGTGCCCGAGCACGACCCGGTCTACAAGGTCACGATTATTCCGCGCGGGCGCGCACTCGGCGTCACGCAGTTCCTGCCGGAGCAGGATCGCTACAGCTTCTCCAAGCGGCGCCTGGAGAGCGCGATCGCGACGCTGTTTGGCGGCCGTATCGCCGAAGAGCTGATCTTCGGTCCCGAGTCGGTGACCACCGGTGCCGCCAACGACATCGAGCGCGCCACCGAGCTCGCCCGCAACATGGTCACCAAGTGGGGACTGTCGGACAAGCTCGGCCCGCTGACCTATACCGAGGAGACCGGCGAGGTGTTCCTCGGCCGCAGCGTCACGCAGCACAAGCAGGTGTCGGATGTCACCGCGCATGCGATCGACGAGGAGATACGCCGCGTCATCGAGAGCAACTACCAGCGGGCGCGCCAGATCCTCACCGCCGCGCTCGACAAGCTGCACCTCATGGCCGATGCACTCATGAAATACGAGACCATCGACGACGAGCAGCTGAAGGACATCATGGCCGGCAAGGACCCGCAGCCGCCCCCGGGCTGGGACGACACGCTGTCGAACAAGCCGCCGCAGGCGCCGCCGGCGCCGGCGGGCGGGCCGGCGATTCCCGCTGGGCAGCACTGACCCGTAGATCCGTCCCCTGGAGCCGGGTCGCTCCCGCCCGCTCACCTGGCAGGCTCCGTCGCACCCCCCTCACTAAATGTCGCCGCCGCCGGTAACGCTGCGCTGCGCAGACCAGACGCTCGATCTGAGCACGCCGGTCGTGATGGGGGTGCTTAATGTCACGCCGGACTCCTTCTCCGACGGCGGACGCTTCTTCGGCCTGGAGGCGGCGGTGGAGCAGGGCGTGCGCATGGCGGCAGAGGGCGCGGCGTTCATCGACGTCGGCGGCGAGTCCACGCGCCCGGGCGCAGAGGGCGTGAGTGTGGCGGAGGAGCTGCGGCGCGTGATCCCGGTGATCGAGCGGCTGCGGGCGGCCACCGGCGCCGTCATCTCAGTCGATACCAGCGAGCCCGAGGTCATGCGCGCCGCTGCTGCAGCAGGCGCCGGGCTCATCAACGACGTACGCGCGCTGCGCGCGGGCGGCGCGCTCGAGGCGGCCGTGGCGAGCGGCTGCGCTGTATGCCTGATGCACATGCAGGGTGAGCCGCGCACGATGCAGCTTGCGCCGCACTACGCCGACGTCGTGAGCGAGGTGCGCGCGTTTCTCGCGGCCCGCGTAACGGCCTGCCGCGGTGCCGGGATGGCCGCGGAGCGGCTCACGGTCGATCCGGGATTCGGATTCGGCAAGACCCTGGAGCACAATCTCGCGCTGCTGCGGCGGTTGCCGGAGCTGGCGGCGGACGGGGTGCCGGTGTTGGTTGGGTTGTCGCGCAAGTCGATGCTGGGCACACTCACGCAACGGCAGCCGGGGGAACGCCTGGCGGGCAGTGTGGCGATGGCGGTCATCGCGGCGCTCAACGGGGCGCGCATCGTCCGCGCGCATGAGGTGGCAGCGACGCTCGATGCCCTCAAAGTGGCGGTGGCGGTTCAGGCCCGGCCGGGCTAGCGGCGCAACAGGGTTGCCTGGGGGAGCGGTGCATGGGGCGGCGATACTTCGGAACCGATGGCGTCAGAGGGCGGGTAGGCGAGCACCCGATGACGGTGGACTTTGCGCTGCAGCTGGCGAGCGCGGCGGCGCGCGTGCTGGCGCCGGACGGCGGCACCGTGCTCATCGGCAAGGACACGCGCCTCTCGGGCTACATGTTCGAATCGGCGCTCGAGGCCGGATTTGTCGCCGCCGGCGTCGACGTCATGCTCATCGGGCCGCTGCCGACGCCGGGCATTGCTTACCTGACACGGCGCTTCGACTGCGACTTCGGCGTCGTGATCAGCGCCTCCCACAACCTCTACGACGACAACGGCATCAAGTTCTTCGACGCCTCCGGCGCCAAGCTCTCCGACGAGCTGGAGGAGCGAATCGAGACCCAGCTGGAGCAGGCGCCGCTCACCCGCACCTCGCGTGACCTCGGCCGCGCCACGCGCGCCGACCGCTCGCGCACCCACTACCAGGACTTCTGCGTCTCGACCCTGCCCGCGGGCCTGGACCTTTCGGGCCTCAAGATCGTGATCGACTGCGCCAACGGAGCGGCCTACAAGGTCGGCCCGCGCATCCTGGCCGAGCTCGGCGCGGAGATCGTGCCGATCGGCTGCTCGCCCAACGGGCGCAACATCAACGACGGCTGCGGCTCGATGGCACCCGACCTGCTGCAGCTCACCGTGCCGGGCGTGCGCGCCAATGTGGGACTCGCGCTCGACGGCGATGGCGACCGCCTGGTCATGGTCGATCACCTCGGGCGCATCGTCGACGGCGACCAGCTGCTGTACGTCATCGCGCGCGCCCTGCAGCAGGAGGGCGCACTGCGCGGGCCCGTGGTCGGCACGGTGATGAGCAATCTGGGCCTCGAGGTGGCGCTGCGCAGCGCCGGCATCGAGTTCCGGCGGGCGGCGGTCGGGGACCGCTACGTGCTGTCGATGCTGCGCGAGACGCGCGGCAACCTCGGCGGCGAGACCTCCGGGCACATCGTGTGCCTCGACAAGACCACCACGGGCGACGGCCTGGTGAGCGCACTGCAGGTGCTGGCGATCATCAAGCGCACCGGGCGCCCGCTCGCGGAGCTCACCTCCTCGATGCGCAAGTTCCCGCAGGTGCTGCTCAACGTTCACGTCGCCAAGCGCTTCGACCCGGCGGTCGTGCCGGCCGTGCAGCAGGCGCTGCAGGCCGTCGAGCAGCGCCTCGGCGGGGAGTGCCGCGTCGTGCTGCGCCCTTCGGGAACCGAGCCGGTGATCCGCGTGATGGTGGAGGGGCGCGACGAGCCCGAGACCCGCGCGGCAGCCACCGAGCTCGCCGGGGTCATCAAGAACATCGCCGCCGGCTGAGACGAGCCGGCGTGCCCGGCGCCCCGTGTCAAGGGTCGACCGCGTTCCCGTCCCCGGGCGCACGCTCCCACCCCGCAGGCCAAGGGTGCGGGGTGCGGCGTTGCGTCACCCCCGATGCATCGCTATCATCCCGCGCCCTTTTTAACGCCGTGAGCGCGCCCCAGCTTTGGTCATGCGCCGCCCCATCGTTGCCGGAAACTGGAAAATGCACGGCTCGCGCAGCGAGACCGCGCGGCTCATCGAGGAGCTGCTGGCGCGCGCTCCGGCCGAACCGGCCGCGGCATGCGTGATCTGCCCACCGTTTGTGTACC
This sequence comes from Steroidobacteraceae bacterium, assembly GCA_036008385.1. GTDB lineage: Bacteria > Pseudomonadota > Gammaproteobacteria > Steroidobacterales > Steroidobacteraceae > 13-2-20CM-66-19. The sequence continues at coordinate 58,198 of DASYNX010000030.1, forward strand.
TGCATGAAGCCGGGCGGCTGCTGCGCGACTCGGCCTTCAGCCTCGGCGCTCAGGATGTCAGCGCGGATGCGCACGGCGCCTTCACCGGAGAGGTGTCGGCCGCGATGCTCAAGGACGTCGGCTGCGAGTACGTGATCGTCGGACACTCCGAGCGACGGCTGTTGTATCGCGAAAGCGATTCACTCGTCGCGCGCAAGTTCGGCACCGCGCACGCCAAGGGGCTGGTGCCGATCCTGTGCGTCGGCGAGCAGCTCGCCGATCGCGAGGCGGGGCGCACCCGCGACGTCGTCGCGCGTCAGCTGGACGTCGTGCTCGAGTTGTGCGGGGCGGGCGCGCTCGAGCAGGGCGCGATCGCCTACGAGCCGGTGTGGGCCATCGGCACCGGTCGCAACGCCGCTCCCGATCAGGCTCAGGAGGTACACGCCTTCATCCGGGCCCGGATCGGGGCCCGGGATGCTAGAATCGCCGCCGCCACCCGTATTCTTTACGGCGGCAGCGTCAAGGCGGGCAACGCGGCGGACCTCTTCGCGATGCCCGATGTCGACGGCGGTCTGGTCGGTGGCGCCTCGCTCAAGGCGGATGAGTTCCTGGCAATCCTGGCCGCGGCGCGGACCTGAGGATGAGTGAGTTTTTCCGATGTTGCGCGTGATCTTGACTTGTGTGCAGGTGTTCTCGGCGTTCGCGATCATCGGCCTCGTGCTGCTTCAGCGTGGCAAGGGAGCGGAGGCGGGCGCGGGCTTCGGCGCAGGCGCATCCGGCACCGTATTCGGTGCACGTGGTGCCACCACCGCGCTGTCGCGCGCCACGGCGGTGTTCGCCGCGATCTTCATGATCAACAGCCTCGCGCTCGCCTACATGGGCACGCGTGCCGGCGACACCGCGCAGAAGACCATCCTCGATGAGGCAGTCCCGAAGCCGACATCGCTTCCGGGTGCGGGTGGCGCCGTGCCGGTGACGCCGCCTGCCTTGCCGCCGGCTTCCGCCCCGGCCACGGCGCCGGCGCAGAGCCCGGCTCCGGCGGCGCCGACACCCGCTCCGAAGTGACGTGCGCCACGGGCCGCGCGCACCTCCCGATGTTGCCGACGTGGTGGAATTGGTAGACACACTAGCTTGAGGGGCTAGCGCCGCAAGGCGTGTCGGTTCGAATCCGACCGTCGGCACCAAAACGACGACTGCACTGCTACAATGCCGACCCCCGACGCGGGGCTGGTCGCTTACACACGCATGCTGTCGAACTATCTGCCCGTCCTGATCTTTCTGATCGTTGCCGCGGCCGTGGCGGTGGTGCTGATGGTGCTCGGCACCGGCATCGGGCGCTACTTCGCGCGCTTCCACACCGATGCTGCCAAGCTCGCGCCTTACGAATGCGGCTTCGATGCCTTCGAGGACTCGCGCGCCAAGTTCGACGTACGCTATTACCTGGTGGCGATCCTGTTCATCGTGTTCGACCTGGAGATCGCCTTCCTGTTTCCCTGGGCCGTCGCGCTTGGAAAGATCGGGCTGTTCGGCCTCACCGCCATGGGCATCTTCCTGGCGATTCTCGTAGTGGGATTCATCTACGAGTGGAAGAAGGGAGCGCTCGAGTGGGATTAGCGGCCGAGAGCCTGGAGGGCTTCGCGCAGCGCGGCTTTGTGACCGCACGGGTCGATGACCTGGTCAACTGGGCGCGCACCGGGTCGCTGTGGCCCATGACTTTCGGCCTGGCCTGCTGTGCGGTGGAGATGATGCACGCCGGCGCCTCGCGCTACGACCTCGACCGCTTCGGTGTGGTGTTCCGTCCGAGCCCGCGACAGTCGGACGTGATGATCGTGGCCGGGACGCTGGTCAACAAGATGGCGCCGGCGCTGCGCCGGGTGTACGACCAGATGGCCGAGCCGCGCTGGGTCATCTCGATGGGCTCGTGCGCCAACGGCGGCGGTTACTATCATTATTCCTACGCGGTGGTGCGCGGTTGCGACCGCATCGTGCCGGTGGATGTGTATGTGCCGGGCTGTCCGCCGACCGCGGAGGCACTGGTGTACGGGATCGTGCAGTTGCAGAAGAAGATCGCGCGCACCAGCACGATCGCCAGATAAGCGCTGATGGAGTGTGCCCACACGTGAGCGAGCTCATCGAAGCTCTCGCCCGCAAGGTTGACGCGCAGCTGTCGGGGAGCGTGCGTCGTCTGCCGGCGCGCGCGCAGGAGCTCGCGTACCAGACGGATGCGGCCACACTGCTCAGTGTGTGCACGACGTTGCGCGCTGCCCCGGAGCTCGGATTCGAGATGCTCATGGATCTGTGTGGAGTCGATTTTCTCCACTTCGGGCACGATGACTGGGAAACGCAGGACGCTACCCGCTCGGGTTTCAGCCGCGCGCGCCTCACGCAGGGCGCCAGGCCCGACCCCGACGCGCCGGGACGCTTCGCGGTGGTCTACAACCTCCTGTCCATCACCCACAACCAGCGCCTGCGCCTGACGGTGAAATGCCCCGATACGGCCGAGCCGGTGGTCGATTCGGTGGTGGGCATCTGGGCGAGCGCCAACTGGTTCGAGCGCGAGGCGTTCGACCTGTTCGGGATCCTGTTCCGTGGCCATCCGGACCTGCGCCGCATCCTCACCGATTACGGCTTCATCGGGCATCCGTTCCGCAAGGACTTCCCGCTCAGCGGCAACGTCGAGGTGCAGTACGATCCCGAGAAGCAGCGCGTGGTGTACCAGCCGGTGAGCATCACCCCAAGGGTGCTGGTGCCGAAGGTCATCCGCCACGACCATCGCTACGAGCCCGCGCTCAAAGACCCGCAGGGGCCGCGCTGATGGCCGCCGCCTCCACCGAGATCCGCAACTACACCATGAACTTCGGGCCGCAGCACCCCGCGGCGCACGGCGTGCTGCGCCTGGTGCTCGAGCTCGACGGAGAAGTCATCCAGAAGGCCGACCCCCATATCGGGCTACTGCACCGCGCCACCGAGAAGCTCGCCGAGTCCAAGCCCTTCAACCAGTCGATCGGCTACATGGACCGGCTCGATTACGTCTCCATGATGTGCAACGAGCACGCCTACGTGCTCGCCATCGAGCGGCTGCTGGGCATCGAGCCGCCCGAGCGCGCGCAATACGTCCGCGTGATGTTCGATGAGATCACGCGCATCCTGAATCACCTGATGTTCCTCGGGTCACACAGCCTCGACATCGGCGCGATGACCGTGTTCCTGCTGTGCTTCAAGCAGCGCGAGGAGCTCATGGACGTGTACGAGGCAGTGTCGGGCACGCGCATGCACGCGACCTACTACCGCCCCGGCGGCGTGTACCGTGACCTGCCGGAGTCGATGCCGAAGTACCAGGTCTCGAAGTGGCGCTCGGCCAAGGATGTCGCGCGGCTCAACGAGGCGCGCTCCGGCACCATGCTGGATTTCATCCAGGCCTTCACCGCGGCATTCCCGGCCGCGGTCGACGACTACGAGACGCTGCTCACCGACAACCGCATTTGGAAGCAGCGCACCGTCAACATCGGCGTGGTGAGCCCGGAGCGTGCCATGCAGCTCGGCTTCTCCGGCCCGATGCTGCGCGGCTCCGGAATCGCCTGGGACCTGCGCAAGAAGCAGCCCTACGAGGTCTACGAGCGCATGGACTTCGACATACCCGTGGGCGCGAACGGCGACTGCTACGACCGCTACCTGGTCCGGGTCGAGGAGATGCGTCAGGCGAACCGCATCATCCGCCAGTGTGTCGAATGGCTGCGCGCGCATCCGGGCCCGGTCATGGTCGATGACCGCAAGGTGCGGCCGCCGCGGCGCGAGCGCATGAAGGAGGACATGGAAGCGCTCATCCATCACTTCAAGTTCTTCACGGAAGGCTATGAAGTGCCGGCGGGAGACACCTACGCGGCGGTCGAGGCCCCGAAGGGCGAATTCGGCATCTACCTGGTGTCCGACGGCGCCAACAAGCCGTATCGGCTCAAGTGCCGCGCGCCGGGCTTCGCGCACCTCGCCGCGCTGGAAGAGATGTGCCGCGGTCATATGATCGCGGACGTGGTGGCGGTGATCGGCACCCAGGACATCGTCTTCGGGGAGATCGACCGGTGAGCACCGAGCGCAGCGGAGTCGGGGTCGGCGGCACGGCGCTGGTGAGCAAACTGCAGCTGCTCGCGCCCGCAACCACCCGCGAGATCGATCACTGGGTGGCGAAGTTCCCGCCCGGGCGGCAGCGCTCGGCGTGCATCGCCGCGCTGCGCGCGGCGCAGGAGCAGAACCACGGCTTCCTGACCGCCGACCTCATGGACGCGGTGGCCGAATACCTCAAGCTCCCACCGGTCCAGGTCTACGAGGTCGCGAGCTTCTACTCGATGTTCGCGACCCACCCGTGCGGGCGTCATCACGTCAGCATCTGCACCAACATCTCCTGCATGCTGAACGGCGGTGAGGCGCTGGTGGCGCATGCCGAGAAGCAGCTCGGCATCAAGCTCAACGAGAGCACCGCCGACGGACGCATCTTTCTCAAGCGCGAGGAGGAATGCCTCGGCGCCTGCACGGGATCGCCGATGATGATGGTGGATCACGTGTTCTACGAGCACCTCACGCCCGAGAAGCTCAATGCCATCCTGGATGACTTGAAGTGAGCGACCTCGAGAGCCAGTACGCCGCGCGGATGAATCTCGCGCTGCTCGAGCCGCTGAAGCTCGCGTGCTCGTGGACGCTCGCCAGCTACCGCAGCATCGGCGGCTACGAGGTGTGGGAGCGGCTGCTGCGGGAGAAGCCGCCGCGCGAGCAGATCATCGACCAGGTGAAGGCCTCGGGTCTGCGCGGGCGCGGGGGTGCGGGTTTCCCGACCGGCACCAAGTGGAGCTTCATGCCGCGCAACTCGCCGGTGCAGAAGTACCTGGTGTGCAACTCCGATGAGAGCGAGCCGGGCACGTGCCACGACCGCGACATCCTGCGCTATAACCCGCACGCCGTAATCGAGGGGCTCGCCATCGGCGGCTATGCCACCAACACCACGGTCGCCTACAACTACATCCGCGGGGAATTTCTCGGCGAGCCCGTGCCGCGCTTCGAGGCGGCGCTCGCCGAGGCCTATGAGGCGGGCCTGCTCGGCAAGAACGTCCGCGGCTCCGGTGTCGACTTCGATCTGCACACCTTCGTCGGCGCCGGCGCCTATATCTGCGGGGAAGAGACCGGGATGCTGGAGTCGCTCGAGGGCAAGCCCGGCAAACCGCGCTTCAAGCCCCCCTTTCCGGCGATCTTCGGCGTATTCGGTGCCCCGACGACCGTCAACAACACGGCGAGCTTCGCCTCGGTGCCGACCATACTGCGCAAGGGGCCGGCGTGGTTCGCCGCCCTCGGGCCGGCGAATTCCGCGGGCACCATGATCTTCTCCGTCTCGGGGCACGTGGTGAAGCAGCGCAATATCGAGCTGCCGCTAGGTGTCCCGTTTGCCGACCTGCTGGCGCTGTGCGGCGGCGTGCGCGACGGGCGCAAGCTCAAGGCGGTGATCCCCGGCGGAGTGTCGGTGCCGGTGGTGCCGGGCGAGACCATGCTGAAAACCAACATGGATTACGACTCGGTGAAGGCCGCCGGTTCCGCCCTCGGCACCGGTGCGGCCATCGTCATGGACGAGACCACCTGCATGGTGCGGGTGCTCGAGCGCGTCGCGCGCTTCTACATGTCGGAGTCGTGCGGACAGTGCACGCCCTGCCGCGAGGGCACCGGCTGGATGAACCGCATGCTCAAGCGCGTGCTGGCCGGCCAGGCGCGCCGCGAGGAGCTGGGGCTGCTGCTCGATGTCGCCAACCGCATCGAAGGGCACACCATCTGCGCCTTCGGCGATGCCTCCGCCTGGCCGGTACAGAGCTTCCTCAAGCACTACCGGCACGAGTTCGAGTACATGATCGATCACGGCGGGCGCAGCCTCGTGGGCGATTCCGAGGGAGCGCGGGCGGCCTGAGGGCGCGCAGGGGAAATCTTCATGACGGACGTGGTCAACATCGAAGTCGACGGCGTGCCCATTCAGGCGATGAAGGGCGAGATGATCATCCGCGCCACCGACCGCAGCGGGATTTACGTGCCGCGCTTCTGCTATCACGACAAGCTCTCGATCGCCGCCAACTGCCGCATGTGCCTGGTCGAGGTGGAGAAAGCGCCCAAGCCCCTGCCGGCGTGCGCCACCCCGGTGACCGAAGGGATGAAGGTGTTCACCCGGTCCCCGCGCGCCATCGGCGCGCAGCGCGCCACCATGGAGTTCCTGCTGATCAACCACCCGCTCGATTGCCCGATCTGCGATCAGGGCGGGGAGTGCGAGTTGCAGGACCTGGCGGTCGGCTTCGGCCGCGACATCTCGCGCTATCACGAGGGCAAGCGCTCGGTGGCCGACGAGAACCTCGGTCCCCTGGTCGCCACCGACATGACGCGCTGTATCCAGTGCAGCCGCTGTATCCGCTTCACGGAGGAGATCGCCGGGATGCAGGAGCTCGGCATGATCGGCCGCGGCGAACACATGGAAGTGCGCACTTATATAGAGAGCACCCTGAACCACGAGCTCTCCGGCAACATCATCGACCTGTGCCCGGTCGGGGCGCTGGTGTCCAAGCCGTTCCGCTTCACCGCGCGTGCCTGGGAGATGACTGCGACGCCGCTCATCTCGCCGCACGATGCGGTCGGCACCAACCTGTTCGGTCACGTGCTGCGCGGGCGCCTGATGCGCGTGGTGCCGCGCGAGAACGAGGCGATCAACGAGGTCTGGATCGCCGACCGCGACCGCTTCAGCTACGAGGGCGTCTACAGTCCCGATCGGCTGCGCTCACCCCTGGTGCGGCGTGGCACCGAGTGGGTGGAGAGCGAGTGGGAGCCCGCGCTCATGCGGGTCGCCGAAGGGCTCGGCGATCGCGCCGCGAGCCTCGGCTGCCTCGCGAGCCCCTCGGGCACGGTGGAGGAGCTCTATCTGGCGGCGCGCATCGTGCGCGGTCTCGGCTCGCACAACATCGATCATCGTCTGCGGCAGCGCGACTTCCGCGACCAGGCCGCCGACCCCGTGTTCCCGGGTCTCGGCATGCCTATCGCCGCGGTGGATGCGCTCTCCGCACTGCTGCTGATCGGCTGCAATCTCCGGCGCGAGGCTCCGATCCTCGCGCACCGCGTACGCAAGGCCGCGCAGCGCGGCGCCTCGGTGGCACTGCTCAATCCGGCGCGCTACCCGTATATGTTTCCGGTGAAGGCCTACCTCACCTCATCGCCCGGGGATCTGGTGGCGGACCTGGCGGCGGTACTCGGCGCCGCGGCCGCTGCGACCGGCCGGCCGCCGCCGGCGCGGCTCGCCGCCGCGGTGAGCGGCGCGCGGATCACGGATGCCCACCGTGAGGTGGCACAGGCGCTGCTCAACGGCGAGCGGCGCGCCGTCTGGCTCGGTGCGCTCGCGACGCGTCACCCGGCCTTCGCCGACGTGCGCGCGCTCGCTGCAGCGCTCGCCGAGATCTGCCAGGCCGTGCTCGGCACGATTGCCGAGGGCGGCAACGCCGCCGGCGCCTATCTTGCCGGTGCCGTCCCGCATCGCGAGGCGGGTGCGCTACCGGTGGCGCAGCCGGGGCGGACCGCGCGGCAGATGCTGAGCGAACCGCTGCGCGCCTGTCTGCTGCTCGGCGGCGTCGAGCCCTCGATCGACGCGCTCGACCCGGAGAGCCTGCGCACGCTCGCCAAGGCCGAGTTCGTCGTGGCGATCACGCCGTTCGTCAGCCCGGAAGTGAAGAGCATCGCGCACGTACTGCTGCCGATGGGCACGTTCGCCGAGACTTCCGGTACCTACGTGAACTGCGAGGGCCGCTGGCAGAGCCAGGCGGGCGCCGCCGTACCGCTGGGCGCCGCGCGCCCGGGGTGGAAGGTGCTGCGGGTGCTCGGCAACCTCCTCAAGCTGCCGCGCTTCGATTACCAGTCCTCTGAGGATGTGCTCGCCGAGGTGCGCGCGGCGTGCGCGGCCGCGACTGCGAGCGGCTACCAGGGTACGCACGAGGTGACGCTGCGCGGCCCGGCGACCGAAGTCGCGCGCGTCACGGACGTACCCATGTACCAGACGGATGCGCTGGTGCGGCGGGCGCCGTCGCTGCAGCGCACGCGCGAGGGCCGCGCGTCGGCCATGACCTACTGAGGAGAGCGGCGAGCGTGCTGCAGAGGCTCACCAACAGCTGGATGTCGCTGCCCGACTACGCGCAGTCGACCGCGTGGATCCTGGTCATCACCGTGGCGCTGATCATCAACGTCGCGCTGCTCACTCTGTGGGAGCGCAAGGTGATCGGCTGGATGCAGCTGCGCCGTGGGCCGAACCGGGTGCGCATCTTCGGCCTGCTGCCGGGTGTCGGTCAGCCATTCGCTGACGTGTTCAAGCTGCTCATGAAGGAAGTGATCATCCCGGCGCGCGCCAACCGCCTGCTGTTCCGGCTCGCCCCGATGATCGTGCTGGTGCCGGCGTTCGCCGCCTGGGCGGTGATTCCGCTGTCGCCGACGGTGGTGGTCTCCAAGGCCGACGCGGGCCTGCTGTACCTGCTGTCGCTCACCTCCATGAGCGTGTACGGCGTCATCATCGCCGGCTGGGCGGCGAACTCGAAGTACGCGTTCCTCGGCGCCATGCGCTCGGCGGCGCAGATGGTGGCCTACGAGATCGCCATGGGATTTGCGCTGGTGGGCGTGCTGATGGCCGCGGGCAGCATGAATCTCGGCACGATCGTGCGCACGCAGGAGGGCGGATTCCTGTCGTGGAACTGGTTCTGGCTGTTTCCGCTGTTCATGGTGTACTTCATCTCGGGCGTGGCCGAGACCAACCGTGCGCCCTTCGATGTCGCCGAAGGCGAGTCCGAGATCGTCGCCGGCTTTCACGTGGAGTACTCCGGCATCGCCTTCGCGCTGTTCTTCCTCGCCGAATACGCCAACATGATTCTGATCTCGACCCTCACCGCGGTAATGTTCTTCGGCGGCTGGCAGGGGCCGTTCGCCGGCTACCCCGGCCTCGGCGCGACCTGGCTCGGGCAGCCGAGCTTCCTGTGGCTGTTCGTCAAGGCGTTCTGCCTGGTGTTCCTGTTCCTGTGGTTCCGCGCCACCTTTCCACGTTATCGCTACGACCAGATCATGCGCCTGGGATGGAAGGCGCTGATTCCGGTGACGCTGGTGTGGATCGGCGTGGAGATGGTGCTGGCCGTGTATCACATCGGGCCGTGGGCGCGCCCGTGGTACCACTGACGGGGTGGCTGCGATGGCGCTGAATCCATTCAAGACCTTCCTGCTGCCGGAGCTCGTCAAGGGGCTGATGGTCACGGCACGCACCTTCGTCAGCACCAAGTACACGCTCAACTATCCGGAGGAGAAGACGCCGCAGTCGCCGCGTTTTCGCGGCCTGCACGCGCTGCGCCGCTACGCCAACGGCCAGGAGCGCTGTATCGCCTGCAAGCTGTGCGAGGCGGTCTGCCCGGCGGTGTGCATCACCATCGACTCGGACGTCGCCCCCGACGGCACGCGGCGCACCACGCGCTACGACATCGACCTGTTCAAGTGCATCTACTGCGGCTTCTGCGAGGAGGCCTGTCCGGTGGATGCCATCGTGCTGACGCGCATCCACGAGTACCACATGGAGCGGCGCGGCGAGAACATCATGTCCAAGGACAAGCTGCTCGCCGTGGGCGATCGCTACGAGGCGATGATCGCCGCCGACAAGGCCGTGGACGCCCCCTACCGATGAGCGCGCGTAGCGGCAAGCTCCGGGCAGGCGGGCCATGCTGATTCAGGGGTTGTTCTACCTGTTCGCCGCCATCCTGGTGCTCGCGGCGCTCGGCGTGATCGGCGCGCGCAACCCGGTGTATTCGGCGCTCGCCCTGGTGCTGTGCTTCATCACCTCGGCAGCGATCTGGCTGCTGCTCGAGGTGGAGTTCCTCGCGGTGGTGCTGGTGCTGGTGTACGTCGGCGCGGTGATGGTGCTGTTCCTGTTCGTGGTGATGATGCTCGACATCGACCTGGCGGAGCTGCGCCAGGGCTTCACGCGCTTCGCCTGGCTCGGCTGGCTGACCGCGCTCGCCGTGATCATCGAGATCGCCGGCGTCGTGTGGACACGCGGCGGACTCGGCATCGACGCCAGCCACGGCGGCGTGCCGACCTCGCCCACCTACAGCAATACCCTCGAGCTCGGGCGGGTGCTGTACACGCGCTACGCCTACCCGTTCGAGCTGGCGGCGATGCTGCTGCTGGTGGCAATCGTCGCCGCGATCGCCCTCACCATGCGCCGCCGCGCCGGTCTCAAGCAGCAGGACATCGCCGCGCAGGTCGGGGTGCGGCGCGCCGACCGCCTGCGCATCGTGAAAATGGAGCCGGAGAAGCGCCCGTGATCACCCTCGCGCAGCTGCTGACGCTGTCCGGCGTGCTGTTCTCGCTCGCAGTGGCCGGCATCTTCCTCAACCGCAAGAACGTCATCCTGCTGCTGATGTGCATCGAGCTGCTGCTGCTCGCGGCCAACTTCAACTTCATCGCCTTCTCGCGCTATCTCGGAGACCTCAACGGCCAGGTGTTCGTGTTCTTCATCCTGACCGTGGCGGCGGCCGAATCGGCCATCGGTCTCGCCATCCTGGTGGTGCTGTTCCGCGAGCGGCGCAGCATCAACGTCGAAGAGCTCAACACGCTGAAGGGCTGACGCCGTGCACGCACTCAACCCCAACGTGCTGCTCGCCATTGCGCTGCTGCCGCTCGCGGCCGCAATCATCGCCGGCCTCGGCGGCCGTCTCATCGGGCGCGTCGGCGCGCACACCCTCGCCTGTCTCGCGGTGGCGGTGTCGTGCGCGCTGTCGCTCGGCGTGCTCAAGCAGATGTACTTCGACGCCGCGCCGGTGTACGACGCCAAGGTCTATACCTGGCTGGTGAGCGATGGGATGCACATGGAGATCGGCTTCCTCATCGACCGCCTGACCGCGCTCATGATCGCGGTGGTGACCTTCGTGTCGCTGTGCGTGCACGTCTACACCATCGGCTACATGAGCGACGACCCCGGCTACATCCGCTTCTTCAGCTACATCTCGCTGTTCACCTTCTCGATGCTCATGCTGGTGATGGCGAACAACTTCCTGCAGCTGTTCTTCGGCTGGGAAGCGGTCGGCCTGGTGTCGTACCTGCTGATCGGCTTCTGGTACACGCGCCCGAGCGCGACCTTTGCCGCCCTCAAGGCCTTCATGGTCAATCGCATCGGCGATTTCGGCTTCGTGCTGGGCATCGCCGGCGTCGCCTACTTCACCCACTCGCTCAGCTACCGCGACGCCTTCGCCGCCGCTCCGCAGATCGCGCACGCATTCCTGCCGCTCACCTCGCACACCTCGGTGGAAGCGCTGACGCTGATCTGCATCTGCCTGTTCATCGGCGCCATGGGCAAGTCCGCGCAGGTCCCGCTGCACGTGTGGCTGCCCGACTCAATGGAGGGTCCCACCCCGATCTCGGCGCTGATCCACGCGGCCACCATGGTGACCGCGGGCATTTTCATGGTGGCGCGCATGTCACCGCTGTTCGAGTACTCCGAGGGCGCGTTGTCGTTCGTGTTGGTGATCGGTGCCACTACGGCGTTCTTCATGGGGCTGCTCGGGGTGGTGAACAACGACATCAAGCGCGTCATCGCCTATTCGACGCTCTCGCAGCTCGGCTACATGACGGTGGCGCTGGGGGTTTCCGCCTATGGCGCGGCGATCTTCCACCTGATGACCCACGCGTTCTTCAAGGCGCTGCTGTTCCTCGCCGCCGGCTCGGTCATCATCGGCATGCACCACGAGCAGGACATGCGCAAAATGGGGGGACTCGCCAAGTACATGCCCATCACCGCCGTCACCTGCTGGATCGGCGGGCTCGCCCTCATCGGCACACCGTTCTTCTCCGGCTTCTATTCCAAGGACGCGATCATCGAGGCAGTGGGCGCGTCGCACCGCTTCGGAAGCACTTACGCCTACTGGTGCGTGTTGTGCGGCGTGTTCGTCACCGCGCTCTATACGTTCCGGATGCTGTTCCTGACCTTCCACGGTCCGGAGCGCTTCCGTGATGCCGCGACGCATGCAGCGGCGGCCGAGCGCCCGGCGGATGCGACCCACGCGGAGCACGGCCACGCGGACTCACCGCACGAGAGCCCGGCGGTGGTGACCGGGCCACTCATCGCGCTCGCGATTCCCTCGATCCTCATCGGCGCCTTCACCGTCGGCCCGGTGCTGTTCGGCGACTACTACGGGCGCTCGATCTTCGTGCTCGCGGCCAACAACGTCCTCGCCAAGGTCGGCGCGGACTTCACCGGCCCGGTGCGCCTGGCCCTGCACGGGCTGATCTCCCCGCCCTTCTGGTTCGCGGCCGCCGGCGTGTTCACCGCCTGGGTGTTCTTCCTGCGTGAGCCGGCGCGCGCGGATCGGGCGGCAGAGAAATTCCACTGGCTGTACACGGTGCTCACTCAGAAATTCTACTTCGACTGGTTCAACGAGCAGGTCATTGCGCCGCTGACGCGCGGGGTCGGCATCGGTCTGTGGAAGGGCGGTGATCAGGCGCTGATCGACGGCGCCATGGTCAACGGCACCGCGGCGGAGCTCACCTGGCTCGGCGGCCTGCTGCGGCGCGTGCAGAGCGGCTACCTGTACTCCTACGCGTTCTGGATGATGATCGGGCTCGCGCTGCTGCTCGGCTGGTTCCTCGTGCGCGCGCAACCTTAGAGCTCGCGTAAAGCGCAACGATGCACGGTCTGCTGTCAATCCTCATCTGGCTGCCCATCGGCGCGGGGCTGGTGATCCTCGCGCTCGGCGAGCGCTACATCGTCGCCGCGCGCTGGCTGGCGCTGCTGGCCTCACTCGTCACGCTCGCGCTCTCCGTGCCGCTGTGGCTGCACTTCGACACCGGTACGGCGGCGCTGCAGTTCACCGAGAAGCTCCCCTGGATCCCACGCTTCGACGCCTGGTATGCCCTCGGCGTCGACGGGATCTCGCTGCCGCTGCTGGTGCTTACGGCATTCATGACGGTGCCGGTGGTGATTGCGGGGTGGAGCGTCATCGAGATCCGTCCGGCGCAGTACTTCGCCGCCTTCCTCATCATGGAGGGCCTGATGATCGGGGTGTTCTCCGCCACCGATGCGCTGCTGTTCTACTTCTTCTGGGAAGCGATGCTGATCCCGATGTTCCTCATCATCGGCATCTGGGGCGGTCCGCGGCGCGTGTACGCCACCATCAAGTTCTTCCTGTTCACCTTCCTCGGCTCGGTGTTCATGCTGGCGGCACTCATCTACATGTACGTGCGCGGCGGCAACTACTCGATCGCGGCGCTGCAGGCGCTCCCGCTCACGCTCAGCGAGCAGCGCTGGATCTTCGTCGCGTTCCTGCTGGCTTTCGCGGTGAAGGTGCCGATGTGGCCGGTGCACACCTGGCTGCCGGACGCGCACGTCGAGGCGCCCACCGGCGGCTCGGTGATCCTGGCCGCCATCATGCTGAAGATGGGCGGCTACGGCTTCCTGCGCTTCAGCCTCCCCATTGCCCCGGATGCCAGCCGCGAGCTCGACCTGCTCGTCATCGCGCTGTCGCTGATTGCGGTCATCTACATCGGTTTCGTGGCGCTGGTGCAGCAGGACATGAAGAAGCTCATCGCCTACTCCTCGATCACGCACATGGGCTTCGTGACGCTCGGCGCCTTCGTGATCTACGAGATCGTGCGTAACACCGGCGGCATCCAGGGGGCGGGCATGGGACTTGACGGCGCCATGGTGCAGATGGTCTCGCACGGGCTCGTCTCCGGTGCGCTGTTTCTGTGCGTCGGCGTGCTCTATGACCGCCTGCACAGCCGCCAGATCGCCGACTACGGTGGGGTGGTCAATACCATGCCGGTGTTCGCGACCTTCATGGTGCTGTTTGCGCTCGCCAACACCGGGCTCCCGGGAACCTCGGGCTTCGTGGGTGAGTTCCTGGTCATCATCGCGAGCTTCCGGGCGAGCTTCTGGTATTCGACGCTCGCGGCGGTCACCCTCGTCCTCAGCGCCGCCTACACGCTGTGGCTGGTGAAGCGCGTGGTGTTCGGCCCGGTCGTGAGCCCGCGCGTGGCGGCTCTGCGGGACGTGAACGGCCGCGAGTTCATCGTGTTGGGAGCGCTCGCCGCGGCGGTGCTGCTGGTCGGCGTGTGGCCGGAGCCGCTGCTGAAAGTCATGGAACCCACGATCCATCACCTGGTAACCCAGGCAGTCGCCACCAAGCTGTGAGGTGCCGGGACCATGCCTGACGCTTCCTTGCAGTTGTCCAGCCTCGCTCCCGCCGTGGCGGAGATCTGGCTGGCCGTTGCCATCTGCGTGATCCTGATGGCGGAAGTGTTTGTCGGCGAGAAACGCCGCGGGCTGACCGCCACGCTCACCCTGCTGGCGCTCGTCGCGGGCGCAGCGCTCACGCTGCAGTACGGGCACGTCACGGGGCGCACGGTGCTGTTCCACGGCATGTACGTTGCCGACGAGCTCGGCTTCGCGCTCAAGCTCGCCGCCTTTCTGTTCGTGGCGGTGGCGCTGCTCTACTCGCGCAGCTACCTGGAGAACCGCAACATCCTGCGCGGCGAGTACTACGTGCTCACGCTCACGGCGCTGCTCGGGATCTTCGTGCTGGTATCGGCCGGGAGTCTGCTGACGCTCTATCTCGGGGTTGAGCTGCTCGCGTTGTCGGTGTATGCGCTGGTGGCGTTCGATCGCGACTCCGGCGTCAGCGCTGAATCGGCCATGAAGTACTTCGTGCTCGGCGCGATCGCCTCCGGTGCACTGCTTTACGGCATGTCACTGATCTACGGCCTCACCGGCACCCTCGACCTCGGCGAGATCGCCGCGCGGCTGCACGCGCCGCTCACCCCGGGGGTGATCCTTGGCCTCACGTTCATCGTGGTGGCGGTCGCCTTCAAGCTCGGGGCGGTGCCCTTTCACATGTGGCTGCCAGACGTGTACGAGGGCGCCCCGACCAGCGTCACGCTGTTCATCGCCACCGCTCCCAAGATCGCCTACTTTGCCCTCGCGCTGCGCCTGCTGGCGCAGGGACTCGCGGGCACCGAGGCCGAGTGGACCCAGATGCTGGCCGTGCTTGCGGTGCTCACCCTGGTCGTCGGCAACGTAGTCGCGCTGGTGCAGACCAACCTCAAGCGGCTGCTCGCCTACTCGGCCATCGCCAACGTCGGCTTGATCTTGCTCGGCTTCGTCGCTGGTACGCCCGACGGCTATGCGGCGGCGCTCTATTACACGCTGGTGTACGTGCTGGTGGTGCTCGGCTCCTTCGGCGTAATCCTGCTCGTGAGCGCCAAGGGCTTCGAGGCCGACCGGCTCGACGACTACAAGGGACTGCAGCGTCGCGATCCACTGCTGGCCGCCGCCATGATGGTGCTGATGTTCTCCCTCGCCGGGGTGCCGCCGTTCGTCGGCTTCTGGGCGAAGCTGCGAATCTTCCAGGTGCTGTGGGAGACCAACCACCTGTGGCTGGTGATCATCGCCGCCGCCATGTCGGTGGTCGGTGCCTATTACTACCTGCGGGTGATCAAGCTGATGTACTTCGACGAGCCGGCCGGTGAGCAGGCGCACGCGACGCGCGAGCCCGGGGTGCGCCTGGCGCTCGGCCTCAACGCCGCAGCGGTGCTCGCGCTCGGACTGCTGCCGGGCCCGCTGCTCGACCTGTGTGCGCGGCTCATCCACTGAAGCGAGGGGACGGACATGAAGCGGGGAATCATCGCAGCGGCGTGGCTGGCAGCAGTGGCCGGCGCGACGCTGCTGCTTGCAGGCAGCAGCGCCTGGGCCGGACTCGAGCCCGGCTATCGGCTGGCGCAGCCGGTCGCGCTCCCGGGGGACGAGGGCTGGGACTATCTCGCGTTCGAGCCGGGCGGGCATCGCCTGTTCATTTCGCACGGCACGCGCGTACTGGTCGTGGACGCCGACAAGCTGACGCCGGCCGGCGAGATCGCCGACACGCCGGGCGTGCACGGCATCGCGCTCGCGCCCGAGCTCGGACGTGGCTACATCAGCGCCGGGCGCACCAGTGTCATCGTGGTCTTCGATCTGAAGACGCTGGCGCGACTGAAGGAGATCAAAACCACCGGCGACAACCCCGACGCCATCCTCTACGACCGTGCCACCCAGCGCGTGTTTACCTTCAACGGCCGCGGGCGCAACGTCACCGCGGTCGATGCCAAGACCGAGACCGTAATCGGCACCATCGCGCTCGATGCCAAGCCGGAGTTCGCGGTGAGCGATGGCGCGGGTCACGTGTACGTCAACCTCGAGGACAAGAACAGCATCGCGGTGATCGACCCGCGCGAGCTCAAGGTCACGAGCGTCTGGCCGATCGCCGGTTGTGACGAGCCTTCGGGGCTGGCGCTCGATACCGCCGCCAGGCATCTGTTTCCGGTGTGCGGTAACAAGGTGATGGCCGTGGTGGATGCCACCTCCGGCCGCGTGCTCGGCCGCGCGCCGATTGGCGACGGCGTCGACGCCGCCGCCTACGACCCCGACGCGGGACTGGTGTTCGCCTCGTGCGGGGAGGGCGTGCTCAGCGTCGTGGAAGTGAGCCCGGCCGGCGTCCCGGCGGTGGCGCAGTCGCTCGCCACGCAGCGCGGCGCGCGTACGCTCGCGCTCGATGAGCGCACGCACCGCGTCTTTCTGGTGACCGCGAGCTTTGCTCCGGCGCCGGCAGCCACGGCGGAGCAGCCGCATCCGCGTCCGCCAATGCTGCCTGGCTCGTTCCGGCTGCTGGTGGCGACGCGCGGAGCCGATGGCCGGTGAGGGCCGGCCAGGCGCCGCCGCGCCTCCCCGGGTTGACGACCACTTCATTTGAGGGAAATGCATGGCCACACGTATTGCGGTGATCTCTGCGGCATGGTTGATCGCGCTTGCGCCGTGTGCGACGCCGGCTGCCGACAGCGCGGACAGCGCCGGCGACAGGGCGGCCAATGCGCTCGCGCGCGACATTCTCAAGCAGCTGATCGAGATCAACACCACCGACTCGGTCGGCAACGTTTCTACCGCGGCCGAGGCGATGGCGAAGCGCTTCCGGGATGCGGGCTTTCCCGCCTCAGACGTGGTGATCGCCGGGGGGCCGAACGATCGCAAGAAGAACGTGGTCGTGCGCCTGCGCGGCACCGGCAAGCACAAGCCGGTGCTGCTCATCGGGCACCTCGACGTCGTCGAGGCGCGGCGGGAGGACTGGACCACCGATCCGTTCCAGCTGGTGGAGAAAGATGGCTTCTTTTACGGGCGCGGGACTTCCGACATGAAGGGCGATGACGCCATCATGGCGACGACGCTGCTGCGCATGAAGCAGGAAGGGTTCAAGCCCGACCGCGACATCATCCTCGCGCTGACCGCGGATGAGGAGGGCGGCTGCTGCAACGGCGTCGACTGGCTGATCAAGAACCGCCGCGACCTGGTCGATGCCGAGTTCGTGATCAACACCGACGGCTGGTCGGTCATGAGCGAGAAGGGCGTCGCGAAGATGTTCCGTCTCGGCGCCACCGAGAAGGTATATGCCGATTACCAGCTGAGCGTCACCAACCGCGGGGGTCACAGCTCCGAGCCACGCGCCGACAACGCCATCTATCAGCTCGCCCAGGCGCTGCTCAACATCTCGAGGTACCAGTTCCCGTTCGAGCTGAACAACGTCTCACGTCCGTACTTCGAGCGCCTGGCGACGCTCTCCAGCGGGCAGCGCGCCGCCGACATCCGCGGCATTCTGGCGACTCCGCCGGATCCGGCCGCCGTTGCGCGCCTTTCCCGTGAGCCCCCCGACAACGCCGTGATGCGCACCAACTGCGTGGCCACGCGTCTCGACGGCGGCCACGCCAACAACGCCCTGCCGCAGCGGGCGACCGCCAACGTCAACTGCCGCATCCTGCCCGGACATTCCCCCGAGGAGGTCCGCCAGCAGCTGATCAAGGTCGTCGACGACCCGCAGGTCACCGTGCGCTACGTCGCCGACGACGGCAAGGTCGTGGACACGGCTCCCGACCGCAAGGGTTTCCCGCCACCGCCGCTGAAACCCGAGGTGGTGCAGCCGCTCGATAAAGTGGTCGCCGCGATGTGGCCGGGCGTTCCGGTGATGCCCTACATGGACGCGGGCGCCTCGGACGGCATCTACACCATGGCGGCCGGTATCCCCACCTACGGAATCACGGGCATCGCGATCGACATCGATGACGTGCGCGCGCATGGACGCGACGAGCGCGTCGGGATGGCGTCCTTCGACAAGGGGAATGAGTTCTTCTACCGCTATCTCAAGGCCGTCACGTCACAGTGAGCTGCCGCACGATCCGTGACGTTGCAGTGCGGCGATCTCACGACATCCGCCGCGAGATCGCGAGCACCGCGACCAGCACGACGGCGATGTTGAGGATCCACCAGGCGAGCTGCTTGTGATTGTGCAGCACGCCGCCGCTCGCACTGCCGGAAGCAGCGGCGTGCGCGTCCCGCGGGGGTAGCGCCCCGCTGAGCACCTCGCGGATGCCATCGTGGGCGACCGTCACTTCCAGCTGGCCGTCGCTCGGCGCGCCTGCCGCCGGCCAGGCCACCAACCAGGAGCCGTCGGCACTCGGCGTCACCGGTACGCTCTTGCCATCGATCGATGCCGCGAGCTCGGTGACTGACAGCGGCGCGGCGCCCGTCGTGCGCCGCACGCGCACCGTCAGCCCTGATGGGGCACGCGCCGCCTCGAGCGTGACGAGCGCGGAGTGCGCGACGGGTGTGAACGCGGGCGCGCTAGCGTCCGCCGCCAAGGCGCGCGCCACGCACGCGAGCAGTGCGACCGTCAGCCACCGATGCAGTTGCGACACGCCGCGCATGTTAGCAGGTCGCTCGCGGCGCGCTCGCGCGCCGACCGCACGCGCGCGCACACACGCGTTGCACGGCTCGCGTATAGTGCTGGCGCGCGGCGCGCTCAGGCGCGGCGTAATGCGCGGTGAGCGACGGGAGGTGAGGCGATGAGTCTCGGACGGGCCGCGAGCACGGGGGCGGGGCAGCTTCGGTACCTGACGGGCTTCGGCAATCATTTCGCCACCGAGGCTCTCCCGGGCGCACTCCCCGAAGGACGCAACTCCCCGCAGCGTCCGGCCTACGGGCTGTACACCGAGCAGTTCTCCGGCACCGCTTTCACCGCCCCGCGGCACGCCAACCGTCGCAGCTGGCTGTACCGCATCCGGCCGGCCGCGGTGCACGGCAACTTCGCACCGCTCGCTGCCGGCCTGATCGCCAACCGTTTCGATGTGACTCCATCGCCCAACCAGCTGCGCTGGCGCCCGCCGCCGATCCCGCACGAGCCGACCGATTTCGTCGCCGGCCTCATCACCGTCGCTGGCAACGGCTCACCGGATGCGCACAGCGGCTGCAGCATCTACTGGTACGTGGCCAACCGCTCGATGCGCGAGCGCTTCTTCTACGACGCGGATGGTGAGCTGCTCATCGTTCCGCAGCTCGGCGGGCTGCGGCTGGCCACCGAGCTCGGCTGCCTCGAGGTGCAGCCGCTCGAGATCGCCGTGATCCCGCGCGGCTTGCGCTTTCGCGTCGAGCTCCTCGAGCGGCGGGCGCGCGGCTACGTGTGCGAGAGCTTCGGCGCGCCGTTGAGACTCCCGGATCTCGGCCCGATCGGCTCCAACGGACTGGCCAATCCGCGCGACTTCCAGACGCCGGTGGCGTGGTATGAGGACCAGGAAGGGGACTTCGAGCTGGTCGCGAAGTTCGCCGGCAACCTGTGGTCGGCACGCATCGACCATTCGCCGCTCGACGTCGTGGCCTGGCACGGCAACAACGCGCCTTACCGCTACGATCTGCGCCGTTTCAACACCATCGGCTCGATCAGCTACGATCATCCGGACCCGTCCATTTTCCTGGTGCTGCAGTCGCCCAGCGATACCCCGGGGGTCGACGCGATCGATTTCGTCATCTTCCCGCCGCGCTGGCTGGTGATGCGCGACACGTTCCGTCCGCCTTGGTACCACCGCAATGTCGCGAGCGAGTTCATGGGCCTGATCCAGGGCGTCTACGACGCCAAGGCGGAGGGGTTCGCACCCGGTGGCGCCTCGCTGCACAATTGCATGAGTGGTCACGGGCCCGATGCCGCGACGTGGGAGAAAGCCACGCGCGCCGACACCTCCAAACCCGTGGCGCTCACCGACACCATGGCCTTCATGTTCGAGACCCGCACGCTGATCCGCCCGACGCGCTACGCGCTCGAGTCGCCGCTGCTGCAGAGCGACTACGCGCAGGTGTGGCGCGATCTCAAGCGGCATTTTGCGCCGCCGCCGGCGGCGCCCGCAGCACCTGCAGCGGCCGGTGCGGCGCGCGCGGTGCGCGCGGTCCGGCCGAAGGCAGGTGCGACCCGCGCGTTGCGCCGCAGGGGCCGCCCGGGCCGATGAGCGTCCTCGACGTCACACACGACCCTGCAAACACGAGCTGGGTCAGCTCCGCCAACATGCCCGGCGGTGACTTCCCGGTGCAGAACCTGCCGTTCGCCGTCTTCCGCCGTACCCGGAGCACGGAGGGCTTCCGCGGCGGCGTGGCGATCGGGGATTCGGTGCTCGACCTCGGCGCGCTGCGCGAGCTCGGGCTGTTCCAGGGGCTCGCCGCGCAGGCGCTCGCGGCGTGCGCGCAGCCGGCGCTCAATGCCTTCATGGCGCTCGGCCGCGAGGCGAGCGCGGCGCTGCGTGCGGCGCTCGCGCAGGCACTGCGCGCCGGAGCGGGTGTCGCGGCGCGCCTGCGTCCGCTGCTCGTGCCGCAGGCCGCCGCCGAGTATCGCGTTGCCGCGCACATCGGGGACTTCACCGATTTCTATGCCTCGATCCATCACGCGACTGCGGTCGGACGACTGTTCCGCCCGGATACTCCGCTGCTGCCCAACTACAAGTGGCTGCCGGTCGCCTATCACGCTCGCGCCTCCTCGGTCGGCGTGTCCGGCCAGGAGTTTCCGCGGCCGTACGGGCAGGTGATGCCCGCGGGAGCCTCACGACCGGAGCTCGCCGCGACCGGCCGCCTCGACTACGAGCTGGAACTCGGCGTGTTCGTCGGCCGGGGCAATACCCTCGGCCGCCGCGTGCCCCTGGCACAGGCGGAGAGCCACGTGTTCGGACTGTGCCTGCTCAATGACTGGTCGGCGCGCGATGTGCAGACCTGGGAATACCAGCCCCTCGGCCCGTTCCTGGCGAAGAACTTCGCCACCACGATCTCACCCTGGGTGGTCACGCTCGAGGCACTGGCGCCGTTTCGCGTCCCGTGGGTGCGCCCGGCGGCGGAGCCGCCGCCGCTGGCATATCTCGATGACCCGAGCGTGCGCGCCGCCGGCGCGATCGACATCCAACTCGAGGTATGGCTCGACAGCGCGCGCATGCGCGCCGGCGGTGTGCCGGCGCAGCGCCTGTCACGCGCGAACTTCCGCGACTCGTGGTGGACCGTGGCGCAGATGCTCACCCATCACACCGTGAACGGCTGCAACCTCGAGTCCGGCGACCTGCTCGGCAGCGGTACGCAGTCGGGTCCGGGACCCGCCGAGGGCGGATCGCTCCTCGAGCTCACCGGCGGCGGGCGGCAGCCGATCACGCTCGCCGGCGGCGAGACGCGTACCTTCCTCGAGGACGGTGATCGGGTGACGCTGCGCGGCTGGTGCGAGCGGCCCGGGTTCGTGCGCATCGGTTTCGGCGCCGCCGCCGGCACCGTCGCGCCGGCGCTGCCCGCCTAGCCGCGCAGCGGCGAGCGCCGTGAGAAGCTACCGCTACTACGACCTGATCCTCGGCGCTTACGTGTGCGTGGTGCTGTGCGCGAACCTCATCGGTGCGGCGAAGGTCTCGACGCTGCAGGTGCCGTTATGGGGGCCGGTCACCTTCATGGCCGGAGTGTTGTTTTTCCCGATCTCCTACTTCTTCGGCGACATCCTGACCGAAGTCTACGGCTACGCGCGCGACCGGCGTGTCGTGTGGAGCGGGTTTGCGGCGCTTGCCTTTGCCGCCTTCATGTCGGTGGTGATCGTGCACCTGCCGCCGGCGGAATTCTGGCGCTCCAAACAGCCGGCCGTCGAGGCGATGTTCGGCAACACCCCGCGCATCGCCTGCGGGTCGATCGTGGCATTCTGGTGCGGCTCGTTCGTCAACAGCTACGTGCTCGCCAAGATGAAGATCTGGACGCAGGGTCGCTGGCTATGGACGCGCACCATCGGCTCGACGCTGTGCGGGGAGCTGGTGGATTCGGGACTCTTCTATACGATTGCTTTTGCGGGCCTGTGGCCCACGTCCGAGCTGCTCGTCGTAACCACGACCCAGTACGTGCTGAAGTCGACCTGGGAGGTGATCGCGACGCCGGCGACCTACTGGATCGTCGGGTTCCTGAAGCGCGCCGAACAGGAGGACTACTACGATCGCAACACCAACTTCACGCCTTTCTCGCTGCAGGCATGACCGCGCGTACCGCGGCCGCCGCCGGGCGCTGCGCGACGCGCAGGCAAAAAAGGGCGGGAGCGCAGTGCGCGGCGCTCCCGCCCGGCAGCTGCAGACGGCTTACTTGCCGATCTGCTTGCTGACCTGGTTCTCCTGCTGGTTGAGCGATTTCTGCTCGGCCTTGGTGATGTGGCCGTCGTTGGTGCTCGCCATGGTGCGCTCTTCCCGGCGAATGGCATGATCCTCGGAGTGCAGCTTCTGCGCCTGCGCCTTGGTGATCTCGCCTTCCTTGCGCTCCTGCTTGATGCGGTTGTTCTGGTTGGCGAGCCGGTTGTTCACCTGTTCACGGCGCGGGTGGTCCTTTTGCCACTGCGTATCATCGGCCAGCGCGCTGGTGGCGAGGCCGGTGAGCGCCAGGGTCGCAGCAACGACGGTCAGAACGTTACGAACAGAATTGAACATGGGACATCTCCTCCTGAAACGGTGTTTTGAGTGGTCGCTATTGAGCCGGAACCCCCGGCTGCTCGGCGTTAACAACGTCGCAGGTTCCGGATTGCTTACCTTTGTGACGGAAAGTTAACCCGGCACGGA
The DNA here is from genome assembly GCA_036008385.1 of Steroidobacteraceae bacterium. Taxonomy (GTDB): domain Bacteria; phylum Pseudomonadota; class Gammaproteobacteria; order Steroidobacterales; family Steroidobacteraceae; genus 13-2-20CM-66-19. The sequence continues at coordinate 81,145 of DASYNX010000030.1, forward strand.
ATGTGATCTGCGTCACAAGAGGACTGCCGGGCGACATGTTGAGACGGTGCGTGGCCTGCACGCTGCTGGCGGCGAGCGCGGCGGCAGCGGACGAATTGCGCGAGTCGCGCGATGAGGCGTGGTGGACCGGACCACTGCTGGCGCCTTCGCCGGCGACGCTCCCCCAGGGGCACGCGCTGGTCGAGCCGTACCTGTTCGATGTGATCACCAGCGCTCCGACCGCGCACGACCTCGGATCGCTCACTTACATGCTCTACGGGATCACCGACCGGGTGACGGCGGGATTGATTCCACACTTCGGCTATAACCAGCCTTCCGGTGCGCCGAGCAGCTCGGGCGTCGGGTTCGGCGATCTCACGCTGCAGGCCGGCTACGGTCTCACGCAGTACCAGGACGGCGGGAACACGCCGGCCATCTCCCTTGTGGTCCAGGAGACGCTGCCGACCGGACGCTACGACCGGCTCACGAGCGCGAGTGACGGCTTCGGCGCCGGCGCATATACCACGGCACTCGCCGTGTATTCCCAGGATTATTTCTGGATGCCCAACGGACGGATCCTGCGGGGGCGGCTCGACCTGACGTACGCGTTCTCGTCCTCGGTGAGCGTCCAGGGCCTGAGCGTGTATGGCACCGCGGACGGATTCAGTGGCCGCGCGTACCCGGGCGACGCGTTCACCGCCGATGCGGCGGGGGAGTACAGCATCACGAGCAACTGGGTGCTGGCGCTCGACGTGGTCTACCAGCACAACGCGAGCACCAGCGTGAGCGGCAGCGTCCCGGGCAGCTCCGCGCCGCCCGCCGGGACAACGGCGATGGCCTACCAGAGCGAGTCCGGATCCTCCTGGTCGATCGTTTTGGCCCCGGCCGTCGAGTACAACTTCAGCAGCGCGGTCGGCATCATCCTGGGGGTGCGCATCATCGAGATCGGCCGCAACACCACCTCGAGCGTGACGCCGGCGGTTGCGGTGAACATGGTGTTCTGATCGTTCTGCCCGGGCGCGGCGCAGCGCCCGCGGGAACGCACACCTGGTGCCGCCGGTTCGCGGGTGCTCACCGGTCTGAACGCCGCCTGAACGGCCGCCGCGCTTAGTGCCTGATTCGCCACTGAAAAACCGCGAAGGCGCGGCGGCGTTATGACAACGTCAACGGGTGCACCAGTCGCTGCGTTTTGCTACCTGAGAGCTTGAACGATGAGGTTTTGCGGGCGTCTAATCATCGGGACCGGAAATCGCAGGATGACCCGGCTCCGATATGGGGTAAGAGCTGTGAACAAGGCAAGAGCGCGGCATGTTATGCGGATCGTCGGAGCCCTGCTGCTCGGCGTTGCGGTAGCGGGTGCGCCGGCTTTGACTTATGCGCAGCATAGCTTCGGCGGCGGACATTTCTCCGGCGGGCACTTTGGCGGCGGCCATTCCGGCGGAAGCGTCGCGCACGGCTTCGGCGGCTCCCGTTACGCCGGTGGGCATTACGCCTACGGCGGCACCCACGGGTACGCCGCCACCGGCGGCACCCACGGGTACGCTGGACACACGACCTACGCGCCACACTACGGCGGCAGCGCGCACTACTACCCGCGTTCGGGATACTACCCGGGCGGATATCATCCTCCCGGCGCGGCCTTCGCCCCGGGCACCGGCTACTGGCATGGTGGCTACGCCTGGGGGGGCGGCTACTGGCACGGGGTCTTCTGGCCGCACGTCTGGTTTTATCCCGGGTGGGCCTGGTACCTGCCGGTACTGCCGCTCGGCTATGCCACGTTCTGGTGGGGTGGCGTGCCGTACTACTACTCGAACAACCTCTACTACACCTGGAACCCGGCGGATAACGGCTACGTCGTGACCAACCCGCCACCGGTTGCCAATGGCGACAACGCTGGCGACAACGCCGGCGACAACACGGACCCGTCCGCCGATCTCACCGGGGGACAGTACGACCAGGCCGCCCCCGCCTCCTACAGCAGCCCGCCGCCCGGCAGCAGCGCGGCCCCGGGCAGCCCGGCGCCCGTCGGTGGCGGCGCGAACGTGTTTCTGTATCCGCGCAACGGCCAGAGCGAGACGCAGACGCAAAACGATCGCTACGAATGCCACAGCTGGGCCGTGAATCAGACCGGCTACGATCCAACCCGCTCTTCGCAGCAGTCCTCCGGGAATGTCGCGGACTATCGGCGCGCCATGATCGCCTGCCTCGACGCGCGCGGCTACAGCGCGCGCTGAGACGGTGGCGAACACCGTCTTCCTGTTCGACGTCGACAACACACTGCTCGACAATGACGCGGTACAGCGCGATCTGAGCGCAGACCTCGAGCGCGAGGTCGGCCTCGCCAGCCGCGCGCGCTACTGGGAGATCTTCGAGGAGCTGCGCACGCAGCTCGGTTACGCCGACTATCTCGGGGCGCTGCAGCGCATCCGGCTCGAGCGGCCGGAGGAGCTGCAGCTGCTGCGGATCTCCTTCTTCCTGCTCGAGTATCCGTTCGCCGGGCGCCTCTACCCCGGGGCCCTGGCCGCGCTGGCCCGCTGCCGGGCCGAGGGACTCACGGTCATCCTTTCCGACGGCGACGTGGTGCTTCAGCCGCGCAAAGTGCAGCGCGCCGGGCTGTGGGATGCCGTCGAAGCACGGGTGCTGATCTACCTGCACAAAGAGGAAATGCTGAGCGACGTCGCGCGCCGCTACCCGGCCGCTCACTACGTGATGATCGACGACAAGCTGCGCATCCTGGCGGCGATGAAGAAGATCTGGCGCGAGCGACTCACCACGGTGTTCGTGCGCCAGGGGCACTACGCACTCGATCCCCGCGAGATCGCGGCGTGGCCCGCGGCGGACGTGACGCTTGCCAGCATCGCCGAGCTCGCCGGCGAACGGCTGCCGGTGCTGGCGCCGTTCATGGTCAGCGGTTAGGCTAGCAGCACACGCCGATCGAAGCGCCGCGGCACACCAGGACGCGGGCGGAGCAGGACATGTCTTCAGAGCGTCCGTGGCTCGACCATCTGCGCGAGAGCAGTGCGGCGCTGCAGGGCGTGCTCGCTGCACTGCTCGAGGCGGAGCGGCAGTTCGCGCCGCCCGCTTCCCCGCTCGAGCGTCTGCAGCAGATCACCACGAGTCCCGAGTGGGCCTGGCTGCAGCCGCTGTATCGGCTGATCGCAGATCTCGACCACGCGCTCGCTTACGCACAGGATCTGCCGGCGAGCGAGAGTGCGGCGATCGGCGCTCATGCGCGCGAGCTTTTGAGCGGCGGCGGCGCACCGTCCGAGCAGGCGTTCCTCGAGCACTACCGCGCTCTGCTGCAGAGCGATCCAGCGGTGGCCATGGCGCATGCGGCGGCGTTGCGCGCCCTGCAGGCGCTGCCTCCGGAAGCCGCCGATCAATCCGAGCGCTTGCATGCGCGGCATCAGTGGAACGAGCGGCGGCGGTTTCTGCGCATGGGACAGCGCGGACGCGGCGTGTCCTGAGCGCACCCTGGCGGGTCAACCGCGGGGGCTAGTAGCCGTAACGGATCGGCGACATTTCCATGTCGCGCGGGCGGATCTGCAGCTCGTGGCGGTTGTAGTCGATGATCAGCACGTCGAACGAGCCGAGCAGATCCATGCCGAGCGTCATGGCCGGCTGGTCGGTGAGCTTCCAGTGCTGAAAGAGGTACATGTCGCCGAAGGTGATCTGTACGCCCTTGATTTTGAGGTTCTCGCTGAAGTCGATGGTGGGAGCGGGAATGTTGTCGCCGCTTTGCACATCGAGCGTGACGCCGATGATGTCCTCGCGCTTGGCGTCGCTGGGTACGCGACGCATCAGCGCCTCGCGCAGCGCCAGGTTGCCGACGGTTCCCTGCGCTCCGGTGTCGACGATGGCCATGGTGCGCACCGTGCCGACGCGCACGTCCGCGATCAGCAGCCCCTTGATCTCCCTCAGCGGCACGACCGTGAAGTCACGCCGGGCGCGCTCGCCGCGGGAGAGCGTGATCTCGAGGCGATCGCGGGTGAAGTCGGCGTAGATGCGCTTGTTCTGCAGCCCCTCGATTCCCAACACGCCCTGCGCACCGCCGAACACGTCCGTGAGCACCGGCAGGTCCGAGGGCCCGATGTACAGATCCCCGACCTCCATGTGGGTGACATGAATGGTGGGCACCACGGCGCTGCCGGTGAATCCGGTGACCATGGTGCTCGAAATCGGCGGGTTGCCGAGGCTTTGCGCGGCGCGGGTGGTGACGGCCGAGCGCGTGGCGCCCGTATCGAGCACCAGCCGGTAGGGCCCCTTGCCGTCGATCAGGACGGGCGCCCAGATGCGCCCGATGCGGTCACGGCGCGTCGGCGACACGAATCGCGGCTCGGTGGTCTGGACGATGACCTCTTCAAGCTGCTCGGCCGGGGAGGGGAGGGACTTGGCCGCCGGATCCGGCGTCTGGGCCACCTCCGCGGGCAGAGGTCCCCAGAGCAGTCCCAGCAGACAGCTGGACATCAACGCTTGGGCGTACCGAGCCACGCTGAGAGTAGAGCACGAGTGCGCGCGGCACTCCAGTTACTTTGTCGCACTTTAGCGGCCGCTCGTCCCGGCTCCCGCGCGCGCACCGCGACCTCCTCCGGCGCCCTTCGTTGCGCATCTGGGTGTTACAATAATCAATTCTGCCCGGACCCCCCAACGGATGAGCCGGCGCACTGCGCGCGCAGCTCACGCTTGAGGATTTTGCCGCTCGCATTCTTCGGCAGACGCTCGAGCAGTACGATGCGCTTGGGCGTCTTGTAGCCGGCGAGCTGCTCGCCGCAAAACCCGATCAGGCCGGCAGCCGTGGTGCCGGCGTGCGGCCGCAGCACCACAGCGGCAGTCACCGCCTCGATCCACAGCGGATCCGGCACGCCAAACACCGCCGCTTCGGCGACGTCCGGGTGCTGGTGGAGAACCTCCTCGACCTCGCGGCTCGCGACATTCTCACCGCCGCTCTTGATCATGTCCTTCTTGCGGTCGACGACCCGCAGGAACCCCTCCTCATCGAACACGCCGAGGTCCCCGCTGTGGAACCACCCATTGCGGAAGGCCGCGGCGCTCTTCTGCGTGTCGTTCCAGTACCCAAGCATGACCTGCGGGCCGCGGTGCACGATCTCGCCCACCGTGCCCGGCGGCACCGGCCGATCCTCCTCGTCCACGATGCGCGTCTCGACGTTCACCACCGGACGCCCGACCGAGCCGAGCTTGCGCATCTGGTCGCCGGGCTGCAGAACGGCGGTCAGGGGGGCCATCTCGGTCTGGCCGTAGCAGTTGAACAGCTCGAGCGCCGGCAGGCTCCGCGCCAGCTCGCGGATGACTTCGGTCGGCATTGCTGAGGCGCCGAAGTAGCCCTTCCTGAGCGAGCCGAGGTCGCGCCTACCGAAGTCGGCATGCTGCAACAGGGCGATCCACACGGTCGGCGGGCAGAACAATCGCGTGACGCGCTCGCGCTCGACGGAGGCGAGGATCTGCGCCGGGTCGGCGGCCGGCAGCAGCACGTTGGTCGAGCCGAGCAACAGGCCCGGCGACAGGAACACGTGCAGCTGCGCGCAGTGATAGAGCGGCATCGGGTGCAGGTCGATGTCGTCCGCTGTGGCTTCGAGCCCGACTATGCAGCTCAGGTACTGGGCGAGGTAGTTGCGGCTGCTGAGCATCGCGCCCTTGGGACGCGACTCCGTGCCGCTCGTGTACATAATCTGTATCGGCTCTTCCTCTGCCACGGTCACCCGCGCACGTGGCGGCGCACCCGGGCGCAGCCACTGCGCCACGTCGTGCCAGCCGGGCGGCACGGGCGCGCAGTTGTGGCGGATCACGCCGCGCAGCGCGACGTCTGTGCGCGCCAGGCCGAGCGCGGTTTCGGCGACCTCGCGCAGGCGGTCCTCGACGATCAGGCCGCGCGCGCTGCAGTGCTCGAGGATGTACGCGACCTCAGCTCCGTTCAGCATGAAGTTGATCGGCACCGAGATCGCCCCGAGGCGCGCGAGCGCGAAAAACAGCACCACCCAGGCGTCGTTGTTGTGCGAGAGCAGCGCCACGCGTTCCCCGCGTACAACTCCGTGCGCGGCCAGTGCGTCGGCGGCGTGATCGACGAGCGCGTCGAGCTCGCGGTAGGAGTAGCGCTGCGACCCGAAGACGAGCGCGGTCTTGTGCGGGCAGCGCGTGGCACTGCGTGCAACCAACTCGCCGATACTCTGGCGGCGCAGGCCGTCGGTATCGATCATGCTGTTGACCCCCATCGCCGGCGCACCGGCGTCGGTGGCGGTCGCGCGGGCGGCTCCATGCAGTCGGGCCGGCCCGGCGACGGCGCTGTAACCGGCCGCGCCATTGATGGTAACTTACCACGGATAGGTGAATGCACCGGAGTCCGATCCATGAGTCGAGCCGTAACCGCCAGCGACCCGCCGACCCAACAGGCGTCGCGCAGCGCACAGCCTGCAGGCGCGGCGCCGCCCGCGGGTGTGGCGCCGTCGGCAGCGCTCACCCACCTGCAACGGCTCGAGGCGGAGAGCATCCACATCATGCGCGAGGTGGTGGCCGAGTGCGAGCACCCGGTGATGCTCTACTCCATCGGCAAGGACAGTGCGGTGATGCTGCACCTGGCGATCAAGGCGTTCCATCCGGCGGTGCCGCCTTTCCCGCTGCTGCACGTGGATACGACTTGGAAATTCCGCGCCATGTACGAATTCCGCGACGCCGTAGCGAAGCGGCTCGGGATGCAGCTGCTGGTGTACGTCAACAGGGAAGGCCTCGCCCGCGGCATCAATCCCATCACCCACGGCTCGCAGGTGCACACCGACGTCATGAAGACCCAGGCGCTGCGCCAGGCGCTCGACCAATACGGTTTCGACGCCGCCTTCGGCGGTGCACGGCGCGACGAGGAGAAGAGCCGGGCCAAGGAGCGGGTGTTCTCGTTTCGCAGCGCCCAGCATCGCTGGGATCCCAGGCAGCAGCGTCCCGAGTTGTGGACGCTCTACAACGCCCGCAAGCGCCCCGGTGAAAGCCTGCGGGTATTCCCGCTATCCAACTGGACCGAGCTCGGCGTGTGGCAGTACATCTGGCTCGAGCAGATCCCGATTCCGCCGCTGTACTTCGCTGCGCTGCGCCCGGTGGTCGAGCGCGACGGTACGCTCATCATGGTGGACGACGAGCGGCTGACGCTCGCGCCCGGCGAGCAGCCGCTGATGAAGAAGGTGCGCTTCCGCACTCTCGGCTGCTACCCGCTCACCGGCGCCATCGAGAGCAATGCCGATACGCTGCCGGCGATCATCCAGGAGATGCTGCTCACCCGCACGTCGGAACGCTCCGGAAGGGTCATCGACCACGATGCCGCCGCCTCGATGGAGAAGAAGAAGCAGGAGGGCTACTTCTGATGGCCCACCAGTCGGGACTCATCGCCGCCGATATCGGCGCATACCTGCAGGCGCACGAGCGCAAGAGCCTGCTGCGCTTCATCACCTGCGGGTCGGTCGACGACGGCAAGTCGACGCTCATCGGGCGGCTGCTGTACGAGTCGAAGATGATCTTCGATGATCAGCTCGCACAGCTCGCGACCGACTCGAAGAAGGTCGGCACGCGCGGCGGGGAGCTCGACTTCGCGCTGCTGGTCGATGGGCTGGCGGCCGAGCGCGAGCAGGGCATCACCATCGACGTCGCCTACCGGTTCTTCTCCACCGAGCGGCGCAAGTTCATCGTCGCCGACACGCCCGGGCACGAGCAGTACACGCGCAACATGGTCACCGGCGCCTCGACCGCGGATCTGGCGGTGATTCTCGTCGATGCACGCAAGGGCGTTCTCACGCAGACGCGCCGCCACAGCTTCCTGGTGCATCTGCTCGGCATCACGCGCGTGGTGCTGGCCGTGAACAAGATGGATCTGGTCGGCTACTCGCGCGCCGCCTTCGAGGCGATCGTGGCCGACTACCGCGCCTTTGCCGCGCGCATCGGGCTCAGCGACATCACGCCGATCCCGCTGTCGGCGGTGCACGGCGACAATATCATCACGCGCGGCGGCAACATGCCCTGGTATTCGGGCGCGACCCTGATGGAGCACCTGGAAACCGTGGAGGTGGAGGGCACGCTCGCCGACCTGCCGTTCCGCCTGCCGGTGCAGTGGGTGAACCGGCCGAACGCGGATTTCCGCGGTTTCGCCGGGCTGATCGCCAGCGGCAGCGTACGCCGGGGCGATCGCCTGCGCGTGCTGCCGTCCGGACGCGAGAGCCAGGTGGCGCGCATCGTCAGCGCCGGCGGGGATCTTGACGCCGCGGTTGCCGGACAGTCGATTACCGTGACCCTCGATTCGGAAGTGGACGTCAGCCGCGGCGATGTGCTCGCCGCGGGCGATGCCCCGCTGCAGGTAGCGGATCAGTTCGAGGCCACGGTGGTGTGGATGCACGAGGAGCCGATGCTGCAGGGCCGCACCTACCTGATGAAGGCCGGCACGCGCACGGTGTCCGCGACCGTCGCGCCTCTCAAGCACCAGATCAACGTCAACACCCTCGAGCACGTGCCCGCCGAGCGGCTCGAGCTGAACGACATCGGTGTGTGTGAGCTGGAGCTCGATCGCGTGATCCCGTTCGAGCCCTATCGGGAGAACCGCGCGCTCGGCGCCTTCATTCTCATCGATCGCCTCACCAACAACACGGTCGGCGCCGGCCTCATCAACTTCGCGCTGCGCCGCTCACAGAACGTGCACTGGCAGGCGGTCGACGTCGACAAGCAGTTGCGCGCGCGGCAAAAGGGACAGAAGGCGTGCGTGCTGTGGCTAACGGGGCTCTCCGGGGCGGGCAAATCGACCATTGCCAACTGCGTCGAGCGCAAGCTGGCCGCTGCCGGCCGGCACACCTATCTGCTCGATGGCGACAACGTGCGTCACGGGCTCAACAAGGACTTAGGGTTCACCGCGCAGGACCGCGTGGAGAACATCCGGCGCGTCGCGGAGGTCTCCCGGCTCATGGTGGATGCGGGTCTCATCGTGCTGGTATCGTTCATCTCTCCGTTCCGCTCCGAGCGGCGCATGGCACGCGAGCTGTTCGCGCCCGGGGAGTTCCTCGAGGTGTTCGTCGACACTCCGCTCGCGGAGGCCGAGCGTCGCGACGTGAAGGGGCTCTACCGGAAAGCGCGCCGCGGCGAGCTCAAGAACTTCACCGGGATCGACTCTCCCTACGAGAGGCCCGAGGCGCCGGAGATCCGCATCGACACCACTGCCCTGGATGCCGAGTCCGCCGCCGACCGCATCATCGCGTACCTCGCGTCGCTCAAGGTGACAGGCACCGCATGAGCCTCAGCGGGCCCGAGCTCCTCGAGCGCGTGGCCGACATCGCCCGCCACGCGGGCCGGGAGATCCTGGAGGTCTACGCTTCGGGGGCGGCCGCTGTCACCGCCAAGGCAGACCGCTCGCCGCTGACCGCGGCCGATGTGCGCGCGCACCACCTGATCGTGGGCAGCCTGCGCAAGCTCACACCCGAGCTTCCGGTGTTGTCCGAAGAGGCGGCTCATACTCCCTTCGCCGAGCGCTCGCAGTGGCGGCGCTACTGGCTGGTGGATCCCCTCGATGGCACGAAGGAGTTTCTATCGCGCAACGGGCAGTTCACGGTCAACATCGCGCTCATCGACGGCCATGCAGCGGCGCTCGGCGTCGTGCACGTGCCGGTGTCGGATACCAGCTATCGGGGGCTCCCGGGGACGGGCGCCTGGCGACAGACGGGCAGTGCGGGCAGTGCAGCGATTCGCGTCGCGAGCCGCTCTGCGACGCCGCTGCGCGTGGTCGGCAGCCGCTCGCACCGCGGGGATTCGCTCGATGCCTTCCTCGGCCGCGTGGGCGCGCACGAGCTGCTCGCCGTCGGCAGCTCGTTGAAGTTCTGCCTGGTGGCGGAAGGGGCGGCGGATGTGTACCCGCGGCTCGGTCCCACCAGCGAATGGGATACTGCGGCCGCCCACGCCGTGGTAGCGGGCGCCGGTGGCAGGGTGAGCCAGCTCGACGGGGCGCCGTTGCGGTACAACACCCGGCCGGAGCTGTTGAATCCGTTCTTCGTGGCCTACGGGCCGAGCGATCGCGACTGGTTGGCGCTGCTGCGCTGAGCGCGGGACATTTCTGTACGGAGTGCCGAGCTTGACTGCGACGCCCACCGGACTCTCGGCCTGCATCATCACCTTCAACGAGGCCGACCGCATTGAGCGCTGTGTCACCGCGCTGAGTTTTTGTGACGAAGTCATCGTCGTCGATTCTCATTCGAGCGACGGCACGCGCGAGCGCGCGGCGCGCCTCGGGGCGCGGGTCATCGAGCGCGACTGGCCCGGCTACCGCTCACAGAAACAATACGCAACCGACGTCGCGCACCACGAGTGGGTGCTGTCGGTCGATGCGGACGAGTGGGTGACGCCGGCGCTGCGCGCTGAGATCGTGGCGCTCAAGTCGCGCGGCTTCCCCGGGGTCGAGGGCTACAGCGTGCCGCGCCTCACCACCTACTTCGGCGGCGCGCTGCGTCACGGCAACGCCTGGCCGGACCGCAAGATCCGGCTCTACCGGCGCAGCGCCGCGCGCTGGGTCGGCTACGAGGTGCACGAGAAGATCGCGGTGGCCGGCGCGGTGGGTCGGCTGCGTGCGCCGCTCGAGCATGCCGCTTACCGCAGCCTCGATGATCACCTGACGCGTATCGACCGCTACGCGCGCCTCATGGCCGAGGAGATGTACCGGGCCGGCCGGCGCTGCAGCCTGGCCGCGGCGTTCTTCCATCCCTTCTGGCGCTTCCTGCGCGGCATGCTGATCAAGCGGGGACTCCTCGACGGCTGGCGCGGCTGGCTGTTCCACTGCGTGGAGGCGGGCTACGTGCACCGCAAGTACCTGCGGCTGTGGGCGCTGTCGCGCATGCCGCCGGAATCTGCGCCGTGAGCGCGCTGGCCGGGCGGGCGCATGGCTGAACTGTTTGCGCAAGCGCCGCGCGCCGTGGTCATCGTGAAGCTCTCGGCGCTCGGCGACGTCTGCCATACGCTGCCGGTGGTGCGCACGCTGCAGCGCGCCTGGCCCGGGACCCACTTCAGCTGGGTCATCGGGCGCACCGAGGCGAAGCTGCTCGGCGGGATCGCCGACATCGAGTTCATCGAGTTCGACAAGCGCTCCGGCGTCGCCGGATACCGTGCCGTGCACCGCGCGCTGCGCGGCCGCCGGTTCGATGTGCTGCTGCACATGCAGTTCGCCTGGCGCGCCAGCCTGATTGCGGCGCTGCTGCGGGCGCCGGTGAAGCTCGGCTACGACCGCGAGCGCGCCCTCGATCTGCAGTGGCTGTTCACCACTCACCGCATCGAGCCGGCAGCGCGCGAGCATGTGATGGACGCGCTGTTCGGTTTTGCCCGGCGCCTGGGCGTGCAGCAGCGCGACTACCGCTGGGATATCCCGGTGCCCGACGCCGCGCGGCACTATGGCGAACGCCTCATCCCGCAGGGCGTGCCGACGCTGATCATCAGTCCCTGCTCGAGTCACGTCGAACGCAACTGGCACGCCGCCGGCTACGCTGCGGTCGGCGATCATGCTGCAGGCCTGGGATTGAAGGTCGTGATCTGCGGCGGGCGCACGGCGCTCGAGCGGCGCATGGGCGAGGACATTGCCGGGCGCATGCGCGCACCCTGCACCAACGTGGTCGGACAGGATACCTTGCTCGAATTCTATGCCGCGCTCGCTCGGGCGCGTGTGCTGGTGACGCCCGATTCCGGGCCGGCGCACATGGCAACCTCGGTCGGCGTCCCGGTGGTGGGGCTGTACGCCGCGACCAATCCGGCGCGCAGCGGCCCTTACTTCAGTCGCGATCTGTGCGTGGACCGCTTCGATGAGGCTGCGCGGCGTTTTCTCGGCCGGCCGGCCGCAGAGCTTCCCTGGAGGACCAAGATCGAGCGCCCCGGGGTCATGGAGCTGATCGAAACGGCCGACGTGATCGCGCAGCTCGAGGCGGCGCTGCGCCGCCCGCGCGAGGTCAGCCCGGCGACGCTGCGCGCCCCGGGGACGCCGGCAGCGCTGCCAGCACGTTGAAGGGCGCGAACTGCGGATGCTTCATGTTCCGCCGGCGCACGATGATCGTCGTCACGAAGGCGAACTGCCCGGAAACGCTGGCGTGGCTGACGCTGTCGGTGAACACCATCCAGGCGGAATAGGGCGGGAAACGGATCTCCTCATAGCCGCGCTGATCCTGCCGGAAGGCGGCATCGTCCTTCATGTAGTTGTGCAGCCGGCGCATCGCCCGGTCGTACGGGCTGGTGTCGAGCACGCGTGCGAGCGGATTGAGGCGCGCGAGTCCGCTCACCACCCCGCTCAGCGCGCGGTCCGGGGCGCTCTTGGCGAGCCTCACCGCGAGCCGGCCGTGCGCGTCAATGAGTCCCGCCTCGCGGCCGAAACGAGCGACCAGCTGCTCGATCGGACCCTTGGTCGCCCAGACACGATCCTCGCTGTCGCTGAAATTCACGAAGAAACGCAGGATCCGGTCGCCGTCGGTCGCGCCGTAGGCACCGGCGTCGATGTGCACCAGCTCGTTGCTGGCGTGCGGCTTGAGATTGCGGCCACGCTCCTGGATGGGACGGAAGCTGCAGGTACCGATGGTCCAGTCCGCGGTCAGATGAGCGATGTGCTCATGCAGGAACGCGCTCACGTGCGCGAGATGATCGCGCAGGATGCCGGTGAGGCGCGTCGAGGTCTGCGCATCGGCCTCGAGGCCCGCGATCCGGTCGATCTCCGGGTGGTAGCTGATGTTTTTGAGCTTCAGGCGCGAGGGCAGGTCGCCGCGCAGGTAGCGCAGCGTCGCCTCGTCCGGCAGCGGGATGGGACTGTGCGGGAAGAAGACGATGTGGTTGCTCTCGAGCGCCTCGGCAACCGAGGCGCCGCCGGAAGCCGTGAGCCGCCCGGCATCGAAAGTCGTGACGACGCTCATGGGGTGCCATCTAGGATAGCACCCGGTCTGAGGCTGGCGCACCCCGGCGAGATCGCTCGGCCGCCGCGGGCTCACGGCGCCAGGAGCACGGCGCGGTCATGTGCCACGGGTGCAGTACCTCGACCCGAAACCTCTTTTCGAACGTCTCGATCATCATGCGCGGCGCCGCCGTTCCGCCGATCGCGACGCGCTTGAGCTGCAACTCCCTCGCCGGCTCGAGTCCGTGGCGCTCGATGTGTGCGAACAGGCCCATCCACACGGTCGGCACGCCGAGCGCCACCGTCACGGCCTCACGCTTCATCAGCTGGTAGAGACTCGCGCCGTCGAGCCGCTGCCCGGGGAGTATCAGCTTCGCACCCGACAGCGGTGCGGCGTAGGGCATGCCCCACGCGTTGACATGAAACATCGGCACTGCCAGCAGTGCCGAGTCGGAGGGCGTCAGTCCGAGCCCGAGCTCTGAGCAGACCGCGGCCGCGTGCAGCAGTGTTGCCCGGTGCGAGGACAGGACACCGTGAGGCAGCCCGGTCGTTCCCGACGTGTAGCAAAGCGAGGCGCTGCTGGTCTCATCGACGATCGGCCAGGCGAAATCACTCCCGTGCTGCGCCAGCAGCTCCTCGTAGCAGAGCACGTTGGGCAGCTGCATCGCGGGCAGATGCTCGGACGCTGCCATCGCGACCAGGCATCTGAGGCCGGTCAACTGCGGTGCGAGTGCCTCGACCAGCGGCAGGAACGCAACATCGAAGAACAGGTGAGTGTCTCCGGCGTGCTGCATGATGAACTCGAGCTGCGCGCGCTCGAGCCGCGGGTTGACCGTATGCAGAATTGCGCCGATGCCGGGCACGCCGTAGCAGAGCTCGAGATGCCGGTGGTCGCCCCACGCGAGCGTCGCTATGCGATCGCCCGGCTGCACCCCGATCGTCGTGAGAGCGAGCGCCAGCTGCTTCGCCCGGCGGCGGAGGTCAGCGTAGGTATAGCGATGAACGCGAGGCTCGCCGCTGAGTGCCACGACTTCGCCACCCGGGTGCCACAGCGCCGCCTGCTCGATCAGCGAGGAGACCAGCAGCGGCCGGTCGTGCATCAATCCGTGCGGCATGACACTCGGGCGCTCAGGCCCGTCTCCAGCACGCGCCGCGACGCGCATGCGCCTCGTTGCGCGGTGCCTCGGGTCGGGGCACGCGCCGGTACGGCCCGCGGCAGCGGCGTGCGCGGCGCATCCGGGATAAGTTGCAGCGAGTGCAAAGATGCAGTAAACGCATTGATGCGTGGACTGCACTCTTGTCCAGAAGTTCCGGATGTGCCAATCTGCCCGACGGACGGCAGCACAGGGGGGCTCAGTGGCGCAGATCGCAGCACTCCGCAGCACACGCGCACGGACCCGGGGGACTCCGCCGACGCCGGTGAGGCCGGAGGGGCCGGTGGGACTGCGGGAGCTCAATAGCTATCGGCGCCGGCGGAGCTTCCTGATCCGCGCCCGGCACCTGTTCAGGCGCAAGGGCTTCGAGGCCACGACCATGACCGAGATTGCCCGCGCGGCGCGTGCGGCGCCCCGTACCCTCTACAACTTCTTCCCGGCCAAGATCGATCTGCTCGCCGAGATCATGCGCGAGGACCTCGAGCAACGCATGATGAGCGCGCTCGCGGCCGAGGGGCGGCTACCGCCCGCTCCCTACGATGGAGTGCTGCGGCTGATCGAGATGCAGGCGCGTGTGCTCGATGCCTGGCCGCGGCGCTTCCTGAAGCTGGTCTCCTCACAGTTCGTCGCCACCGGCCTGGACACCATTGCCGGCCGGATGCACGCCTCGGCGGGCGAGCTGTTCGCGACGCAGCTCGAACAGCGCCTGCGAGCGTATCAGGCGCGCGGCCGCCTGGCGGCGGACACTGACATCGCGGCGCTGGCGCGCGCGGTGTTCGCGTGCTTGCGGGGAGCGTATTTCGGATGGCTGTGCGGGAACAGCGAGGAGATTGCGACGCTCGTCGGGGCGATACGCGAACACCTGCGATTCCTGCTGCCGCCCGGCTGATACGGCCGGCGGGACCATGATGTCCAGGCGCAGGTGCGAGGGTCCTTTGGGCAATAGTTCGTCATTCACCGAACTATCGTACGGCCTGGAAAACGCGCAAAAAAACGTTGGCGGCTCAGCCACATGAGCATGTATTTTTTTGTTGTCACGATAGTTAGGTGACCGGCGAAGTATCGCTGGAAGGGGGTACTCCCCCTGCAGGTCTTGCCGGCCCCTCCCATTTCCTGAGTGGGTTGTCGAGCCTGAACGCCCGCCTCCCTCCGGGCGGGCCGTGATGTCCTGCACCGCGGGCGGCGTCGGCGGCCGGCGACAGGAGGAACCCCCTGACTGAGGGGCGGGTCTAGGTTCCTCAAGTTCGGTTTGCTCACGCTCCGCAGCGGCGGGCATGCTGCGCGGCGGCGTGTTCCGCGCGGCGGCAGCGGGGGGCCGGCGGCAGGTCGCAGGCGCCGCGCCGATGCCCCGGACTCAGGGGGTTACAGTGCGTAGATTCGCGTGGGTGATTCTCGGGATGACGGTTGCTGTCGCAATGGCGGCAGCCGTGGTCGACTTCGAGCGCAATCCGGCTCGCCGGCATCCGCCCGCCGGCATCGCCGCCACAGGTGCGCAGCACATCATCGTGAAGCTGCGCCCCGCGGCGGGCGCGCAGCCGGCCGAGGAGGGCGGCGCGCGGTCACACCTCGCCGCGCTCGCCACCCGCACCGGGCTGACGCTCGAAGGGTATCGCTCCATCACCGCCGACATGCACGTCATGCAGGTCTCGTCCGCCGGCGGCGGCGGATCGGCGCAGGAAGCCCTCGCGCGGCTGCGGGCGGATCCCGAAGTGCAGTACGCCGAGCTCGACCAGCGGCGATTCATTCACAAGGTGCCCGATGACACGCTCTACCCCGCAAACGCTGCGAGCTATTTCGGGCAGTGGTACCTCATGCCGAGCTCCGCGACCACCCCGAGCGCGATCGACGCGCAGACGGCCTGGAACACCACCACGGGCTCCGCGAATCTCGTGATCGCCGACATCGACACCGGCGTGCGGTTTGATCATCCCGATCTGCTGACCGTCGTTAGCGGCGGCCGCCTGCTGCCCGGCTACTGCTTCATCACCGACCCCAACATCGCCAACGGCGCTTGCCCAGGCTCCGACGCGTCGGACACGGGCGACGCGGTCACGCAGGCAGATCTGAATCTGACGGAGTGTATAGATTCCGGCGTAACACAGACGTCCTACAGCTCCTGGCACGGCACGCGCGTCGCCGGCGTGCTCGGAGCCATCACCAACAACGCTCAGGGTGTCGCAGGCGTGACCTGGAGCGGCCAGATCCTGCCGGTGCGCGCACTCGGCGTCTGCGGCGGCCAGGACTCGGACATCATCTCGGGCATGCTGTGGGCCGCCGGGATCTCTACGGGTCTGCCGGACGGTGTTACGCCTCCGGCCAACCCCAATCCCGCCAAGATCATCAACATGAGTCTCGGTGGCAGCGGTAGTTGTCCCCAGAGCTATCAGGATGTCATCGACCAGGTCACCGCGCTGGGTGTGCTGGTCGTGGTCTCAGCCGGCAACGAGACCGGCCCGGTGGATGCGCCCGCCAACTGCGCAGGCGTAGCGGGGGTCGCGGGTCTGCGCCACGTGGGCACCAAGGTCGGCTACAGCAATGTCGGTCCCGGGCTGGCAGTGGCCGCGCCGGCGGGCAACTGCGTCAACACCACCGCGAGCGACACGGTGCCCTGCCTCTACCCAATCAACAGCACGACAAATCTCGGTATCCAGGGGCCGGTTACGCCTTCCGCCGGAGGTGATTACACGGGTCTCTACTCCTGTGGTCCGTCGAGCACCGTGGCCACCTGCCAGACCACCAGCACTGAGTACCGCACCACCAACCTCGGCACGAGCTTCTCGGCGCCGCAGGTGGCGGGAATCGGCGCGCTCATGCTGGCGGTGAACGCCAAGCTCAACTCGTGTCAGCTGATCTCACGCCTGCAGGAAGGCGCGCTGCCCTTTCCGCAGACTTCGGCCGGCGAGACCCCGCAGCCGCCCATGTGTCCGTCGGTCAACAGCGGCGGCGAGTGCATCTGCACCAACGACGGTCAGACCTGCGGCGCGGGCATGGCCAACGCCAAGGGCGCTGTCGCCGCGGCGCTGCGGCCCATTGCCGCGGTCGTCGTCCCGAGCTCCGTCACCGCCGGTCAGGTCGTGCAGCTCAAGGGCAGCGGCAGCGCGGCCTCCACCAACCACACGCTCACGACTTTCGGCTGGGCCAGTACCGGCGGTCAGTCCCTCACCATCCAGAATGCCAACACGGGCACGGCCTCCGTGACCGTGCCGTCCTGCGGGCTGAGCACCGTCACGCTCACCGTGACCGACAATGCCGGACTCGAGGATACGGCTCAGGTGGTCGTGAGCCCGACGGCGGTGACCACGACGGCGCCGGCCATGGCCGGACAGACGTCGTGCTCGAACGCGGCGCCCGCGATCCAGGTGGCGGTGTGCCCGGCGAGCGCTGCGGTGCAGGCCGGTCGCACGGAAACCTTGACAGCGACGCTCGCCAACACCACTGACACCAACGTGACCTGGGAGGTCAACGGCATCGATGGCGGCGACTCGACCGTCGGCACCATCTCCAGTTCGGGCGTCTACAGCGCGCCCTCCGGCGTCCCGCAAGGCGGAGCTGTGACGATCACGGCGGTTTCGAACGCCGACGGCACGAGCATGGGGACGGCGCAGCTGACCATCACGGCCGCGCCGAGCTCCGGCGGCGGTGGTGGCGGCGGCGGGCTCGAGGGGCTCACGCTGTTGGTGATCGGCGCCGCGCTGGTCCGCAGGTACCGCGGTCGCGGCCGCACGCTCTGAGCGCGCAGGCGCCCAACGCCGTTCGCATCGAACGGGCGGGTTTGATATTTTCGAGCCTTGAGCACTTCCTACACCCAGCGCGATCTGCGCGACGCGTTCGGCCTGTTCGCAACCGGTGTGACGGTGGTCACCGCGGTGCGCCCGGACGGCGAGCCGGTGGGCGTGACCGCCAACTCCTTCACCTCGGTATCGCTCGAGCCGCCGCTGCTGCTGTGGTGCCTGGCGAGTCTCAGCAGCGGGGTCCCGGCGTTCACGCACGGCGCGCCGTTCGCCGTGCACGTCCTCTCCCATCACCAGCACGAGCTCGCGCTGCACTTCGCCCGCCGCGTGCACGAGAAGTTCGATCTCGAGCGCCACTGGCACAACAAGCCGCACCCGCCGCATCTGGCGGATGTGCTGTGCCGGTTCGACTGCAAGGTGCACGCGGTGCACTCCGGCGGCGATCACCTCATCATCGTCGGCGAGGTGATGGGTATCGCGCACTCACCCGGAACGCCGCTCGCATTTCACGCTGGCCGGTTCGGTAACTTCACCGCCGACCGCGGCGTCGGCAAGCTCGACGTCTGGGAAGGGCTCGAGGATCACTGGTACTGACCCCACAACCGCCTTTCAGAACTTGAAGGTCGACAGCAGCAGGCTGGTCTCGGTCTGCGAGATACCCTCGATCAGGCGGATGCGCGCCAGCACGCGGTCGAAGCCCTCGAGGCTGTCGGCACGCAGCTCCGCCACCACGTCCCAGCGTCCGTTGGTGCTGTAGAGCGCCGCCACCGCCGGCTCGCCGCGCAGCGCCTTGATGACCGCATCCACCTTGGTGCCCTCCACCGCAACCGTCATGAACGCGCGCATGCGCTGCTCCTCGACGTCGGGCTTCAGGCGCACGGTGTAGCCGACGATCGTGCCGTTGGCCTGCAGGCGCGCCATGCGGTTCTGTACGGTGCCGCGCGCCACCCCGAGCGCCTTCGCGAGTGAGGCGACCGAAGCGCGCGCGTCACTGCGCAGCAGTGCAATCAGCTGACGGTCGGTGTCGTCCATGGCGCACCTCAGATTATGTTGAGCGGTCTGCGACGCTCGCGAGGAGGGTGGATCAGTCAAAACGTCAATCTGTCATGACGTATTGTGCAACCGGCTGAGTGTTATGTGCAAGATTCTGGCTTTATTTTGGTTGAGCCCCGGTCGACCATGCTCTTCCGGCACGTGAGCCCGGCGCCCAAGGGGGGCCGGCGGAGCAGCAAGTCATGGTCGATTTCATCGGTATCGAGCGCATCCAGCAGCTCGTGCGGCAGCGGGGTGCGGCGCGGTTCATCGAGGAGCTGGCGGGCGAGATCGCGGCCGACTTCCTGCGCTGGCAGGACTTCGACAAATCACCGCGCCACGCCAGCCACTCACCCGTCGGTGTGATCGAGCTGATGCCGGCCTCCGACGGCCGGCTGTACGCGTTCAAGTACGTAAACGGACATCCGAAGAACACCGCGGTCGGACTGCTCACGGTGACCGCTTTCGGTGTGCTCGCAGATGTCGAGACCGGCTACCCGCTGCTGCTGTCGGAGCTGACGCTGACGACGGCGCTGCGCACCGCGGCAACTTCGGCGCTCGCCGCGCGCGCGCAGGCACGTCCGGGCAGCCGGGTGATGGCGCTGATCGGCAACGGCGCACAGGGCGAATTCCAGGCGATCGCTTTTCATCATCTGCTCGGCATTCGCGAATTGCGGCTCTACGATACCGATGCACGCGCGACCGCCAAGCTCGAGCGCAATCTCGCGCAGCTGCGCCTCCCGGGGCTCACGGTGAGCCGTTGCACCTCCACCGCCGCGGCGGTCTCGGGTGCCGACATCGTCACCACCGCGACCGCCGATAAGCGCAACGCGACCATCCTCACCCCCGAGCTGATCGTCCCGGGGATGCATCTCAACGCCGTCGGCGGCGACTGTCCCGGCAAGACCGAGCTGCACCGCGATATCCTGCTGCGGCCGGACGTGCGCGTCGTGGTCGAGTTCGAGCCGCAGTCGCGTATCGAAGGGGAGATTCAGCAGATGGACGCGGGTTATCCGGTGACCGAGCTGAGCGCGGTACTCGCCGGGCGCGCACCGGGCCGCGTGAGCGAGCGCGACGTCACGATATTCGACTCGGTCGGGTTCGCGCTGGAGGACTTCTCGGCGCTACGCTACCTGCTGCGCATTCACCACGAGGAGCGCGGCAGCCATCCACAGATTGACCTGCTGCCCGACCTGGACGACCCCAAGGACCTGTTTGCACTGTTGGCATCCCCGGCGGCCGCGGTCACTTCGTCCGCGGCCGGAGTGGCGGCGTGAGCGCGCGGGGAGCGGCCACCCTCATCGGGGCGCCGACCGACGTCGGTGCGGCCGATCGCGGCGCGTCCATGGGCCCGGAGGCGCTGCGCGTCGCGGGGCTTGCGGGCGCGCTGCGCTCGCGTGAGCTCGAAGTGACGGATCTCGGCAACCTGGCAGGGCCCCCTAACCCCTGGCAGCCGCCGCGCGCGGGCTATCGGCATCTGCCCGAAGTGGTGCGCTGGAACGAGCTGGTGCACGAGAGCGTGTACGCGGAGCTGATGGGCGGCCGGCTGCCAATCCTTCTCGGGGGCGATCACTCCCTGAGCATCGGCTCGATCAGCGCTGTGGCGCGGCACTGCCGCGAACAGGGCCGCAAGCTCCGTGTCCTGTGGCTGGATGCGCACGCGGACTTCAACACCAGTGAGCTGTCCCCGAGCGGCAACGTGCATGGCATGCCGGTCGCCTGCCTGTGCGGTTTTGGACCGCCGGAGCTGACCGCATTCGGCGGCCGCTCACCGATCATCGATCCGTCCTGTGTCCGTCAGATCGGGGTGCGCAGCGTCGATCCCGGTGAGAAGCGCTTCGTGCACGAACAGGGGCTGGACGTATTCGACATGCGGCATGTCGACGAGCTGGGCATGCGTCAGACCATGGAGCAGGCACTCGCCGGAGTGGACAGCGACACGCACCTGCACGTGAGCTTCGATGTGGACTTCCTTGACCCCGAGATTGCGCCGGGCGTCGGCACGCAGGTGCCCGGGGGACCCACCTACCGCGAGGCGCAGCTGTGCATGGAGATGATCGCCGACACGCGCCGTCTGGCCTCGCTCGATGTGGTCGAGCTCAATCCCGCCTTCGACATCCACAACCGCACCGCGGTGCTCGCGGTGGATCTGATCGAATCGCTGTTCGGCAAGAGCACTCTGGTGCGCCGGCCGGTGTGGCGCCGCCCGCCGGAAGCGCGTGCCGCCGCACCGTCGCGCCGCGGCCGCTCGCGCGACCCGGTCTCCTGAATCAGTCGGTCACCTGCTTCATGTGCAGGGTGAACCCGGGCACCCAGCGATCCTCGACCTGAAATTCGGTGACGACGTCGTACGCGTCCTGCCCGGCGCGTTGCCAGCGACTGCGATAGGTCTGCGCCTGGCCGTTCTCCAGGTAGGTCGCCGGTGGAAACACCAGCGCATCGCCCTCGCCGGCGACCGTACCGCGGCTGTAGCCGCCGGCGCTCTCGATGTAGAGGTATTGCAGTTGCCGCGATGAGGCATCCCACACGTAGATCGACTCGCCGAACCCGTCGGGCTTGCCGCCGCCGCGATGTACGACATGCTCATCGCGCACGAACTTGCCGCCATAGATCCAGCTGAAACAGTGCTCATCGGTCACCTGACCGTCAGGGAACGTGCCCTTCCAGCAGTGCCCGACCAGGAACTCGAGCGGCCGGTAGGGCGTAGCCGCGATATCGGCCGGAGCAGGCGTCGCGGTCAGGGCCGCAACAGCCAGTGGGGCCAGCAGCGCCGGCAGCGCTGCGTTACGCAGCCGGGGTGCGTCTATCGGTCTCATCGGGGCTCCTTTCTCTTTGCGGGCGCGCGCCCGCGTGACTTGCCGGCGCGTGACGCCTCACTCAACAGCCGCTCGAAATAGCCGCGCAGCTGCCGCACGGCGGCATCGAAACTGCCCACGTCCCGGAAGGTGCGTGCCTGCATGACGGCGCCCTCCATGGTGGTGAGCACGAACGCGGCCAGCTCGCGGCGGTCGAGCTCCCGCGGCAGCCGGGCGCCGGCCGCCTGCAGACACTGATGGATCGCGTCGGTCCAGGCGCTGAAGTTCGCTGCGAGGCGCTCGCGCACCGGCAGGTCCGGCTCATGCAGCTCGAGCGCGAGGCTGCCGATCGGGCAGGCGTACTGGCACTCGGTGGTGACGAGCGCCTGCCGGTAGGTGGCGAGCAGGGCGAATACACGTTCGATCGGATCGGCCACGCCGCGCCATGCGGGCTCGAGCAGCAGCGGCTGGATCCCTGCGTGATAGGCCTCGAGCACCGCGAGCAGCAGATCCTGCTTGCCGGGAAAGAAATGATAGAGGCTGCCGCTGTTGACGCGTGCCGCCTGCAGCAGGTCCGCCACGCTGGTCGAGCCGTAGCCCTTTTCGCGGAACAGCTGCATGGCGGTGACCACCAGGCGGGTGCGGGTATTCGGGGTCTGCACGGACATCAGTTGAATGATCGATCAAGTGAACGCTACGCCCACTTGAATGATCAGTCAACTGGCCGCTGCGGCTGGCCGGCCGGCGCGCGTTGCAATCGCCGCGGGCCGGCCGCATCATGAATGGTGCTCGCGCGCTATCCGCGCTGCGAGCGCTGTGCCGCGCCTTGCGGACCTAACAAGAGCTGGCCCTCCGGAGGCGGGGGCGGGGAGATGAGCGCCATGGCCGACAGTGTCTACAAGATCATCGAGCTGGTGGGGACGAGTACCGAGTCGTGGGAGAAGGCCGCCACTGCGGCGATCGCCCAGGCGTCGAAGACACTCCGGGACCTGCGCATCGCCGAGGTGCTGCAGCTCGACATGCAGGTGCAGAACGGCAAGGTGAAGGCCTATCGCGCCAAGGTGGCGGTGTCCTTCAAGTTCGAAGGCAACAAGAAATAACCGCGAAGCGCTAGGCCGCGGCGCGCTTGAGCGCCGCACGCGCGAGCAGCCGTGTGGAATCGAGCGTCGGCAGCGGTGAGTTGTCGTCGTTCATGATCAGCGGGATCTCGGTGCACCCGAGGACCACCGCATCGCAGCCCTCGTCCTTCATGCGGGCCATGACGCGCTGGAAGCAGGCGATGGCCTCGGGCTTGAAGACGCCCGCGATCAGCTCCTCGAAGATGATGCGGTTGATCTCGGCGCGTTCCGCCGGATTGGGCCGCAGGTACTCGAGTCCGCGCGCGGCGAGCTTCTCCGGATACACCTCGCTGTCGATCAGGTAGCGCGTGCCGGTGAGACCGAGGCGGCGAAAGCCGCGCTCGGCGGCCTGTGTGGCCACGACCTCAGCGATGTGCAGCCAGGGGAGCGGGGAGCGGCGCAGCACCCACGGCAACGCCTGGTGCAGCGTGTTGTCCGGACAGATGAGGAAGTCCGCGCCGGTGCGGGCGAGCTTGTTCGCGGAAGCGAGCATCAGCTCGGCCACTCCCGGCCAATCGCCACGCTCGAGACAGCGCACGTACGCGGCGAACGAGTGGCTGTGCAGCGAGACCTCGGGATGCTCGAGCGCCCCGAACAGCTGTGGGCCCTCGAGGCACACCGTCCGGTAGCAAAGCGCTGCGCCCTCGGCGGAGCAGGCGACGACTCCGATGTGCCGCGGCATGGGAGGATTCTACAACGTCGTCACGCGCCGCCCCGGGCATAATCGCGAGCGCCCGCGTGGGCGTGACAACTTCACCGTGTGTCGCATGTCGCTCAATCGCACTGAGCTGCTGCTTATCGGCCTCACCCTGGTCGGCGCACTGGGGGCGCTGTGGGTGTGCGCGCCGCTGCTGGCCTCGCCCGGTCGCATCGGGTATCCGCCGGCCCCACGCGGCAGCGTGGTCGATGACTATCACGGCACCCGGGTGGCCGATCCGTATCGCTGGCTCGAGGACCTCGATTCCGAGGCGACGCGCGCGTGGCTGAGCGCCGAGGCGCAGCTGACACAGACGTATCTCGAGGCGATACCGCAGCGGCGGCAGATTCGCGCGCGGATCGGCCAGCTCTACGACTTCGAGAAGACCGGCATTCCCTTCCGCGAAGGCGGCCGCTACTTCTACACGAGCAACAGCGGGCGCCAGGACCAGAGCGTGCTTTACAGCGTGCCTACTCTCGCCGACGTCCCGGTGGTTGCGATGGATCCCAACGCCGTGCCCGCGACGGATCACCCGGTGGTGATCGGCTACGTCGTGAGCCGCGATGCCAGCCGCCTGGCGTACGGCATCTCGCCGTCCGGCTCCGACTGGACCGAGTGGCGCGTGCGCGACCTCGCCACGGGTCAGGACCTGCCCGATGTTCTGCGGTACACCAAGTACTACCCGCCGGTCTTCACGCCCGACGGCCGGGGGCTGTACTACAGCGCCTTCCCCGCCCCGCAGCCGGGCGCGGAGCTCAGTGCGCCCGATCGCGACAACGCGATCTACTACCACGGGCTCGGCACGTTGGGCGCGGCGGATCGCCGCGTGCTCGGTGACCGCGCGCACCCCGACTGGCAGTACGAGCCGCACCTGACTCCCGACGGCCGCTGGCTGGTGGTACTCGCCGGTGAAGGGGAAGTCGGGGACAAGGGTCGCGAGGACGTCTATCTCATCGATCTGAGCGCTGCGACGCCCGCGGCGGTGCCGCTGGCGCTGGGATTCGAGGCGGCGTTCCTCTACGTCGGCGCCGACGCCGGCCGGCTCTACTTCCTCACTTCACTGAATGCGCCCAACGGGCGCGTGCTGGCCGTCGACCCACACGAGCCTGCACGCGCTGCCTGGCGGGAAGTGATCCCGGAAGGTCGCGATCCGATCGACCTCGGCGGGCGGGGCGTGACGCTGGTCGGTCACCGGCTGATCGTGCGGACGCTGCACGACGCGCACAGCCGCGTGACAACCTACGGACTGGATGGAGCGCCGCACGGCGAGGTGTCGCTTCCAGGCCGGGGAAGCGTTGCGGGCTTCCACGGCCAACCCGACGATCCGGAGACGTACTACTCATTTACCGATCTCATTACTCCACCGGCCATTTACCGCTACGACGTCGACTCGGGTCGCAGCACGCTGTTCTTCTCCCCCAAGGTGGCATTCGATCCGGCCGCGTTCGAGCAACGCCAGGTCTTTTACCGGGGCAAGGACGGCACCCGCATCCCGCTCTGGCTCGCCTACCGCAAGGGGCTGAAGCTCGCCGGCGCGAACCCGGTGCTGCTCTACGGCTACGGTGGCTTCGGACTGTCGAGCCTGCCGTCCTTCAACCCAGGGCGCATCGCCTGGATGGAGATGGGCGGAGTGTTCGCGCTCGCCAACGTTCGCGGTGGCGGAGAGTACGGTGAGGCGTGGCACCGCCAGGGCATGCGCACGCACCGGCAGGTGGTGTACGACGACTTCATCGCCGCCGCCGAGTGGCTGATTGCACAGCGCTACACCTCGGTGCAGCGGCTCGCGATCCACGGTCGCTCCAACGGCGGGCTGCTGGTCGGAGCGTGTCTCACGCAGCGGCCCGATCTCTTCGGGGCTGCGATCGCCCAGGTGGGCGTGCTCGACATGCTGCGTTTCAACCGCTTCGGTCAGGGCGCCGGCTGGGAGGGGGACTATGGTTCGCCGCAGGACAACGCGGAGTTTCGGGCGCTGTACGCGTACTCACCGGTGCACAACGTTCATCGCGGCGCGCGCTATCCGGCCACCCTGGTAGTCACCGGCGATCACGACACGCGGGTGATGCCGATGCACTCGTTCAAGTTCGCCGCCGAACTGCAGGCCGCGCAGGCGGGTCCGGCGCCGGTGCTGCTGGCGGTCGATCTCGCCTCGGGACACGTCGGCGGCGAGACGATCACACAGGCGATTGCACAGAGCGCCGACATCTACACGTTTCTCGCGGAGAACCTCGGCATGCTGCCGCCGGCGCCGTGAGCGCGCCGGATCGTCGCCGCGACCACGTTGCACCGCAGCAAAGGGGCCGGCTGCCCTGAAGCCTGCGCAGGCACCCGCCGCTAGCCGGGCCGATCCGCGACGCGGCATGATCGGCTATGGAACCCACTCACGAACCAAAACCCACTGAACCGGCCGGGCGCTCAGGGTGGGCCACGCGCCGCGAGGACAAGCAGCGCAGGCTCGCGCAGGTTGCCGCACACGTCGAGGGGAAGCTGGTGCGGCGCGAGGCCATCGTGCCGCTCCTCGAGACGCTGGTGCACCCGGGCGACCGCGTGGCGCTCGAGGGCGACAATCAGAAGCAGGCGGATTTCCTGTCGCGGGCCCTGGTGCAGCTCGATCCGCAGCGGGTGCATGACCTGCACCTGTTGATCTCGAGCATCAGCCGGCCCGAGCACCTGACGCTGTTCGAGCGCGGCATCGCGCGCCGGGTCGATTTTTCCTTCGCCGGGCCACAGAGCCAGCGCGTGGCGCAGCTGCTCGAGCAGGGCGTGCTCGAGATCGGCGCGATCCATACCTACGTCGAGCTGTACGCGCGCATGTTCGTGGACCTGACGCCGCAGGTCGCGCTGGTGTGCGCCGAGAAGGCCGACCTTGCGGGCAATCTCTACACCGGCGCCAACACGGAAGACACGCCCACGATCGTCGAGGCCACGGCGTTCCGCCACGGCATCGTGCTGGTGCAGGTGAACGAGGTGGTCGCCGAGCTGCCGCGCGTCGACATTCCCGGCTCGTGGGTCGACCTCGTGGTGATCGCCGATCAGCCGTTCGCGCTCGAGCCGTTGTTCACGCGCGATCCGGCCCGCATCAGCGAGCAGCAGGTGCTGATGGGGATGATGGTGATCCGCGGCATCTACGAGCACCACGGCGTCACGTCGTTGAACCACGGCATCGGCTTCGGCACCGCGGCCATCGAGCTGCTGCTGCCGACTTATGGTGATTCCCTCGGCCTCAAGAACAGGATCTGCCGCCACTGGGCGCTCAATCCGCACCCCACGCTCATCCCGGCGATCGAAAGCGGCTGGGTGGAGAGCGTGCATTGCTTCGGCGGTGAGGTGGGCATGGAGGACTATGTGCGCGCGCGGCCCGACGTGTTCTTCGTCGGCGGTGACGGCAGCCTGCGCTCGAACCGCCTGCTCGCTCAGCTCGCCGGGCAGTACGGCGTCGACCTGTTCGTCGGTTCGACGCTGCAGATGGATGCCGACGCGAACTCCTCGACCGTCACGCTCGGACGTCTGGGCGGCTTCGGTGGTGCCCCAAACATGGGGCACGACCCGAAGGGACGCCGCCACAGCAGCCCGTCCTGGCTCAGCCTCATCACCAGCGATGCGGCGGTCGTGCGCGGCCGCAAGCTCGTGGTGCAGCTGGTCGAGACCTTCCGCAAGGGCGGAGTTCCGACGCTGGTCGACACCCTGGATGCGGTCGAAGTCGGCAAGCGCAGCGGTATGCCGATCGCCCCGGTCATGATCTACGGCGAGGACGTGAGCCACGTGGTGAGCGAGGAAGGGATCGCCTACCTCTACAAGACCCAGGGCGGGGAGGAACGCCGTGCCGCCCTGGCGGCCATCGCCGGCTCAACGCCCATCGGGCGGCGCGCCGATGCGCAGCGCACCGCCAGCCTGCGGGCGCGGGGGATCGTGGCGTATCCGGAGGATCTCGGCGTGCGGCGCGCGGACGCCCGGTGCTCGCTGCTCGCGGCGCGCAGCATCGAGGACCTGGTTCGGTGGTCCGGGGGACTGTACCGTCCGCCGCCACGACTGCGCAGCGGCTAGCGCACCGCGGGAGGGAGGCCTGGAAGCTGACGGAGCGTGACGGCGGTTCAGGCGGGTGTCGCCGGATCCCGTGCGACCGCGCGCCGCAGCCGCAGCGCTGCCAGCTCCCCGACGATGCCGCGGCGGAACGACAGCACGCAGGCGACGAAGATGACGCCGATAATGGCGGTCACCCATCCTCCGACGATGTCGGACAGGTACTCCTGCAGCGTGACGACCAGCGCCGCGCCCACCGCCGGGCCAAAGAAGGTTCCGGTACCACCGAGCAGCGTCATGAGAATCACCTCGCCGGAGGTCGATTGCTGCACGCCGGTGAGAGTTGCGAAGCCCAGCACCAGGGAGTTCAGCGAGCCGGCGAACCCCGCGAGCGTCGCCGACAGCACGAAGGCGACCAGCTTGTAGCGGTTGATGTCGTAGCCGAGCGAGATCGCGCGCGCTTCGTTCTCACGGATCGCCCTGAGCACCTGCCCGAAGGGCGAGTGCACCACCCGTCGGATGAACACGAACACCGCGACGAACGCGGCCAGCACCAGGTAATACATGACGATGTCCGAGCGCAGCGGCAGTATGCCGAACAGCCACCCGCGCGCGACGTCCTGCAGCCCGTTCTCACCACCCGTGAACGGCGCCTCGAGGCACACGAAGTACACCAGTTGTCCCAGCGCGAGCGTGATCATCGCGAAGTAGATGCCGCGGCGACGGATGGCGATTGCCCCGATCACGAGGCCGAGGCCCGCCGCGACGGCAGTCCCCGCCGCAATGGCCAGTGCCGAATCCGCGCGATGCGCCGTTACGAGCCAGGCGGTCGCATACGCGGCTGAGCCGAAAAACGCCGCGTGGCCGAAGGAGAGCATGCGCCCGAAGCCGAGCAACAGGTTGTAGGCGCAGGCGAACATGGCGAAGCACAGCAGCTTCATCATGAAGACCGGGTAGACCCCGAGCCACGGAACGCCGAGGGCCAGCAGGGCCGCGAGTGCGTAGAGGATTCGCGCCGCGCGCATCCGCTACTCCCTGCCGAACAGTCCGGCGGGCCGCACGATCAGCACCAGCGCCATGATGACGAAAACGACGATGTTGGAGGCTTCGGGGTAGATGACCTTGGTGAACCCCTCGATGACACCCAGTACCAGCCCGCTGACGATGGCGCCGACGATCGACCCCATCCCGCCGATCACCACGACTGCGAAGACCACGATCACGAGTTCGGTGCCCATGTGCGAGTTGACCAGCACCACGGGCGAGGCGAGCACTCCGGCGAGCGCCGCGAGCGCCACACCGCCGCCGTAGGTTGCGGCGACCAGCAGCGGCACGTTGACGCCAAAGGCCTGCAGGAGCGGAGCGTTCTCGGTGGCGGCACGCAGCGTCGCGCCGAGCCGGGTGCGCTCGATCACGAACCAGGTGCTGAAGCACACCACCAGCGAGGCAAGGATCACCCAGGCGCGATACAGCGGCAGGAACATGAAGTGCAGGTTGAGCACTCCGGCGAGCGCGGACGGGACCGGATAGGACTGGCCGCTCGCGCCGAACACCTGATGGAGCGAACCCTCGACGGTGAGCGCCAGCCCGAACGTCAGCAGCAGGCCGTAGAGCGGATCGAGCCCGTACAGGTGTCGCAGCAGCAGCCGCTCCACCACGATGCCGAGCAGCCCCACCGCGAGCGGCGCCAGCAGCAGCGCGGCCCAGTAGTTGATACCGAGATACTGCAGCCCAAGGAGTGCCGCGAATGCCCCGAGCGTGTAGTAGGCGCCGTGCGCGAAGTTCACCACCCCCATGAGCCCGAAGATCACCGCGAGACCGAGACTGAGCATGGCGTAGAACGAGCCGTTCACCAGCCCGAGCGTCAGCTGCCCGAGTATCACCGCGACGGGAATGCCGAAGACGTGGCTCACGGCGCAGCCGCCGCGCCCCGATGCCTCACCTCAGGGGCGCAGCCGCGCCCCGGCATGGCGCCCGGGCGGCTGCCCGCCGCTACTTGTGCGTGAGCGGGCACAGGCCCGTGATCGGCCCGAAGGCTTCCTCGCCATTCATTTTTCTTACGATCTTGTAGTAATCCCACGGGTACTTCGATTCCTGCGGCGACTTGACCTGCATCACGTACATCTCGTGAACCATGACGCCGTCGGCGCGGATGTACCCGTCTTTGGCGAACATATCGTTGATCCGCGTCCGCTTCAGCTCCGCCATGACCTTGTCGCTATCCGTGCTGCCGACGGCCTTGACGGCCTTCAGGTAGGTCAGCGTCGCCGAATAGATGCCGGCCTGATCCATGGTCGGCTCGCGGTTCACCTTGGCGAAAAAGCGCTTGGCGAAGGCGCGCGTGTCCGGGTTCAGGTCCCAGTACCATGCGGTGGTGAGGTACAGGCCCTGGGCGGTCTGCAGGCCGAGGCTGTGGATGTCGGTGAGAAAGGCGAGCAGCGCGGCGGGCTTCATCGTGCGGGTGATGCCGAACTCATTGGCGGCCTTCAAGGAGTTGCTGAAGTCGGTGCCCGCATTGGCGAGGCCCAGCACCTGCGCGCCGGAGGCCTGCGCCTGCAGCAGAAACGAGGAGAAATCCGCCGCCCCGAGCGGCACGCGCACCGCGCCGACGTTCTTGCCGCCGTGCGTCTCCACCACCCGGGAGGCGGCATTCTGCAGCTGGGTGCCGAAGGCGTAGTCGGCGGTCAGGTAGAACCAGCTCTTGCCGCCGGCGTTGACGATGGCAGTCGCCGTGCCGTTGGCGAGCGAGGTCGTGTCGTAGACGTAGTGCACGGTGTAGGCGGTGCAGTCCTCGTTGGTGAGCGAGGCCCCGCCCGCGCCGATGACGAACAGCGGCACTTTCTTGGCGGCGGCGACCTTCGCCATGGCGATGTTGACGCCGGTGTTGGATCCGCCGAGCAGCAGGGTGAGGCCGTCCTCGTCGGCCCACTGGCGGAACTTCGACGCGCCGATGTCGGGCTTGTTCTGGTGATCGGCGCTGAGCGTCGTGATCTTCTTGCCGAGCACGCTGCCGCCGAAGTCGGCGATCGCCATGTTGATGGCCTCGACTCCGGCCGCGCCGAGCACGTCTGCATAGACACCCGACATGTCATCGATGTCGCCGATCACGACCTGATCGTTTGCGGCGCGCGCCGCGTACGGGCTCACCGCCCATACCGCGGCCAGCGCCATCGCCAACCTCTGCTCCTTCATGGTCTTCCCCCCGTCTTATTAGTGAACCAGCGCGCCGCGGTCACACGCCCAGAAACTCGCGCAGCATCGCCATTTTCGCCTGAAGTTCCGCGGCCGCGAAACTTTCCACGATCCGCCCGTGCTCCATGATGTAGAAACGGTCCGCCAGCGGCGCGGCGAAGCGGAAATTCTGCTCCGCCAGGACGATGGTGTAGCCCTGGGTGCGCAGGCGCTGGATGGTGCGCGACAGCGCCTGCACGATCACCGGAGCGAGCCCCTCGGAGATCTCATCGAGCAGCAGCAGCCTCGCGCCGGTGCGCAGGATCCGCGCCAGCGCCAGCATCTGCTGCTCACCGCCGGAGAGGTGCGTGCCCTGGCTCGTGCGCCGCTCCTTGAGGTTGGGAAAGGTCGCGTAGATCTCGTCCACCGACAGCCCGCCGGCGGCGACCGCGGGCGGCAACAACAGGTTCTCCTCGGTGGAGAGGCTGGCGTAGATGCCACGCTCCTCGGGGCAATAGCCCACTCCGAGGCGGGCGATATGGTGGGAGGAGAGCGCGATGGCCTCGCGGCCGTTGATCAGCACGGATCCCGAGCGCGTGCCGACCAGGCCGAGCAGCGCCCGCAGTGTGGTAGTTCGACCGGCACCGTTGCGGCCGAGGAGCGTGACGACCTCGCCCGGGTTCACGTGGCAGTCGACGCCGTGCAGCACGTGCGATTCGCCATAGAAGGCGTGCAGGTTGCCCACGCGCAGCGCCGGCACGCTCATCAGTGGGTGTCCCGCGGCTCGCTATCCGCCGACCCCAGGTAGGCCTCCATTACCAGCGGATTGCGCGAGACTTCCGCATAACTGCCGCTGGCGATGACCTGCCCGTGCTGCAGTACGGTGATCGTGTCGGCGATCCGTGCGACGACCTGCATGTTGTGCTCGACCATGAGGACGGTGCGATCGACGGCCGCCTGTCTGATGAGCGCGGTCACGCGGTCGACGTCCTCGTGTCCCATGCCCTGCGTCGGCTCATCCAGCAGCATCAGCTCGGGAGCCATGGCCAGGGTGGTGGCGATCTCGAGCGCCCGTTTGCGCCCGTAAGGCAGCTCGGCCGCGCGCGTCTGCGCGAAGGCGCCGAGCTGCACCTGCTCGAGCAGCTCCATGGCGCGGGCGTCGAGAACCGCGAGCGTCGCCTCGTGCTTCCAGAAGTGGAAAGTCGTCGCCAGCGCACGCTGCAGGCCGACGCGCACGTTCTCCAGCACCGTCAGGTTGGGAAACACTGCCGACACCTGGAACGAGCGGACGATGCCGCGGCGCGCGACCTCGGCTGGCTTCTCGAAGGTGATGTCGCGGCCGTGGTAGAGGATCTGGCCGTGATCGGGGATCAGGAACTTGGTCAACAGGTTGAAGAAGGTCGTCTTGCCGGCACCGTTAGGCCCGATCAGCGCGTGAATCTGGCCACGGCGCACCCGCAGATCCACCTTGCTCACCGCCACGAAGCCGTTGAACTCCTTCGTCAGGCCGCGCGTCTCGATGATCAGATCCTCGGCTGAGCTGTGCGGCGCGGCCGCCATCGCGGCTCTCTCCAGCGGGTTGCGGGGGCCAACAGCGTAACACTACCTTCAGCGCCGAGCCGCGTGGGCAGGGCGGCGGCGCGGCTGTTTGCGGCGCGGCTGTTTGCGGCGCGGCTGCATGCGGCGCGGCCACCTCGGTCCCGAGCACCGGCTCGAAGCTCACCTGTGACAGCGCTCGCACCAGGGCATCGAACTCGGCGGGTCTGCCCTGGCCGGCACTCGCTCTGACGGCGAACCGATACAGGTGCTGATCGACGATGACATAGGTGACGCAGTCATAGATGGTTTGCGCGGCCTGCTGACGTGCGTCGACCACCGTCCAGGCGTTGTGTCCGCCCAGCGAGGTCGGGGCGCCCGCTGTCCGGGAGTCGATCGTCGGGTCGAAGCGGGTATCCAGGCTGGCGCGGTAGGCCGGATCGGCGACGTCACTGTCCGCGCGCGCCAGCGCATCCTCGCGGTAGACGCTCAGCTCGGCCGCGCGCGCGCGGGTGATCGCCTCGTGGCCGCCGGCACGCGCGATTATCCGCGGCGTCGCCATCCCGTCCGGCAGGCCCGTCAGCCTGACTCCGAGCTCCGGGACATCGAGGTCGGCGGCGTTGGTCGCGAGGGGACACAGCAGTATCAGGGACAACCAGCTTCTGCGTGGCAGTCGCATGCTTCGGATCTTATCATCACCGTTCAATCGCTCCGGGCGCCGGCGAGAACGCGCGACCGGAGGGAAACTTCACGGCACACGCGGGGTCAATTGTTTCCGGGTATGGGCGGCAGATCAGTCACGGCGCTGTTTCGACCGTTGAACGCGGGCCGCGGGCGGGCGCGGGGACCGCTCGGCGACAGCCCGGCGTTGCAGGCGATCTGGCACGTCGTCTGCACCATTCCACGCGGGCGGGTGTCGACCTACGGCGCCGTGGCTCGGGCCGCGGGACTGCCGGGGCGCGCCCGGCAGGCGGGATTTGCGCTGCGCGTGGCGCCGCCCGAACTCAACCTCCCCTGGCATCGCGTGGTCGGAGCCGGCGGCCGAATCGCCTTCCCGGCCGCATCGCGCGCGCACCGCGAGCAGGCGCGGCGGCTGCGAGCCGAAGGAGTTGCGGTGCGTGGCGGCTGCGTGGCACGTGGGGCGCTCACGGACCTTGATGAGATTTAGCCGCCAGACGCTGCCGGCTCCACCGAGCTCTCCCGGCGCCGATGCGAATTGAACCCGCTCGCGGCAGATGAGCACTCACGATCGGTAGGTGCGCGTTGATCGCACGGCAGATCAGAGTGTTGGACGCGGTCAATCCCGGCATGATCCTGGTGATGTTGGCTCTGCTGCAGCCGCTGGCGGTTGCGGCCCCGGGCGACTGGGTTACGGACCCCGCGGTGCAGCGGCGCCTGGCGGCCGGTCAGGTCGTGGTGGCCGCCGCGAACGTGGTCGATCCCGAGCACCCGCGCGGACACGTAAGTGCCGCGGTACGCATCAACTCATCGCCCGAGGCCATCTGGAGCGTCATGACCGACTGCCGGCAGGCGCCATTGTTCGTGCCGGGTCTGAAAGGCTGCCGCCGTATCGACGGCGCACTCGATGGCAGCTGGGAAGACTTCGAGCACGAGGTTCGATACTCCTGGTTGTTGCCCACCGTTCGTTACGTGTTTCGTGCGCAATACGACCGGCCGCATCGGATCGACACCCGGCGGATCAGCGGCGACCTCAAGGACGAGGAGGGCACTTGGCTGCTGACCCCGGCGGCGGATGCTTCCGCGACGGTGGTGGAGTACGACGTGTACGTCGACCCCGGATTCTGGATCCCGAAGGCGCTCGTCACCCGCTCGTTGCGTAAGGATCTGCCGGCTGCGCTCGCCGGGCTCAGGGATCGGGTGGAGAGCACTCGGGCGGCTGCGGCGCATACCCCGGCCCCCGCACACCCCTGACAGCTTTTGTAAAGCAGCCCGTTGTCGCGGTTGACCGACGAGTTGCCGCGGTAGGTTCTGCCGTGAGAGCGTGCAGTGAGTCTGACCTGTGCTCCGATGCTGTGCATGCGCCCGAGTCTCAGCGCGCTTTCAACACTGTTGCTCGCATTGCTCACGGCCTGCGGTTCAGGCGGCTCGGGCATGCCAGCAGCGCAGTCCGGGAACGGCGGTAATGGCGGCACCGGCGGCAGCAACCCGATGCCGGCACAGCCCGCCGACCTGGTCACCTACAAGAACGACCTGGCGCGCACCGGTCAGAATCTGACCGAATCGATTCTCACGCTGGCGAATGTCAACTCCTCGCACTTCGGGCTGCAGCGCTCCCTCCCGACCGACGGCAAGGTGGACGCCCAGCCGCTCTATCTCGCGGGTCTGACCGTGCAGGGCGCAAAGCACAATGTGCTGTTCGTCGCCACCGAGAACGATTCCGTATACGCCTTCGATGTCGATAGCGGTGCGACGCTCTGGCAGGTGTCGGTGCTCGGAGCCGGCGAGAGCGTGAACGACTTGCCTTCCAACGGCTGCACGCAGGTATCGCCCACCATCGGTATCACCTCGACGCCGGTGATCGACCGGGCTGCCGCTCCCAACGGCATGATCTACTTGGTGGCGGAGTCGGTGGCGGGCGCCACGTACCACCAGCGGCTGCATGCGCTCGATGTGACGACGGGCGCGGAGATGCTGCACGGTCCGGTGGATATCGCGGCCACCTACCCGATGCAAGCTGGCACCACCAGCTTCGATCCGGCGCAGTACGAAGAGCGCGCCGCGCTACTGCTCCTCAACGGGACGATCTACACGAGCTGGACCTCGCACTGCGACGGCCAGCCCTATACCGGCTGGATCATCGCCTACAGCGAAAGCACGCTGGCGCGCAGCGCGGTGCTCAACGTCGCGCCCAACAGCGGCGGCGGCGGGCCGGCAATCTGGATGAGTGGCGGCGGACCCGCGGCCGATAGCGCCGGCAACGTGTATCTGCTGACCGCCAACGGCGTCTTCGACACCACGCTCGACGCGACCGGCTTTCCCAGCGGAGGCGACTACGGCAACAGCTTTCTGAAGCTCTCGACCGCGGGCGGCACGCCCAGCGTGGCCGACTATTTCACGATGTCCAATACCGTGAGCGAATCGGCCGGTGACACGGACCTGGGATCGGGCGGGATCATGCTGCTCCCGGATGTCACCGACTCCGGCGGGACGGTTCGCCACCTCGCGGTCGGTGCCGGCAAGGACAGCAACCTCTACGTGGTCAACCGCGACTCCATGGGCAAGTTCAATCCCACCACGACCAAGAACGTCTGGCAGCAGTTGAACGGCGTGCTCCCCGGGGGCATCTGGTCGACGCCGGCGTACTTCAACGGTTCGGTGTACTACGGCCCTGCAGGCGGAGCGCTGGTGGCATTCGCGGTCCACGCCGCGCAGCTCGCGGGCGCGCCTTCCTCGAGCACTGCCACCAGCTTCACCTATCCGGGCACGGCGCCAGCGGTGTCCGCGAACGGCACCAGCAACGGCATCGTCTGGGCGCACGAGAATACCAACCCCGCGGTGCTGCATGCCTACGATGCCGGCAATCTCGCCCACGAGCTCTATAACAGCTCCCAGGCCGCGGGCGGTCGCGATCAGTTCGGCGCCGGCAACAAGTTCATCACTCCGGCGATTGCCGACGGCAAGGTATTCGTCGGCACCCAGACAGGCGTCGCCGTGTTCGGTCTGCTGAACTGAAGCGGCGGCGCCGATCGCGGATCAGGGCGAGGAGGCGAACTCGAGCTCGCGCAGTCGCGGTCCCGCCACGTTGCCGAGGTACACGGACGCGTCGTAGAGCACAAAGGCGAACACCGCCAGCGCGACCGCCAGCACAGTGAACGCCCGCACATGGCGGGCCTGGAATTTCTCGATGGAGCGCGCGTACGCCACCAGCGCCAGAACGGCAGCCACGACGACGATCGCATCGATGCTGGCGCGTTGCCAGTAGCTGCCGCCGAGATGCAGCCACATGCCGAACTCGTCGAAGGTGAGCGCCATGGCGATGCCGTAAGCGAACGCGGCGCGTCGTGCCGCATCGCCCGTCGGCGCGCGCAGCAGCAGATAGGCCGCAACCAGCGCGAGCAGGAAAATGCCGTAATTGAGGTGATGGACGTGCGTATCGCTCAGGAACAGATAGAGATTCGGTATGCGGCGCGCCATGATCAGCAACACGATCGCGCGTGCCAACATGAACGTCAGCAGGAAGGCGAGCAGTGCGCGGCGTGCCAGCTCGTGCGGGCTCGCCGGCGCGCCACCGTTGTGGTCGCGCTGCCGGCGCGCGCTCACCGGCCCTGGTACTCGAGCGCGATCATGTCCACCACTTGCCGCGCGCCAGGCACCTCACGGGCGAGGGTCGTCGCCGTGTCACGCTGCAGCTCGGTAGCCACTTCGCCGTTCAGGTACACGACACCGTCCACCGTGTGCACGTAAATGAGGTTCGGCGGGAGCAGCTCGGTATGCTGCCGCAGCTGCGCGCGGACCTGATCGCTGATCTGTTGATCCCCCGGGCAGCCGTTATAGCCGCATTTCTCGTAGGCGCGATAGGCCGCGCACCCGGTCAGCGCGGTCATCGCAACCCCGAGTGCAGCTACGGCGCCGAGCGATCTAGCCGCTCTCATGCGATCGGCTTACGGCGGAGCCCCGGCGAATCTGGCCGTCAGGGAATGTTGCCGATCATTCTCTTGGTCTCATCGACCGAGAATGCGCGCAATGTCTGGCTGCGCACGTTGCCGAGCGAGCCCACCTTGAGGAGTGCGGTCGTGACGGCGTCATCGGTCCCCTCGAGAACGACCACCATGTCGTACTGCCCGACGGTGTAATGGAAGCTCTTCACCGTTATACCGAGCTTCTCAGCCATTGCCCGAAACGCACCGTAACGGTCGGGTGAGTCCTTGATGTTGCGGATGCCCTGATCGGTGAAGTTCAGCAGACCGATGTAGGTAGCCATGGTGAGCCTCCTGTGTGTGGTCGATGCCGGGTGAATGTCAGCCCCGATCCGGTCGGGCCCGGTGACCGGCAGCATGCGCCGCCGCGCCGGAGAACGGCAATTGGGTCGCGGGTGAGTGGCGCCCCGGGACCGTTCCGCAGCCCGGCGGCCCGGCCCAGGGCGGCCGGGAGGGTCGATAAGTAACTGATTGTGCTGCGACAGCGGGGGACCGAACCCGCGACGGTACGCGCGCCAGGTCGTTAACCCCGTTCGGGCCGCTGGCTCGCTTAAACACTCAGGCCCCCCAAATCTGGAGCTGGTATGAAATCCTTTTGGCGTCTTGCGGCTTGCGCCGCCCTGGCGGCGGTGAGCGGGAATGCGCTCGCCGTCGGCGCCCTGGCCGACGTGACGATCATCGATCGCGACAGCGGTGCTGCGCTCGCCACCTATTATTCGAACGGCGAGTACTGGGTGGCCGGCAGACCGGGCGCCCACTACGCGATCGAGATCCGCAACGGCATCGGGGGTCGACTGCTGGCCGTGACATCGGTCGACGGCATTAACGTACTCTCAGGCGCCACGGCCGGCTGGGACCAGGCGGGGTACGTGTTCGACCCTGACGAGCAGTACCAGATCACCGGCTGGCGCAAGAGTCACGCGGAAGTGGCGGCCTTCACCTTCACGGATGCATCGCACTCCTACGCCGAGCGCACCGGGCGGCCGGCAAACGTCGGCGTCATCGGTGTGGCGTTGTTTCGCGAGCGTGCGCCGCAACGCGTCTACGAGCCGCCGCGAGCCCCGTCGGCGACACCGGGGCCGCCGGCGCCCCTTACCGGGCAGTCTCCACCGGCGCCGCTGGCAGCTTTGCCGCCGTCAGGGGCCGCCGGCTCGACCGCCGGGACCGCCGGAGGAGCAATGGCCGAGTCTCGAGCGTCGGACTCGCTGACGAATTCCGCCGCGCGGCTCGGCACCGGCCACGGCGAGCGCGAATGGTCCTACGTGGTCGACACGGAATTCCGTCGCATGCAGCGCGAGCCCAACGAGGTGATCCGCATTCGCTACGACAGCCTCGAGAGCTTGGTGGCCATGGGTATCGTGCGACCCGTGCGTCCCTCGTCGCCCGCGCCCAACCCGTTTCCGCATTCCCACGAGCGGCAGTTCGTGCCCGATCCTCCGGGCTGAGTGGACGGCTGCCATAATGGGTTGAATGACCGAGGCGGGCGAGAGTGACGAAGCGCTGATCGGACGCTACGCCCGCGGCGATGCGGCTGCGTTCACGCTGCTCTATCGGCGGCACGAGATGCGTATCTGGCGTTACCTGGAGCGCAACGTGGGCAACCAGGCGACGGCCGACGAACTGATGCAGGAGGTGTGGTTCGCCGTTGCCCGCGATGCGCCGCGCTATCGACCCACGGCCCGCTTCACGACCTGGCTGTTTACCATCGCCCGCAACCGGATGATCGACGCGCTGCGCACGAGCCGGCGCCAGGTGAGTCTCGAGGGTATCGGTTACGAGGCGGAGCCGGTTGTCGGGCAGCTGACCACCGAGCCGAGCGTCGGACCACTCGCAGCGGCAGTGGTGCGCGAGCAGGCCAGCGCGCTGGGCGAGGCGCTGGCCCAGCTGCCGCACGAGCAACGCGACGCGTTTCTGCTTCACATCGAAGGCGAGCTGAGTGTGGAGGAGGTGGCCGCCATTACGGCGAGCAGCTTCGAGACAACGAAGAGCCGGCTGCGCTACGCGCGGACCCGGCTGCGCGAACTGCTGAGCGAGTACTCATGACCGACGTGCCACCCGATCGCGATCTCCCGGACGACATCGACGAACGCTATCGGCGCGCCTCCGCCCGTGACCATGCCCGACCGAGCGAGTCGGTGCGCCGCGCGGTGCTGGCCCACGCTGAGCGGCTGGCTGCCGAGCGCCGGCTCGGTGCGGCCACGAGTGTGAGGCGGGCCGGTCGCACGGCTCCGCGCCCGCCCTGGTGGCGACCGGCCATCTTCGGTACGTTGGCCACCACCGCACTGGCCACACTCGTGATTGCTCCGCGGCTGTTGACACCGCACGCACCGGCCGTGGCGCGAAATGCACCGGCCCTTGCTTCGAGCGCACCGACCCCAGCACCCGCCCGGACTGCACTGGCGACCGCGGCCGATGCGGCCGTCGCTGCGGCTGCACCGAAGGCGGCGCCTCCTGAGGCACTCGCGGGCCGGTCTGGCGGGGCGGCCTTCCGAGCCGGCGCCGCGCCGTCGCAGGCGGCGCGCGCACCTGAGATGAGCGAGCACGCTATTGCGGCGGCGGCGCCACCATCGGCAGTTGCGCCGGGAGCCGCAGGGGACACGCTGACGCCGCAGGCAGTGCCGGGCAACCGAGCCGCGCCGCTATCCGCCGCAGCCGCTGTGAGCGCAGCGCCGCACAGTGCCGGCGCCGCGGCGTTGCGGCACGCCGCGGAAATCGGTGACCTGAGGGCACTCGAAGGACTGCTCGGGAAGCCGATCGACATCGATGGGCGCGACGGACTAGGGCGCACGGCCCTGATGTTGGCGACGCTGCGCGGCCAAGGTGAGGCGGTGGCCGCGCTGCTTGCGCACGGCGCAGACCCGAATGCCCGGGACTCGGCGGGCACCACACCGCTGCAGGCGGCGCAGGCCGGCGATCAGCCGGGCATCGTCGCAGAGCTGCAACGCTACGGCGCTCGCTAGGCCAGGAGACCCGCGCCGACCCTGCTGCGACGCTTGTCTTGACGGTCACTTCCGAGTTAGCGTGGTTCCGACGCAGCGGAGAAGAACTCTATGCAGCGCACCGTGCACGCATATCTGAAGGCTCTCGAAGCCGGGGACGCCGATAAGGCGGCGGCACTGTTCATTCCCGATGGCTGGGTCGAGTCGCCGTTCCTCGGACGACTGCCGGTCCGTCAGTTCGTCAGGAAGGTTGCTGAAGCCTCGAGGGGAACCAAGCTCACGGTGCATGACGTGCTCGTGAGCGCCGAGGGTCACCTGCGGGCCGTCGCCTACTATCTCTATGACTGGCGTCTCAAGGACGGCTCGCGCGTCGCGTTCGACTGTGCCGACGTCTTCAATTTCGACCCGAGCAGCGGGCACATTCAGTCGATCGTCCTGGTCTACGACACGCAACCGGTTCGCAGCGTCGTCGAAAACAAGTACCCTTAACGCGGAAGCGTCGTTTGCTTCGGAGCGCAGCTCGACCCCGGGCGGAGCAATGGAGCGCCTCGGCGCGGGCCCGGGCCCGCGGGCAATAACCCAACAGTCTGCGACAGGATGCACTTACTCATGCGGCCTTCATCGCTCGCGACCTCGGTGTTAAGCGGACTCCTCTGGCTATGGAGCGCCACCCTGTCGATCCCGTACGCGTACGGCCAGGACGCACTGCCGACGCCCGACCAGCTCGATCAGCTGCTCGCGCCGATCGCGCTCTATCCTGATGCGCTGGTCGCGCAGATCTGCGCCGCATCGACCGATCCGCAGCAGATCGTCGACTCCGACAACTGGCTGCACCAGAACCTGACGCTGACCGGGCAGGCGCGCACTGATGCCGCGCAGGCGCGCGGCTTCGACCCCGCGTTCATTGCGCTCATCAACTTCCCGCAGGTTCTCGACATGATGGCGCAGAACATCGATGCCTACGCCGCCATCGGCCGGGCGTTCGCCGCCAATCAGGGGACGGTCATGGATTCGATCCAGCGGCTGCGGCAGCAGGCGTACGCCGCGGGCAACCTGCAGACCAACGAGTACCAGAAGGTCGAGTTGCAGGGGCAGGGCCCTTCACAGGTAGTGGTGATCCAGCCCGCCAATCCGCAGGTGATCTACGTCCCGCAGTACAGCCCGCAGGTCGTCTACGTGCAGCCTGACCCCAGTGCCGTGGTGGCGGCGTCGCTGCTGACCTTCGGCGCGGGGATCGCGCTCGGCGCCTGGATCAGCAACAACAGTTACCCGTGGTACTGGGGCGGATGGGGTTGGAACTGGGGTCATCGCACGGTCATCGTGCATAACAACTACTGGGTGGTGAACAATCGCTATCGACCGCCGTACCCGTCCTATCATTATCGCCCACCGGTGTACGGTCCCCCGATCCACGCGCGTCCGCCGGGCAATTGGTACACCCGCCCGGGGTATCGTCCCCCGCCCGGCGGCAGGCCGCCAGGACCACCGGGATACCGGCCGCCGGCAACGACGCTGCCCGTGACACGGCCACCGGGAACCCGGCCATCCGAGTCGCGTCCGCCAACCTACAAGCCGCCGGAGTCACGGCCGCCGGGGAATCGGCCACCCGCGTCGCAACTTCCCGGTCAACGGCCCGAGTATCGCCCGCCGGGGCAGCAACCCGGTCAGCGACCGTCCGGCGAATCCCGGCCGCCATCGGCCGCGCGTCCGGCGACGCCGCAGTACCGGCCGAGTCCCGACGCCGGCTATTCGAGAGGCGCCGCACGTGGACCCTCCGACTCCGGCGCGCGGCACAGCGCCTTCGGCGGCGGCGGCAACAATGCCTCGGCCGAGCGAGCGGCGAGCAATCGCGGACGGGCGAGTGTCGCCTCGCAGCAGAGCCGCGGGGGCGGCGGGAGGAAGAAGTGAATACTCACATGGGCCCGTGCAGCTCCCGACACGCCTCGCTCGCTGTCGCGTGTGCCGTGACGGCACTGATCCTGCTGTTGCCCGGCGCACTGCGCGCGCAGCCGTCGGCACCGAAGGCTTTCGCCACGGCTCAGCAGGCGGTCGATGCCCTGATCGCGGCCAACAAAGACAATGACGTCGCCGCGCTCGAGCAGATCCTGGGCGCGAACGCGTCGACGCTGATCTCCTCGGGCGATGAGACGCAGGACAAAAACGATCGCGCGCGTTTCGTCGAGTCATACGATGCGCACCACCGCCTGGCCGCTGCCGGCGCGGGAAAGATGACGCTCCTGGTCGGCAAGAACGAATGGCCGTTGCCGATCCCCCTGGTCCAGAAGGAGGGTACGTGGAGCTTCGATTCCGCCGAGGGCGTGAAGGAGCTGCTCTACCGGCGCATCGGCGCCAATGAGCTGGGGGCCATCAAGGTGTGCCGCGCGCTGTATCAGGCGCAACTGGACTACGCCGCCACGGGCCACGACGGAAATGCGCCGGGCGTCTACGCCCAGCGTTTCCGCAGCGAGGCCGGGAAACAGAACGGCCTGTACTGGCCGGTGGCCGAAGGTGAGCCCGAGAGTCCCGCGGGTCCGCTGGTTGCCGATGCGGAAGCGGCCGGTTACGAGCAGGGCACCCGTCATCCCTTTCACGGTTACTACTACCGCATCCTCAAGGGGCAGGGAGCGCACGCGCGCGGCGGTGCACAGGACTACGTGGTCGACGGCAAGATGACCGCCGGCTTCGCCATTCTGGCGTACCCGGTCGAGTACGGGGCGAGCGGAGTCATGAGCTTCCTGGTCAGTCGTCACGGCACCGTGTTCCAGAAGGACCTGGGAGGTGCCACCACTGACACCGCCAGGGCGATGACTGTCTTCGATGCCGATTCGTCGTGGACGCGGCTGCCCGGAACGAAGTAGAACCAGGCCCGATCGGGCGACGATCAGGGAGCGCGCCGATATGGAGACGCAGGCTGGCGCGCACATACCGTATCGCGTAGGCGAGTGGCTGCCGTCCGATCACGCGTTTCTCTGCCGCTGGCTCGAAGCGATGATCCAGAAGACGCACGCCGAGCCGCGGGCACTGCACCCGGCGATCGCCGAGTTTCAGGAGCTCATCGAGTCCGATCCTGAGATCTTCATGCTGTTCAGCCAGATGTTCACCCAGGTGCCGC
Source organism: Steroidobacteraceae bacterium (assembly GCA_036008385.1). Taxonomy (GTDB): domain Bacteria; phylum Pseudomonadota; class Gammaproteobacteria; order Steroidobacterales; family Steroidobacteraceae; genus 13-2-20CM-66-19. The sequence continues at coordinate 123,964 of DASYNX010000030.1, forward strand.
GACGCCCGCCTTACAACAAGGACCCGACGGGTAAGTCGCAGGTGCGCGACTACCAGCACATGCTGCAATTGCTGAATACCATCATGACGCACGCCCCGGAGTTCGATCAGACGGGACTGGTCGGATGTCCCATCAATACGATCTTCGACTGGTCGATGGGCACTGCAGCCGGAATGGCCGCGTTCCTGAACGAACGGGTGAATGCCGGCTTGAAGAAGGTCCTGAACGCCTGGGCACGATTCCTCAGCTCGAGCGACTCGGCCTACGTGCTGAACGAACACCCGCACAAGGGTTGGCTCGGAGCGGAGGCGCTGCGGGCCATGGCGGGTTTCGAGCGTGAGTTCGTCTGCAACCGCGGTCAGCCGCACTGGGGATTTCACTCGTGGGACGAGTTCTTCACGCGGGAGTTCCGCGACGGGGCGCGTCCGATCGCACGGCCCGGCGATGACAACGTCGTGGTCAACGCCTGCGAGTCCGCTCCCTACCGGGTCGCGCGCCGCGTCAACTACCGCGACACGTTCTGGATCAAGTCTCAGCCGTACTCCATCGTGCACATGCTGGCGAATGACACGCTGGCGCCGCTGTTCGCCGGGGCCACGGTCTATCAGGCGTATCTGAGTCCGCTGAGTTATCACCGCTGGCACAGCCCGGTGAGCGGCACGATAGTGAAAGCATGCGTGAAGGACGGAACTTACTTCGCGGAAGCCGCCTCACACGGCTTCGACCCGGCGGGCCCGAACGATTCGCAGGGGTACATCACGGAGGTCGCGACGCGCGCCATCGTCTTCATCGAGGCGGACAACCCGCACATCGGGCTCATGTGCCTGCTGGCGGTCGGCATGGCCGAAGTGTCCACGTGTCAGATCACTGCCTACGAAGGTCAGCGCGTCACGAAGGGTGACCAGATCGGCATGTTCCACTTCGGCGGCTCGACCCATTGCCTGTTGTTTCGCCCTGACGTGAAGGTGGAGTTCGACCATCACGGCCAGAAGCCCGGGCTGCATGCGAAGAACATTCCCGTCAACGCGCGAATTGCCACCATTGTCGGGTAAGCAGCGCTGCAGCCACCGTGTTGCCAATCCGAACGACTTGCAACAAGATGCGGCACGACAGCCATGCGGGCGAGCATCTGCGATGACCAGAACTCCAAACCGTGATCGCTCGCAACGGCGCCATGTGCCTGTCGGGCGAAGCCGACTCGCGGGGCTCAGCTCGGCAACGCTCATCTGCCTGCTGCTGTTGAGCGCTCGCACCCACCCTGCGGCAGCACAAGGCACGCCCGCGGGCTCGCCCCCGGGCGCCGGGTCGGCCGCCACGTCCACGGTGTTACCGGACAACGCCCTGCCGGCACGCTTCGCGCTGCGGTTCGATCCGGAAAGCCGCTGTCCTGACCTGCGCACAGCCGGCCTCGAGGATGCAGCGGTCGCCGTGGTGGTCTTTCTGGTCGGTCCCACCGGAGTGCCGTCGCGGCCGGCCGTCCGCTCGTCCTCCGGATCGCCGGCGCTCGACACAGCGGCAGTCAGCTGTGTGCTCAAGCTCCGATTCCGACCGGCGACCAGCCTCGGAGAGGGAGCGCCGGTGAGCTCCTGGCAGCAGGCGGCGTGGCGATGGGCGCGAGTGCCGTCGCAGCGAACGGCTGACGCGACGACGACCGCGGCTGCGCCCCCGACGCCCCCGGCACCGGCGATCGCGAGCACGGTGGCGGCAAGCGCGGTGGCGGCGGCTTCTCATGAGGCGCCGGCGTCGCCCTCCGGAGTGGGAACAGTGGAGGTGCGCGTGTGCGTGGATGAGAAAGGCAGACTCGCACAGAATCCGGCGGTGATTCAGTCTTCAGGCGACCCGAAATTCGATGACGCGGCGCTGCAGGTGGCCCGCTCCGGCTCCGGACACTACCGTCCCGCGAGCGGCTCCGACGGGAAGCCGACCTCGGGCTGCGAGCAACTGGCGATCCGCCCAGAATAGACTGCGTCAGCCTTCAAACGAGCTTTGCCCGAGCTCCGCCAGCAGTGCCCGCAGAACCCGGCTCAGCCTTCGATCGCCATCAAGGTGGCGGTCCCGTGCGCCAGGATGCGACCGTCCCGAGCCCTGACCCAGGCCTCGCAGGAGATAATCTGGCGTCCCTTGGCGACCACACGTGCTTCCGCGCGCAGTCGACCGGTGTCGACCGTGATCGGACGGCTGAAGTTGCCCTTGGTCTCGATCGTCGTGCAGCCCACGCCCGCCGGCAGAGTCGTCTGGGCGGCGCAGGCCGCGGCGCTGTCGATCAGCGTCAGCGCCCAGCCGCCGTGCACCGCGCCCCACGGGTTCAGCAGATGCGGGGCCGGATCGCCCTCGAATGCTGCAAACCCGTCACCCACCTCGGCCAGATGGAAGCTCAGCGTCTGGGCGATCGGCGGCTGCGGCAACCGGGCATCGACCACGGCCTGCAGCAGCTCTCTGCCGGTCATCGCGGCCGCGACCGACTTTGGCACCAGCCCGTACACATAGCCGTCGTCCTGACCCACGTACGTCTCCCCGGCCGCGGCGATCGCGCGGTGGCGGGCAATATTGCCACGAACTGCGCAGCGGCGATGCGCGCGGCTCACGCCGGCGCCGGTGGGCACTGCCTCACAGTCGCGCCATGAGTGCCGCGCACCGGCTGCTGCCGATCGGTGCCTCAGTCGCTGTGCTCGCGATTGCCGGCTGCTCGACCGGTTCGGGAACACCACCCGGCGCGGACCCGCCGCCGGCAGCTGCCGGGCCCAGCGGCACGGACTCCGAGCGAGTCCTCAACGTATACAACTGGGCCGAATACATCGACCCCGCCGTGGTGCGCGACTTCGAAAAGGAGTTCGGCATCAAGGTCAACTACGACGTCTACGACTCCAACGAGCTGCTGGAGACCAAGCTGCTGATCGGGCACACCAACTACGACGTCGTCGTGCCCTCGGGCTACTTCGTGGAGAATCAGATCAAGGCCGGCATCTACCAGAAGCTCGACAAGACCGCGCTGCCGAACCTGAAGAACCTCGACCCGGAGGTGATTCGCGCAGTCGCGCTCTACGATCCCGGCAATCAGTATGCCGTCGATTACATGTGGCTCAGCACCACCGGCATCGCCTATGACGTGGCCAAGATCCGTGCGCGCATGGCCGATGCACCAGTCGACAGCTGGCGCCTGATGTTCGATCCGCGCGTGCTCGCGAGGTTTCAGGATTGCGGTGTGGCCATGCTGGATGCGCCCATCAACGTGGTGGGCGCCGCCCTGATCTTTCTCGGCAAGGATCCCAACAGCGAGTCGGCCGCGGACCTGAAGGCAGCGGAGCGGCAGCTGATCTCCGTGAGGCAGTACGTTCGTTACATGGACAGCAACCGCATCGCAGCGGACCTGGCGAACGGGGACATCTGTCTGGCGCTCGACTGGTCGGGTGACATTCCGCTGGCGCGCGAGGCCGCCAGCATTGCCGGCGGCGGAGTAATGCTCGACTTCTCAGTCCCCAGGGAGGGCTCGGTCAGCAACCTTGACGTGCTGGCCATTCCCGCGGACGCCCCGCATCCGCGCAATGCGCACCTGTTCATCAACTACCTGCTGCGCCCCGAGGTCGCGGCCAGGAATTCCACGGTGATCAAGTACGCCAACGGTGTGGCGGGGTCCGTCACACTGCTGAGCGCCGAGCTGCGCGACGATCCCGTGGTGTATCCGCCGGCCGAGGTGCGGGCGCGACTGGTCCCGTCGCGGGCCAAATCGCACGAGTACACGCGCATGCTGATGCGCACCTGGACGCGCTTCAAGGCATACCAGTAGCGCTGCGCCCGGTCCGCGCTGATTGATCGGCAGGAGTCGCGGCCGTAGGCTTGGCTCCATGGTGATCCTGCGATCCGGCCCCGCAGCCGCGCCGGCCGGCGTGATGGTGTGGCTCCTTAGCGCCGCCGTGTTGGCACCAACAGCCGGTGCGGCGGAGAAGCGTCCGGCGGCGGAAACTGCCGTGCTGCGCGCGGTCGATCAGAACGCGGCCGCTTCCGAGGCGCTGCTGGAGCAGCTGGTCAACATCAACTCCGGCACGTTCCATCCCGACGGCGTGATCAGTGTTGCAAAGGTGCTCGAGCAGGAGCTGAAACGGCTCGGCTTCCAGATCCGCTGGATCGACGAGGAATCGGTGCATCGTGCCCCATCGCTGCTCGCGGCACACCCCGGCGCAGGCCGCGGCAAGCGCGTGCTGCTCATCGGGCACATGGATACCGTGTTCGAGCCCTCCGACCCGTTTCAGCGCTTCACGCGCAATGGCAAGCTTGCTTCGGGCCCGGGTGTGACCGACATGAAGGGCGGCCTGGTCGTGATGGTGGCGAGCCTGCAGGCGCTCTCGCGTGCCGGGCAGCTGGCGGACGCCTCGATCCGCGTGTTCCTGACGGGCGATGAGGAAGCTCCGGGGGAACCGATCGAGTCGGCGCGCCGGGACCTGGTCGCGGCGGCCAAGGATGCCGATGCCGCACTGTCGTTCGAGGGGGAGGTCATCCGGGACGGCGTCGAGTACGCGTCCGTGGCACGCCGCGGCGCGACGCAATGGGAGCTGCACGTCAAGGCGGCCGCGGCCCATTCGGGCGGTATCTTCACCAAGGACACCGGCGATGGCGCCGCGTTCGAGGTGAGCCGGATCCTGGCTCAGTTCCACGACAGCCTGCGCGAACCCGACATGACTTACAGCGTCGGCCTGCTGCTCGCCGGCTCGCAGATCCGGCTCCAGTCCGGTGGCAACGCGACGGTGGCGGGCAAGAGCAACATCGTGCCGCCCGAGGCGCTCGCGGTCGGTGACCTGCGCGTGCTTACGCCCGAGCAGCTACGGCGGGTGGAGCAGAAAATGCAGACCATCGTCGCTGCCAGTCTGCCCGGGACGCAGTCGCGGCTTACCTTCGACGAGGGCTACCCGCCAATGGCACCGACGGCGGGCAATCTCGCACTGCTGCACGAACTCGATCAGGTGAGTCGATCGCTGGGCGCTCCCGGCATCCAGGCGCTCGACCCGATGCTGCGCGGCGCCGGGGACGCCTCCTTCATCGCGCCTTACATCGACGTCCTCGACGGCCTGGGACTGGCCGGCGGTGGAGCACATACCGCAGCCGAGCACGCGGATCTGAGCTACCTGCCGCTGCAGTCGAAGCGCATTGCATTGCTGGTCTATCGACTCAGCCGGATGCCGCGAGAGTCCGGCGGGCACAGAACCGCCCCGCCGGGATGAACAGCGTCTGCAGCATGTGAAGTTGCACGTGCCCGCGATCGAGAGCAACACTGAGCCCGGGGTGTCGGTGCGCTACTGGTGGGTCAACCATGGACGGAATTTCCGCCAGGAGCTCGACGGCAACTACCTGTGGTCTCCGAAGTTGAATCGCAACGGCGGCCGCAACGCCTCCTACGACAACATGACGCGCGCCGCGCCGGGGAATGTGGTGTTCTCGTATGTGGACGGACGGATCGGCGCGGTAGGAGTCGTCATCGAGCGGGTTCGAACTGCGCCCCCGCCAGTGGAATTGCGCTCGGGGAGACAGCGGCGCGACGCCGCGGGCTGGCTCCTGCCGGTGCGCTTTGAAGCACTGTCGCAGCCGTTGGCGCCCAGCGAGCACCTCACGCGGCTCGCGCCGCTGCTGCCGGCGAGGCATGCGCCGCTGCGCGCCAGCGGTGAGCGCAACCAGGGTATCTATCTGGCGGAGGTGCCCGCAGACCTGGCGGTGGCTCTGCGCGACCTGCTCGACGGACAACTGCAACGGATCGAGGAAACCGTTGCCGTCCAAACCGCTGATCAGCTGACCGAGTCGGCACTCGAGGAGCAGATCTGGCAGCGCAGCGACCTGGCACTACCCGAGAAGCGACAACTCATCAGCGCACGTCTCGGCAAGGGGGCGTTTCGCGAGAGCGTCGAGCGCGTGGAGCGGGGCTGCCGCGTCACGGGGGTGCTGGATCGCCGGCATCTGCGTGCCAGCCACATCAAGCCGTGGAGGCTGAGCGATGACCGCGAGAGGCTCGATGGCTTCAACGGTCTGCTGGTGGCGCCCCACATCGAGCACCTCTTTGCCCGCGGTCACATTTCGTTCGCCGACGACGGTCAGCTGTTGATTTCGAGGCATCTCAATCCGTCGGTGATCAGGGCCTGGGGACTGGATCGGATCCAGCGTCGGCAACCCTTTCGGCCCGAGCAGGCGGCGTATCTGCACTTCCACCGCGAGCACGTGTTCGAGAAGCCAGCCGGGGGCCGGCGGAGCTAGGCAGCGGCAAGCCCCGGGGGCCACACCATGCGAGAACCAACCGCAGCCGATGTTCAGCAGTTCGCCGATCGGCACGGCCTGAGCTGGTCGCCGGCCGACCGCGAGGGTTACCTCGGTTGGTTGAAGAGTCTGTTGCGCGGCTTCAACGGCATCGACGAGATGCCCGAGGAATGGCCGGCGCTGCGCTACCCGCATCGCCGCTACCGCCGCATGAGTCCCGAGGACAATCCGCTCGGCGCCTGGTGGGTGAAGACGCACATCGAGCACGCCTCCTCGGGCAAGCTGGCCGGCCGCACGCTCGCGGTCAAGGACAATGTATTCGTCGCGCACGTGCCGCTGATGAACGGCAGCTCGATTCTTGAGGGCTACGAGCCGCCGGTGGATGCGACCATCGTGACGCGCATCCTCGATGCGGCCGGCGACATCGTCGGCAAGGCGGTGTGCGAGGCCTACTGTTTCTCGGGCGGCAGCCACACGAGCCAGTCCGGTCCGGTGCACAATCCCCACCGCCGCGGGTACTCGGCGGGAGGCTCGTCATCCGGCTGCGGTGCGCTGCTCGGAGCCGGTGCGGTCGACCTGGCCGTCGGCTCCGACCAGGGCGGCTCGATCCGGATTCCGGCCTCGTGGTGCGGCGTGTACGGGATGAAGCCGACCAGCGGGCTCGTGCCGTACACCGGCATACTCGGTTTCGATCCGATGATCGATCACGCCGGGCCGATGACCCGAACGGTGGAGGACAACGCGCTGCTGCTCGAGGTCCTCGCCGGTCCGGACGGTCTGGATCCGCGGCAGATCGCGCCACGCGTCGCCGACTACCGCGCTGCCCTCGGGCAATCGATCCGCGGGCTTCGCATCGGCCTGCTCCGCGAGGGCTTCGGCCGGCCCGAGTCCGAGCCGGACGTCGATGCCAAGGTACGCGCTGCGGCGCAGCGGCTGGCGGGGCTCGGCGCGGTGGTCGGGAACGTATCCGTGCCGCTGCACCTGCTCGGTGGCGCGCTCATGTTTGGAATCGTGCAGTCCATCATGGCGGCGCTGCTGAGCACCGACGGCTGCGGCATCGGGCGTGAGGAACTGACGGACCCGAGCCTGCTGGCGGCGCAGAGCCGCTGGCGCGCGCGCGCGAACGAGCTGCCCGCGACCGTGCAGGTCTCGCTGCTGCTCGCCGAGTACCTGCGCCGCGAGCGCGGCTTCGAGGTGTATGCCAAGGCGGTGAACCAGTTTCGGCGCCTGCGGGCTGCCTACGATCGGGCGCTCACCGACGTCGATCTGCTGCTGCTGCCCACCGTACCGATGAAGGCCCAGCCGCTGCCGTCAGCCGATGCCCCCGTTGCCGCGCAGCTCGGCGCGGGCTGGACCAACCTCGGCAACACTGCGCCGTTCGACGTCAGCCACCACCCGGCGATGTCCGTGCCCTGCGGTATGGTCGATGGCTTGCCGATCGGCGCGATGCTGGTCGGGCGGCACTGGGAGGAGGCGACCATCTATCGCGCCGCCCACGCGCTCGAGCAATCAGGGGACTGGCGGGGCTGGTAGCGAGACGGAACCGCCGGCGGCCTTCCAGGCCGCGAGACCCCCCTCCAGGTGACAGGCGTGCAGCCCCAGGTCCTGTGCCGCCAGCACCGCCATGGCTGAGCGCTCGCCAAAGGCGCAGTAGAACAGCAGCCACGTGCCGGTGGATTTGGCGAGCGCATGCAGCGTGCCCCCCTCACAGGTGCTCGCCTGCAGACTGGGGTAGGGCACGTGCAGCGACCCCGGGATCGTGCCGTGACGCTCGCGCTCGCCACTCTCGCGCAGATCGATCAGCACTACGTCCGCCTGACCGATGATCCGCATCGCCTCCTCGGCGGACCTCGACCAACCGCGTCGCGCGATCTCCTCCTGATGAAGACCGACCTTCATGTTGGCGGGCACGGCGACATCCATCATCTTCGGGTTGGCGAGTTTCAGGTTGTGCATCAGCTCGATGTACTGATCCGGCGATTTCACCTGCAACCGCGGGTTGAAGCGACGCTCCTCGGCGATCGTGCTGACCGTGTCACCCTTGTAGTCGTGCCCGGGATAGACCAGCGTCTCATCCGGGAGCTTCAGCAGCCGCTCGAAGATCGACTCGTATTGCGCGCGCGGGTCGCCGTTCTGAAAGTCGGTGCGCCCGGTCCCACGGATCAGCAGCGTGTCCCCGGTGAACACCCGATCCGACATCCGGAAGCAGCAGGAATCGTCGGTGTGCCCGGGTGTGTAGATGACCTCCAGGTCAACACCCTCGATCTGCAGCCGGTCGCCGTCGGCCACCCGCATGGACACGACGTCGACCCTGCTGTGCTCGCCCATCACGGTGGTGCACTGGGTGCGGTCGCGCAGCGCGCCGAGTCCGGTGATGTGATCGGCATGCAGGTGCGTGTCGACCGCTTTCACCAGGCGCAGATCGAGCTCGCGGATGAGCTGCAGATAGCGATCGACCTTGTCGTTCACCGGGTCGATGATCAGCGCCTCTCCACCACGGCGACTGGCGAGCAGATAGGTATAGGTGTAGGAAAGACCGTCAAACAGCTGGCGGAAAATCATTGCGCGTTTCCGGCCGCGTCCGGCTCACCGGCGCGGCTGTGGCACGATGCGCAGGTAAGGCCGCGGCGCCTTCCAGCCCTGCGGATAGATCTTAGCCGCCTCGTCGTTGGTGACCGAGCCGGCGATGATGACGTCCTCACCCTGCTTCCAGTTCACCGGAGTCGCCACCCGGTGCTTCGCCGTCAGCTGCAGCGAGTCGATCACGCGCAGTACCTCGTCGAAGTTACGTCCGGTGGTCATCGGGTACACCAGAATCAGCTTGATCTTCTTGTCGGGCCCGACGACGAAGACGTTGCGCACCGTCTGGTTGTCGGCCGGAGTGCGCGCCGACGGATCCCCCGAGGCGCTCGCCGGGAGCATTCCGTACAGCTTCGAGATAGACAGATCGGGATCCCCGATCATCGGGTAGTTCGGCGCGAAGCCCTGCGTCTCCTCGATGTCCTTGGCCCACTTGGCATGGTCCTCGACCTTGTCAACGCTCAGCCCCACGATCTTGACGTTGCGTTTTTCGAACTCGGGCTCGATCTTGGCCATGTAGCCGAGCTCTGTGGTGCACACGGGCGTGAAGTCCTTGGGATGTGAGAACAGCACGACCCAGGAATTGCCAATCCAGTCATGGAAGTGCATGCGGCCTTGGGTGGTGTCCGCCTCGAAGTCCGGAGCAATGTCGCCAATCCTTAGAGTCATCACGATCTCCTCGAACCTGGTTGGTCAGCGGGCCCCGCGATTCCACCCCGCGCGAGCGTCGGCGGAATTCCACGGGCGCTTCTGGGGAGAATGATACGCCCTTCAGCTCGCTGAGTACTTTCCCCGGGCGCACCGGCACGTCGGGTATCCTTCCAATGAGGGGGATATTGCCATGCGTTGCATGTTCTGCCTGGGCGCGCTCGTTGCGTGCCTCACGCGCGTGTGTCTGGCGCAGGACGCCGCGGCCCCGGCCGTCAGCGCTGCGGCGCACATAGTTGCCGTCCGTGCCGCGGCGCTCATCGACGGCCGCAGCGAGCGCCCGCGTCCGAATCAGGAAATTCTGATCCGCGGTGATCGCATCGTTGAGATCTACACCGTCGGGACACGTCCGACACCCCCCGGGACGGAATTGATCGATCTTGGTGCCGCGACCGTTCTTCCCGGCCTCATCGACTGTCACACCCACATTTTCCTGCAGGGCGAGGTACCTGCCGCGGGCGGCTACGACGTGCAACTGCTCAAGTTTCCGGCGTCCTTCCGCGCGGCGCGCGCGGTCGTGGCGGCGCGGCGCGCGTTGGAGCAGGGGTTCACGACCATTCGCGACGTGGAGACCGAGGGCGCCGGCTATGGCGACGTCGGGATCAAACAGGCCATCAACGAGGGCTACATTCCCGGCCCGCGAATGTTCGTCGCAACGCGCTCAATCTCCACCACCGGCGGCTATCCGCTCGAGGGCTACGCGCCCGAGATCGAGGTGCCGAAAGGCGCGCAGTTGATCGACGGTCCGGTCGAGGCGCGCAAAGCCGCGCGCGAGCAGCTGGATCACGGGGCGGACTGGGTCAAGGTGTACATGACGCACCGTTCCTGGGTCGATGAGCAGGGTGCGCTCGTCTCGCAGCCGACACTGACCGTCGAGGAGCTCAAAGCGATCGTCGATGAGGCGCACGGCTGGCGCCGGAAGGTGGCCTGCCATGCCTACAATGGCATAGGTCTGCAGCGGGGCCTCGACGGTGGCTGTGACTCCATCGAACACGGACTCGAGCTCACGGACGCGCAGATTGCACAGATGGTCAGGCAGGGCACGTGGTATGTGCCGACGCTGTCGGTCTATTACTACGATTGGGATCCCGCCGACACACCCACCGGCAAGCGCGACCGCAAGCGCGCCGCCGTGCACGGCGTCTCCTTTCAGAAGGCCCTGCGCGCCGGAGTCAAGATCGCCTTCGGGACCGACGTCGGCGGATTCGTGTGGTCCGATCCGATTGCTCAGGAATTCGGTCGTGAAGTCGAGTTCGGGATGACACCCATGCAGGCGATTCAGTCGGCGACGGCGCGGGCCGCGGAGCTGCTTGGCAAGAGCTCCGAGCTGGGGGTCGTTGCACCGGGTGCGTATGCGGACCTGATCGCGGTCGCCAGCGATCCCTTCCAGGACGTCGCTGTGCTGAAGCAGGTGAGCTTCGTGATGAAGGGCGGAGTCGTCGTCAAGTCGGCGCTGACGGGCAAATGAGCAGGCCGGCTTGATCGGGCTGAGGAGCGGCGGCGCGGACGCTCAGGGGCGGGGGGCCTTGCGGTCGGCCGCCGGACCACGCAGAACCTGCCCCGGCAACGCGTTGGTGGCCTTGCCGTCGGCGATGACGGGCACTCCGTTCACGAGCACGTAGCGCATTCCCACCGCGAGTTGATTGGGTGCCTCGAAAGTCGCCGTGTCGCGTATCTGCTCCGGGTCGAAGATGTCGATGTCGGCCCACATGCCGAGCTTCAGTACTCCACGATCGGCAAAGCCGACGCGCTGCGCGGGCAGCGAGGTGAACTTGCGGATCGCATCCGCGAGCGTCAGTCGATGCTCCTCGCGCACATACTTCCTCAGTATCCGTGGGAAGGTGCCGTAGGCGCGTGGGTGCGGATGCTCCTCGCCGAGGAGTCCGGTCGGCGCGGTTCCGGAGGAATCATTGTTGATCGAAGTCCAGGGCTGAGTCAGCGCGAGCACGATATCGTCCTCGCGCATGCCGAAGACCGCTACGCTGGTGTAAGCATTGTCCGCGATGAGTATGTCCATCAGGACGTCGATGGGATCCTGTTTGCGCTCCGCCGCGATCTGCGCCAGCGTCCTGCCCTGCAGCGCGTGCAGCGCCGGATTCTGTGTCACGCCGATCAGGATCGACTCGGGGCCGGCGACCGCCTGCCATTCGTTGTCCCAGCTTGATGACGGCGTGAGCATCTCCTTACGGATTCTTGCGCGGGTCGCCGGATCAGACATGCGCTGGATGAGTTGCGCAATGCCGCCGTCGTGCGCCCACGGCGGTATGAATGCGGAGAGCTCGTTGAACCACGCGGGATACGCATAGGTGTCGGCCGCGATATCGACACCCTGCGCTCTCGCCTGCTCGATCCGCTCAACCACTTCCGGCATCCGACCCCAGTTGGTGCGCCCCGCGGTTTTCAGGTGCCAGATCTCCACCGGGACATGTGCTTCGCGGCCGATGCGGATGGCTTCATTCAGCGCCTCCATGATCGCTTCCTGCTCCGAGCGCATGTGAGTCGCGTACAGTCCGCCAAAGCGGCCGGCTTCGGTCGCAAGGGCAATCAACTCGTCGGTGGTCGCATACGGCGCTGGTGCGTATTCGAGCGCCGTCGAGAGCCCAACCGCACCGTCACGCATGGCATCGGCGACCAGTGCACGCATCTTCGCGAGCTCGCTCGCGGTCGGCGCCCGGTCGGCATCGCCGATGACCATGCGCCGTACCGACGTGGCACCGACATAAGTGGCGAGGTTGATGCCCATGCCCTGGCGTTCGAGCCGCGCGAAATACTCACCCAGCGTGCGCCAATCCGGCGTGATCTGCAGGTGTTGGTAGGTCGAGTGATCGGCCGCGATGATGCGATCGTCGAGCGGAGCTACCGAGTTACCTTCGCCGGTCACCTCGGTGGTGATGCCCTGGAAGATCTTCGAGGGCAGGTGCGGATCCACCAGAATCGTGAGCTCGGACTGACCCAGCATATCGATGAAGCCGGGGGTGACCAGCAAACCCCTCGCATCGATGGTCACCTTTGCCGTGCCGTCGATCGATCGCCCGATGGCGGCGATGCGACCGTCGCGGATACCAATGTCCGCCGAGTACCAGGGCGAGCCCGTCCCATCCATGATCCTGCCATTGCGGATGAGCGTGTCGAACTGCGGCGCGGCATGACTGAGGCCCGTGGCGCAGGCCAGCGCAAGCAGCAACGTCCGAAGCCCCATGGGCCGGCATCATCTCACAGGGACGGATGCCGGCTAATGACCGACCTGAATGAATGGCCGCGCAGCCTACGGCGCCGCGGTCGTCACGGCAGGCGTAGACGGGCGGCGGTTTCTGCCAGGCGGGAGTCGTCGGCGGCGGTCGATTTCACCCGGATGTTGCGCGCGCGCTCGGCGGCAAAGCGGTCTTGGTCCTCGGACATCGGGGACGCCCAACCGACGATGTGTCCGCAAGTCAGGTAAATCACCCGGCCGCTATGGAAGTCCACTTCCTCGTCGTCGCGCTCATCCTGCGATGGGTCATAGCGACGTATGTTGCGGTCGCACAGGCTCAACATGTAGCCCACCGTATGCAACCCCTGATTGATCATCGCATCCGCCGGCGAGAAGAAGTCGGCGAACGGTTCGTTATGGATTGAGCAGATGTGCGTATGGAAGTCGGCGACGACGTCCGAGTCGTATAACTCCTCGAGATCCACGCCGAACGGTTTGTACGACGTGATCAGGCCGGACGCCTGGTAGCCGCCGTCGACCTTGCGCACAACGCCGCCGCACTCGTAATGCGGGTCGCACGTCGCAGCCGCGTGCTTGAGCGCGTCAATCGCCGTTTCATCAATCGTCGCGAACACAGCCAGGGCTAACAGGTTCATCGACCGCTCCACTGCATGGCGCAGCGCATGTGGCGCTTGCTCGCTAGACTTCACGACGTTCCGGTTCCTGTCGGGGCGGTGCGTCGCATAATCACGCGGCAGACTGTGCGCCGGTCTCGATTTCGCGGCTGCGGCCCGATGCGTTTCACACTTCCGGCCACGAGCCAGGCGATTCGGCGGACGCACTGCGTGAGCGGATTCGGGACTGAGACACGCGGCACGTTTTCAGTGGCGCTTGATCGCTGCGGCGCCTCTCGTAAGCTCACGGACTCGATCCCGGCAGGCTCGAACATCAGGGAACATGTGGATGCGGGCGTTCCTGCGACAAGCCGTGCGCACCACGGCACCCTTCGGGGTGCTCGCATTCTGGGTCGGAATGGTGACGGCCGCCCGCGGCTATCCGACGGAGTACGACTGGCGCTACATCACCATGTCGAGTCTCGTTTACGCCGAGCGTAATCCCGACGGATTCCTGTGGGCGCGCGCCGGGATTGCATTGTGTGGGCTTGCCGGACTCTCTTGGACGGCGGGACTGTTGCGCAGCGGAGCGCCACTCGTTGCGCAGCGGTCGTTCGGGATCCGGACGCTGGGTCTCGGATACCTGTGCATGACCTTGTGCGCTGTGTTGCCCGAGCGGCTGTCGCCGATTCCAAGAGCTCACGAGTGGCTCGCGTTGGCGGCCTTTGTCGGAATTTGCGCTGGGACGGTGCTGGTGACCTTCCCGGCAGTCGCGCACGGCGCTCCTCTGCGGAGCCTCCGCGCCGGTGAGCGGCGACTCTATGCGGCGACTCTGGTGGGCATCGCGCTCTCTCCAATCCTGCTGGCGGCCCTTGCGCAGGCGTATGTTGCCCGCGAGCTGCCGGCGCTGCCCTGGGTCAATCTCGCATGGCGCGCGCGCGGCGTCCCGGTCTATCTGAGTTTCGCCTTCTGGGAGTGGGTAACCTGCGCGGTGCTGTCCGTGTACATGACGATCCTATCGCTGTCCGTTCACGCTCAGAGCCAGCCGAGACTTTCTGCCAGACCATAGACCATTCCCAACACGTACACGGACAGCACGACGTAGGGAATGAGCCTGCGGGCCCAGGTGTACGGCCGTTGTGCGTCGGCCCGCCTGAGCCGGGTCACGATGAGTGCGGGCAGAATGCCGACGAACAACCCTCCACCGAAAGTGCCGGCAATCGCGAGACTCTTGTCGAAGGCGTCGGGCTTCAGGAGCGAGACGATGAGTGGCGGGACCACGACCAGCCCCGTCAGCGCCAGCCCCGGAACCGCGCGTCGACGATGTTCGGCGAGCTCCGCATAGGAGTCCTTCAGCGACACGCCGAACCCAATGAAGGAAGTCATCGTGGACAGGGCTGCAAACACATTTCCGAGCACGATCACACTGCCACCCAGAACATAGCCGAGCGGGATGGTGGCTGGTTGTCCAGCGGCCAGGGCCGCGGAAAGCGAGTTGCCGTTGGCGGCAGTTGCCGGCACCACACCGACAACGGTCAGCGACCAGAGCAGGTAGAGCAGGCCCGGCAACGCGATCCCCACGGCGATAACGGTGACGATGCGTGTCCGGTCGGCCAGGTTGAAGGCAATCGAGGGTATGACCGAATGCCCGAGGTAGGCGAACAACACGATGCCGAAAACGTCCAATGAGGCCCTCCAGTCCGATCGGGCCAGCAACGGCACCTGGACCTTCGGCGCCGCCAAGGCGATCAGGATCGCGAACAGGACCAGCATCACGTACATGAAGTAGGTGTTGACGCGACTCACCGCCACCATGCCGCGATGCACGATCAGCGACGCGAGGGCGAAATAGATCAGAGTGCCGAGCCAGACCGGAATGGCGCCGGCTGCGAGCGTGAAGATGATTTGACCTCCGGCAGCCAGGTAGCCGAGCAGTGCGCCGTAGGTGTACACCATGATGCCGGCGAACATCGCGCGTGCACCCCAGGGGCCGAGATGCCTGCCCGCCAGTGTCGGGAGGTGCAGCGGCTCGCGATCCGCCAGTACCGCCTCCGCGATGTACAGCCCCGACAGTGCCGACACCACCGCCATGATGAAGATCATGACCGCCAGCGGAAGGAAGCCGGCCCCTGAAGCGATGACGGGCAACGCCAGAATGCCGGCGCCGATGATCGTCGAGCTGAAGACGAGAATGCCTCTCGCGGTCGACAGACGGGCAGCGGCCATGCGCGACCTCACCACGCGGCTTGTGAGGTCAGCCGCGCACCGGTTCGCCAAGAGTAGCAAACCCGCAGCGGCAGCAAGGATGCGTGAGACTCGCTACAATGGAGCATGTCTGCGTGGAGTTGGCTCATCCCCGCGCTCTCCCTGTCACTGCTAGCCGTCGCACTGACGGCGGGCGCTGGCCCGGTGGTGATCGCACTGTGCGCGGCCGCCCTGATCGGCGCCGTGTTGGCGGCGGTGCACCACGCCGAGGTGGTTGCGCATCGCGTTGGCGAGCCCTTCGGCACGCTGGTGCTCGCCGTGGCCGTGACCGTCATCGAAGCCTCGCTCATTCTCTCGATGATGATTGCCGGCGGTGCCGACGTGGCGGTCGTACCGCGCGACACGATCTACGCGGCGATCATGCTGATCTGCACCGGGGTGGTCGGTGCCTGCATTCTGGTCGGCGGTATCGTGCACCACGAGCAGACCTTCCGCATCGAGGGAGCGAGCGCCGGGCTCGCCGCACTGATTGCTCTCGCGATGCTGTCGCTGGTCCTGCCGTCGTTCACTGCGAAGACACCCGGCGTCTACGGTACCGCACAGCTCGTGTTCGCGGCCGTAACCTCGACGACGCTGTGGGCGGTATTCGTCTTCATCCAGACCGTGCGTCACCGTGACTATTTCCTGCCGAGCTCCGATTCGTCCGACTCGCAGCAGCACGCCACTCCGCCGACCAATCGCGAGGCCTGGACGAGCTTTGGGCTGCTGCTCGTGTGCCTCGTGTCGGTGGTGGGGCTGGCCAAGGTACTCTCTCCGGCGATCGAGCGCGGCGTCATCAAGGCCGGCGCCCCGAAGGCCGTGATCGGCATCGTGATCGCGATGCTGGTGCTGCTGCCGGAAACCTGGGCGGCGGTGCGCGCGGCGCGCGCCAACCGCCTGCAGACCAGCATGAACCTGGCCATCGGCTCAGCGCTCGCCTGTATCGGGCTCACGATCCCGGTGGTCGCGTTCGCCGCCATCGCATTTCATCTGCCTTTGGTTCTCGGTCTCGAGCCCAAGGATCTGGTCATGCTTGCCGCGACCTTCCTGGTAAGCTCCGTCACGCTCGCGGCCGGCCGGACCCATGTGATGCAGGGTGCGGTGCACCTGGTTATGTTTGCGGCGTTCCTGTTCCTTGCGTTCGTGCCGTGAGCGCCAGGGCGACCGAAGGCCTGTGGTTACGGAAGGTGCCAAACGATGAGCGCAGTCAGGGAGCTCCAGCCGGGCGACAACATCGTCTACCTGTTCGACCGTGAGCGCGTTGGGCACGACGAGCTGGCAAAAATCCAGAACGGCGTGTTGACGTGGATGGCCGCGGCGTGGCTGGATCAATATACGCAGCGGTTCTTTCTCACCGTCGCCCGTAACTATCAGCCGGTTGCCGGAACCAATCTCCATACCTTTGCTTCGCACGACGACAGCGTCGTGTTTGAGGACAAGACCGAGCTGCTCGAGTACCTGCCGAGGCTGGCGCGGGCGACGGCCGGATCAATGTGGGTCGTGCTGGCGACGGAGGACATCGTCGACGCCTTCGGTGCCACGATGGCGCCGAAGGAGTAACGTTGATTGGGTACCCCGGGGCAGCGCAGGCAGGAGCGGCTATAGCACCCCGTCCAGCCGATCGAGATCGTTGATGACGCGCCAGTGACCGCCGCCGCGCTCGACGCGGGTGCGCCACTCGTCCAGGCGAGTGAGGTACTGGCGAGGATCGAAGTTGTCAGCTCGCAGCTTCGTGACATTGAGCGCCACGACGTCGAAGCCCTTGAAATCCAGGGGGATGTCGCGTACGTAGCCTTTGGCGAGCTCTTCCTTCATGTCGGAGAGGATCAGAATCTCCTTGCGCGCGGTATGTTTCTCGTTCAGGAACTCGATCGCCTGCAGGAGTCCCCCGGTGATATCGGTATACGGTGCTGGCGCCGACTGATCGATGAACTGTTCCACGCGGCTGGCGAACGCGCGTTTCTGCTGGTTCGCAGTGCTCGGGCGATCGTCGAACGTCGCCTTGGCAATAATGTCCTTCTCGGTGAAGCTCCCGGTGTCGATGCGTGCCACGGCAATCGAATCCGCGGATTGGAGCCGCGAGAGCGCGTAGAGAGTGATCTGCTCCGCCTTCTTCACCTGGCGGTTATAAGACCCGGAGGTATCGACCAGCAGATACACTCCGATGTTGCGCGGAGCCGAGGGCGCGCAGGCTCCAAGCGCGACAGCGACGCTGAGCAGGAACAACCGGCATTTCATGTGCGCGCCTCCTTCCACGACTCCCGCTTCATTGGGCGGTGAGCACTCGCCGCCTCGTGCGCGGTGGCGCGCATCCGGATCTCGATCCAGAGCGGCACGAACAGCGGCAGGTCGTAAAGTCGCTGGGCGAGCGCGCCCAGGTGGCGACTGGCATTGCCGAGCAGCCGCAGAATCAACGCCAGCAGGTGCAGAAATGCGATGCCGATCAGGCCCACCACCGTTCGCAATGAATGCACGAACGTTTCGAGCGGGATGGCGACGAACACCAGCGCGAACGGCAGCACGAACCCCATGCCCATCTGTGCGGCGGTGGTAATCCACAGATGCGAGTTGACGATGGATCCGGCGTTGTCGCCACGCAGCAATGCATTGGTCGCCATTTCATCGAGCAGCAGCACCTCGCGCATGTAGGCGAGGCCGGCTTCGATGCTCGCCATCAGCAGCAGAATGACGAACGTGGTCGCCACCATGCGCACGCGCATTTTTTCGGTTAGTGCGCCAATCACCGGGAACAGGCGGGTGATGCGCAGCGACTCCATGAGAAACAGGCCCATGGAGATCTCGACCATGATGATGACCAGCGCCGCAATATCGGCGGTGCGGTAGACGCCGATGTAGTTCGTGCCCCCGACCATCTCGGCCATGGGGCGCGCGATCAGGGTGAAGTTGACCGCAGTGCCTGCGGTGGCGACGGCCAGCACCAGGGCGGAGATGAAAAAGTACACAATCGACGAGGACGAGAGGACCGACACGGCGCGATCCTCACTCCGCACGATCGCCTCGTATTCCTCCATGTGGCGGTCGATGGCCTGCGAGCGACCAATGACACTCTCGACACTCTTGTTTACTCGCCCGAGCGTCTCCTGGATCAAACGCCAGTCAGGCATCATCCGGCGCAGCAGGGCGTGTCGCTCGCCGCTCGCCTTGCGGTAATCATCCATCGCCTCGGCATGCGCCTTGACCAGCGACTTGTGGATGTCGGCGAGGATCTCGGCCCCGGCGTTGCGCGCATCGAGATCGGCGACAACCTTGACCGCTTCGGCCCAACCGGGCACTTCGGGAGGGACTTCCACGGCCTTCTGCTGGTCCTCCTCGATCCGCTGGATCGCTACGCTCAGTCTGCGGTGCATATCGGGGTAGCCCGCCAGGTCCTTGCGCACGGTGTCGCCGACGCGCGCGAATTCGCGCTCGACGATGCGTTCCTTGGCTTCACGACCCGCTGCCAGCAACACCTCGCGATTGCGGGCGGCGAGGCGCTCCTTGGCGTGAGTGACCGAATGCGAAGCGACGCGCAACCCGCGCGCCAGTGCCGCCGCCGCTGCGCGAATGGCCTGGTGGGCGGTGTCCCTTGCAAGGTAGAGCGCGGCCACCAGCAGTATCAGCAGGATTCCTGCCGACATCGCCGGCCACGGGGTGAACATCAACAGCGTTGCCATGGACATGTCGGTACTCACTTAAATAATGCGGTAGGCAAGGACCATCGATCGGACAGCGAGATTGATCGGGGCAACTGTCGAAGAAGCGGGTGGCACGAGGAGGTAGCCGCAGCGGTGCCCAGGAGGGGCGCGATCCGGATGAGGGTCGCGCCGCGGTCCGGGCGTGCCTACGCTGGCGCGCCCTCGGTTCGTGGCGAGGAGATGAGCGACGCTATCGTCGTCTGATGTTCCATGCTGGCAACCCCGCTGTCATAGGTGACCCCTTAGACCGGTGGCTTTGCGGCCCTTTCTTTCGAAAGGTGTGCCTCTCGCAGATGAGCGACTAGGGTGCGGTACCCAACCGCTCGTGTCAACGCATGGCGGCGTCGCACTTTGACGTCACTGTTATGTAATGACGGCGGTTGTGCCGTGTTTCGCAACATAACGTGCGAGTTTGACTTGGTGGCGGCCTCGCGTGCACCCTCACTGTGTCGCTGCCGTATCACCTGACGGCTCAAAGCCCCATTCCCCGGGGTGTCGCGCCGACCACCATGATCACATCGCTGCTCTACGAAGCGCGCATTTGGCCGTCAGTCTGGCGACGCAGGCTCGCCGACTACTGGTTCCTTGGCGACAAGGGCGATCTGGCGTTCTTCGGGCTGCTCGGTCTGCTGATCCTTGGATTGCTCGGCATCATCTATTTTGCCTACTTCGACGGCACGCGCATCGCGCCCGCGCGCATTGAGGCCCTGCAACGGGAAGCGACCCACGCGCAGCAGCGGGAGAGTGACCTGCAATGCCTCGCTGAAAACATCTATTTCGAGGCTCGCGGAGAACCGCTGGCGGGTCAGTACGCGGTCGCGGAAGTCACCTTGAACCGGACACACTCGCGCAACTTTCCGCACACGATCTGCCAGGTGGTCCACGAGACCCGCTGGGACCCGAACCGCCGGCGTTTCGTAGCCGACTTCTCATGGACGGAGCTACGGGAGGCACTCTCACCCGAGGACGGACCGGCCTGGAGGCAGGCGATGGCCGTGGCGAGTGCGACCTACGACGACTTGCACGCACCGCTGGTACCCGATGCACTGTTCTATCACGCGACCAATGTCCGGCCGGGCTGGTCGCGGACCAGAAAAGTCGTCGCGACGATCGGCAATCACATCTTCTACCGCTGAAACACCGCGAGACGCGCTGGCAGCAACCGGTCGCGACTGTCGAGCGGTGCTGGCTGAGAACCGGCGGCCGCGCCGCGGGTTCCGCGGCCCGCGCAGTTCCCCTAGGCAGATCGCTCCCGGGCTGCTATTATGCGAGTGCATAATAGCGACTGGTGACTGCAAGGAAAGACCCCACATGAGCGTGAGATTGAATCAGGCGTGCGTGCGTGGACACGACGTCGAGCTCAGCTGGAGCGATGGCCGGCCGCCGGCGGTGCTGCCGCTGATGTGGCTGCGCGACAATTGCCCGACCTCGGCCAGCCTGCACCCGGAAACCAAGCAACGCATGGTCGACACCTTTTCCATCGCCGCCGATATCGCAGCGCGGGCGATTACGCTCGAGGAGGCCGGTCAGGTGCTCAAGGTCGAATGGGCCGGCGACGGGCACGTGAGCCGTTTCGAGGCGGGGTTCCTTTCGGCCGTGCGCGACAACCCGGACGTACTGCCGATCAAGCGAACGAGCTGGAACCGTGATGAGATCGTCGATCGGGTTCCATCGGTGGACTACGCGGCGTTCATGCGCGAGCACGGGACCGTCAAGGAGTTTCTCGAGCACGTCGGGAGGCTGGGTTTCTGTTTCGTCGAAGGCGTGCCCGGCACCCCGGAGGCAACCAAAGCGGTCGCGTCGCGGATTGCCTATACGCGCCAGACGATCTTCGGCGGCTATTGGGACTTCACCGCCAACCTCGAGCACAAGGACAGCGCCTATACCAGCATGGCCATCGGCCCGCACACCGATGGCACCTACAGTCTGGATGCGCCGGGCTACCAGATGTTTCACTGTCTGGCTGCCGAGTGCACCGGCGGCGAGAACGTGCTGATTGACGGTTTTCGGATTGCGGAGATCATGCGGCGCGACTCGCCCTGGGATTTCCGCCTGCTCACCGAAGTCGCGATTCCCGGCCAGTACATCGATGCAAGCCGCGGCATTCATTTGATGGCGCGGCGACCGCTGTTCAGTCTCGATGATTCGGGGGAACTGGTGCAGGTCAGCTACAACAACTACGACCGTGCGCCCTTCGCGCTCCCGCCGCAGCGGCAGCGGGCGTTCTACCGTGCGCTTGCGACCTTCCATGCGCTGTGTCATGACTCCTCGTTGCAGCACCGTCGCCGCCTGCTGCCGGGCTCCGTGCTGCTGTTCGACAACTGGCGCGTATTGCATGCGCGCGACGCCTACACCGGCTATCGCCGCCTCGCGGGCGTGTATTTGAACAAGGAGGACGTCGACAGCCGGCTCAGATTCCTGCGCGCCCAGGCCGGTGAAGCTGTCTAACAGTCTCGCCGAACCTAAGTTTCGCCGCGAGGCGCCTGAGGCGCGCCGCGAGGAGCTGATCACGGCGACGCTCGCGTGCCTCAAGAAGTACGGGCACGACGGTGTCTCCGTGCGCCGCATCAGTGCGGAGGCTCATGTGTCCATGGGCCTCATCACGCACCACTTCTCGGGGATCGACGCGCTGGTAGCGGCCGCTTACGAGGCGTTGTCCACGCGGTTGTTGACGCGCAGCCGCGAGCTGGCGTTGGCGCGTGCCGGCGATCCGTTGCACTGCCTGCACGCCTTCTTTGCCGCCTCGTTCGCTCCCGAGGCGCTTGATCCGGGGTTGTTCCGGACGTGGCTGGTGTTCTGGAGCCTGGTGCCGCACTCGAGGGAGATGCAGGCCGTGCGCGATCGCACCAATGGTGAGACGCGTGCGACGCTCGAGACATTCCTCGCACGCCTGAAGGTCATGGCGCGTGTTCCTCCATTCAGGACCGGCCCGGCGGCCAGGGGCTTGTCGGCGCTCATGGACGGGCTGTGGGTCGAGCTCAGCCTCAACCCGACGACCTTCGGGGCAACTGAGGCCGTTGCTCTGTGCGATGATTGGGTGCACGCGCTCGCCAACGGCGCATTTCCCGGATTGGCCGCGTCCAAGCGCAAGCGTGCAGCGACTGATGAATAGTCAGTTCACCCGAAGTCGGTGAGCTACCTGAGCGTTTCCTCTAACAACCGATTCCTGTACCGAAAGGCGGCACCATGACGCCGGTCAAAGAGCTGGCGCGCGACTGGGTCGACCAGAATCGCGACGCGCTTTCCGAATGGCATCGCACGATCTGGGAGTTCGCCGAGCCGGCCTGGCGCGAATACCGCTCAGCCGCGTGGTTCGTGGACCGGCTGCGACAGGCTGGCTTTGCGATTGAGGCTGGTAGCGGCGGCATGCCAACCGCGTTCGCGGCTGAGTGGTCGAACGGACCTGGGCCTACGGTCGCCGCGTATGCGGAATACGATGCGGTGCCAGGCAACTGTCAGGCGGCAGCGACCACGCGCCGGCCGCGCACCGGCTTGTCGGAATTCGCGCCGGGGCACACCGACCCACACTCCGCGCTCGGCATCGGGGCGCTCGCCGGGATCCTTGCGACCCAGCACGCAATGCAGAGGGCGAAGTTGACCGGAACCCTGCGCTTCTTCGGCGAGCCTGCTGAGAAAGTGCAGGGCTCGAAGCTGGTTCATGGCCTCAGGGGTTACTACGACGGCATCGACGCGATCGTGAGTTTCCACCCCTTCTATATGTTGCCGCTGTGCAATACCACCCGTTGGGACACCCACTGCGGCGCCTACTGCAGCCGCATCTACTCGTTCATCTGCGATGCGTCGGAGACCTGGGGAGCGGCCGCAAGCGACAGCCCGATCGCGGCCGCGCACTCGGCGGCGCGTGCGCCGGGAGCCAACGTCGCACTGTTCACGATGTACTCCCTGACGAAAGCCACTATGGAGTCGATGCTCGCGCACACCGGCGGTTGGTCTTTGAACGAGGCGATCCTCACCGCCGGTCAGGCCACTGCCGACAACCTCCCGGCACACATTGCGCAGATCAACTACGCCTGGCGAGCCCCTGAGGTGCGCATGGCGGATTCGATTCTTGAGGTGCTGGACCGGAACGCGGAACACGCCGCCACGGTCGCGCACTGCCGGGTGGTGAAACGCTGGGTGTCGCGCACCCGTCCCGGGGTCGCGAACCGGGTGCTGGCCGAGCTTACCTATCGGAACCTGGTGACCGTCGGGCCACCGCGTTACGGTGCGGCGGCCATCGCACTCGCACAGGAGATCCAGCGCAACCTCGGCCTCACGCCCACGGCACGGCCGTTCCTCCCCGCATGCGAGGAGTTGATCGAGCCCGAAATCGCCGAAGCACGACTGCGCGAGCAGATGCCGGCGTGGCAGACCCACTGGACCTCCGACGATTACGTCGAGATGACCTGGTACGCCCCGACCGTGAGGCTCTACGTTGCCCGGCCGATGCTTGCGGTGCCGCCCGGCTATACCGGCTATCCGGCGTGGGTGTCCAATGCACTCGGTGGGCTGAGCCCCTGCATCGACCCGACTGTCCAGGTCGCCGGCAAGACGATTGCCATGACTTTGGTCGAGCTCCTGAGCCGGCCGGACGTGATCGCCGCGGCGCGTACCGAGTTCGCGCAGCGCACGGGTGGTGCGCGCTTCGTAGCTCCGCTCCTGCCCCGGGACTTCAGCCCGCCGCTGGACTACCGCTGGCCGGAGTACGTGACGACAGCGCGCGGCACTGACTGGTGGATTCCGGCAGCGGCCGAGCTCGAGGCATCACACCCTGCGTGACAGCTGCAGATTTCTGCTTTCCAATGTCGAAATCCGGGTGCCCGGTTCGTCGTACCGTGCAGACGCCCGCAGCGCGGGTGTGCCAATGGATAGGTCAGATTATTGAGGAGAACGCAAGGTGATCACGATTTATGCATTCAAGTCGGTTCCAGAGTTTGCCAAAGGCGTGGTACGCGACCTGCGCGCACGCTGGGCGCTCGAGGAAGCCGGCCTGCCGTACCAGGCGCGCCTCCTCGGGCAGGGAGACCAGGACAAACCCGAGTACCGCGCCTTGCAGCCGTTCGGTCAGGTACCGGTACTCGAGGAAGATGGTCTTGCTCTCTTCGAATCCGGAGCGATTGTGCTGCACATTGGCGAGCGCAGCGAGCGGCTGTTGCCGAAAGACTCCGGGGCGCGCGCACGCGCGATACAGTGGCTGATCGCTGCGCTCAACTCGATCGAGCCTTTCGTGATGAATGTCGCGTTGATCGATTTGCTCTACGCCAACGAGGAATGGGCGAAACTGCGCCGCCCGGGGGCCGTGGCGTTTGTTCAGCGGCGCCTGTCGGCACTCTCCAAGTCACTGGCCGACAAACCCTTCCTTGACGGGGACCGCTTTACGGCCGGCGACCTGATGATGACGACGGTGTTGCGGATCCTCAAGCACACCGACATCGTCTCGAGTGACAAGCGTCTCGCCAGTTATGTCGAGCGCTGCACCTCGCGGCCGGCCTTCAAGCGGGCGCTCGATGCGCAGCTCGGAGACTATAAGAAAGCCGCCTGACGAAATGATCCGTATTCCGTAACTCGCGAGCGCCTTGCACGCTGCGACCGCGTTCGATTTGCCGGAGGCAGAGCAGGGCGGTTACGAGGCCCGGGTCCGGGAACGCTACCGGCTACCCGGCTCTGATGGCGATAGAACCTCGCCACTGACTCTGACCACCTACGGCGGCGCAGAGGGACGTACCTCACTGGAGGCGGGAACGCCTCCCGGCACCGGCGTGCCCCACTGCCGCATGGAATATGCCCTACAGTGTGTGGCGATGATGGCCGGCATATAGACAAATTTGAGACGGATCCTGCCTGACTCAAGAACTAGGTGCGCTCGGGCAGAGGTGTTTGGGAGGAAAGTGATCATGCGTTACTTCCGTAGTCATTCGCGCGGACTCCTGATTTTTTCGCTCGTGGCGTCGGGGCTCGGTGCATCAATGAGCGCGTCCTCACAGGGGCCGGTTCCGGATAATGTTGGCGGCGGACTGCGCCAGCTGATCGAGGCACAGGGCAACGTCGCCGCTGCGCCGGGGGCGCCCTCACCGGCGGCACTGCTGGAACCGCGCGTGCTGCGCGATGCGCAGCGCCGCGTCCTGGTCAACGTCTGGCTCGATGGCGGACGCCCCCTGGCCGACGTGCGTCAGTCGCTTGCGGCCCTGGGAGCCAATCTGCACGCCGAGCTTCCGACCTACCGCAAGGGCGTGATCTCCGCCTATGTGCCGGTTGAACGCGCGGCCGATGCCGCGCGCCTCGCCGGGGTCAGATCGGTCACGCTCGAGCACAAGCCGCAGTTGCGTCTCGGCAGAGCGACCTCTCAAGGCGTTGCCACTACTCACGCCGACAAGCTGAATGCCAGGGGCCTCACGGGGCAGGGTATGACCATCGGCTTCATGTCCGACAGTTTCAACAAAGCACCGAACTCGGTGACGCCGGACGGGAACCCGGACCACGCGGCGCAAGACATCAAGAGCGGTGATCTGCCGGGCCCAGGGAATCCCTTCGGTGACACGACGCCCATCGTTGTCTTGGACGAGGATCCAGTAGCCGGCACGGATGAAGGCCGGGCCCTCATGCAGATCGCTTACGATATCGCACCGGATGCGAAACTCTGCTTTGCCACCGCCTTCACCGGTGAGGTGCAGTTCGCCGCCAACATCCTGAAGCTCGCTGACCCCAAGGGCAAGTGCAAAGCCGACGTGATCGACGATGATGTCGGCTACTCGCAGGAGCCGTTCTTCTCCGACGGCGTCGTCGCTCTGGCGGTCGATCAGGTCACGGCCGACGGGGTCGCCTATTTCTCTTCCGCCGGCAACGACAACAGCGGCAATTACAGCGCGACTTTCAATGAAATCGGCGACGGCGACGCCCGCGCGAACTTTGCCGGCCCTCTCGTTCTTGGCAACGTTCCGACGGAACTCACTGCCGGGGGCTGGCATAATTTCGGCACCGCGAAGAACATTTCGATTTCAATGCCGATCTTCGCGTCTGCAGGAGTAAACCATTTCCTGGTTCTGCAATGGGACGATCCGTTCTTCGACATCACTCCGACCGCGTCGTACGATTTCCTGGTATTTGACGACAATGGCTTCTATCACCCGGAGCTCAGCGGCATCGACAACATCTATTCGACGGGTCAGCCGGTCCAGGGCGCGGTGCTCCCCGGCGGGAACTCGGGTCTGGTGTGGTTTGTCGCCATCGCGCTGCGCGGCCCTGGCTTCACCACGCCGCACGCGATGCATCTCAAGATGGTCGATTTCGACGATGGCGCTCAGGTGACGCTCTTGCAGTTTGGTAACCGCCTGGCCCCCTCGGTCTTCGGTCACCCTGCAGCCGCGGGCGCCATTGCCGTGGCGGCCGACTACTGGAACAACACGGCGAGTAGCGAATATTTCTCGTCTCTCGGCCCGACGGCGATCTTCTTCGACCAGGACAACGTGCGATTGGCGAGGCCCGAAATCCGCCAGAAGCCAGAGATTGCTGCGCCGGATGGCGTTGACACGACCTTCTTCGGCCAGCAGGGTGCTCCGACTGACCCGAACCCTGTGTTCTTCGGCACCAGCGCGGCCGCCCCGCACGCTGCGGCGGTCGGCGCGCTACTGATTCAGGCGGCAGGCGGGCCGGGTAAGCTGTCCCCCGACGCACTCAAGGCCCTGCTCGAGGAAACGACGCAGCAGCCGCATCAGCTCACTGCCGGCATCGTCTCTGCCATCTTGACCAGCGGGGCTGACAAACTCACAGTCGCCGTCCATGGTTTCGTGCCGCTGGATGCGACTCAGTTTGCTTTCGAGTTCAACGGCCCCCCCGGCGACAGCGTCAAATCGATCGTCATGGATGCAAGCAAGGCGAATATCTCCTTCGGCGACAACGTTGATCAGTTCCTCATTGGGCGAACCAACGTTCCGCAGGGCGATATCGTGTATCTCAACCACAACGGTCTGAGCCCGGTCGCGAGTCTCGATTTTCTCCATGGAACCTTCACGAACAACCGCTTCGTGCAGCTTGGATTCGACTTCGACAACCCGCAACTCCGCTTCGGGGGCATCAACTCCAGCCTGCTGTTTGACACAAAGGTGACGGCAACCATCCAATCCGGCAACACGACAAGAACGGTCAGCGGCGTGCTCAGTGCGCCGACGGGACCGGGCTATTCGGTCAACGACGGCTTCGGCCTGATCGATGCATTTGCCGCCTATCAGAAACTGAAGGGAGTGCGGTAACCGCGGAGTGACCCTCAAGCGACCCAAACGCTGAGCCGCTGCGGGGCGCGGTCGCTGACGCCCTGGGAAATCAAAGGGTTGCGGCTGAGTCGGCGCTGCGGGCGCCTGCGCCCGAGGCTCGCCACCGGCAGGCGCGAGTACAACATCGCCCGCTGAGTGGCACGTTTGGAATATAGTCCCCCGCGAAGTGTTTGTACGCCACGGGTTCGGCCACGCCGCCGGGCAATACGACGGCGCACACTGGCTCGGCATTCGCTGGGAGCCGCGGTGAGCCGCTGGCGCAAGAAACGCGTCGTCGTCGACGCGTGGCAGTTCCTGCCGGCTACTCAGTGCGAGGAGCTGCCCGAATGGATCGATCCGGGGTGGTTCCACGAGGACCCTGGCGTCGATGTCAAGGCCGGCGGCACCCACAGCACCGCGCATCGCGGGACGCGGTACATGCGCATCCCGGCGCCAGGAGGCACACTTCGCGCCGATTACACCGACTGGATCATTCACGGCGTAAATGGCGAAGTGTATCCGTGCAAGGCCGATGTGTTCGCTGCGAGCTACGAACCCGTATGATGATTCATCAGGCTGGCACGCCACCGCGGCCAGCCGAACGGGTCGCTTTAGTCGGGAATCTCGGCCTCCACCAGCTTCGCCAGAAGGCTAAGTGACTCCTGCCAGCCCAGATAACAAGCCTCGAGAGGAATTACGTCCGGTAGCCCTTCCTGCGCGATACTGAGCTCGGTCCCGGCGGATACCGTTTTCAAAGTCACGGTCGTCTGCATCTCTCCCTTCAGGTTCGGGTCGTCGAAGTGGTCCGTATAGCGGATTCGTTCGTGGGGAACGAGCTCGAGATAGTGGCCACCGAACGAGTGGCCGCGACCGGTGGCGAAATTCGTGAACGACATCCTATAAGTGCCGCCGACCCTGGCGTCCATCTGATGAACCTTACCCGTGAAGCCATTCGGTGGCAGCCATTTGGCCATTGCGTCGGGATTCAGGAACGCTCGATATATTCTCTCCGGCGGAGCGCGGACCACGCGGTGCAGTCGGACTGTGTTGGTTGGCATGATTTAATTCCCCTAGAAAGACCGCCCGTCGACAAACGTGCGCTTGATCGAGGTTAGGTCGACGCCCTCCAGGCACCGAACGTTGACTGCCGCCATTTCCCGATCGCCCTGCTTTCCGAATCCGAATGGGGCGCAGCCGCACCGGCCACAGAAATGGTGCTGAATGGCGTGTCTGTTGAATGTGTACGTGGAAAGTGACTGTGGCGAGCCGAGCAGCGTGAAGTGCGACCGAGGAACAAACCAAAGCAGGTATCCCTTGCGGCTGCAGTGCGAACAATTGCATTCCATTGCCACGTCGAAATCGCCTTGAACCTCGAAACTGATCTGACCGCAGTGGCAACTACCCTTGTGGCTCATAACACCTCTCCCGTCGTCCCTCGCCCTAAAGCCTGACTGAAAGCTGTCGGTCGGCGGTCGTGGCGAGCCGGATCTAACGTCTCGTCCGCCCGCCGCCACCCTCGCGGCCGCCCCAGCGCCCACCACCTGCCTGACGCCCGAGCCGGTCCTGCTCGAGTTGTTGGTAATTACCGCGATCCATGGACGCGCCGCCGGTGTGGCTTCGGTTTCCGGCAGCGCCCAGTGAGCTGCCATTGTTTGCAGGCGGAGTTGGCCGGTTCGCCGGCGGCTGCACCGGGTTCCAGCTCCCGTTGTCGTACTTGGACCAGCCGCTATCCGTGTGCTGGTAGACATTTCCGTCATGCCCGGCATAGACATCGCCGCCCTGAGTCTTGACGGCACCACCGCTGCCACCGGTGACAGCGTTCTGATAGCCGGCCCCTTTCGCTCCGGTGGAGGAAGTGAAGCCGCCCGCGCGGCCGTTCGCGTTGGCGCTGCTTCGGGTGTTGACTGTCTGGTTGGGACCCGAAAATGTGCTGGATCCCCACCGACTGTAGGGGTTGACGTTCTGGTTGGTTGAGCCGGACACGCCGGTGCGGGCGTTGTAATAGCTTGCGTTTGCCGTGCCGCTGCCGTTCGCCCACGACGCACTGCCATGCGCGTAGCTGCCAGTGCTGGGATTGTAGGCCGACCACGCGCCGGCACCGCCGTTTGGACCGTACACGGCCGCACCATGTGCCCATGCACCGCTGTTCGGGTTGTAATAAGTCCCTGCGCTGACCGCGCCGCCATAAGGCCCGTACACCGTACCGCCGCGCGCCCAGGCGCCAGTGCTCGGGTTGTACCAGACTGCCCCTGCATACGTGTAGGGGTAGGGGTAGTAGATCGGTATCGGTCCAGGAATGATGACGGGCGGATAGTAATAGCCGGTGCCGTAAACCAAGACGCCATAGCTCACATATCCGAGCGCGTAACCTGCGGTGTACCCGAAGGTCACCACCGTTGGCGTCACTGCGTAGACACGCACGTAGGTAACGGGGTAGAGCGGACTCGTGGCTGGGATCGTGTAGATCACTGTTGGAATGCTGTCCGCCAGCACCCACGGCCCCACGGGCGTCGTCGCGACGAACCAGGCACCGTGGTCACAAGCGTAATAGGCGGTGCCGATCTGAAGCACATAGGTGTTGGTATTCACTGCATAGAGCATCGTAGTGCCCGGAACGGGCGCGAATCGCGGTGAACCGGAGTACGCGACGGTGAGCTTGGTCGCATCTCGTTGCAGCGTCGCGGTCGTGGGAATCTGCGCTTGCAGGACCGCTTCCTGAGCCGCGATCGTGCCCGGGACGGATGCGAGCACCGCTGCGTCGGACCCGGTGGGTGCAATCAGCGAAAAGTCAGGCGGCAGCCGGTCTGTGGCGAATTGCCACGGACCACTGAAGGTGCGCGCCGCGAACCAGCGACCCGACAGCAGGACGTAATACATGTTCTCCGCGGGATGAAAAAACAGCACATTCGTGGTGTTGACGACCCGCTGCAGCCCCGTGCCGGCGACGCCGCGCAGCACCTGCGCGCCGGAGGTCACGATGATTTCGGCCGGTTTCTGGCTGACGAAGATCTGTGGCACGCTGTACTTGGGGGTCAGAGGCTGCGCCGGGACATAGCGGGCGACGTCGGCAAATTCAACGTCCTTCTTCATGGCCAGGAACGCCTCGGGAAGCCGCTCCACCGGTGCATACGGCCCGCCGACCTGGGCCGCAGAAAACCAGTGGTCGTTGTTCAGCAGGTACCAGGTGCCTTGAGCAACGAACACCCGCCAATTGGTGTTCACCGCGTAGGTCAGTCCGGTCTTCCCTGCCGGGACAAGCACCGGCTCACCATCGAACACCAGCAGGCTTGCCGGTCGATCGGAGTAGAAAATGATCGGCGGCTCGTTGTTCACGGTGACCGCCGTGACCGGCAGTTGCTTCAGGCTGAGAAGCACGGTCGTTAACGGCACCTCACGAACTTGCATCTGAGGGAGCGCCGCGCGGAGTTTCGTCTCCAGAGCAGCCGCCTGGTGTGTATCGAGTGAAGGGAAGTGCGTGGCAGTCAACTGAGGATCCGACAGCTCGACGACGCCAGCGGCCTCGTCAACGTGCGTGGCCAGCACCAGTTCGATGGTCCCCATGATTGGCTTTGCGTCCGTGGGGCGCTTGATGGAGATGGCCGCGCGTGCGGTCAGCCTCTTACGATCGGGCCATGCGGTCGCCTGCGGCTGATAGATGGTGACGCTTGCACCTTCGCGCACGATTGTGTGCGGCCACGAGAACGCAGCCGCGGCGGGCGGTGCAAGAGACTGACCTGGAGCCGGCAGCGATAACACCGGGAGCGCCGACAGACCGAGCAAGGTAGTGAGCAGCCGCAATGCGACCCCAGCCTGTCGGCTGGCGCTACGCCGCACCTTTTCCGGCCGTGTGCTCATTCCGTTCGCGGGCATTGCGGATCGGTTTCGGGGATGTGCCACGGGAACCGGCAAAAGCCACAGCATGAGCGGCCCCTTTCCTTGAGCGCGTACGGGAGGGGAGTCGGGCCCGATTATATATGCGGGTGGGCAGCTCGCTGCGACGAACGAAATGCTTTGACCCTCTCGATCCCGCCCAAAAGTTAAGTGACTATTCGCTCGGAGCCGGTTCACCGAGCAGGTGGCCTTTCTCGATGGCACTCCGTCCGACAAGGGAGTGCCATCCCGAAAGAGTAGAACGGCCGCGCACTTGGATCGAATCGCGCAACTGCATGGATAAAGTGGAGTGATCGCCGAACGCCGTTGAAGACATCGATTCGCGGCGGGCCTGCCGGCGATCTCCCCGGTATGATACTGCTGCACCGGCTCAAGGCGGTGCCTCCACACTTCCCTGGTAGAAGGACCTGGGTGAGCGACTCAGCCGTTTTGAACTCGGAATGCCCGCGCTGCGGTCAGGATCGCGTGCAGGGCGGCTACGCCCGCGACGAACTGCAGCAGCTGCTCGCGGCCGGAGCGGAGATCGAAGCGTACTGCTCGAGCTGCGATCAGAGGTGGTTCATCTCGGTCGAGGAGCGTGCGGACCTCGCCCGCGCCCTCGCGGAGCGGCGCCCCCGCTGAAAGCGGGGGCGCAGGCGCGGCCACCAGGGCGTTGCATCCATGGACGCTGACGTCCTCATCGTCGGCGCGGGCCCAACCGGGCTCATGCTGGCAAACCAGCTCGCGCGCCGCCGCGTGCGGATGCTGCTCATTGACCGGCAGGCGCGGCCCGCCGAGCAGACCCGGGCGCTCGGCGTGCAGGCGCGCACGCTCGAGATCTACGCGCAGCTTGGCATCGTCGAACAGGCGCTCGAGCTCGGCAAGCGTGGCACGGGCGCCAACATCTGGGCCAACGGGCGCCGCATGGCGAACGTCCCGCTGATCGAGGCCGGACAGGGTGCGACGCCATATCCGTTCATTCTCGTGCTCGGACAGGACGACAACGAACGCCTCATGGGGGAGCGGCTGCGGGCTCAGGGATTGGGCGTGACGTGGAACACCGAGCTCGTGGGGCTTGCCGAAAGCGCCGCGCACATGACGGCGCAGCTCAAGGGCGCGGACGGCAGCGTGCGCGAGGTGACGGCCGCGTGGGTGGCTGGCTGCGACGGCGCGCACAGCGCCGTGCGCCACCTGAGCGGCATAGAGTTTCCGGGCGCTCCCTACGAGCACGTCTTCTTCGTTGCGGACACGGTACTGACCGGCACCATGGTGCCGGAGCAGGTGAACGTGTACCTGTGGCGCGCGGGATTCCATCTGCTCTTCCCCATGCGCGGCGAGAATCACTGGCGCATCGTCGGCATCGTCCCGCAGGAGCTGCGCGATCGGCCCGACTTGAGTTTCGATGCGGTGATTCCCTCGCTGCGGCGCGAGGCCGGGGAGGGCATGGTGTTCAGGGCGTGCAGCTGGTTTTCCATCTATCGCATCCATCACCGCGGCGCCAAGCGCTTCCGCCATGGGCGCTGTTTTGTGCTGGGAGATGCGGCACACATCCATAGCCCGGTCGGCGCGCAGGGCATGAACACGGGCCTGCAGGATGCCTACAACCTGGCGTGGAAGCTGGCGCTGGTAGTGGGCGGCAAGGCGGATGCGGCGCTGCTGGAGTCGTATCACGCGGAGCGCTTTCCGGTCGCGCAGCGGTTGTTGCGTACCACCGACCGCGCCTTCCGCCTGGTGGTCTCCGACAATCCGCTCGCGGGAATCCTGCGTACCCAGGTGCTCGCGCGCCTGGCGGCGTTCGCCATGAGCCAAGCGCGCATCCAGCAGGCCGCGTTCCGCGTCGTCTCGCAGATCGGCATCCACTACCGTAGCAGTCCGCTGTCGCAGTCGACCGCGGAGCTCCCGCGCCACGCGCCGCGGGCAGGCGACCGATTCCCGTGGTTGCACCTGAGACTTTACCCCGACGCGCCCGCCGTCGACCTGTTCCAGGCGCTGACCGACACCTCCTTCCACCTGATCGTGACGGGCCAGGATGCGGTGAATGCCGGACAAAGCGCGCTCGGGGAGCTGCTGCAAGTGCACGTGATTCCGGATCACCCCGAGAATCGCACCGAGCTGGCGCGCGCGCACATTCCCACGCCGTCCTTTTACCTCGTGCGCCCGGACGGGCACATTGGCCTGTGCGGAACGAAACTCCAGCCTGGCGCCATCTGCGGCTATCTGTCGAGGTGTCTGCGCCTGAGCCGTTAAGTTACGAAGTGATCACAGCGGCAGCCGTGACGCCGCATGCATTCGACCGCCATTGACAAACGAAACCTGGCAACGCCAACATCTTCTGATTCCGCGTGCGGCAGCGTCGTCTCGCAGATGACTCTTGAAGGAACGGGCGAGAGCGATGGATAAAGCGGGAACAGCGATGGACTGGGATGCTCTGCTCAGGACCGTCGACAGTCGGCACGGGCGGATTTCGTTCTTCGTCAATGACACCTGCGCTGTCCGGCGGTCACTCGAGCTGTATGGTGAGTGGGCTGAAAACGAGATAGCGTTCGTCGGGCACTTCATTCCCCGGGGCGGAACTGTACTCGACGTAGGTGCCTATATCGGCACTCACACTCTTGCGTTCGCACGGCGGGTTGGGAGTACCGGACGCGTAGTGGCTTTCGAAGCGCAGCCATTTGCGTTCGAGCTCCTGCGACGCAACATCGCCGCCAATTGCCTGTCGAATATCGAGCCTCGAAATGCCGTCGTTGCCGATTCGATCGGAACCGTTCAGATATCGAGCATTGAAATTGACCGTAAAGGTGCTTTCGGCAGCGCATCAGTGCGTTCCGATCTGCTTCCTGGAGAACCGGGGCTCAGGCCGGGCGGGCAGCGGGAGACTCGCCGGATAGTAGTCCCCGCAACGACGATCGATTCGCTCGAGTTGACGGCGTGTGCACTCGTGAAGATTGATGCCGAGGGCACCGAGGACGTGGTGCTGCGCGGAGCCCGGACCACGATTGCACGCCTGCAGCCGGTAATTTACGCCGAGTGCAACTCGATCACCGACGGGCTCCGCTGCATCGAGGTCCTTAGATCCCTGAATTATGAAGTCCGCGTGCATCTGGCAGATGCATTCAAT
This sequence comes from Steroidobacteraceae bacterium, assembly GCA_036008385.1. Classification (GTDB taxonomy): domain Bacteria; phylum Pseudomonadota; class Gammaproteobacteria; order Steroidobacterales; family Steroidobacteraceae; genus 13-2-20CM-66-19. The sequence continues at coordinate 158,463 of DASYNX010000030.1, forward strand.
CGGGCCAACTTCCGGGACTGCGCGGAGAACATCTTCGGCAATGCACGCGAGGCCGCGGTGCTCGGTCTACCTCGCGCCATCGCTGATCAGGCCATTCCCCATCGTCAGGGCGATCTTCTCGTCAAGGTGGAGACGGCCGACGATCTTGCGCTCGCCTTGCTCAACAAGCCTCAGTATCTTTCCGAGATTCTGGCTGCAGGCGCTGCAGCGAGGACTGGAGCTGCGGCCTGGCTCGAGGAGATGCACAGGCTCGGGCTTTCGGTAAGATTTCCAGCTTTCGGGCGGACTATCACCGGCAGCATCTCGCGAAGAATCCGCTCGGCTATTGCCCGGATCATCCGCGCTGGGTCTCGCTTGATCCCGCGTTAACAAACGCAAGCGGCGCACCGCACGTCGTGTTACCGTTACCGCCGGGTTGTGATACTTCGCCTTGGCGATTCCGGCGTTTGCGCCGTCCCGGCGCGTTCGTCTGCCGGGGTTGCCACCCAGGAGCATCGCAGAACGGGAACGGACTTCCGCTCAATCTCCAGCTTTGTCCGGTGGCGCCTTGCAGCGAGCCGGACACCTGCAGCAGCCGGGCATCTGCAGACTACTGCAGGAGACAGAGGTGCAGACATGCTTACCACGCGCAAGTGCGAAGTCGGTGCGGATGCTGGCAAATGGTACTCAGTCGTGATCGAGCGGCAGGGTGCCAGACGTGTCGGCTACTGCGCGCTCGAGTGCCCTGGCCACGACTCTTCGGCGGAAGCGCTCGCTCATCACCTGCAGTATCAACTCGATCGCGAGGCGGACCTGTGGCTCGAGCGCCGCGCCGCGCCGCGCGACTGTGAAATCTGCGGTGAGCCGACCACATTGCGTGCAAGGCTCGGCCGCGACACGCAACTCTTCATACTGTGCCGCCAGCACCAGTCGACAACCAGCCTGGAGAAACTGTTTCGACAGCGCCTCGACCGGCAGGCAGCGTTGGCTGCGCCCTAGCGGCCGGGGAGACCTGCATGGGGTACCGCACAAGAGCGAAGTCCCGCAGCCGGCCGAGATCGACAGTCACGCCCCCTGACGGCCATGGGCCACGGCAAGTGTCTCAGAGGTAGCGCATGGTGATCGGATTGCTCGGGGTGCTGGTGGTCGTTGCCTTATACCTCGCCAAGCGACTGAGCGACGAGAAAACCGCGAACGCTGCGCTTCGCGATCGGATCGCCTCTCTCAAACGGCAGGCGAAGCGTCGTACCGCAGTGGGCGTCTGACGGCGCACTGCAACCCGGCGCCGATGATTGCCGGTGGTCCGGCGCGCAACAGCCCCGCAGTTCGTGCCGCCAGCGGCGCGAAGCGCGTCAGCAGGAAAAACCGCAACGGCGATCGGCTCGCCCAGGCGCTCGCGGCAAGCACTACGATGACCCAATCGGACGCGCGGCCCTGTCAATTGCATCTGATCTATGAAGTCACGGCAACGTATCACCGCGACACCTGACCGCGCTTAGGCAGCGGTGCCACCTTCGTGCTCATGCAGGCCGTGACGGCACGCTTGTCGAAGACGTCCGTGCATTCAAACACCCGACAGCGCATGACCGGACTTCGGAATGCGAAACATGAGCGGGGTGTCAGGAAATCTTGTAACCTGCGTCCGGCTCGCAACCTTTCGGCTTGTGTCTTGGTCTACATGCGCCAACCGGCGCGCCTCCGGCCAATCTCTCACCCTCGCAAAGCTTGACGAACCAGGAGGCAGGACTCTACCTGTCAGTTTTTCCTTTATTTCGTGAGTATTCTGCAGTGACCAAACTTTATGTCGGAAATCTTCCCTTCACCACGACTGACGAGGCGGTACGAACGCTGTTTTCCACGCATGGAACCGTCGAGAAGCTCTCCCTGATCACCGATCGCGACACCGGTCGCCAGCGCGGCTTCGGCTTCGTGGAGATGTCGAGTGACGACGCATCCCGCGCCATGCAGGCGCTGAACGGCGCCGACTTCGAGGGCCGGCCACTAAGGGTCAGCGAAGCGCAGGATCGTCAGCGGCCGGGCGATAGCAACCGCGGCGGGCCGCGTTGACGTTGAAACCACCGAGGATCGAAAACGGACACGCACGCGATCGGCGCGGGGGGGCAAGTTAAGCCAGCAGCCGATCGCGGCCGTAGCGATACAACTGATTCAACGGACAGTTCCATGAGCGAATACGAGTTCACTATTTCGCTTCGCATCCGTCACCCGAGCATCGAGCCGCTCGCGATTACCACGACGCTCGGCATTGAACCGCAACACACTTGGAAAGCCGGCGATGCGCGCCGCGGCCCCGCCGGTGAGGCACTCGAGGGGATCTACCGGGAGAGCTATTGGATGGCGAGACTGATGCCGGAGCCGGAACTGTCCTCCGGTCTGTCTTCTGTCGAAAGCGTCCTGCTGCAGACTCTCGCTCAGTTACGCAGATCTCACGCATTCCTTGAGCAGCTTGGCACGGCTGGAGGCGTAGCAGAGCTTCACGTCAGTCTGTTTGCCCGCGAGAATTTCCGACTGGATCTGTCACCTGAAACGCTGACTACGCTCGGCCGACTCGGATTGGCTGTGGCGCTCGAGATCCATCCGCACTCCCCGCACGGCGCCAACCCGTCATCGCCGAGCTAACGTCAGTGGGCCTCCCAAGAGCACAGGGACCCCCTGCCGCGGCACTGAAAACACAAGCAGCACTGCGCGAACTCGTGTAACCTAGAGCTCGGCTCGTAATCTTTTCGGCTTGTCTGCCCGTGGCCTGCCTCCGGCCACTGTCTCTCACCCGCGCGAAGCTTGGCGAACCAGGAGGCAGGATCTACCTGCCGGTTTTTTATTAATCTTTCTCCCGAGTAATCTGCAGTGACAAAACTATACGTCGGAAATCTCCCCTTCACCGCCACCGATGAAAGCGTGCGCGCCCTGTTCTCCCAACATGGGGTCGTCGAGAAGCTCTCCCTGATCACCGACCGCGACACGGGCCGCCCACGTGGGTTCGGTTTCGTTGAGATGTCCAATGCCGACGCATCTCGCGCCATGCAGGCGCTGAATGGCTTCGACTTCGAGGGCCGCGCCCTGAAGGTCAACGAAGCGCAGGACCGCGAGCGATCGGGCGGTGGCAACCGCGGGCCGCGCCGCTACTGAAGCACGCGCCAGCGAGGCTGCAGCAGCACATGAGCTCGACGACCCGGCATCCCACCCGATGACCGTGCTCCAAACGAACGAACTCGTCAGGGCGCGCGCCGAGCAGCTCGCTGAGGATGACCGTGCGAAAAAAAGGCGCTTGGAGCTGGCCGAGCAGCGCTCCGACCTCAACCCGCCAGAGGTTCGCATCCGCTTGTGGGAAAAGGTTCACGAGCTTCGCCTGCCATCCGATCCAATGCACCCGATCCTCGATGTAATCGCCGTCAGCACACGACTGAGGCTCGTGGAGGTACAGGAAGTGCAGCGAATGCGCGCGGTGCAGCGTCGGGCTGCGAAAGTAAACGCACCTGCGGCGAGCGAGGAGTCGGCCGGTGAGGCCTCCGCGCCGCCCAAACCACCTTCCGGGACCTGACGTGCGATTCGCTCCTCCCGATGCCGGCGTCACACGCCAGGGTCGCCTGGAGCAATGGCGGCGCGATCGTGCCACTGCCCAACCGCTGCGGGCGGAATTCCCTGACGTTCAGCAGCTGCGTATCGAGTTGAAGTTCGCGGGTCCGGGCTCGACCACGCCGACACCCCAGTCACACGTGATGTATCCCCCGGCCAGCGCTTTTTTCGAGTACCTCTGTCCGTATGCGGACTGCGACGGGCACTTCGATCTCGGCGGCGCCGTCGAAGCAGCGATGGCGGACGCGACGCACACGGCAGAAGGAATGCTCGAGTGCAGGGGCTCACGAGCCCGCGACCACTCCTCGAAGCAGCCGTGCCTGCTGCAGCTCGCTTACAAGGTCACCGCAACATACCAGCCGAAAGCCTGACGTCCAACGTGCGTACAGATCCCGGCGGAGGAAGCGCGGCAGACGAAATGCAAGCAGAACCCCTACCTCAGTAACAACGGAGAGCAGGTGCCCAAGAACTACCATCAGGCACGCAAGCAGAAAGAGCTCGCCAGAAAAGCCCGCCAGCACGCAAAGGAGCAACGTCGGTCAGCTCGTCTGAGCGCCGCCGGCGAGAGTGAACCGCCGACCGCAGTGGAGGGCTCAGTGGTTCCGCGCAATCCAACATCCGGCAGCGGATCATGAATCCCTAGTCTGCCCCGCCGGCCCTGAATGCCGAAGGGGTCGAAGTTACCTCCGGCGACCGGATGCGGCGACCTGGCCGATCACCTCTCGTCGTTTGAAGTCGACGATGAAATGGTCTCCGTCGAACATTGTAACCTTACCAATCAAATCGGGACGTACGTGGCAGCTCGCGCTGCCGGTGCCGTTCTTGTCATCGGCGCGGGACGTCACCACCATCCGCACCGGCAAGGAGCCATCACGCGCCAGCGTAAGATGTCGCCCGAGAAGTTCGGCGTCCCTGGAGGTGGCGACTTCTCCTGAGAGCCTGTCTTCGTAGCGAAGCACGCCCCGGGCCGGGTGCCCGAAATGCCCCGGCGAGCAGTTGAGCACCAGAGCCCCGTCGGCCGCTATCGCGGAAAGACCCCGCTGTCGAGTGCTCGGCTTCGCGCCGAACCTTGCAAAAGCATCGCTCAGGCTGAGGTTCATTCCCGTCGGGCTCCTTCGGTGACACGTGCGATTACAACATTCAACATCGGTCGTGCGAATTTCGTCAGGGTAAATCTAGGAAGGCGGCGCAGTCTGGCACTCCGCCTGCCAGATCTCGAAGCACATGCGATGAAACCTGACCGACTGCGGAGCCATCCCCGGTTTGAAGTCCACGGCATACGATGCCTGCGCCGATGTAATGCGCTCGCCACAACCGTCGCACACACCACTGCCGGCATATTCACCCAAGCGACGCCACAACGCACCGTACGGCAGAGTTCGCTGGCTGAGGCGCGTTCGGATGGCGAGCGTCGCTTCAGTATGGTTCACCCGGGTGATCCTCACTTCGCCGTGGATAGGTCGCCACGCGTGCTAGTCACCTTGCGCCTTCCCGAGGAAGGGCGCAACGTCTATGCGAACGCGGACGCCGCGCTGCGTGGCCCTCCCTGCGTGTGCTTACGGGTCCGGCACCAACCGCGACCGCGCGCCACCAGCATTGACGAGCAGCGTGCTCAGAGGAAAGTCCGGCAGCGTTGGTGGAAATCCTGTAAGCTGTGGTCGGGTCGCAACCTTTCGGCTTGTCTGCCTTGGCACGCGTGCGCCAATCGGCGCTGTCATCCGGCCAACCTCTCACTCTCGCAAGCTTGGCGAACCAGGAAGCGGGCTGGGGCGAGCAGCTTCGGCTGGTTTCTTTGACCAGAGGCACATCATGGCGTGGCGCAAGACAGGTCTCTTTCACCCAGCCGTGGAAATCCTCGTCATGACATGCGATGTGTGCGAGCGCGACATTGGCTACGAGGACGGCCGACGTCCGCACGAGCACTTCCGAGTAAGCCGCCACCCCAACCCCGGCGCCATCGACGATCAGGAGCCGGCGGTCATAATCTGTTCCCTCGAATGTCTGCACGCATTCGCGGCGAGCACCCCTGGGCCTGACCGCGCACTCTCTCCCGACGATCGACGCCGGCCGCGCGGCAAACCAAGGAGCTAGTCGCGGCATTGCCCGCAGCGCCGGTGGCGGCTTCGACGATCGCTGCGAAGGCGCGGCTCTTGCGGTGATTTTCTACCCGGGGTCGCACCGCGTGGGACGCACGGATTGGACGTAGCCCCGCAACCTGTGTACAGTCCGCGCCGCCTACCGTCCTTAAGTGCTCGGTCAGCACCCGGGCGCACTCCATTTACCCTTAACTTAGGCCTCGCATCTGACCGCCGCAGCCGCCAGGCTGCCGGGCGAGCCGGAAAGAGGTTTTACCTAGATGTCATTCAATGATCTCGGGCTCGCGCCCGAGCTGGTACGTGCCGTGGCCGAAAAAGGCTACAGCACGCCGACTCCTATTCAGCGCGCCGCCATTCCCGGCGTACTCGCCGGCCGCGACCTGCTCGCCGGTGCGCAGACCGGCACCGGCAAGACCGCGGCGTTTGTGCTACCGATCCTGCAGAAGCTGGCGACGCAGTCCGGGCGGCTGCCGCGCGCGCTAGTCCTCACACCCACGCGCGAACTCGCCGCGCAGGTCGCCGAGAGTGCCCGCGCGTACGGCCGTCATGTGAACCTGCGCACCCTCGTGATCTTCGGCGGCGTGAGCGAGAAGCCGCAGATTGAGGCACTGCGCAACGGTTGCGATCTGCTCGTGGCGACTCCCGGCCGACTGCTGGATCTCGCCGAGCGCGGCCTGCTCGATCTGGGGCAGGTGCGCTGCTGCGTGCTGGACGAGGCCGACCGCATGCTCGACATGGGCTTCATTCCCGCGATCCGCCGGATCCTCAAGCTCCTGCCGCGCGAGCGCCAGACGCTGATGTTCTCGGCCACCTATTCCGCGGAGATCCGCGCGCTGGCGGCGCGCTCGCTGCGCGCGCCGCTGGCCGTTGATGTCGCCCCGCGCAACGCGGCCGCCGAGCGCATCGAGCAGCACGTCTATCGCGTGCCCCCGGAGCACAAGCGCGACCTCCTGGTACATCTCATCGACAGTGGCAACTGGCACCAGGTACTGGTATTCACCCGCACCAAACACGGCGCCAACCGCCTCACGCAGGCGCTCGTCGCCGGCGGCGTGCGTGCCGCGGCGATTCACGGCAACAAGAGCCAGGCGGCGCGGGTGCGCGCTCTCAGTGACTTCAAGGAGAACCGCATCACCGCGCTCGTGGCCACCGAGGTGGCGGCGCGCGGTCTTGATATTCGGGAGCTGCCGCACGTGGTGAACTTCGAGCTGCCCAATGTGCCCGAGGACTACGTGCACCGCATTGGTCGCACGGCGCGCGCCGGCGGCAGCGGCGCGGCCATCTCCCTGGTCGCGCCGCAGGAAGCGCCGCTCCTGAAGGACATCGAGAAGCTGCTCGGTCACGCCTTGCCGCTCGCCGCTCTGCCGCCTTATGCGGTGAATCCGCCGCGACGCAGCGCCGCCCTGGCGACCCCGGCGCCCGCAACCGGCGGCGCGCCGCGCACCCCTGCCTACCGCGCGCAGCCGCGCCGGCACGGCCGTCACCCGAGCCCGCGCAGTCACGGGACGCAGTCGGCATTCCCGCGCGTGCGCCGGATCCGGCCGTAATCGCGGAGGTCGAGTCGACGCCCGTATGGTGTTGTGCCGAAGCAGCACCAGCCGACGGGCGGATCACGGCACTAAGGATGCGCAGCAGCCTGTGAAGGGTATGGGACCAAAGGCCAATTGATTAACCATTCAGGGTTGACTTACAAGTGGAGCCGCGGCGTATGTACCAGCCTCCGGGCGTCGGCACGTTAAGGAAGAAGTCATGAAGACCACAGCGGTTTCGGTCGCGCTATTGGTAGCCTCGATCAGCGGCGTAGCGTCGGCACAGGGTGTGATCACCACGTCGCCGGGTAACCAATGGGAAGGCTTTTACGTCGGCGTCAACGCGGGCGGCGCGTGGAGCACCACGTGCAACACCTGGACGGCGTACAACCCGGTCGTTGCCAATAGCGTGGCGTTTAACAATCGAGACTGCCCGAACAACGGACAGTTCGTCGGCGGGGCGCAGATCGGCTACAACTTCCAGTACCAGGAGTGGGTCTGGGGCTTTGGAGTTGATTACGACTTCTGGAGTGCTAAGAACCGCAACAAGTCGTTCACCTGCACCGGCGCGTGTCCCTTCCCCCAGGGCACATATAACTTTTCCAGCAAGCCCAACCCGAACGGCTTTGCCATTCTTGGTCCACGCGTCGGCTACGCGATCGATAATTGGCTGCCCTACGTCAGGGCGGGTGGCGTTTTCGCCAGTGGGTCACATGACGTTTCGGCAAGTTACACTCCGGCCGTTGGTAGTCCTGTCGGTCCGGCTAGCTTCTCTGGGAGCAAAAACTCTAAATCCAGCGGGTGGGGGGTTGGAGCCGGCGTCGAGTACCAGCTGCCGCAGCAGTGGTCGCTGAGACTGGAGTATACGTATGTGAATCTCGGCAAGGGATCCAACAGCGTAGCCAGCTGCAGCAGCACGGTGGCTAATGCGTGCAGTGCCTTCATCAACAGTGGGTACTCGCTTGACAACACCCATAACAGCTTCACCGCGAGCGTTATTCGGGTGGGTGTCAACTACAACTTTGGTGGGTTCTAAGCTACCTTCCCGGAACTCTCCCTGGGTCGAGGGCTGCGGAGCAGCACCTCTGAGGAGGGAATGATGCTGAACGGTTTTTCGTCGCTGGTCATCGCCGGCGCGCTGGCGCTCACGATGGGCGCTTGTGCCACGCCCGGTTCGCAATCGGCGGCCCAACCGGGTGCCATTGAGATTCGCCAAGGGGTGATCGAACAGATCACCCCGACAACACTATCTGATAATCACCATGCGGGGGTCGGCGCAGTGGTCGGTGGCCTGGCCGGCCTCGGTATCGGCAGCCTCATCGGCGGCGGCAGCGGCCGCGACGTGGCAATGGTGGCGGGCGCACTCGGCGGCGCCCTGGCGGGCAACGAAGTCCAGAAGAAGTACGACCAACCGATTCCGGCGCAGCAAATCATCGTTCGAGTGCGCTCCGGGGTGCTGGTTGCGGTGACGCAACCGACCGGCCCAAACATGTTTCCCGGTGAGAGAGTCTACATCGAAGGTAGTGGCGAAGGCGCGCGCGTCGTGCCGCAGTAGCGGGCGGCACCGAGGCTTCGCATGGCAGAAGCGCGACGATCGCGTGTCGCTAAGGCGTAATCGATGACGGGGACTCCACGCTCAGTGCGACTGATAGCCTTATTCGGCGTATCAGTCTCCCTCATCGGTGGTTTGAAGCCTGCTCATGCCGATGATCCTTGCGCGGCCTTCACATGGGACGTCCGTCACGAGCGAACGTTGTTTACGCAGGCGCCGCAGGCGGTGGTGGCCGAGCAGGCGCTGGCGGTCTCGCCGACACTGGCTACCGACCAGCTGTATCAACTGAAGCTAAGAAGGCAGTCGGAAGTCTCGTTCGCAACCCCTCCGGGCAGGAAGCCAGACGATGGTACCTATGCGGGTCTTGCCAGACTGACGGTTGATACGACGGGCGTCTATCGCGTCGCTCTTGATCAGCCACTCTGGGTGGATGTCCTCGCGAACGGCTTCCTCGTTCGAGCCAAGGACTTTCAAGGGCGTCCCGGATGCAACGCTCCGCACAAAATCGTCGAGTTCCTGCTGCCCGCGAGAACACCGATAACACTGCAGTTCAGTGGGGGTAGCACTCCCACCGTGGAGGTTACCGTGACCCGCAGTCCTGAAAAGGGAGTGTAGGCGCTAGCCGACTATCCCTTAGTCAACACCAACGATGACGTGGTCGGCCTTGATCAACGCGTGCGCGCGCTGGCCTTTTTTCAACTTCAGCCGCTTCGCGGAGTTAGTCGTAATCACAGACACTATCTCGACGCCTTGAGCAACACGGATCGTCACTTCCGTGCTGACCGGGCCGCGAATGAGCTTCGTGATCGTGCCGACAAATGCATTCCGGGTGCTGAGCTTCATGTGGTCTCCTCGTTCCCTCACATTGTAGCTCCTGCGGGTGCGAAAGGCTGCGTCCCGAGCGGTCGTTCCCCGACGCCAAGGCTGCGAATCGCCGTTTGGCGTCGGCCTCCCTTCGCGGGTGCGTTTTAGATGAACCCGAGCGTACTCGGGCTGAATGCCGACAAATTGGGCAAGACGGCGGCGAGTGCCGTCGCGTCGGCACCGAACCACGTTGCCAGCGTCGCGGCGAATTGATCTACAGCGATCGTCGGAATCCAGCGACCCAGGTCAGTCGCATCGTCCGGGCCGGACAATTGCAACGTGGGCATCGTTCCGTAGATCTTACCGCCGTTGACCGCATCCCCGATGACCAGCGGGTGGCTCCCCCACGCATGGTCTGTGCCGCCGCCGGTGTTCGGCAGGAAGTTGCGCGAAAAATCTGACAGGGTGAACGAGGTGACGCTGCTGCCTGCGCCGATGTCAGCCATCGCGCCGTGAAAGGCGGTGAGGCCGGCATCGAGCTGCATGAACAGGTCTTGCTGCTGATTGAGCTGGTTCGTGTGGGTGTCGAACGAGCCGAGCGTCGCCAGGAACACCTGTCGACTCGCTCCGAGGACGCTGCGGGCTTCGATCACCTTCGCGATCGCCAACAGTTGTTGCGAGAAGTTGCTCGTAAGGCCCGCAAAGCGTGCGGATAGCGTCGCGTCGGTGGTCGTCAGGATGGGGTTGAGAATGGCGCTGCTGGTGAGCGCGCCACTGATGATTGCCTGTGCAGCCTGCGTAAGATTGATGTCCTGATCGACGTCCAGCAGCTCCACCAGTGCCCCGCGTCGTACCGCATCGGCGCTGTCGTTCGGGAAACCGCCCAAGCCGAACGAACCGCTGGTCGGGATCACCAGGGCTTGGGTCGCCGCGCCGGTTACAAACAGGTTGTTGCCACCGGTCGAAATCATCGGTGGCACCCTTGAGTTGACATTCAGCGCGGCAAGCTGGTCCGCGAGTCGTCCGCCCCAGCCGCTGTTCGACGACGAGGTGCTCGAGATCGACGCCTGCCACTGGTGCTGCTGATCGATGTGCGAAAAGAGGCTCTCCGGCTTTGCCGTGGCCGTCGACAAATACTGTGTTTTGGTCAGCGGCTGCACGAGCGTACCGACGTTCGCGACTATGGCGAGATTCCCGGACGCCCAGAGCGACTGCAGACCCGGCAGTGCCGGATGCAGCCCGTACAGCGGGGCACCGGCGGGGACGGCCAGCGGCAGGAGCTGCGACTGCGGCAGCGCCAGGTAACTGCGGGTTTGCGCGTAATTGGCATAGCCCGCGCTGTCCAGCGGCACGATGGTGTTGTTGGCATCGTTTCCGCCGTAGAGGAATACGCAGACCAGGGCCTTGTAATCGCTCGCTGGCGCGGCATGTGCGGCGAGGACGCCGAGTTGCCCCAGGGCAGCGGTCCCTGCGAGTGCGCCGGCGTGCTGCAGAAAGCTTCGGCGTTTCATATCAGCGCTCCACTTGGTATTGCGCGGACGACAGGATCAAGTAGCTGGCCGCCCGCGCCGCCGCGAGCGGATCGGTTGAATTCGTGGCAACCGAGTTGACAGCCGTCAGAATGATGTTGCCAGCAGCGCTCGACAGGCTGCCGTGCATCAGTGTCTGGTTCAACTGTGTAATCAGCGCGCTGTTGTTGGCGGCGCCTGCGAGTGGCGTCAGATTGATGCTCGTGCCGGTGCTGCCGCTCACGGTGGGGTCGGGGGCGGCGCCGCCCCGCATGATCACGGTGTTGATGAAATTGGCACGGGCGAGAGCGGTCGCCGCGTTGTCGATGCCGAATTCCGGCGCCAGCGTCTGCGTGCCCGGAATTTGGTAGCTCGGCGGATAGAAGTTGAACACCGTTTCCGGGGAGAAAATCGGCTGCCCCATCGCGGAACTCGCGCTGCGCAGCAAGACACCGTCCGACCTCCCGCCAAGGCTGCGCAGAGTGCTCGTGATGAAGAGCGCAGGTTCGCGCAGATGGCCGAAGAGGTACGTCGGCGGCGCGTCGCCGCGCGCCTCGGCGTCCGTAAGGATCGCTCGCACGACGGCACCGAGGTCGCCCCGCACGCCCTGGCCATTGTTGGCGAACACCGCAGCGACGCGCGCAACATAGGCGGGACTTGGATTGCTCGTCACCAGATGCTGTATCAGCTGTTTACTGATGAACGGGCCGACGTTCGGATGATTGAAGATGTTGTCGAGCGCATCGGCGAGATCCTGCGCCGGCGTCTGGTTCGCCGGCGTCGTATAAGCGTTCAGCAGCGCCTTTGAGCCCGCCTGGTGGTGAGCCGGGAATGCCACCATCGTGCCGTCGAAATTGATCGGGTTGGTCCACTGCGAGCTCGCGCCGGGCAGCGGCGGATAGGTCCAGCCGGTGAACACCGACGCGAAGCCCTCGATGGTGGTTCCGTCGAAGGTGGGAATCGGCGCACCGGTGGCGTCCAGCTGTTGTGTGCCGTCGGGATTAAGCTCGACGAGCCCGATCGAGAACAGTTGCATCACTTCGCGCGCATAATTCTGATTGGGGACCGTGCCGGTTTGAGGATTGGTCTCGGCGCTGTTCGCCATGTCCAGGTAGTGACCCATGGTCGGACTCAGGGTCACGTCGTACAGCAGCGTCCGATAATTGCCGAGTGCGTCCCGCAGCAGTATGTTTTCGTAATCGGCGAGTCCATAAGCCTCGTAGATTTCGATGCTCGAAACCACCATGATCTGCGAAAGCGCGAACGCGACGCGCTGGCGCAGTTGGTCAGGGTTATCGAGCGCGTGCGTGAAGAAATCGCGCTGTACCTGAAACGGCGAGTACTTATCGCGCGCGCACAGGCTGGATGCGTCGGGCGGCTTCGACCCATCGCCGATGCAGCCTACGGGCGCGGTATGTGGGGTATAACTGTATCCGGTGTACTGAGTCGGCGGATATGCCAACTGCTCAGCGATGTATGCATCGATGCCGACGCTCTGCACATGAGCGACATCGCTGGCCGTGACGCCGAAGGTCGCCTGTTCGAGCAGTCGCGCCGCGTCTGTGGCGCTGACGGAGGTGGAGGTCGGGGTCGGCGTCGGTGTCGGCGTCGGGGGACTCGCAGTATTGCCGCCGCCGCCGCAGGCGGAGATGGTGAGCAGCGCGCATAACGTGCCGGCAGATCCCCACGAGCGAGCATGCATACGGATCGCTGTTGCGTAGCAGTGGGTATACATCGTTCGACTCCCTTGCAGGCACCCAACGCAAGACAACGCTCCGGCATTGGCCGGGGTTGACGTCTGATCGAAAGGATTTACAAACCTGCTGTCACCGGACGCAGACATGTGCCGGCGAAGCACGAGGGGGAATTCCATTTGGATGGGAACCCGCATCGTGGTCGGGGCCGTGGTCACAGCGCGCGCAGCCCCCTTCCAGGCCGCGTATGTCATCCCAGGCGGCGTTCGATGAGTTGGTCAACGGAATGCATGAATTTGACCTGCGTCGCGGAGGGTGAGGCTCCTCACAGTTCTAGCCTGCTGACGGCGCATTACGTCAGATAGCCCTGACGCGTCGCGACGCGTCAGCCATAGTCTTTGCGTGGCAAGGGCAAAACGTCACCTGTTGCAGCAATCGATCTATCTCGAGGCTATGAAGGCGGCGTTGCTGGACACGCTCGCAGAGACGACGCTAATCCCCAAGGCCGTGCTGCTGCGCAAGGCTGTCGATGCTCTCCTGGAGGTCAATGGATTATTGCCGAAGCCCCGTCACCTGCCGACCAAGCGGCGGCCGACAATGCAGTAGCGGCGCTAACGATCTTGAGTATGCGAATCTCCTGCGTGTCACCCGGTCCCGCCCCGCAGACGTAGACCGGCCCCAATCCAGGTGAAACCGGCAATCGCCTGGCGACCATCGCCCGTGGTGACCGGGGGGGTGCAGGGGGTCTCTGAACGGGACGAGCCCCGAGGGGCTTACGCGGCGTCCGGCCGTAGATTTTGCGGTTCCGGCCTCAAGCGTCCGCCGGCTGCGCGACTTGGCAGACGGCCCGTGCCACTCGACTATGCGGCTTCACCCGCTTTCACCGTTTACGCTGCTGCGCAACACCGGCACGAGGTACGAGATGCCGTTCAGCGCGTGCAGCCAGCGCAGCGTGACCCTAGACCGTCGAAGCAGTGCGGGCGCTCCCGGGGGCCGTTTGGCATCGACTCTCGACGATTTGCCTGAACGGGAGCATCCTTGCGTACGGTTGATCCGGAGCTCCGGAGTCCCGGGGGTCGTGAGCCTTGAAGGCGTGCGTCCTCGACCGGTTTGCAGCTAACAACAACCTCGCAGCAACTCATAACCAAAGAGAGAGGGGCGAAATCATGACGAAAGCACTGATTAGAGTCGCGATCGGATTGTTTGCGGTTACTTCGGTCGGCACGGTAGTAGTCGCCGACGACATGGGGGAAGTGACGGTCCAGGCGTCGCGAGTAGTAAGTAAGGTTGTAGGCAGGACCGCAAGCGGCGTGCCTATCGAGGACGTCTCACTGAGTTATGGCGTGAGTGCAAAGGACCTTGATCTCTCCACACACGCTGGTGCCATGGAGCTGCAAAAGCGCGTCGCTGACGCCGCCAACTCAGCCTGCAAAGAGCTCAGCCGCCAGTATCCCGGCTCATCGCCGAGCGATGCCGACTGCGCGAAGGCATCAACCGCCAAGGCCATGGTCAGGGTGAACGAACTGATCGCTGCGGCAGCGAAGAAGCCCGGCACCTGATTTGCGGCAGTCGTTCAGCAGGCTCGCGCCGAGTGTGCTCGTCGCGCGCCCGGCGGGGCGTGCTGACGCTGCGGCCCCGGGGGCCGAGAGTCCCCGGGGGCGCGGCGCGAGAGTTCACCCCGCGCGCCGCTGTAGTTCTTGGGCTCGGCGGTTATGTCGCCAGCTCTAGTGCTGTGTGAAAGTGACGGAACTGCTCACCATGCCGCCCAACGTGCCTATGAGCTCCAGTGTTGCGGTAGTCACATTGCTCAGAGGGTTCTTCTCACAATGTTTCCGGATGAACGACAGAATCGAAGCTGCATCTGGTGGTGAAACCGGATTTGGCGCATCGTCGTCTTGGTACGTCGCCGAGAACGCGGCTCGGATGTTGTACGCGCTGATGAAGCCCCAGGCCCACTGCACGACCAGGCCCATTTGCCCGGAATTATTTGGCGCACCATCGTATTTACTGAATTTCTCACAGGAGAAAGTTCCCGTGCCTATGGTTCCGACACCGGAACTCTTGTCCGCGGCCTTCGTCGGCGCGGAGCACAAAACCACCAGCAAGGTCGCGATTGCCCAGTAGCAGTTCATTCCCCTCTCCCCGGTTCTTAATGCGTTTATCACAAACACCTCGGCGTTCAAGGCCAGTCACGCTTTTGCGCCGGCTCGGAGACCTATGACGCTACCACAGGTCTTAGCGACAGGCGGAACGGTCGGCTACGTTTAACCGATCGAATCGGGCTCCCTGAAGCGGTCGATCCCCGACGCCGCTAAAACCCAGCCGTTTCCTATCGCGATGTGCGGGGTTACGACGCGAGCCGCTGGATGACTGGACACTTGGCGTCTTGAGTGTTGGCGTCGCAGTCGGCAATCAAGCCGGCGAGTTCCTTACGCAAACCACGGAGCTCGCGGATGCGGGCATCGACGAGACGCAGCTTGCTCGCCGCAAGCTCGCGCGTGGCGTGACACGAGCGCCGGTCCTGCAGGGTCAGCAGACTCCCGACCTCGGCGAGCGTAAATCCCATCGCCTGTGCGCGCTTGATAAAGCGCAGGCGGTCGGCATCCGACTCGGTGTACCGCCGGATGCCGCCGAGCGGACGCGAGGGCTCGGGCACGAGCCGCAGGCGCTGGTAGTAGCGGATGGTCTCGACGTGGACGCAGGCCGCTGCGGCCAGGCGGGCGATCGTGTAGGGGCGGGGCATGGCTTGACTCTGTACCATACTACGGAGCCTATCCTAGCATCGCGCTGAAGGACCCTCGTACTAGAGGCGGATAGCAGGAGGCCGGCAATGAGCGACAAGACACGCGTGATCGGCAGCGCGGGCGGCGCCCTAGGACTGGGGGCATTCGCGGCAACGGTCGGAGCGTGTTGCGGGCTACCGTGGGCGGTGGCTCTGTTCGGCGTGAGCGGTGCGGTCGCTCTTGCGCGTCTCTCCTTCCTACTGCCCTATGCGTTATTTGGAGCCGCAGGGCTGCTGGCCGTCGCGTTTTGGTCGGCCTATCGTCGCCCCGCCGTCTGCGCCGACGGATCTTGCGATGCCGCACGCGGGCGTTCGTTGCGCTGGATCGTGTGGGCAGCCGCTTTCCTCGTCACTGGACTTAGCGCCGCAGCGTTCATGGTTGGTTAAAGAGGCGCCGGTGCAAATCCTACCTGCGGCTATCGTGATCATCGGACTTCTGGCGGCAGCGAGCTGTGCACGCGGCGATGACTCGTCCCCCAACGCGTCTGGAACGCCGTACACGGTGTTGGATGATCAGGGTAATCAGCTGCGTGCAGACTTCAATCGAAATGTGGGCTTGGTACGGCTGCTGTTTATCGTCGATCCCATCTGCCCAACCTGCCTGCGTGGCCTGGCCGACATGAATCGCGATCTCCTCGCGGGCACCGTCGACCCGCGGATACACACCTTCGTGGTTCACGAGCCGGTACTGGGTTTGGCGCGACTGGCTCCGTGGTTGCGGCCCGCGGGAGGAAAGGATGTCGCGAATGCGGAACAGCTCCTCAACAACCCCAACGTTCAGCACTACTGGAACCCCTCCGGAGCGTTCGGGCGACTGCTTTCTCACGCCGTTGGGCTCAGGAACAGTGAGGGTCCGGTGTACGCCTGGGACGTTTGGTTGCTCTACGGACCCGAGGCCAAATGGGAGCGCACTGACCCGCCGCGTCCTCGCCTGCTCATGCATCAGCTGGGTGCCCTCGCTAGCAGCACAGAGTTCCCACATCTCGATAGTCGTGCCTTTGCGCAGCAAGTGCGGACCTTGCTCGCGCAGCTGCCGCCGACTGCGACGCCGGCGCTGGCCCGCCCGCCTCAATGATCACGACGTCCCTATTGACCTGCCCAAACTGCGGACACATCTCGCGCGAGACAATGCCGACTGATGCGTGCATCTACTTCTACGACTGCGCAGGATGTGGTGAGGTGCTGCGACCAAGGGCCGGGGACTGCTGTGTGTTTTGCTCCTACGGCTCTCTCCCCTGTCCTCCCGTGCAGGCAGATCCATCGTGCTGTGGCGCGAGAACAGCCGATGAGCGGTGAAGTTGATCGCCGGAGAAGCGCCGCCGATTGGGCGAGCGGTGTCCGCGGGTGCCTGACATTCGGCATACCTGCCGCGATCCTGCTCATCGGACCCACGATCGGTACGCGCTACCTCGTCATCGTGTGGCCGGCACTTCTGACGTTCATGGGCGCGGTGTGCCTGCTCAACGCCCGTCGCTGCGGTCGCACGCACTGTTATGTGACCGGCCCGTTCTTCCTAATCCTCGCAGGCGTTGCACTTCTGTATGGCATCGGCATCCTGCCGTTAGGTGCAAGAGGATGGTCGACGCTGTCCGCGACTTTCGCGATCGGTGGCATCGTGCTCTGCTGCGTGCCCGAGTGGCTCCTCGGCCGGTACCGAACCTCGTCAAAGACATCCTGACGGTCTGAGGCCGCCCTGACTGAATCTACTCGCGACTACAGACGTGACGGCGGAATCCCAGGGAGCGAAGTGGATCCACCTCCACCGCGGTCGCCGATGCGACGCGTTTCAATCCGCCGCTTGGGAACAAAGGGTACCCGGCCTGCGCGTGCCGGCGCTACCATACACGAATTGCTCGTGTGACATTCACCCAGGCTAGCGCAGCGCAGGCAACTATGAAGGCAACACGGCGGTATTGCATCGAGGGGCGGGACGTGCGGGTCTATGACGGCCTGCTGCAGTTGCAGGATATTCAGAGTTTGACAGTGGCCTTGCAAGGTGGGGCATTCACACGTACTGAGTTCGCGCGCCCCGATACCTCGGCCTTTCGCCATTGGATACTGAATATCCCCATGCAGGCCGCCACGCAGCTGCCGGTTTATCAACCGACCCTGACGGCAGCAGGCGAATTCGCCGCCGAAACCGCGTACAAGATTTACCGCTGTTATTGTAATTATGCCGCCTACGGCGACATGCTGTTCACTCACACGGATTGTCCGCCAGGCGCCGGGGAATTGACGGCCTTGTGGTTCATCGCTCCGGAATGGAACGTGGAATGGGGCGGCGAAACTGTGTTTTTCGATTCCAGTATGGATGCGCAGGCGGCGGTGACTCCCCGGCCCGGAAGGCTGGTGTTGTTCGACGGTACCCTGCCGCACGTGGGACGTCCGCCCAACCGCATCTGCTTTGCGTCGCGATTTACCCTTGCCTACAAGCTCCAGCCGCTGAAGCCAGCCTCTGCGAATTGATCCGCGGAGCGGAGTGTTGGGCGACCTGATGGGGCAGCCTTAAACGGGGTGGGCCGCGCGACCGTGCCGCGCGCGACCCAGGATGTATCCGGCGGCGAACGGCAGCGCGAGCACGATGACGGTCAGCCCGATGAGCAGCAACATAACTTCGGCCGCCAGGCGCCGGGCCTGTTCCGCAATAAATGGGGGTCTAAAGGAGTACGCGAATCGGTGTGCGCTCGATGGGCGCTGTGCAATCGGACAGTTAAATGACAGCAACACGACGTAGACACAAGAACAACTTGAACCGCCCCATAGGGCAAACACGTAGACCCGTTCGCGTGAGACGGCTCAAGCTCGGCGAGCGCGAGATCTTCACACAGGGCCTTCGGCCGGCCGTCTTCCACGATCTGTATCACTTCTTCATGGCGGTTAGCTGGCCGCAGCTCTTCGCAACCATTGCGGCGTTTTTCTTGGTCTTCGATGTGCTCTTCGGTTACCTCTACTATCTGGTGCCGGGGTGTATCGCTAACCTGAATCCGCCCGGCTTCGCAGGCGCGTTCTTTTTCAGCGTTGAGACGCTGGCGACGGTCGGCTACGGAGAAATGCATCCGCAGACGCTGTACGGCCACGTCATATCCATGATCGAGATCTTCGTCGGCCTCATGACGCTGGCGCTCATTACTGGACTTATGTTTGCTCGCTTTTCCCGGCCGCGGGCACGGTTCCTTTTTGCGGCAAACGCAGTCGTCCGGCCCATCGACGGCAAGCTGACACTCATGTTTCGGGCAGCAAACGCGCGCCAGAACGTCATTCAAGAAGCTTCGGCGCAGCTGCGCATGTTGCGCGATGAGGTAACCGAGGAGGGCTTTCGCATCAGGCGCATCACCGATCTTTCGCTCGTGCGCGCACAGCACCCGGCATTCATTCTCGGCTGGAATATCATGCATGTTATCGACGATGGTAGTCCGTTAAAGGGCGAAAGCGCGGATTCCCTGCATGCCGCCGCGACGGTGTTCATTCTGAGCCTGAGCGGCACGGATGTAACGACCGGCCAGATGCTGATGGCACGCAACGAATACCCAAGCGCCGCTATTCGCTGGAACCAAACCTTTCGCGATGTGCTGGAAGAGGACGAGGATGGGACGCTGCGGATCGATTACCGAAAATTCAATGAAGTCGAGCCGCTCGCTAAGGCGAGCGTCGATGATAGGCAGCAATGACCGGCGGCACCCACGGACCGGCCGAGGCGTACCTATGTCCGGTGCAGATCTAAAGCGTGGGAGGCGATTGACTACGCTCGCTTGATCAGCCGGATCAGGAACAACAAGACCACGGCCCCGATGGTCGCGACGATGATGCTGCCAATCAGACCACCACCGGCGGAGACGCCCAGAGTGCTGAACAGGAAGCCGCCGAGAAAGGCGCCTACCACACCAACGATCAAGTCGCCGACGAGGCCGAAGCCGCCGCCTTTAACCAGCGTGCCAGCCAGCCAGCCCGCTACCAATCCGACGATCAAAAACCACAGAAAGTTCATGTGTGACCTCCAGCGACTCTCGAAAGTAACGCAGACGCGGCGGGCATGCCGTTCCGCGACGCCCACCGTACCCGCCCGGCTGCAAACAAATCACCGTTAGTTGACTGCGCGGTGATCAGGACACGAGTGTGAAGGCGCTGCAATTGGTCCAAGGTCCAATGGGTCGCTTTAGCGCCCACAATTCCACACATTGGCTGACCGGAGCTGGCCGCGGAAGCGAGTGTCCACAGGGGGCCTTCAGGTAGGCCGAATACGTGGGGCGGCCGTCGGGCGGCGCTCAGGAGACCTTGCGCCGCCCCATGAAACCGAGGCCGGCGAGCGCGCTGAGGAGCAGTGGTAGCGCGGCGGGCACGGGGGCCGCTTGACCAGAAGGCGCGGATCAGCGTCCCGTATTGATCCACACCGCCTTCGGTTCGGTGAAGTTCTCGATCGCGACGTCACCATGTTCGCGTCCGAAGCCTGAGTCTCGATTGCCGCCCCACGGCAGCCGCACGTCGGTTGGTCCAAACGTGTTCGCCCACACGGTGCCCGCCTTCAGGCGTCTCACAAACCGATGCACGCGAGCGATGTCCGCGCTCCATACGCCCGCCGCGAGGCTGTACTTCGTGCCGTTGGCCATGTGAATGGCGTCCTCCTCATCGCT
The DNA here is from genome assembly GCA_036008385.1 of Steroidobacteraceae bacterium. GTDB lineage: Bacteria > Pseudomonadota > Gammaproteobacteria > Steroidobacterales > Steroidobacteraceae > 13-2-20CM-66-19. Next base: position 178,626 of record DASYNX010000030.1, read on the forward strand.
GAAGCGGATGACGGAGGCGACCGGTCCGAATATCTCTTCCTGCGAGATGCGCATCCGGTGCTCGACGTTCGCAAACACGGTGGGGCTGACGAAGTAGCCGGTGCTGCCGATACGGCTGCCGCCGGTGGCGAGTCGGGCACCTTCTTGCTTGCCGATCTCGATATAGTCGAGCACGCGCTTCATCTGAACCTGCGATACCAGCGGTCCCATCGAAGTGCCAGCATCTCTCGGATCTCCGACCCGGATCGCCTTGGCGCGTGCGACGAGTCGCTCGATGACCTCATCATAAATGTCCGCATGAGCGAGGATCCGCGAGCCGGCCGAGCAGACCTGACCCGCATTGAAAAAGATGCCCGAAGCGGCTGCCTTCACGGCCGCCTCGAGATCGGCGTCGGGAAATATGATGTTCGCCGACTTGCCGCCGAGCTCCAACGTCACACGCTTGAGATTGCCCGCCGCGCCACGCAGGATCTGGCGTCCGACGGCAGGTGATCCCGTGAACGTGATCTTGTCGACGTCCGGATGGTCGACCAGGGCGGCACCGGCGACTGTTCCGAAGCCCGGCACCACGTTCAATACGCCGGGCGGAAATCCCGCGGCGAGCGCAAGCTCACCGATCCGGAGCGCGGTAAGGGGGGTCAGCTCTGCAGGCTTCAGCACCACGGTGCATCCACACGCCAGCGCAGGCGCCAGCTTCCACATGCCGATCATGAGGGGGAAGTTCCAGGGAATGATGGCCCCGACCACACCCACAGGCTCGCGGACGGTGTAGGTCAACGCGTCCGGCCGCGCGGGGATCACCTGGCCATTGATCTTGTCCGCCCAACCGGCGTAGTAGGTGAGCGTGTCGAGCACCGCTGGCAGATCCTGTCGCCGGATGGCAGACACCGGCTTGCCAGAGTCGAGACTCTCGAGCTCCACCAGCTCGTCCTGATTCTTACGGATGAGCTCGGCCAGGCGCAGTAACGCCTGACCCCGCTCGGCGGCCCGCATGTGGCCCCAATCACCCTGCAAGGCCGTGCGCGCCGCGCTCACCGCCGCATCGATGTCGGGCGCGTCAGCCTCGGCCACGCGCGCGATGACTTTCTCGGTCGCCGGATCTACCGTCTCGAAGTACCGGCTCGATCGAGCTGGCCGCCACCGCCCACCGATCAGCAGGTCCTCTCGCGCAACCCCAGTACTCAATGCCAATGCCATGAATAACCTCACATATCGCTAGGCCCATGATATGAACTACAGAGCATATTCAAAGGGCGCATTTCTGAATTCAGGGATAGACTAGACTAATACGTATATTGCGGGGAATATGCTGTCTGTAGCCAGTCTTCCTTTAAGGATAGATATGCACTCAAGGGATGATATTCAATGGTTCAATGTCATGCACTAAAGTGCATATGTTGACCGACACCGCCGCGCGCATGGGAGACGCACATGTTCCGCATTGAGATCGAGCCGGTATGGCGCTTCAGGCGCGAGGCGGACGAGCGGGGCATGCTGGTGATGTTGGATCTGCTGAATGAGATTCGCGCGACCGGCAAGATCACCCGCGCTGCGGGACGGGCGCACATGTCGTACCGGCACTGCTGGAATCTCACCGAGAAGTGGGCGGAGTTCTTCGGCGCGCCACTGGTCGCACGCGAACAGGGTCGCGGAACTCATCTGACGGCGCTCGGGGAGAAGCTGGTCTGGGCGGGCCAGCGGCTGCAGGCGCGTCTCAAGCCCCAGCTGCAAAACCTTGCGCAGGAGCTCGAGACCGAGCTCAACGAGACACTCTCTCAGGGCGCGAAAATGGTGCGCGTACACGCGAGCCACGGGTTCGCCGTCTCGAAGCTGCGCGAGCTTCTCAGCCGCGAGACCGATCTCACGATCGATTTGCGCTATGTCAGCAATCAGTACTCCCTGGTTTCGCTCGCGCACGGTGGTTGCGAACTGGCGGGCGTACACCTGCCCCAGGGTGAACTGCGCGCCAAGGCGATCGCCGCAACCCGACCGTGGCTGACGCCGAGCGAGCACCGCGTCATTGGTTTCGTGACGCGCGAAATGGGGTTGATGGTCAAGCGAGGCAACCCGCTGAAGATTGACTCTCTGGAGCGGCTGCTCGATCCCGTGGTGCGCTTCGTCAATCGCGACCCTGACTCCGGCACACGTCGCTTGTTCGACGAGCTCGTCGAGCAGAGGCAACTGGATGAGACGCGCATCAACGGCTACGAGCGGATCGAATTCACGCACGCTGCCGTGGCGGCTTACGTGGCGAGCGGCATGGCTGATGCGAGCTTCGGCGTTGAAGCCGCAGCGCGTCAGTTCGATCTTGACTTCGTGCGGCTGGTCACCGAGGACTACCTCTTCGTCAGCACGAAGCAAATCCTTGAGAACCGCTCCGTGCAGCGGGTGCTGGAGATCATGCGCAGTGAGGAATTTCACAAGGCGATCGCCGAGCTACCCGGCTATGCCATCAAAGATGCTGGCCGGATCATGAGCCTCCGCGAAGCCTTCGGTCCGTCAGCCAAGTAAGGGGGGTCACCACACTTCGCCCATCCTGACAGCCACCCGCCGTGCGAAGGGGCGCTTCAGCCGCGACTCTCTTGGCTGGATGCGTTCGTGGGCTCAGCGGTTACAATTGTCCAGCTCGAAGGAGAGGACACTATGAACAAGCATTTGCTTAACCGACGTCAATTTGGTGCGCGTTGCGCGGCCTTCGGCTTATCGTTTCCCGCCTTAAGTGCAATGATTGCGGCGCGAGCAACTGCCCAGGTTCCGGGTCCTGACGCGGCGTCGAAGCCTGCGGCGCGTTCCGTAAAGCTTCCAGACGGCACTACCGTTCCGCCGCTCGGTCAAGGCTGCTGGCACCTCGGTCAGGGAAGGCATCCGCTGGCTGTCGAGGAAGAGGCGCTGCGCACAGGCATTTCGCTCGGCATGACGTTGATCGATACGTCGGGAAACTACGGCAACGGCCGCTCCGAGCAATTCATTAGTCACGTGATTGCCGGTCAGCGCGACCGCATATTCCTGGTCTCCAAGGTGGAGGGCAATCAAGTGTCTGGCGATGGTATCGCGCGCGCTTGCGCGGCGAGTCTCGCTCGTCTCGGCAGCGAGCATCTGGATCTCTATTTGCTGCATTGGCCGGTTCCCAGCGCGCAATTCTCGGGCGTAGTGGCGGCATTTGAACGACTACGCGCGGCGGGGAAGATTCGCGCCTGGGGTGTATCCAATTTCGACGTTGGCCAGATGGAAGATCTCTTCCGTGTTCCAGACGGCCATCGCTGCGCCACCAATCAGGTCCCTTACAGTCTCAACAACCGTCGCATTGAGCGCGATGTCTTGCCGTGGTGCAAGCAGCACAACCTGCCGGTCATGGCGTACTCTCCGCTCGGCGGCGACAATAACCTCGTAGTAGCTGAGCGCACGCTGGCGCAGATCGGCACTATCCATGGTTGCTCGGCCGCCGCGGTCGCGCTGGCCTGGGTGATGCGCAGCGGGAGCGTTATCGCAATTCCCGAATCCGGCTCTCCAGCGCACGTCAAGGAAAACGCTGTGGCACTTTCAGTAGCCCTCACGCCGCAAGACCTTCAGACTTTGGATGCAGCGTTTCCCGGACCGGTTGGCGCAACCTAAGAGACTGGCGTAGGACCATTCCAGGGTCTTGCGAGTTTGGGGAGTGCTCCCTCGAGGTGAGTCGGGAGGTGGCCCGCCGCAAGCCTCGCGAGGCAAAAGCGTAAGATTGAGGTCAAGCGGCGCCGCGGAGCAGCATGCCGGCGGCTACAAGACGGCCTGACTGCGACTGGGGGACGGGGCGGTCATGGTATTTAATTCGCTCACCTTCGCAGTGTTCTTCGCCTGTGTGCTGGTGCTGCACAGGTTGCCGCTCAGCTGGACTGTCAAGAAGATCAATCTGCTGATCGCCAGCTACCTGTTCTACGCGGCATGGAACCCACCATTTGTGATTCTGCTATGGGTGTCCACCGTCGTCGACTGGTGGGCCGCGAAAGCACTCGTAAGGGCGCAGCGGCCAGTGGAGCGGCGCGCCTGGATGCTGCTGTCGGTGGTCGCAAACCTCGGCATGCTCGGCTTTTTCAAGTACGGGCAATTCCTGCTCGACAATTTCAGTGCAACGATGAGCATGCTGGGCGTGGCTTATCACCCGGCTCACTACAGCATCGTACTGCCGGTCGGCATCTCCTTTTATACGTTTGCGACCATGTCGTACACACTCGACGTGTACCTGCGCCGCGCTGTGCCAGCGCGGCACTTCCTCGACTACGCGCTGTTTGTAACCTTCTTCCCACACCTGGTGGCCGGGCCGATCATGCGACCCACTGAGCTGGTGCCGCAGTTCGAGCAGGAGCGCCGCGCGAGCGCTCACCAAGTGAGCTTCGGAGTTGCCCTCATGACGCTCGGGCTGTTCCAGAAAGTCGTGCTGGCGGACGGATTTTTGGCCGGGATCGCCGAGCGCGTGTATGACCGGGACGTGATCCCCGGGGCGCTCGACGCCTGGGCTGCGACCCTCGCCTTTGGAGGACAGATCTTCTGCGACTTCGCCGGCTATTCAACCACGGCGATCGGGGCGGCGATGTGCCTCGGGTTCGCGATGCCTGACAACTTTCGCTTCCCGTACGCAGCGGTCGGCTTTTCTGACTTCTGGCGACGCTGGCACATCACCCTCTCATCCTGGCTGCGTGATTATCTCTACATCCCGCTCGGCGGTAATCGTCACGGTGAGGCACGTACGTATTTCGCTCTACTCGCCACTATGCTGCTGGGAGGGCTGTGGCACGGTGCGAGTTGGACATTCGTTGCGTGGGGAGGACTGCACGGCATCTATCTCGCCGTGGAGCGCCGCCTGCGGACGCACTTCGCGGGCTACCGCCCGGGGCCTGCCGCGCTGCTGGGGCTGGGGCTGCTCACTTACTTTCTGATTCAGCTTACCTGGGTATTTTTCCGTGCGAAGACCTTCACCAAGGCGGGCGTCGTCCTGCGTGGTTTGTTTGGACTGAACGCACCTCCGGCGCCCATCGTGCCCGGAATCGAACTGCTTCTGGTGGTCGCGATTATCACGGGTCTGGTTGGCGCGCACTGGCTGATGCGCACACGCACACTTGAGAGCGTGCTCGTCCGCGCGCCCGCTGCACTCCTGGCAGGAGTTTGGGCGGCTCTGGCGCTTGCAATCATCATCGAACAAGGCGCAGGCAATGCCTTCATCTATTTCCAGTTCTGAAATCACGACCACGCGCCCCGGTTTTGTGCGCCTCACGGCTGCGGATCGGCCCGGAGTCGCTCAACCGGTGCCAGTGCGAGACATTCCGGCACAGCCTTGGCCGCGCATCTTTGCCGCCGCCTTGTCCCTGGTCCTGGTCGCGATGGGAGCGTGGGAATGGCGCATGCGTGCTCTCGGCCTACAGGCCGGCGATCTCGATGACGGACCCTCGTTCTGGGCCGAGCAACGCCGGCGGCTCGATGGGGGTGATGTCAAGATCGCAATTCTGGGCGATTCGCGCATCTTGTATGACACCAATCTGGATCGCTTCGAGTCGCTGACCGGCGTTCGGCCAGTCCAACTCGCGATCGCGGGCAGCAATGCGCTACCGTTCCTCGAAGACTTGGCTAACACGGTGCACTTCACTGGTCTCGCCATCGTCGGCATCGCGGACCGCTCGTACTTTCGTGACGGAGCCGGCCTCGGGGGTCCCGCGATGGAGCGTTATCGCTTCGAGTCTCCCGCCGTGCGCATATCGTTTCTACTGCACCGGGCTCTATCGCGGGTACTCGCGTTTCTCGATGACAACTATCGTTTGAATAAACTCGTGCGTCATCTCGATGAGGGTTGGCGCGCCGGGGCGCAGTTTCCCGTGAACGAGAGACTGTGGAAACTGGGCAGCGTCATGGATGAGCGACAGACTTTCATATGGGCGCGCGTCGAGAACGATCCCCGCGTGCGGGCGCATCAGCGCGCGACCTGGCCGCGGGCGGCGCCGCCGGTCTCTGCGGCAACGATCCTCAGTACGGTAGAGAGAACGCGTATCGCAGTCGCAAAGATTCGCGCGCGAGGGGGCGAGGTGGTGTTCGTACGCCCGCCGTCCGCCCCGGAATTGCGCGTTTACGAGGAAGAGACGGTGCCACGCACCCGCGGCTGGGACCGGTTGCTTGAAGGCGCCGACGTACGCGGCGTTCACTTCGCCGACGACCCCGCGATGCAGGGATTGGTGCTGCCGGAATACAGCCATCTTTCGCGTGCCTGTGCAACCGTGTTCACGGACGCCTACGTGCGAGCGGTTGCAAGACTGACACCCAGGTTGCCCCTCAGTGCCGCGGCGCCGCCGCCGCTTTCACCCGCCGATTGCACCGCCGCCGGTACCGGTCCCATACCGCCGCTGGGCCACGGTGGAAGTTAAATACGGGGCTGGTCTGCCGTTATTGCGTGGGTCGCGATGCGACCGCCACTGCCCTTGCCTTATGAACGACAGGGCAGGTCGCAGGCGGCCGCGACAACTCACTCGTGGTGACAGGGAGCCGAGAGACGACCCACCGAATCATGACCAACGCTGACGCCGAGCGCAGGGAGCTTCAGACTCCGGATCCGCTGTTGCCGTGGCTGGTGGCGGTCGCGTTTTTCATGCAGTCGCTTGACACCACGATCCTCAACACGGCGGTCCCGGGTATCGCCCGTGCGCTCGAGGTGGCCCCGTTGAGCATGAAGTCCGTGCTTTCGAGCTACACGCTGAGCCTGGCCGTCTTCATTCCGATCAGCGGTTGGATGGCCAACCGCTTCGGTACGCGACGCGTATTCGCCGGCGCCATCGGCCTGTTCGCCCTGGGCTCGTTGTTGTGCGGGCTGGCCC
>DASYNX010000031.1:0-3092 GCA_036008385.1 Steroidobacteraceae bacterium
ACCGCTTGCGCCGCTGCCCGCGATGCGCGCCTGACATAAGCAAGCCTTCAGCGCCAGCGCCGGCGCGTTCGACGTCGGCGCCGGGCAGAGCTGCTCCCGCGACTGCGATGCGGCGCATTGGCTCCGACGCTGTTCAGCCAACTCGTTACGAGGGCAAAGCGCTTCGCTGAATTGCGTCGCTCGCATTAAATCATCTATGGAACCGCCGACGCGGTGAGCGGCCGGTGCGCGGCTCGATCGGAAGCAGCTCGACGCGGCTGCTCGCAAACGGCTACGACGTCTCGTTTTGCGGCGGCTCCGTGTCGCTCGGCGGCGTCCCAGGCGGACTGCCCGGCGGCGGGGTAAATCCGGGTGGGGTCGGCGGGGTGCCGGGCGGATTGAAGCCGGGGGGCGTCGGATTACTGCCCGGCGGAGTGAACCCGGGCGGGGCACTCCCGGGTGGCGTAAAGCCGGGCGGTGTCGGCGCGCTGCCGGGTGGCGTAAAGCCCGGCGGTGTCGGCGCGGTGCCCGGTGGAGTAAAGCCTGGCGGTGTCGGCGTACCCGAGGTACCTGCCGGTGGAGTCTGGGACGCGGCACGGCCCTGCGGGGGTTGCGCAAGCGTACTCAGGCTGAGCAAAAGGGCGGCCATCAGAGAAGCTGTCGCAATAGAGTTCATAGAGCACTCCTCTCACACGTGAGCCTGGCGACTCAAGCGAGCCAGGAACGCCAGCGGATACCGCACGCGCTTGTCGGCGTTGTCCCAGGGCGAGGGGTCCCGCCTCGGTCCCCGCCCCAGTGTCGCTGGTCTCCTGCAGTCAGCACCGGTTACACTTTTGCGAGCGCTGCTCCGCAGCGTGGGCTCACGCTCTGCAGTCGGCGACCACGAAAGATCAGCATGAACAGCAACGCGCGTCGCTGGCGGACGGACGGTGTCAGGATCATCCGCTCGAGCGAACTGGATGATGCGACGGCGCAGACTCTGGGCATGCACCGGCGTGCAGCGGTGACCACCGAGAAGACCGGTGCGAAGAAACTATGGGCGGGCACGGTGACGATCGAGGCAAAGGCCAAGACGGGGGCGCACCACCATGGGGACCTCGAAAGCGTCATCTACGTTGTGAGCGGACTGGCGCGCCTGCGCTGGGGCGATCGGCTGGAGTTTGTGGCCGAGGCCACGCCGGGGGACTTCATCTACGTACCCCCGTACGTGCCGCATCAGGAAATCAATGCGAGCGAGGACGTGCAGCTGCATTGCGTGCTCGCGCGCAGCGGACAGCAGGGTCTCGTCGTTAATCTGGACATCACTCCCGTGGAAGTGCCCGAGCTCGTCCGCTGGATCGACGATCTGCACAAGTGATCCCGCGCACACTGGCCATGACTCGGGCCGCGCGGGGTGCGCACCGCCGGCCGCGGACTCCCTACCCCGCCCGGATCCAGAAAGGCACACGATGAGCGCAGCAAGGTACCAACTCTACGGACGACCGAACGCGGGCTCGCTCGCGGTGCAAATCGTGCTCGAGGAGATCGGGGAGCCTTACAATTTGACGTGGGTGGAGCGCACGCCGGAGGCGCTCGAGGCGTACCGTCGCATCAATCCGGCCGGCAAGGTACCCGCACTGGTCCTGCCTGATGGCACTCCGTTGTGCGAGTCTGCGGCGATCCTCACCTATCTTGCGAGCGCGTACCCGGCGGCGCACCTCGCCCCCGAGGCCGGCAGCGCTGCGCACGCGCGCTTCCTGCAGTGGATGGTGTTTCTGTCGGCCAATGTGTACGAGACGGCGCTGCGCTACTACTACGCCGAGCGCTACTCCACTGCGGGCGCCGCCGCCCAGACGGGCATCCAGGAGCGTGCACTGCAGGATTACCTGAGGCACCTTGAGGCGGTTCACGAGGCCCTGGCGCCGTACGTGCTGGGGGAGGCCTTTTCGGCGCTGGATCCGTATCTTTACATGTTGGCGGGTTGGTATCCGGGAGATACAGCCGCCCTGCACGAACGACTGCCCGGGCTCGCCCGGCACAGCACGCTCCTGCGCCGAAGGGCGGCCACTCTCAAGGCCGACGCGGATCACGCGGAGAAAGCACCCTCGACCTAGGGGCGGTCGCCTTACGCCGCTCCCACCGTTCGGCGGCGAACTGCTTTGAAGGCCCGGAAGCGACCGGTGGCCGACAGCTCCTCGTGACCGCTCTGCGTGGACCACAATGCGTTGCGTCGCGCGACAAAGGTGCTCTTGGAGAGTTGCTCCAGCGAGCCGGCTTTCGCGAACAGAAACCCCTGACCCGCGACGCACCCGAGGGCCAGTAGCGCTGCGACCTGCGGCTCAAACTCGATGCCCTCGGCCACCGTATCAAGGCCGAGGGTCTCCCCGAGCGTGATGACCGCGCTCGCAAGCTCCGGGCCGTTGTCGGAATTGGTGAGGCGGCTGACGAATGAGCGATCAATTTTCAGAATATCGATCGGGAAGCGGTGCAGGTACGACAGCGACGAATAGCCGGTGCCGAAATCGTCGATGGCCAGGCGTACGCCGAGTGCCTTGAGCCGGTGGAAGCGCTCGAGATTGGCGTCCGTGTTGTACATGATCGTGCTCTCGGTGAGCTCGATCACGAGGTTGCCCGCTTCGAGGCCCGATTGTTGCAGCGCCTGCGCGACATCGTGCACCAACTCCCCGTGCTGCAGATGGCGCCCCGAGATGTTCACCGCCAGGCGCAGCCGCGAGCCCCCCGCCACGGCTCCGCGCCAGGCACACAGGTCGCGGCACGCCCGATCCAGCACCCAGCGCCCGAGCTTGTCGATCTGGCCACACTCCTCGACCACCTGAATAAAACGCGCCGGCATGAGGATGCCAGCCTCCGGGTGACGCCAGCGCACCAGCGCCTCGACGCCGAGCAGACTGCGCGTGCCGAGGTCGATGATTGGCTGGTATTCCAGGAAAAATTCCTCGCGCGCAAACGCGCGACCGATGTCCGCCTCCAGACGCAGGCGCTCGTGCAGCATGTCCTGCATCTGCGTCTGGAAGGTGACGTGGCGATTCTTGCCCGCCGCCTTGGCGTGATACATGGCGATGTCAGCGTTGCTGAGCAGCGTCTCCGTGCCCGACTCGCGCGCCGAGAAGGCC